>NZ_PXZH01000001.1 GCF_003950325.1 Vagococcus humatus
CAACAACATAGTGTGGTGGCGATAGCAAGAAGGATACACCTGTTCCCATGCCGAACACAGAAGTTAAGCTTCTTAGCGCCGATGGTAGTTGGGGGTTTCCCCCTGTGAGAGTAGGACGTTGCCACGCTTTATTCCGGCATAGCTCAGTTGGTAGTAGCGCATGACTGTTAATCATGATGTCGTAGGTTCGAGTCCTACTGCCGGAGTTACTAACTAATTTATTAGAGTAGGTATGAATCTTGGAGAGTTGTCCGAGCTGGCCGAAGGAGCATGATTGGAAATCATGTAGGCGGTAATAACTGTCTCAAGGGTTCGAATCCCTTACTCTCCGTTAGTTATAAATATTATGTCTTATGGCCCGTTGGTCAAGCGGTTAAGACACCGCCCTTTCACGGCGGTAACACGGGTTCGAGTCCCGTACGGGTCATTCAAGTTATTACTTGATAATTAAATAGCAGTGTGGTTCTGTGGTGTAGGGGTTAACATGCCTGCCTGTCACGCAGGAGATCGCGGGTTCGATTCCCGTCGGAACCGCCATGGCTCGGTAGCTCAGTTGGTAGAGCAACGGATTGAAGCTCCGTGTGTCGGCAGTTCGATTCTGTCCCGAGCCACCATTTGGAGGAATAGCGAAGTGGCTAAACGCGACGGACTGTAAATCCGTTCCTTAGGGTTCAGTGGTTCGAATCCACTTTCCTCCATTTTTTAGTTAGGGGTATAGTTTAAAGGTAGAACAGCGGTCTCCAAAACCGTTAGTGTGGGTTCAATTCCTGCTACCCCTGCCATTATATGGCGATTGTGGCGAAGTGGTTAACGCACCGGATTGTGGCTCCGGCATTCGTGGGTTCGATTCCCATCAGTCGCCTATTTTTATTGGGCTATAGCCAAGCGGTAAGGCAACGGACTTTGACTCCGTCATTCGTTGGTTCGAATCCAGCTAGCCCAGTTTTTTTTAATTGTATGAAGGCGGTATAGCCAAGTGGTAAGGCAGAGGTCTGCAAAACCTTTATCATCGGTTCAAATCCGGTTACCGCCTTATTTTGCCGGCGTGGCGGAATTGGCAGACGCGTTGGACTCAAAATCCAATGCCCGTTAAGGGCGTGCCGGTTCGACCCCGGCCGCCGGTATTTCACCAGTCTTGGGCTGGTGCTTTTTTATGAGTAATTTATATGGCGATTGTGGCGAAGTGGTTAACGCACCGGATTGTGGCTCCGGCATTCGTGGGTTCGATTCCCATCAGTCGCCCTTTATATTGGGCTATAGCCAAGCGGTAAGGCAACGGACTTTGACTCCGTCATTCGTTGGTTCGAATCCAGCTAGCCCAGTTAATCTGAAAGACTTGGAATATTCTAAGTCTTTTTTTGTTTTTTATAAAGACAAATAATTTATAAAAATAATAGAAAAGACTTGCTTTATTGTCTGTAATAGTGTAAATTATCATAGGAAACAAACGTTCTATATCCTTAGTTATAGAACGTTCGTATTTTTAAAATATTGAGATTCATTTAGGAGGATTTCAAGATGAAAATTTTTGATTATGAAGATGTGCAATTAGTACCTAATAAATGTATTGTTAACAGTCGATCTGAGTGCGATACACGGGTAACATTAGGTAAACATACATTTAAGATGCCAGTAGTACCAGCTAATATGCAGACGATAGTGGATGAAAATATTGCAGAATGGTTAGCTAAAAATGGTTATTTTTACATTATGCATCGGTTTGATGAAGCAGCGAGGCTGCCTTTCATCAAAAGAATGAAGGAACAAAAGTTAATCTCCTCTATTAGCATTGGGGTAAAAGAGAATGAATATAAGTTTGTGGATGAATTAGCGAGTCTTCAATTGGTTCCAGATTATATAACAATTGATATTGCTCACGGTCATTCTAACTCTGTTATTAATATGATTCAGTACATAAAAAAACAGTTACCTGATACGTTTGTGATTGCAGGGAACGTTGGAACTCCTGAAGCTGTTCGTGAGTTAGAAGCCGTAGGAGCTGATGCTACTAAAGTTGGGATTGGTCCAGGGAAAGTCTGCATTACGAAGCTTAAAACAGGTTTTGGTACAGGTGGTTGGCAATTAGCTGCAGTGCGCCGTTGTAGTAAGGCAGCTAGAAAACCGATTATTGCTGATGGTGGTATTCGGACACATGGTGATATTGCGAAATCTATTCGGTTTGGAGCAACTATGGTAATGATTGGCTCGTTGTTTGCAGGCCATGAAGAGTCTCCAGGGGAAACGAAAGTAGAAGATGGGGTTGTCTATAAAGAGTATTTTGGAAGTGCCTCTGAATTCCAAAAAGGTGAGAAGAAAAATGTGGAAGGTAAGAAAATCTGGATTCCGTTTAAAGGGTCACTAGAAGATACCCTAGTTGAAATGGAACAAGATTTACAATCATCTATTTCTTACGCAGGGGGAAATGATTTAGAAGCAATTAGAAAAGTAGATTATGTTGTGGTTAAAAATTCTATTTTTAATGGTGATATTTTTTAATGGGTTAAAAAAAGTCGATACACTCTTAGTAAGTGTATCGACTTTTTATGTGGATTCATTATAATGATAGATAGAATAAGAAAAATGGTGAGAAGATGAAAAGGATTGAAAAAGTTTATCAATATGTATTGGAGGTCACTCAGACTCAACAACCTCCAACAGGGGTGACAACTGCTGAAGTAGCTCAAGCTTTAACTATTCACCGCTCTAATGCTAGCAAAGATTTGAATCAATTGGTAGCCCAAGGGAAATTGTTTAAAACTACCACTCGCCCTGTTCATTATTTAGATATAAAGGAAAAACAAAGAGAGCCGTTAACTAGTGCAGTACCATCTTACAAAGAGCCGTTAAAAGCAGAACAGATAAATATGCAACAAGCATCCTCTATTCAAAAAGGAAAAAGTATTTTTAATGAATTAATTGGCTCCAATGGTAGTATGAAAGTTCAAGTGGAACAAGCAAAAGCTGCAGTCTTGTATCCGCCAAAAGGGTTAAACTGCTTGATTACTGGAGGGACTGGTACAGGGAAGACTTTTTTTGCCCACACAATGTTTGAATATGCTAAAGCTCATCAGTTAATTCATAATAAGTCTGAAAAATTAGTTGTGTTTAACTGTGCGGATTATGCGCATAATCCAGAGTTGTTGATGAGCCATTTATTTGGTTACTGTAAAGGGTCTTTTACTGGGGCTGAGGAGGATAAAGACGGATTGGTTAGTGAGGCAGATGGAGGAATGCTTTTCTTGGATGAAGTCCATCGTTTACCTCCAGAAGGACAAGAAATGATTTTTTATTTATTGGATCATGGTCTATACAATCGTTTAGGAGAAACGAATAAAAATAGAAAAGCGAGTGTCCGAATTATTTGTGCCACAACGGAAAATCCAGAATCTGCTTTATTAGGAACATTTGTGAGGAGAATACCGATAGTTATTCAACTTCCTAATTTCAATGAACGTCCCGCTAAAGAACAAATTACCTTACTTAGAACCTTACTAACTTTAGAGGCTAACCGTATTTACCGGCGTATTTTGATTGATGAAGATGCGGTGAAAGGCTTAATTGGAAGTGTGACTTTAGGCAATATTGGACAATTAAAATCCAATGTCCAGTTAGTGTGTGCTAGGGGATTTTTAAATAGTATTGGAAAAGAAGAAGTGAGTATTACAGTCAATGAATTAACGCCTAGTATTAAAGATGGCATTATTCACTTGGTTAGTAACCGGCAACTATTAAAGGACATGACTCAATATTTAGAGCCACAAATGCTAGTAACACCAGGTGAGAGTTTGTTGCCAATAGCAGAAGATCCCTATGAATTGCCTTATAATTTATATGACATTATAGGAGATAAGGCCGCTCTGTTAGAAATGGAAGGAATGGACCAAGAAAACATTAATAATTTTATTATGACGGATATTAATGTTCATTTAAAATCTTTTTATAAAGATAGTCAGCTAACCTTTGATGCAGAAAATAAATTAGAAGATATTTTAGATGAACAAATTATTAAGTTGACGAAGGAAATTTATGATTATGCTTGTCAAGCTTTGGATTATCTATATCCAGCTAGTTTTATTTATGCGATGGGGATGCACATTAGCTCCTTTTTAAAACAAATTGAGTATGGTCAAAGTAAACGCCGAATTAATGTGAATATTAAAAACATGGTGGAAGCCTACCCTAATGAACTGCAAGTTGCTAAAGGCATTAAAGATAAAATTCAAACTTATTATCAAGTGAAAGTGCCTGAAGCTGAAGTTTATTATTTAACAGTTTTATTAGCTTCACTTCAAGAAGAAAAGATGTCAGGACGGATTGGTATTGTAGTGGCAGCCCACGGAAAAAGTACAGCTACTAGTATGGTACAAGTAGTGAAAGGTCTTTTAAGTGTTGATAATATTAGAGGAGTAGACATGCCACTTGAAATGGACCCACGTCATGCCCTAGAGAGAATTATTCAGTCTGTTATAGAAGTGGATGAAGGAAGTGGCGTAGTTCTTCTAGTAGATATGGGATCTTTAGTGACCTTTTCTGAAGAAATTGAGGAGCGTACTGGTATTAAGGTGGCCACAGTTGATATGGTGACGACTCCGATTGTACTAGAGGCAGCTCGCAAAACCTCTTTACTAGAGACTAATCTAAGAGAACTAGCTGACTCACTGAAAAAATTCCGTGGTTATATGGCAGCTCCTTCTTCTTTACTAGTTAATTCTAATTTATCTGGTTCGCTTTTAGGAAAACCTAAAGCTATTGTAGCAGTTTGTGCATCAGGAGAAGGTACGGCAGTTCAGATAAAACACAAAATAGAGACCTCTTTAAGTCAAATTTTAGAAGAAGATATAAAAGTGTTGACGATTTCTCTTGTTAATATGAAAGAGCAAATAGCACACATTGAGCAGGAATACCGAATTATAGCCACAGCAGGTGTTATTCAACCAGATATTGAGGTACCGTTTATAACTATGGAGCAATTATTTAGTAGTCAAGGGGAACAACGAATTGTAGACATTGTTCATCACCAATTGCAATCAAAAGAAGCTGAGATGACTTTAGATGAAACCAGTGCTAAACAAGTTTGTCTTCATTATATGACAGAAAGCTTTACCTTTATTAATCCTACTAAAGTGTTGCCTATTTTTTGGCAAGGGACAGAACTTTTTGGACAATGCTTGGCACAAAGTTTTGACTACTCTTTTACTATTACAATGGTGATGCACTTGGCTGGTATGTTAGAACGGATTATGACAGGAGATACGTTAACAGCAGGAGAAGAGTTATTAAAAGAGAAAATGTGGCAAGATATTTATCAGCAGATTATTCCAGGCATAACTTATTTAGAAGAAACATTTTTAATTAAATTACCAGTAGCAGAAATATACTATATTGTTCAATTGTTACAGGCAGAGAATGAATAGGAGGAAGTAAGATGAGTATGTCTATTCGCTTAGTTCGAATTGATGACCGCTTAATTCATGGTCAAGTTGCTACCGTTTGGGCAAAATTAGCCAAAGTAAATCATATTTTAGTAGTTAGTGATGAGGTAGCCAAAGATCATTTAAGAAAAACACTTTTAAAACAAGCTGCTCCTTTAGGGGTCCAGGCTAATGTTATTCCTGTAAGTAAAATGATTGAAATTTACCCAGATTCCCGCTTTGATGGATTTAAAGCGATGTTGCTTTTCACCAACCCAACTGATGTAGAAAGGGTTGTTAAAGGTGGCGTTAAGATTGAATCTGTTAATATTGGCGGTATGTCTTTTTCAGAAGGAAAACGCATGATTACTAACGCTGTAGCAGTTAATCAAGCAGATGTGGCTGCCTTTAGTTATTTAGATGAACAAGGAATTCAATTGGAAGTTAGAAAAGTAGCAGCTGATAGTCGAGTATTACTTATGCCTTTATTGCGTAAAAATCAGATGGTTTAACTGATTAATAATAAAAAAAGTGTCTGTTACTTAGTTTTTATAAGCTAAATAAGTAACAGACAGTTTTTATTTATTTAAGTTGTTTATTAGTGGAAAGTTTGGTTCATAATTTTTTTTAGTGGCAAATACAAAATGGTTACTATGATTAATGTAGATAGACTATTAACGATAGTAGCAGGTAAAGAAGTGGTAGCTAAAACAACAGCAGCCTGCATTTTTGTGCCCATTAATAAGGCTAGTACAAGATTTTTGGAAAAAGTCATGCCAATCTTGGCTAAACCTGCTCCAAAGGCAACTAATAAAATAGTAGAAAGATGATCCTCTTTTTTGTGCAAGGCTTTAAAGATAAGAGCTGCCACGCCACCTACAATAAAACTTTCTAAAATAAAATACGGGGCTTCAGCAGCATATCCATTTAAACAATCAAAGATAGCGAAACCTAAACCACCTGCTAGAGCTCCTTTTTTATAACCTAAAAGAAGAACTGCTAAAAGTAAGACTGCATTACCTAAATGGATAAAGGGGGCACCAATCGCTGCAGGCATAGGAATTCGGATAGTTGTTCCTATAACAGTTAAAGTAGCAAAAAGCGCCATTAAAATAATTGAACGAGTACTAGTTTGTTTCATGATGTTCCTCCTTAGAAGTGAGTCGTTGATCAGTTTGATAATAATGACCATGCCATAAGTAGCCAATGTCCGGGGTGAGAAAGACCCCTTGCTGAATGCCGGAAGTTACGTAGTCTTTGGCTAAGGCGATGGCTTCCTTTAAAGGAATATTCCGGGCTAAACAGGCGGTTAATGCTGCACTAAAACTACAGCCTGCTCCGTGATTACTGCTCGTGTTAACTTTAGGAGACTTGAAAAAGGTATAATCTGTTCCATCATATAACAGATCAATAGCCATTTCACCTGGTAGTCGGTTACCACCTTTTATTAAAACGGATGCAGGTCCTAATTGATAGAGACTTCTAGCGGACTTTTTTAATTGGTCAATCGAAGTAATTTCTCCTTGTTCTGAAAGAATACCTGCCTCAATTAAATTAGGAGTAACTATGGTTGCTTTAGGAAGTAAATAGTGACTAAGGGCGTGGATATTCTCTTGTTGTAATAAATCACTAGGACCTTTTCCTACTAAAACCGGATCAACGATTAGCTTTTTTTGACCATAAGTTTGAATAAAATAGTGAATTCTCTCTGCAACTGCAGGGTGACCTAATAAACCGGTTTTTATAGCATCTAAAGAGCCTCCTGCAAAATTATTTAATAATTGTTGGTGGATAAGTTGTTCTGACATAGGGGTAAGGGTGTATTGATGATTGTCAGGGTTAAATGCCATAATGCTAGTGATACAAGTTAGGCCAAAAGTGCCAAATTCCTGAAAGGTTTTTAAATCAGCTTGGATACCTGCTCCTCCCCCAGAGTCAGATCCAGCAATTGATAATACTTTTTTAATCAAGATAAAGCCTCCTAAAGTAAACGTGTTTAAAATTAATCATACCCCTTTATTATTTTGATAAAAAGAGCCAATTGGGGTATATTTAAACCATCCAATTAAAAGGGAGATTAGTATGTGGCAATTAGATAGAACAACAACTGAACCGTTATATCAACAAATTATTCAGTTAGTATTAACCAATATTCAAACAGGAAAATTATTACCAGGAGACCTACTGCCTCCTGAACGTAAATTAGCAGAACTTTTAGAAGTTAACCGGTCAACGGTTGTCAGAGCTTTAGATGAGCTGACCTCAAAAGGGGTTCTTATTAGAAAACAAGGAAGTGGCACCCGGGTAAATCCTGAAAAATGGGGACGTTATACAGGATTTACTGCTAATTGGAAAGAATATTTAACGCAAGGGGCCTTCAATCAAGAAGAACCGTATTTAACTAAGATAAAACAAGTACCAAAAAGTGAAACAGTGGATAATTTGGCAACAGGTGATTTGCCTTTATCCCTTATTCCAAGCATCGATTTACCTAATATCACTTGGAAAGAATTTATTCAAGAAGAAGAACAAGAAGACATTCTAGGTTATCTACCTTTAAGAGAAAAAGTAGCGGCTTTTTTGACTGAAGAAAATCAGTTAACGTTGCCAGCTTCTCAGCTACTTTTAACTTCAGGCGCCCAGCAAGCTTTGTTTTTACTGATTCAAGTTCTTTTAGCTCCAGGGGATGCAGTGGCGATTGAGCAGCCTTCTTTTTTTTATGCCCTACCTATTTTCCAAGCAGCAGGTATACGTGTATATGGTGTACCTGTTTCAGAGACAGGAATGGATTTAGACCAATTAGAAGATTTAATTGTTAGAAAAAAAATCAAGATGATGTTTACGAATCCTAACTTTCAAAATCCAACAGGGTATCTGTTAGGACTTTCTTACCGGAAAAAATTATTAAATGTATGTCGTTCTTATCAAATTCCAGTAGTAGAAGATGACGTATTTGGTCAATTATATATAGAAAAGAAAGATAGACCCACCCAATTAAAACAGCTAGATTTTGATAATGTTATCTACATAGGGTCGTTATCTAAAATACTTGGCTCAACCACTAAAATTGGTTGGATCAGCGCTCCAGTCCAAGTGTTAGAACAATTAACAAAAGCGCGTCAGGCGATGGACTTTTCTATGAGTATTTTCCCTCAAGTACTGGCTTATGATGCTCTTAAAGGCTTAATGAAGCACGGACAATTAGAAGATTTAAGAGCCCAGTTAGTTAAGAAGCAACAGCAGTTTATTCAGCAATTAGAAAAAGAATGCCCCACTGCATTTACTTATTTCATTCCAAAAGGTGGGTATTATTTATGGCTAACCTATCCTCATAAACGTTTAACTAAAAAAGATTATGACTTATTTATTCATCAAGAACTTTTAGTTATGCCTAGTTTTTTATTTGGGGCAGATAGTCAAAGTTTCCGTGTGAACTATGCTAACTTAGAAGATCAACATCTTCCTAGGATAATGGCAAAGTTAAAAAAAATTCTAAAGATTTGGGAAGACAAGTAAATTCTTGTCAAAAAGAAATAAAAAGAGTTACAATAGATAAAAGGAGTAATAGATGAACACATCTGTTTTACTAACTAGAGTGGTTTATTTTATGGCTAGCTGTTTATCAACAAGTAAAGACCAAGATTGGTTGTAAGTTGTTATTGACATTTATCCACATACCTCCTACACTTATATTGTAATGTAATTAAATAAATCTGTTAGGTGAGGCTCCTATATAGAAATACGCTACTGCCCAAAAATGTCGAGAGACGCCAATGGGTCAACTGAAATTGTCGAACAAGGCTTTTTCTAATGTAGCTGACCAATTTGTCTAAGCTATATAGTGCTAAAACTCGACGTAGAGATTAACTTACGAGCTATTTGATTAGATTTTTCGTATGCACTCTCGATTGTCGAGGGTGCATTTTTTGTTTAATTATGAGAATACTTACACGAAAGGGTGAGGAAAATGTCCCGCAGTACCAATGAACCAAAAGAGCCTGGAAGTAGTCGAAGGCGAGAGAAGGAAATAAGTCATTTCCCCCACTCGTGTCAGTGACTTATAACGTTTTCTCGCTAATCTATTGAAGAAAGTGAGGAATGACGAATGAAAAAAGTAACTAAAAAAGAAGAAACAAAACGGTTGAATCGTCAAGAAAGTAAAGATTTAGAATTAAAAAAGCTAGCAGCTTTATCTGAGAGAGAATTAATGATGGAATTTCGCACCTCTCCAGAAGGTTTATCTGAAGAAGATGCAGCGAAACGATTAGAAGAATATGGTCCTAATGAAGTAGCGGCTCAAAGTCCTATTCCAGCTTGGAAATTATTGCTTTATTGTTTTAAAGATCCTTTTGTTTATGTTTTGGCCTTACTTCTAGTTGTTTCAGCTCTAACAAAAGATTATGAAGCAGCGATTATTATGGGCATTATGATTTTATGTAGTGTTATTATTCAATTTATTCAAGATTACCGGTCTCAAAAAGCGAGTTTTGATTTAAAAGAATTGATTGAAAATACATGTGCTATTACCCGTGAAGGAAAAACAGAAGAAATTCCCATGGATGAAGTAGTTCCAGGAGATATTGTCTCTCTTTCAACTGGGGATATGATTCCAGCAGATGCTGTTTTAATTTGGACAAATGACTTGTTTATCAACCAGTCTTCTTTAACAGGAGAGTCTATGCCTGTGGAAAAATTTGTTGAAGCAGGTATTGATGAAAAAGTTAAACGAGATGAAGACTTAACCGCATTAGATATGCAAGATTTAGTATTTATGGGAACGGATGTGTTAAGTGGACAAGGTAAAGCCATTATTTTAAGAACAGGAGATCAAACTTTCTTTGGGGATATTGCTAAAACTGCCACAGGAGAAAGAGGAGATACGGCTTTTGATGTGGGTATTTCTAAAGTAAGTAAGTTGTTACTTAGAATGGTAGCTGTCTTGTTTCCAGTTGTTCTTTTGTTAAATGGCTTTACTAAAGGAGATTGGGATCAAGCATTTTTCTTTGCCATAGCTGTAGCAGTAGGGTTAACTCCTGAAATGTTGCCAATGATTGTTACTAGTAATTTAGCTAAAGGTGCTCTTAGTCTTTCTAAGAAACAAGTGATTGTTAAAGAATTAGCTTCTATTCAAAACTTAGGCAGTATGGATGTTTTGTGTACAGATAAAACAGGAACTATCACAGAAGACCGAGTAGTTTTAGTGGAGCATGTGAATCCGTTAGGGGATGATGATGAACGGGTATTAGACTATGCTTACATTAATTCTAAGTTTCAAACTGGTTGGCGCAACTTGATTGATCATGCTGTGATGAACTATTACGAAGGCAAACGAGATAATCGTTTATTTGATCAAGTCGAAAAAATTGATGAAATTCCGTTTGATTTTTCTAGAAGACGTTTGACTGTAGCAGTAACGTTAGAAGATCACCATATTATGGTAACTAAAGGTGCTGTAGAAGAAATGGGAGAAGTTTGTACCCATGCGGAGATTAACGGAGAAATTATTGAATTAACCGATGAGATTAGAAAAGAAATGCGTGCAGTAAATGTGAAGATGAATGAACAAGGTATGCGAGTGATTGCAGTTGCTTACCGTAAAGACATTCATACTGAACCAATCTACACAGTGAAAGATGAAGAAAATATGGTGTTAATTGGATTTGTTGGCTTTTTAGATCCAGCTAAACAATCAGCAGTTACTGCCATTTCTTCATTACATGAGCACGGGGTAGCAGTTAAAGTATTAACTGGCGATAATGAGATTGTTTCTAGAAAAGTGTGTCAAGATGTAGGAATTGAAGTGGACCAAGTATTAATTGGTAGTCAGATTGCAGAGATGACTGATTTAGAATTAAAAGAGCAGGTAGATCATATTAATTTATTTGCGAAGCTATCTCCTATGCAAAAGTCACGGATTATTACCTTATTACAAGAAAAAGGACACACGGTAGGCTTTATGGGAGATGGTATTAACGATGCACCTGCTTTAAGAAAGGCGGATGTAGGGATCTCTGTGGATACTGCAGCAGATATAACCAAAGATGCTAGTTCCATCATCTTACTGCAAAAAAGCTTGAATGTGTTAGAAGATGGTATTTTAGAAGGCCGTCGTGTTTTTACTAATATGATGAAATATATCAAAATTACCATTAGTTCTAACTTTGGGAATGTATTCTCTGTTTTAGTTGCTAGTGCTTTTTTACCTTTCTTACCTATGCTATCTATCCAACTATTAATTCAAAACTTAATTTATGACTTTGCACAGCTCACAACTCCTTGGGATAATGTGGATGAAAGTGATATTATTAAGCCGGTTAAATGGGGAACAGAAGGCTTGTTCAAATTTACTATTTGTATAGGACCAGTTAGCAGTATTTTTGATATTTTAACTTACTTAGTGATGTGGTTTATCTTTGGAGCTAATACGATAGCGGATCAGTCTTTATTCCAAACAGGTTGGTTTTTAGTTGGTTTAATTACTCAAACTATGGTAGTTCATATTGTTAGAACGGAAAAAGTGCCGTTCCTTGAAAGCCGAGCAAGTACTCCTTTACTTATTTCTAGTGGATTAGCTATTTTAGCAGGTTTTTTAATTGTCACAACTCCTATTCGAGATGGCTTTAAATTTACCCGCCTACCTAGTAGTTACTGGCCATGGCTAATTGGGATTGTGATTGCTTATATGTTTGCCACAGAATTGGCTAAAAGAATTTATATTAAAGTTAATAAAGAATGGTTATAGCCGATAGCTAGCCTTAAAAACATATAGGTGAACTAAAAGAAAAAATTCACGCAATCTTATAACGAAAATAAACAAATAATACCCTTCTTATTTTTATAAGAAGGGTTCTTTTTTGCATTAAACGTTCACTTAACGATATAATAAAAAGTGTAAGCCCTTGTATAACACGTAATATTTAGGTTATTAGCCTATGTTGTAGTACAGAATATAAGGTACTATAATACAGTGATGCTGTGAAATGGATACTTTTAATTGTAATAATTATATTAAGTGAAATTATTCACTTCCCTTTGTTTCATAGGTGTTTGTAGCGTTTTTATTTGTGAAGCCTATTTCCAAACAAATTAGTTGCATAAGTTAAAAGACCATGTTAAGTTATTAGTGTAATCAATGAAAAAACAAAAAATATTAATACAGATTTTCTATCTGTTTGGCAACAAACAACGGAAAATATTGAATAGAGAGAGGATTGTGTAACAATGGCGAAGAAAAAAATTAGTCCTGTTGATTTTGAAGCTTTGTTAGAAGACATCAATGCAGATTTCCCAACAGTACAAGTATTAGACAAAGACGGAAAGGTAACTAATCCTGATTTAATGCCCGATTTATCTGATGAGGAGTTAGTTGAATTAATGACTAATATGGTATGGGCGCGTACCTTAGATCAACGTTCAACTGCTTTAAACCGTCAAGGACGTCTAGGATTCTATGCACCTACAGCTGGACAAGAAGCTAGTCAATTAGCAAGTCAATTTGCTATGGAAAAAGAAGACTACGTATTACCAGGTTATCGTGATGTTCCTCAATTAGTTAAACATGGTCTACCTTTGACTGAAGCATTCTTATGGTCTCGTGGACACGTTGACGGAAACAACTACCCAGAAAGCTTAAAAGCAATGCCTCCACAAATTATTATTGGAGCACAATATGTGCAAGCAGCTGGTGTGGCTTTAGGACTTAAAAAACGTGGCAAGAAAAATGTCGTGTTTACTTACACAGGTGATGGTGGTTCATCTCAAGGAGATTTCTACGAAGGTATCAACTTTGCGAGTGCTTACCAAGCTAATGCCGTTTTCTTTATCCAAAACAATGGCTTTGCTATTTCAACTCCTCGTGCTAAACAAACAGCAGCTAAAACATTAGCTCAAAAAGCAGTGGCTGTTGGAATTCCAGGCATCCAAGTTGATGGAATGGATCCACTAGCTGTTTACGCTGTAACTAAAAAAGCTAGAGATTGGTCTGCTGAAGGAAATGGACCTGTTTTAATTGAAACTTTAACATTCCGTTACGGTCCTCATACTTTATCAGGTGATGATCCTAAGAGATACCGTACTTCTGAAGAAGAAGATTACTGGCATGAAAGAGATCCATTAACTCGTTTCCGTATTTTCTTAACTGAAAAAGGTTTATGGTCAGAAGAAAAAGAAGCAGCTGTTGTAGAACAAACAAAAGAAGAAATTAAACAAGCAATTAAAGAAGCAGACGCAGCACCAAAACAAAAAATTTCAGAGTTCTTGAAAAATATGTATGAAGTATCTCCACAAAATATCCAAGAACAAATTGCAACATTTGAAGCGAAGGAGTCGAAATAATTATGGCACAAAAAACAATGATCCAAGCAATTACAGATGCACTTGCTCTTGAATTAGAAAAAGATGAAAATGTCTTAGTATTCGGTGAAGACGTTGGTCATAATGGCGGAGTATTCCGTGCAACAGAAGGGTTACAAGAAAAATTTGGAGAAGACCGTGTATTTGATACACCTTTAGCAGAATCTGGTATTGGTGGTTTATCTATTGGTTTATCATTAGAAGGTTATCGTCCTGTTCCAGAAATCCAATTCTTCGGTTTTGTTTTTGAAGTAATGGATTCTATTGCTGGTCAAATGTCTCGGACTCGTTACCGTATGGGTGGCACACGTCATATGCCAATTACAGTTCGCGCACCTTTTGGTGGTGGTGTACATACACCTGAACTTCACGCTGACAACTTAGAAGGTTTAATGGCTCAAACACCAGGTTTGCGTGTAGTTATTCCAAGTAACCCATATGATGCTAAAGGTTTATTAATCTCAGCTATTAGAGATAATGACCCAGTTATTTTCTTAGAACATATGAAGTTATACCGTTCATTCCGTGAAGAAGTGCCTGAAGGTGAATATACAGTACCTTTAGATAAAGCAGCTATTACACGTGAAGGAACTGACGTTACAGTTATCACTTATGGTGCAATGGTTCGTGAAGCAATTAAAGCTGCAGATAAATTAGAAAAAGACGGTATTTCAGTAGAAATCGTTGACTTACGTACAGTAGCTCCTCTTGATGTAGAAACAATTATTGCTTCTGTTGAAAAAACAGGACGTGTGGTAGTTGTACAAGAAGCTCAAAAACAAGCAGGCGTAGGCGCACAAGTTGTCTCAGAAATTTCAGAACGTGCTATCCTTTCATTGGAAGCTCCTATTGGACGTGTATCAGCTCCTGATACAGTATTCCCATTTGGTCAAGCTGAAAGTGCTTGGTTACCTAATGCGGCAGATATTGAAGCAAAAGTGAGAGAAATTCACGAATTCTAATTGAACAGAAAGGGAGACAAAAACATGGCATTTCAATTTAAATTACCAGATATCGGAGAAGGTATTGCAGAAGGCGAAATCGTAAAATGGTTCGTTAAAGAAGGCGATACAATCAATGAAGATGATACATTACTAGAAGTACAAAATGATAAATCAGTGGAAGAAATTCCTTCACCTGTTACAGGTAAAGTATTAAAAGTAGTCGTACCAGAAGGCACAGTAGCTAATGTTGGGGATGTGTTAGTAGAAATTGACGCACCTGGACATGAGTCAGCTGACGCACCTGAACAAGTAGCGGCAACACCAGCTGCACCAGCACCAGCAGCTAGCGGAGCAAAAGCAGTTTTCCAATTTAAATTACCAGATATCGGAGAAGGTATTGCAGAAGGCGAAATCGTAAAATGGTTCGTTAAAGAAGGCGATACAATCAACGAAGATGATACATTACTAGAAGTACAAAATGATAAATCAGTGGAAGAAATTCCTTCACCTGTTACAGGTAAAGTAGTTAGTGTGGTAGTACCAGAAGGCACAGTGGCTAATGTTGGGGATGTGTTAGTAGAAATTGACGCACCTGGACACAACGATGCAGTGGCAACACCAGCAGCTTCACCTGAAACATCAGCACCAGCAACTTCAACTCAAGAAGTAGCTAGCGGTGTAGTAGCTGTTAGTGATCCAAACAAACGAATTTTAGCTATGCCATCTGTTCGTCAGTATGCTCGTGATAAAGGAATTGATATTTCTTTAGTACCAGCAACTGGTAAAGGTGGACGAATTACTCGTGAAGACATTGATGCGTTTGCTGCAGGTGGTTCATCAGTGGCAACACCAGCTGAAACAACACCAGAAGTAGCACCAGCACAAGCTACTGCTACACCAGCAGCACCACAAGCACCAGCTCAACCATTTGTAGGGGTTGCTGAAGAAGAAACTCGTGAAAAAATGTCAGCAACACGTCGTGCGATTGCTAAAGCAATGGTTAACAGTAAACATACAGCTCCTCATGTTACGTTACATGATGAAGTAGAAGTGTCTAAATTATGGGATCACCGTAAGAAATTTAAAGCTGTTGCAGCTGATCGTGGCACTAAATTAACATTCTTACCATACGTGGTGAAAGCTTTAACTGCTACAGTTAAAAAATATCCAGTTCTAAATGCTTCAATTGATGATGCAACAGACGAAATTGTCTACAAACATTATTATAATATTGGAATTGCTACAGATACAGATCATGGTTTATATGTGCCAAATGTTAAACATGCAGATATGAAGAGTATGTTTGATATTGCAGATGAAATTAACGCAAAAGCCGCAGAAGCTCATGAAGGTAAATTAGCAGCTGCTGACATGCGTAATGGTAGCATTACTATTAGTAATATTGGTTCAGTTGGTGGTTCATGGTTTACACCAGTTATTAACTACCCTGAAGTAGCTATTTTAGGAGTAGGAACTATTAAACAAGAACCAATCGTTAACGAAGACGGCGAAATTGTAGTAGGTCGTATGATGAAATTATCATTCAGCTTTGACCACCGTATCGTAGACGGAGCAACAGCACAAAAAGCAATGAACAATATTAAACGTTTATTAGCAGATCCAGAATTATTATTAATGGAAGGGTAGAGTGAGGCAAGATGGTAGTAGGAGATTTTGCGATTGAATTAGATACAGTTGTAATCGGAGCAGGCCCTGGTGGATATGTTGCTGCTATTCGCGCCGCTCAAATGGGACAAAAAGTTGCCATTATCGAACGTGAATACATTGGTGGCGTTTGTTTAAACGTTGGATGTATTCCTTCTAAAGCGTTAATTAATGCAGGACATCAATACCAACATGCTTTAGATGGAGAAGTTTTTGGTATCTCTACTAAAGACGTTACGATTGATTTTTCTAAAACTCAAGATTGGAAAGACAATAAAGTTGTTAAGAAATTGACAAGTGGTGTTGAATTCCTTCTTAAAAAGAACAAAGTAGAAATTATCGAAGGAGAAGCATTCTTCGTTGATGAACATAACTTACGTGTGATTAAAGGCGAAAGTGCTCAAACATATACTTTTAACAATGCGATTGTTGCAACAGGTAGTCGTCCAATCGAAATTAAAGGCTTTAAATTTGGTGGACGTATTATTGACTCAACTGGTGGCTTAAACTTAAAAGAAATCCCTAAAAAATTAGTTATTGTTGGTGGTGGAGTTATCGGTGCTGAACTAGGTGGTGCTTATGCTAACTTAGGAACCGAAGTAACTATTTTAGAAGGATCACCTCAAATTTTACCAACCTTTGAAAAAGATATGGTTAAATTAGTGGAACGTTCATTTAAGAAAAAAGGCATGAAAGTTGTTACTAAAGCAATGGCTAAATCAGCTGTTGACAATGGTGACAGCGTAACTGTGACATATGAAGCTAAAGGTAAAGAAGAAACAATTGAAGCAGATTATGTGATGGTAACTGTTGGTCGTCGTCCTAATACAGATAACTTAGGATTAGATGTTATTGGTATTGAAATGACTGACCGTGGTTTAGTGAAGGTTGATAATCAAGGACGTACTAATATTTCTACTATCTTTGCTATTGGAGATATTGTACCTGGAGCTGCTCTTGCTCATAAAGCAAGTTATGAAGCTAAAATTGCTGCAGAAGCTATTTCTGGTAAAGCAGTGGCAGTGGATTATGTAGCAATGCCTGCTGTAGCCTTTACAGATCCTGAGCTTGCCTCAGTTGGTATGACTGAAGCAGAAGCTAAAGAAAAAGGTCTAGATGTAAAAGCATCTAAATTCCCATTAGGTGGAAATGGCCGAGCTTTATCACTAAATCAAACAGATGGTTTTGTTCGTCTAGTGACAACAAAAGAAGATAATGTGATTGTTGGTTGTCAAGTTGCCGGTGTGAATGCTAGTGACATTATTGCTGAAGTTGGTTTAGCAATCGAAGCTGGTATGAATGCGGAAGATATTGCTCTTACTATTCACTCACATCCTTCTCTATCTGAATCTGTGATGGATACAGCAGAACTTGCTTTAGGTATGCCTATCCACGCTTAATTCATCTGATTAGATAAATAGCTGAGACTCTTCGGAGTGTCAGCTATTTTTTTGTTTAACAGATTGCTTCTTTTTATTCTATCTTTATTAAAATATATTCATTAAAAATTAATGACTTTGCCTCTGAATTACTCCTCATTTCTTTTTTTACTCCCTTGAATTATAACATGATTGTGATACAATCAACATATAGATATGAAAGGGTGTTCATTATGATGATTAAAGGATTATTCAACCAACTAAATCGCTGAATTTTTAATAAAAATGAACAGGTTTGCTCATTCGTATTCAATTTGTCTTATTGTGGAATAATTGATGAAAGTGTTCTAAATATGCATAAGGATCTTTATATAAACAGGTGGAATAGGTTGCCGGTTATATGAACGTATTTGTAGCATAGATAATTAGAACGCTTATTTCGTGTTGCCTAGGAGGAGAAAAGATGCTTTTAGTGACAAACAATCCAATGGTTGAAGAAAAAATAAACTGTATTCCAAAAGAGTATGTAGAAGTGGAGTACGGAGAAGTTTTACAAATAGTAAAACAACACATTATTGAAAATAATTATGTCTTATTAACTCATCCTCTAAGTGGGAGCATTAAACCTAATGAGACTTATTATAAATCTATTATTTTAGATGATAATCAACGACCATACACAGATTTAGCTAGTTTGGAGTTAATCGAAGATGCTGAAGCTGTTTATGATAAATTTATGAAGAACAAAATGCGTCCTAATTGGACCGAAAAAGTGTTAAAAGATTTTGCCTATGTAGATTACTACATTATGAGAAGTACATTTGAGTGTATGCAAATGCAACTACCTTTATAAAAGGATACTCTCAAATTTTATTTAATCAATTAATGGAGGTGGTTATGCGTCACACGATTTTGTACTTTTAGCTAGTAAGTTTTTGAAAATATGAACTGAGGTGAAGAAATGAAATTAGAATTAGGAAAGATTAATATCAATCAAGTTGTGATTGGTACTGAATCAAAAATTGTTGATGGAACGCTTCATATTTGCGACCAAGACATCATCTCAATAGTATTAGAAGATGATCGTATTGCTTCATGTCATGTGGAAATCGCAAATCCAGGAGATAAAACACGGATTACTCCAGTAAAAGATGTGATCGAGCCTCGCTGTAAAGTGGACTCTAAAGGTGGTATATTCCCAGGTGTTATTAATAAAATGGATACGGTGGGTAGCGGTCGGACACATGCTCTAAAAGGCTGTGGCATTATGACTGTTGGAAAGATTGTTGGTTTCCAAGAAGGTATCGTGGACATGTCAGGTCCAGGAGCAGAAAAAACACCTTTCTCTAAAATTATTAATATCTGTTTAGTAGTAGAACCAAAAGAAGGACTTGAACCACATAGTTATGAACAAGCGGTTCGGTTTGCAGGATTAAGAGTAGCGGATTATGTAGGAAAATTAGGTCATGATGTAGAACCAGATGAAGTGATGACTTATGAAACTAAACCACTTTTAGAACAAATTGCTGAGTATCCTGAGCTACCTAAAGTGGGATATGTGTACATGTTACAAACACAAGGACTTCTACATGATACCTATGTATACGGCGCAGATGCTAAACATATTATTCCAACTATTTTATATCCAACTGAAATCATGGACGGTGCTATTTTAAGTGGTAACTGTGTGTCAGCTTGTGACAAAAACACAACTTATCATCACTTAAACAACCCAGTGATTGAAGAACTATATGCTAAACATGGAAAAGAAATAAACTTCATGGGAGTTATTATCACGAATGAAACTGTTTATTTAGCAGATAAAGAACGTTCAAGTGATTGGACTTCTAAATTAGCTGAATACTTAGGATTAGATGGTGTCATTATTACCCAAGAAGGTTTTGGTAACCCAGATACTGACTTAATTATGAACTGTAAAAAAATTGAACAAAAAGATATTAAAACAGTTATTGTAACAGATGAATATGCTGGACGAGATGGCGCTAGTCAGTCTTTAGCCGATGCAGATAAGTTAGCGGATGCTTGTGTTACAGGAGGAAATGCTAACGAAGTGATCGAATTACCAGCAATGGATAAATTGATTGGTCAATTAGATTATGTAGATGTTATTGCAGGTGGATTTGATGGAAGTTTACGTGAGGATGGCACTATTGAAGTTGAAATCCAAGCGATTACAGGAGCAACAAATGAACTAGGCTTCAACCATATGTCTGCAAAAGGAAACTAAATATAAGTAGAGACGACAGATAAGGAGGTCAATAATGGCAACTTTTAAAGTAGTACATTATATTAACCAATTCTATGCTGGGATTGGTGGAGAAGAAAAAGCTGATACAAAACCATTCAAAGAAGCCAAAGTAATTGGACCAGGAATGGCTTTTAATAAAGCATTAGGAGAAGATGTTGAAATTGTTGGAACAGTAGTATGTGGTGATAGCTATTTCAACGAAAACATGGAAACTGTTCTTCCTGAAGTATTAGAGATGATCCGTTCATTTGAACCAGATTTAGTTATTGCAGGCCCAGCTTTTAACGCAGGTAGATATGGTATGGCTTGTGGAGCAGTGACTGCAGCGGTTATTAGAGAATTAGATATTCCAGCCGTAACAGGTATGTATGAAGAAAACCCTGGTTTAGATATTTATAAAAAAGATGCTTACATTGTACCAGTTGGTAACTCTGCAGCTACAATGCGTAAAGCAGTACCAGCGATGACTAAATTGATTACTAAGTTATTACATAATGAACCAGTTGATCCAGTAGTGGATGGCTATGTAGTTCGTCATCGTAAAAACTTTGTAGCAGAATTTAGAGGAGCAAGACGTGCAGCGGATATGTTAGTTAAAAAACTAAACAACGAAGCATTCCAAACAGAATATCCAATGCCAGAATTTGATAATGTTGATCCAAGTCCAGCTATTAAAGACTTGAGTCAAACGAAGATTGCCCTAGTAACATCTGGCGGAATTGTGCCAAAAGGCAACCCAGATCATATTGAATCAAGTAGTGCTTCTAAATATGGTAAGTACGACATTGATGGCATTGATACATTAGCTGGAACTAACTATCCTGATGCTAAAGCTTATTATGAAACTGCTCATGGTGGTTATGACCCAATGTATGCTAATCAAGATTCTAACCGTGTTTTACCAGTTGATGTTTTAAGAGATATGGAAGCATCTGGTAAAATTGGTGAATTACATCGTTACTTCTACAGTACAGTTGGTAACGGAACTTCTGTAGCTAATGCTAAAAAATATGCAGCAGCTATTGCTAAAGAGTTGATTGCAGACGGAGTACAAGCAGTTATTCTAACCTCCACCTGAGGAACCTGTACACGTTGCGGAGCAACAATGGTAAAAGAAATTGAAAAAACAGGTATTCCAGTAGTGCATATTTGTACAGTTGTACCAATTTCACTAACAGTAGGGGCAAACAGAATTGTACCGGCGGTAGCGATTCCTCACCCTCTTGGAAATCCTTCATTAAGTTTTGAAGATGAGAAAAAACTACGGGAACATATCGTTGAAAAAGCTTTAGAAGCTTTAACAACAGAAGTAGATTCTCAAACAGTATTTGAATAATTAATAAAAAGTTCTCAATAAGTTTATTGAGAACTTTTTTTATGTAGGAAACTTTATAAAATCATGACAAAACAAAAAATATAAGCTACAATTAATAAGTAGATAAAAATGAATAACATAACCAAAATTTGGTAAAAAATTAAAGGAGTGCTAATATTTATGAATATTATGCGTCAACAAGAAGTAGTAGAAGCTTTCCATTATGATATCAACAATCAATCTGATACAGAAACAGATATTCAAGTTGAAATTAATCCGTTTGATATGTCTAAAGAAGAAGAGTTTCCAAAAGAAAATTCATTAGTTGGTTTACGAGTGATTTATCAAATAGTGTTTGAAGAGTTTGTTTTAACAGGAGCTATTAGACAGTTAGTAACTGTTGTGGATAAAAATATCCAAGCTGCAGAAGACTTAAATAAAGAAGAAATTGATGAGCTAGTTCGTCCGTTATTTGCGATGATTGAACGCTTAACTTATGAAGTAACAGAAATTGCTTTGGATCAACCTGGAGTACAATTAAATTTTAATCAAGAGTAAAAAACAGCTTGTAGGCTGTTTTTTTCTTAGTTAAAGGAGTTTGTTTGCATGATTCAAGAGATTGTGGAGTTATTAAGTCAAGAGCTTAAAACCTACCAAAAGAAGCAAATTGAAACAGTATTACAATTATTAGGGGAAGGAAATACAGTCCCATTTATTGCAAGGTACCGGAAAGAACGAACAGGTAGTTTAGATGAAGTTCAAATTCGGGAAATAGAAGAAAGATACCACTATTTAGAAAACCTAGAGAAACGAAAAGAAGAAGTTATTCGGCTAATAGATGAGCAAGGAAAGTTAACTCCCTCACTCGCCTCTCAAATTAAAACAAGTACCCAACTACAACAAGTAGAAGATATTTATCGGCCTTATAAACAAAAACGTCGTACAAAAGCAACGATTGCCAAGGAAAAAGGGCTAGCTCCTCTAGTTGACTTACTTAAAACCTTTCCAGAAGAATCGCTATTTTATCAAGAAGCTAAGCAATACTTATCTAAAGAAAAAGAATTATTTACCTTAGAGGAAGTATTAGCAGGTGTTCATGAAATAGTGGCAGAAGAAATAGGAGATCATGCTAGTTACCGGTCATGGATTAGAGATTATACATTTAAAACAGGTCAAATAATGAGTCAGAAAAAAGAAAAAGCAGAAGATCCTACGAAAGTGTATGAAATGTATTATGACTATACAGAAGCTGTGAAAAAAATTGTAGCTCACCGAATCTTAGCAATGAACCGAGGAGAAAAAGAGAAGGTATTAAAAGTCACTTTAGAGGTTTCTCAGGTAGAGATTTTTAACTATTTAGCAGGCCAATTAATCCCTAAAGCTAACACCAATCACCCTTTAGCATCCTTAATCAGAACAGGGTATGAAGATAGCTATAAGCGATTTATTGCCCCAGCCATTGAGCGGGAAATTCGAAATAAACTAACAGAACAAGCTGAACAGCAAGCCATTCGTATTTTTGGAGAAAATTTAAGACACTTACTTCTTCAACCACCGTTAAAAGGAAAAGTTGTGTTAGGCTTTGATCCAGCTTACCGAACTGGTTGTAAATTAGCAGTCGTAGATGAAACTGGAAAATTAGAAGCTATTCAAGTTATTTATCCTCATCCACCGGCTAGTCAAGCAAAACAACAAGAAGCTAAGCAAGAATTTATTGATCTACTAGATAAGTATCAAGTGGAAATGATTGCGATTGGAAATGGAACAGCAAGCCGAGAATCTGAAACTTTTGTAGCTGAGCAACTTAAACAAATGGATCGACATATTTATTATGTGATTGTTAGTGAAGCAGGTGCCTCAGTTTATTCTGCTAGTGAGTTGGCCCGTAAAGAGTTTCCTAACTTACAAGTTGAAGAAAGAAGTGCTATCAGTATTGCTAGACGGTTACAAGATCCTTTAGCAGAATTGGTTAAAATTGATCCTAAATCAGTAGGAGTAGGTCAGTATCAGCATGACGTTTCTCAAAAGAAATTAACAGAAGAGCTAGATTTTGTGGTGGAAACAGCGGTTAACCAAGTGGGTGTAAATGTAAATACCGCTAGTCCGCAACTTCTTCAACATGTGTCTGGTTTAACTAAAACAACGGCTGAAAATATTGTGACTTACCGAGAAGAATGGGGATCCTTTACCAGTCGGACTCAATTGAAAAAAGTTCCTCGATTAGGTCCGAAGGCTTATGAACAGGCAGTTGGTTTTTTACGTATTTTTTCAGGAAAAGATTTATTTGATCAAACAGGGATTCACCCTGAAAGCTATCCCTATGCTCATCAGTTGCTTAAAGCGTTAAATTTAGATAAGCAACAATTAGGCACAGAAGAAGCCAAAATTAAGCTAGAAAACACTTCTTTAAAAGAGATGAGTCAAACATTAGAGATCGGCATGGAAACATTACAAGATATTGTGACTGGTTTGGTGAAGCCTGGCCGAGATTTACGTGATGAAATGCCTGCTCCGTTACTTAGAACAGATGTGCTTAAAATGAGCGATTTAAAGGTTGGTATGAAACTAGAAGGAACAGTTCGAAATGTAGTGGACTTTGGAGCCTTTGTAGATATTGGTGTGAAACAAGATGGCTTAGTTCATATTTCCAAATTAAAAGCAGGCTTTGTGAAGCATCCGACTGATGTAGTATCAGTCGGAGACATTGTGACTGTTTGGATTGAAGCAGTAGATGAAATTAAAAACCGGATTAGTTTAACGATGCTTTCTAAAGATTAGCTGTCCGTAAAAAGAGAGTAAATAAAGTTAGCTGACTTATTTACTCTCTTTTTTAGCTAACCTATTACTTTTCTGAAGAATTCTTTAAATAATGACAAGAGTTTTCTAAAAAGTTCATTAAATGAAATGAAAAAACTCCCATATTTATGATAGCGCTTTATTTATTGGTTATACTGAGTGTGTTCATTAGTTTTACTGATTATAAATAGAGATAACACTCAATTAGGAGGCCCAATAAAATGGTAGATTGCGAATATAGACAGGAAGCAGATAGTGTTGGAAGTTTAAGAGTACCAAAAGAAGCGTATTATGGTGTTAATGCAAAGCGTGCTTATCAAAATTTTCAGATTACAGGAACACGTTTAGATCCGTTATTTATTGATAGTTTAGTGGAAGTGAAAAAAGCAACTGCTTTAGCTAATATGCAATTAGGAGAGCTAGAACAAAAAGTTGGGGAAGCGATTGTCACTGCCTGTGATGAAATGCTAGACGGCCAACATCTAGATGCGGTCATTGTTGATCCAATCCAAGGCGGAGCTGGAACAAGTAGTAACATGAATATTAATGAAATATTAGCTAACCGAGCAATTGAATTATTAGGCGGGGAAAAAGGACAATATGAATTAGTAAGTCCAACGGATCATGTTAACCGGGGTCAGTCTACAAATGATGTATTCCCAACTGCTGGAAAAATTACTTTCTTGAAAAAAGCTACATCTTTATTGGAAGTATTAGAACGATTAGAAAAAGTTTTCCAAGAGAAAGCAGAAAAATTTGCTACGATTAAAAAAATGGGCCGTACTCAATTAAGTGATGCAGTGCCAATTACAGTAGGTCGTGAGTTTGGCGCTTATGCTTCTGTTACTCGTCGTAACATTGACCGATTAACTCATGTAATGAAAGAAATCGAAGTGATCAACTTAGGTGGTACAGCGATTGGGACAGGAATTTCTGCTCATCCTGATTTATCTAAGACGGTTGAAAAATATTTGAATTTAGAAACAGAGTTGGATTTACGAATTGCTGATGATTTAGTAGATGGGACACAAAATATTGATTCCTTTGCAATGTTAGCAGATTGTCTTAAAACAATTGGCATTAGCACATCAAAAATTGCCAATGACATTCGTTTACTATCATCTGGTCCAAGAACAGGTTTTGGAGAATTAATCATTCCAGCTAAACAAAATGGTTCTTCTATTATGCCTGGTAAAATCAACCCAGTTATTCCAGAAGTGGTGAATCAAAGTGCCTTTTTAGTTGCAGGCAATAGTGTAACAGTTTCTATGGCTGTAGAATCTGGCCAGTTAGAATTAAACGCATTTGAACCCGTGATATTCTACTGCATGATTCAATCCTTTAATGCACTAGAAAAAGCTTTTAGCACATTCATTGATAACTGCTTAATTGACATTCAAGTGAATGAAAAACGTTGTGAAGAATTATTAGAAAGTAGTACTTATTTAACAACTGGTTTGGCTAAAACAATTGGTTATGAAAAAGCAGCAAAAATTGCTAAACAAAGTCTAGCTGATGGCCGTAGTGTAAGAGAAATTGCGATTGAACAAGGAATTTCTGAAGATTTAATTAACGAGTTAGCAGGCAGTATTATTTAATAGCGATTTAACCTATCAGAAAAGAGACTAAGAGTTGTGGCTTGGTCTCTTTTTTTCTTGCTATTTTAGTTAAGATTCGTTATTCTTATTGCAGTATCCTTAGCGGTTGTGGCGGAACGGCAGACGCACTACCTTGAGGGGGTAGCGAAGAAATTCTTCGTGTGAGTTCAAATCTCATCAACCGCATTAGTTATTTTTATTCAGTCAAACCGGTCTAAATTATCGATTATTTGAAAAAATTTGAATGCTGTATAAAAATCCGTTATAATAAATAGGCTAAGTTCGTAGAGATTTAGAGATCGTTAGATATATGGAGGGTGTTTTATGACTCAGAAAGAAGTTTCTGTAAAAAAATTAGACAATATACAAGAACAAACAACAGAGTGGTTAGAAGGTTTTATGGAAAGTGTTCATTATAAAGCTTTACCTACAACTGTTGAAAGTCAAGTTTCAACTATTGTGATGAACTATGCAACATGGATGTACAAAGAAGAAGAACGAGGAGCACGTAAATGGACTGCTACCGCAACTGAAAACATTTTAACTAAAGTGTTTCCACGGGAATTGTCTAATTTTAAAGAACTAGAAGGGGCTATTGTGCCAGTTTTAACTGCTTTTTTCAACTTTTTAGAAGAAAATAGCAAAATTAGTAATAGCCAAACTTTAATTCGCAAATTAGAAAAATTACCATTAGAATCAAAAGAAATCGTGGTTCAAACTAGTCCTAAAAAAGCTACTGAAACATCAAAAGCAGATTATTCTCAAGAAGAAATTCGTCAGTTTAATCGGTTTAGTATGGGACAAGTTGCTACATCAAATGTAACATCAGATCCAGTTATGCCTAACCGTAAAATTGGTCGAAATGAACCATGTCCATGTGGCAGTGGTAAAAAATATAAAAAATGTCACGGAAGATAGGAAGCAATTCCTATCTTTTTTTTACGAACTTTTTTTGACAGCTTGTGAATAGTTTGTTATTATTATCATATAAGATTTAATAAAAAGGAGTGTTATACATGAATAATTTAATCAATACGGAGCTGTTTGAATTTGAAACAGAGGCTTATCGTCAAGGAGAATTTTTAACTGTTTCAAATCAAGATGTTTTAGGTAAATGGAGTATCTTCTTCTTTTATCCAGCTGATTTTTCATTTGTTTGTCCAACTGAATTAAGTGAGTTACAAAAACATTATGAAGAATTACAAAACATTGGCTGTGAAGTTTATTCAGTATCAACAGACACACACTTTGTTCATAAAGCGTGGGCCGACGCAACTGATACCATTGGTCAAATTAAATACACAATGTTAGGCGATCCAACAGGTCAACTTTCTAAATTTTTCGGCGTATATGATGAAAATTCTGGTCAAGCTTTTAGAGGCTCATTTGTAGTTAGTCCTGAAGGTGTCATTAAAGCCTATGAAATTCATGATATGGGAATTGGTCGAAATGCTGCTGAGTTAGTTCGTAAAGTAGAAGCAGCTCAATTTGTTGAAAAATACGGAGATCAAGTATGTCCAGCTAACTGGCATCCAGGTGAAAAAACATTAAAACCTGGTATTGACTTAGTTGGTAAAATTTAAGTTCATTGGTGCCAATAACGAAAAAAACAGTGATGTTGTTAACAACATCACTGTTTTTTGTATGGATTTAACCTTGTTCGGTCATAAATGTTTTAAATTCTTCTGGAGTTAAATCAGCATTTAACGCAATTAATAACTTCATTCTAGCTTTTTGACTGTTTAGTCCGTTACAAAAGATAACTCCCATATCCTCTAGTTGTTTACCGCCACCTTCATAGCTGTAAACACCTTCTGCTACTCCGTTAAAACAACGAGATACCAGAATTACTGGAATGTTAGAGTCTAACATTTGTTGAATAGAAGGTAAAGTTTGGGGAGGCAAGTTGCCAGCTCCAAAAGCTTCAATTACAATCCCATCGATTTCATTAGGAGTTAGAACAGATAAAACACCTGACTCCATTCCAGCATAGGACTTAACAATAGGGATACGTCCTTCAACTGAATGAATATCTAAATTATGACTGCTAACTAATTGCTGATAAAACATGACACCATGTTTATTAACTAAGCCAATAGGGCCAAAGGTTGGTGTTCTGAAAGTAGCAACATTGGTAGTGTGAGTTTTCGTCACATATCTAGCTGTGTGAATTTCATCATTCATCACTACTAAGGTTCCTTTTCCAATCGACTCTTGACTAGCAGCTACTCGAATAGCGGTTTGATAGTTATAAGGTCCATCTGATCCGACTTCGTTACTAGAACGCATAGCTCCTGTGACCACAATCGGAAGTAAGTTGCCAATGGTCATATCTAAGAAATATGCTGTTTCTTCTAAGGTATCAGTTCCGTGGGTGATAACGACACCATCAATTTTTTCGTCATGAAAACCGCGCTCAATGCGTTCTTTAAGTTGAAGCATGTGAGTGGGAGTAATATGGGGAGAAGGAAGATTAAAGAAATCCTCGACTTGTAAAGAAACCTCTTTACTTAAGTGAAGAGGCAAACCTAATAGTGGATTATGTTGATCTGTAGAGACACCGCCTGTTTCACTATCTTCGACCATAGCGATTGTTCCGCCAGTGTGTAAAACCAATATTTTTTTCATATTTTCCCTACTTTCTGACTATTGTCAAAGCGTTTAACTGAATAATTCTGCTATTATTATAACAAAACCAACTTTTAGTTGCTTGTTTTTGCTAATAAAATGTTGATTGTGTAAGATATAAATGAGAGGAGGAATTGGTTTGATTAAAATTGGATTAACAACTTGGTCTGAGCATGACTATTTATTAAAAAAGCCAAAACCAACTTTGGCAGAGTACGCTTCTAAATTGCCTGTAGTAGAATTAGATACATCATTTTATGCCATTCCTACTCAGCAATCTGTTTTGAAATGGGTGTTAGAGACACCCCCAAATTTTCGTTTTATTGTAAAAGCTCATCAAACAATGACGTTACATAAGCCTTGGCAAGATTATTTTTCTAGTCAACAAGAAGCTTTTACCACACTTATTAATAGCTTACAGCCTATGATTAAAGCTCAGCGTTTAGCGGCTATTTTATTCCAGTTTCCCCCAAATTTTGTCTGTGAGACTCAGTTTGTCAGATATTTAAGAATGATTCGGCAGTGGATGGGAGATTTACCTGTAGCCATTGAATTTCGCCACGATAGTTGGTTTTTAAAACAGTACTTACCAGAAACCATTGCTTTGATGAAACAGTATCAGTTTACGTTAGTGATTGTAGATCAACCAAAAGTTCCTCACAGTGCTCCTTTTTATCCTGTTACTACGAACTCTGCCTTTCAGTTAGTTAGACTACATGGCAGAAATCATGATGGATGGCTAAAAAAAGGCGAAGATTGGCGCTCTTACCGGACTCTTTATGATTATTCTGACCGAGAGTTGAGTGAGTTAGCTCAGGTGGTGGAGGAGATAAGTTCTTTCAGCCAAGATACCTATGTGATTTTTAACAACAATGCAGGTGGAGATGCAGCCAAAAATGCTTTAAGTTTACAAAATAAGTTACAAATCAAGTATCAAGGGTTAAATCCAGAACAAATACAATTATTTTAAGGAGATGTATCAGATGTCTGTTCAAGCTGTGTTTTTTGATATAGATGGCACGTTGGTAACTGATCAAGCAAAATCTTTAGATACGACCAGATATGCGATTAAGGCTTTACAAGCTCAAGGAATTTTATGTGGGATTGCCACTGGTCGTAGTCCTTACCGGCTAGATCAGCAAATCGATTCTTTAAAACTAGATGTTTATGTTACTTATAATGGTCAATATGTTTACACAGGTGCTGGGGAAGTTTTGTATTAACAGCCTTTTGATAAGAATACGGTTTTACAAATTGCTAAATTTGCTGATGAAAATAAGCGTCAATTGCTGTTTGGAACTGAAGAGGCGTTAATTGGTAGCAGGTTAATGATGGTAGGACAACATCCCTTAGCTAAACGAATTCAGTCTGTGCTACCTAAAGGCTCAGGGGTGAATTACTTTAAACAAGCGATCCAAGCATTACCTAAAAAGCAAAAAAAGGCTCGTTACCAGGAATTAGTTAATACGCCAGAACGAATTTATCAATGTACGATGATTAGTCCTGAAAAGGAAACTAAGGAGTTAGAACGTATTTTCCCTCAATGTAGCTTTACTCGGTCTAATCCTTTTACAGTGGATATGATTCCAAAAGGTGGCTCTAAATTAATTGGGATAGAACAAGTAGTTAATCAGGTTAGTATTCCACTCAATCAGGTGATGGCTTTTGGTGATAGCGGGAATGATGTAGAGATGATTCAATCAGTGGGTTACGGAGTAGTAATGGGGAACGGGACGACTGAAGCTAAACAAGTAGCCGATTATGTGACGAAAGGACACGATGAAGACGGGATTTATGAGGCACTTTGTCACTATCAGTTAATCTTTCCTTACAGGGTGAAATAAAGAGGAAAGTTTCATAAATGGATTGAGAATTTAATCAAAGAATGGTACTATATTAGTGGTTCTTAGTCAGTGAGTACTGAAGCCTGTTTGCAGGCTTTTTTTTATTTAAAAAGGTTAATGTAGGAAATAACAAGCTGTGTTATAATGAAGATTAGCCTATAAAAATAAATGAAACTTATATAAAAAAGACAACGGGGGAAGATTCATGCAATCAAATACAATTTTATGGATATTTTTAGCAATTATTGTCGTAGCCGCTATTCTATATTTAGTTGCAACTATTATGAAGAAAAAAAATAACGACAAGTTAAGTGAGTTGGAGAAACGCAAAATTGCTCTATTTGATTTACCCGTCATTGAAGAAGTTGATGAAATAAAGAAAATGCATTTAGTTGGCCAAAGTCAAAATACCTTTCGGGAATGGAATCAAAAATGGACGGAATTATCCACTGATTCTTTTGCAGAATTAGAAAGTCGTATTTTTGAAGTGGAAAACTTAAATGAAACGTTTCGTTTTTTTAAAGTGAACAATGCAGTGGAAGAAGCTTATGCCACTATGGATGAGATGGAAACCGAAGTAGAAAAAATTAGAGCTGGCTTAAAAGAATTACGGGAAAGCGAAGAAAGAAACTCATTAGCTGTACAAGAGTCTTTAGATCGTTACGAAGAGATTGCTCATATGGTTAAAGAGCATCCAGATAAATTTGGTCCATCTATCCGTGAGTTAAACAAACGAGTGAAAAAAGTGGAAGATGAATTTACTCAATTTGTGGCTTTAAATACCGCAGGCGATCCAATGGAAGCTCGAACTATTTTAGATAAAGCTGAGGCTAGCACGAAAGAATTAGAAGAAACCATTCAAGCGATTCCTCATTTATTTGAAGACTTAAATCAAGTGTTCCCAGATCAATTAAAAGAAATTAGACAAGGTTACGATACCTTATTAAAACAATCATATAATTTCCCAGATCAATCTATTCCAACTGATATTGAAAAAGTTCAAGATAAATTGAAAAAAGCACTCGCTTATTTAGAAAAATGTGAAGTAGAAGCAGTTACAGAAGAAAATGACTTGTTAGCTAACTTAATTGATTCTTTATATGGCCGTATGGAAAAAGAAATTCAAGGAAAAGCTTATGTGACTGAAAATATGAAAGTCATTCAAGATTATATTCAACATGTAAGACGAAATAATCGTCAATTAATGATTGAAATTGATCATATTTCCCAAAGCTATGCTCTAAATAGAAATGAATTAGGTTTATCTAGAGGATTCCAAACTCAGTTAGAAGAACTAGAAAAAGAAGTGTTGAAAACTGAAGAGAAAGTGAATAAGCATGAAACCATTTATAGCCGAGTAGAAAGCTTCTTAAAAAATTGTTTTGATATTTTAAAAGAAATTGAAAATCAACAAATTCAAATGAGTGATTTTTTAAATCATCTAAGAACTGGAGAAAAATTAGCTCAAGAAAAAATTGATAACTTTGATTTTGAACTACGAAATATGAAGCGTTATGTGGATAAACAACGATTACCTGGAATTCCAGCTGATTATTTAGAATTTTTCTTTGTGGCAACTCGCCGAGTAGAAGATTTGTCAAAAGAGTTAAACCGCATTAGAATTGATATGGATCAAATTAATCAATTGGTTAGTTATTGTGAAGAAGATATTGATATTTTAGAGCAAAAAACCAATGAATTAGTAGATAGTGCAGCGTTAACTGAGCAAATGTTACAATATGCTAACCGTTACCGTCATAGCCATCAAGAAATTGAAGAAGCAATCAATCAAAGCTTGTATCTATTTTCTAAAGAATACCGCTATAAAGATGCATTAGATGAAATTGGGGCAACGTTAGAAAAGGTAGAACCAGGTGCATTTAAACGAATTGAAGCTTTTTATATGAATCATAAAGAAAATTTAACCAATTATAAACAGTAAGCCTCGGCTTACTGTTTTTGTTTGATTGAAATTATTAGATAATCAGCCTATAATAAATAAGAATTTGCGTAAAGAGGGAGAGTTAATATGATATATTTTGATAATAGTGCAACAACGGCTATTCATCCATTAGTTTTAGATACATATGTCCAAACTAGTCGACGTATTTTAGGAAATCCGTCTAGTTTACATCATTTAGGATCTCAAGCAACTAGACTGTTAAATCAATCACGACAACAGATTGCAGATTTGTTAGGGGTATCTTCTGAAGAAATTTATTTTACTAGTGGGGGAACTGAAGGCAATAATTGGGTAATTAAAGGAACTGCTCTTGAGAAAAAAGGTTTTGGCAAACATTTAATTATTTCTAGCATTGAACATGCCGCAGTATATAAAGCCGCTTATCAGTTAGAAAGTCTAGGATTTGAAGTTAGTGTTGCCCCAGTTGATAGTCAAGGGTTTATTGATGTAGAGGCATTGTCTCAGTTAATTCGTCCAGATACTATTTTAGTTTCTACTATGGTGGTTAATAATGAGGTAGGAAGTATTCAGCCTATTAAAGAGATTGGAGAGCTACTAAAAGCTTATCCTACCATTCATTATCATGTAGATGCTGTTCAAGCTCTTGGAAAATTACCTATTAGTAGTTGGTTAGTGGACCGAGTAGATTTTGCAACATTTTCTTCCCATAAATTTCATGGCCCTAAAGGCACTGGTTTTATTTTTTGGCGAAAAGGTCGTAAAATTCAGCCTTTACTAAATGGTGGGGGACAAGAAAGTGGTCAACGAAGTGGCACAGAAAATGTTCCTGGAGTGGTTGCAACAGCTAGAGCGACTCGGTTACAGTTAGAAGAAGTGGCAGAGAAAATAGCTAGACAAAGTCAAATTCAGGCTTATTTAATTGACGCATTAAGCCAGTATGAGCGAGTTGTTTTATTTTCTAAAGCAAGTGCTAACTATGCACCTCACATTATATGTTTTGGTATTAAAGGGATTAAGGGGGAAGTTTTAGTTCATGCTCTTGAGGAAAAAGAAGTCATCATCTCTACCACTAGTGCTTGCTCTAGTCGGAGTCATCAAGAAGGTGGCACCTTAAAAGCAATGGGAGTGCCAACTGAATTAGGTACAAGTGCAGTCAGAGCAAGTCTTAACAGTCAGACAACTATGGCAGAAGCTGAGCAGTTCATGATTACTTTTAACCATGTTTATCAAAAATTTCAACAATTGTTTATCGATTAGAAAGGAAACTTTATGCAATATACAGAAATTATGGTTCGTTACGGCGAACTATCAACTAAAGGGAAAAATCGCCGAGTATTTATTAACATGTTAGCAGCAAATGTACGCAAAGCGCTACATGAATATCCAAATCTTAAAATTCATGCAGACCGAGACCGGATGCATTTACTATTAAACGGCGAAGATAGTCAAGAGATCATTCCTAAATTAAGTCACGTATTTGGAATTCAAAATTTTTCACCAGCTATTCGAGTAGAAAAAGATATGGCCATTATTTATCAAACAGCTTGTGAGCTAGTCGCAAGTGTTTATGAACCAGGAAAAACATTTAAAGTGAATGCTAGACGTTCAGACCATGATTTTCCTCTAGATACTAATAGTTTAAACCGAGAAATAGGTCATGTTGTCCTAGAGGCTTTTCCTGAATTAGTCGTTCAAATGAAGCAACCGGATATTATCTTACGTGTAGAAATTCGTAATAACGGGGCTTATTTATCTTGTGAAACGATTAAAGGAGCAGGTGGTTTACCAGTTGGTTCTTCAGGTCGTGGTATGTTGATGTTATCAGGTGGCATCGATTCACCAGTTGCTGGTTACTTAGCAATGAAACGTGGAGTGGAAATAGAAGCCGTTCATTTTGCTAGTCCACCTTATACTAGTGAAAAAGCCTTACAGAAAGCTAAAGATCTAACAGTGAAGTTAGTTCCTTATGTTGGAAGCATTCAATTTATGGAAGTGCCCTTTACTGAAATTCAAGAAGAAATTAAAAAGCATGTTCCTTCTGGTTACTTGATGACGATTACTCGGCGAATGATGTTGAGAATTACCGATGAAATTAGAGAACAACGTAAAGGGTTAGCTATTATTAACGGAGAATCTTTAGGCCAGGTTGCCTCTCAGACACTGCAAAGTATGATTGCAATAAATGATGTGACCCACACTCCTATTATTCGGCCAGTAGTCACTATGGATAAAAACGAAATCATTGAATTAGCTGAAAAAATTGATACCTTTGATTTAGCTATTCAACCTTTTGAAGATTGCTGTACTATTTTTGCTCCACCTCAACCTAAAACTAAGCCTAAATTAGATAAAGCTCGTGAATATGAACAACGATTAGATGTCGAGGGGTTGGTTCGTAGAGCAATCAGTGGTATAAAAGTGACAGAAATTCGTTCCGGTCAACGCTATTTAGACGGAGATGCTGAGGAATTTAGTGATTTATTATAAAAGTGTGAAAAGAAGTGGGGAAACCACTTCTTTTTTTGTTATTAACCTTATTTGAAATAAATAATTTTCACGAAGTTGATTGAAATAGCTAAAGGGGCATGGTACACTCAAGATGTGAATATTTTAACAAGAGGTGTAATTATGAAAACAGAAGAGGAAATCAAGATTCCGAACGCAACGGCAAAAAGAATTCCGCTCTATTATCGATATTTAAAGACATTACAAGAATCAGGAGTTGAACGGATTAAATCCAAAGAGTTTAGTCAATTAATTCAAGTGCCATCAGCAACCATTCGTCGTGATTTTTCCCATTTTGGTGAATTAGGTCGGAGTGGTTATGGTTATGATGTTAGTTATTTAATTGAAGTGTTTAGCAATATTTTAAATACTAAAGTAGAGAAAAGAATTGCGTTAGTAGGAGCAGGAAATCTTGGCAAAGCATTACTGAACAATAATTTTAGACGAAATGAAAATTTGAACATCGTGTGTGCCTTTGATGCAAATCCAGAGATGATCGGTCAAAAAATTAACGGGGTTACTGTACGGCCAATGTCTGACATGAAAGAGCTTGTTCGTAAAGAGGGGATTACCACAGCTATTTCAACAGTGCCAAGTAGTCACTCTCAAGAAGTCGTTGATCAAATTGTGGATAGTGGTATTACCGCTATTTTGAATTTTGCCCCAGGTAGAGTGAAAGTTCCAGAACAAGTGAAAATTCAGTATATTGATTTAACTACGGAATTACAAACATTGATTTACATGGATGAAAATTTTACTTCTAGAAAACATTTTAATTTTAGTAATCAAGACTGAGCCAGTTAATTGTCATCTACTCCTTTCTCTTTTATACTAGAGATATAAAAGAAAGGACGTGGCAACATGGAAGTGACATTAAAAGGCAGCCCATTAACCGTTGAAGGAAAACAACCAACAGTTGGTATGATGGCACCTATTTTTACTTTAAAAAATTTACAAGATAAGTCAGTTAGTTTAGAAAGTTTATTAGGTCAACCAGTTATTTTGTCAGTGGTACCAGATATTGACACACGTATTTGTCAACTGCAAACGAAACGATTTAATCAAGAAGCAGGGGCCATGCATGATATTTCTTTTGCAACTATTTCTAACAATACTAAAGAACAACAAGCAAATTGGTGTGCAGCAGAAGGTGTAGATATGGAAATGCTGCATGATCCAGATAATCAATTTGGAAAAGCTTATGGTCTTTATATCCCTGAAGCGAATATTTTAGCACGTGCTATTTTTGTTTTAAATAAAACAGGAGAAGTCGTTTACGAAGAAATCGTGTCAGAAATTGCTCAAGAACCTGATTATAACCAAGCACTGACAGTTGCTAAGGAGCTTTTATTGGATTAATATTGACGGATGTTAAGAATCCATGTAAAATGTGTACAAGACGTTGACCAAGAGGAGTAGTTTTTGCCCCACTTTACAGAGAAAAAATCATGTGCTGAAAGATTTTTATGTGGCCTAAAATGAAGGTAGCTTGGTAGTTGGATATGTGAAGGTAATTAAAGTAATATATCCCGGCAGGTGGCCGTTATAGCACGCTAGAGTGGTAGAGTTTCTCTACAAATTAGGTGGTACCGCGAGTATTTCGTCCTAAGGCATGTTTGCCTTAGGGCTTTTTTTTAGCTTTAAATCAAGTTAAATTAACCGTTAGAACAGCGGAGATGGCTTAAAAATAAGCGTAAGAACGAAATCCTCTTGGTTTATTTTTAAGAATGTTTGGTAGGCCAAGTTAGGCCAAACAAACAGTTCAACCTAATAAGAAAGGAAAGATACAATGGAAAACGAAAAAAATTTAGCGACAAAATATCAACCATTAGAAGTTGAACAAGGCCGCTATCAAAAATGGGTGGATGATCAACGTTTTGCTCCAAGTGGGGACCCAGAAGCTAAACCTTATTCAATTGTTATCCCGCCTCCAAATGTAACAGGTAAACTGCATTTAGGACATGCTTGGGATACAACGTTACAAGATATTATTATCAGACAAAAAAGAATGCAAGGGTATGACACTTTATGGCTACCAGGTATGGACCATGCAGGGATTGCTACTCAAGCAAAAGTAGAAGCTAAATTAGCTGAAGAAGGTGTTTCTCGCTACGATTTAGGCAGAGAAAAATTTATCGATAAAACATGGGAATGGAAAGAGGAGTATGCTGGCCATATCCGTGAACAATGGGCTAAATTAGGTATTTCTGTTGACTATAGCCGGGAACGTTTTACTTTAGATGATGGGTTATCTGATGCGGTTCGAAAAGTGTTTGTCGCACTTTATGAAAAAGGGTTAATTTACCGAGGGGAATACATCATTAACTGGGATCCAAAAGCTAAAACAGCTTTGTCTGATATTGAAGTTATTCACAAAGATGTTGAAGGTGCTTTTTATCATATGCGTTATCCATTGGCAGATGGAAGTGGCTATGTAGAAATTGCGACTACTCGACCAGAAACTATGTTAGGTGATACAGCAGTAGCAGTGCATCCAGATGATGAGCGTTATCAAAACCTGATTGGGAAAAAAGTGGTGCTACCTTTAGTAGAAAAAGAAATTCCTATTGTGGCAGATCATTATGTGGACCAAGAATTTGGAACAGGTGTTGTAAAAATTACTCCAGCTCATGACCCTAATGACTTTGAGGTAGGTAATCGTCACAATTTACCACGAGTAAATGTGATGGATGCTACAGGAAAAATGAATGAACTAGCAGGTAAATATGCTGGAATGGATCGTTTTGTTGCTAGAAAAGCCATTGTTAAAGATTTAGAAGAAGCAGGCTATTTAGTAAAAATTGATAAAATGGTCCACAGTGTAGGACACTCTGAACGAACTGGTGTAGTAGTTGAACCAAGACTTTCTACTCAGTGGTTTGTGAAAATGGCTCCTTTAGCTAAACAAGCTATTGATAATCAAAAGACAGATCAGTCAGTTACTTTTTATCCAGAGCGGTTTAACCAAACCTTCTTAACTTGGATGGAAAATGTTCATGACTGGGTTATTTCTCGTCAATTATGGTGGGGGCATCAAATTCCTGCTTGGTACCATAAAGAAACAGGAGAAATGTATGTAGGGATGGAAGCTCCTAGTGATAGTGAAAATTGGGAACAAGATCCTGATGTGTTAGATACTTGGTTTAGTTCAGCGTTATGGCCGTTTTCAACTATGGGATGGCCAGATACAGAAGCTGAGGATTACAAACGTTATTTCCCAACTTCCACTTTAGTAACAGGCTATGACATTATTTTCTTCTGGGTAAGTCGAATGATTTTCCAAAGTTTAGAGTTTACAGAAGAACGTCCATTTGAAAATGTCTTAATTCACGGTTTGATTCGTGATGAACAAGGCCGAAAAATGAGTAAGTCATTAGGTAACGGGATTGATCCAATGGAAGTGATTGAACAATACGGAGCAGATGCTTTGCGTTGGTTCTTATCTACAGGCTCATCTCCTGGTCAAGATGTACGTTTTAGTTATGACAAAATGGATGCTGCTTGGAATTTCATCAATAAAATTTGGAATGCTAGTCGATTTGTTTTAATGAATATTGAAGGCTTTACATATGAAGATATCTCTCTAGAAGGACATAAAACTGTGGCAGATCGTTGGATTTTAACACGTTTAAATGAAACGATTGAAAGAGTGACTGACTTATCTGAAAAATTTGAATTCGGTGAAATGGGCCGTTACTTATATAATTTTATTTGGGATGATTTCTGTGATTGGTATATTGAGATGAGTAAAGAAATTCTTTACGGCGAAGACGAACAACAAAAACAGATGACCAGAAGTATTTTGGTGTATGTGTTAGATAGTAGTTTACGCTTACTTCATCCAATTATGCCTTTTGTGACAGAAGCTATTTGGGAAAAAATACCACATACAGGGGACTCAATTGTTGTGGCTAGTTATCCAGTGGTTAATAGTCAATATACAGATGAAAAATCTGCTCGTGGTATGGAAGTGTTAATGGAATTAATTCGTTCTGTTCGAAATATTCGAGCTGAAGTGAATACCCCTCTTTCTAAACCAATTACGTTACTGATTAAAACTAAAGATCAAACAGTTGAAGATTTCTTAAAAGAAAACACTGCTTATGTTGAACGTTTCTGTAATCCAGAAACTCTGGTCATTAGACAACAAGTGGAAGCACCAGAATTATCTATGAGTGCAGTTATAACAGGGGCAGAAATCTTTTTACCACTAGAAGATTTGATTAATCTGGAAGAAGAAATTGCTCGTTTAGAAAAAGAATTAGAAAAATGGACCCAAGAAGTAGAACGGGTTCAAAAGAAACTAGCTAACGAACGATTTGTAGCTAATGCTCCTGATGCAGTGGTTGAAGGAGAAAGAGCGAAAGAAACAGATTATCTAGAAAAACAACAAGCTGTTAAAGAACGAATTGCTACCTTAAAAAAATAAGACGAAATACTGGAGATGTGAAGATGGAACTGCAAGAAGCTTTAGAATGGATTCATAGTCGTTTACCTTTAGGATCAAGACCTGGTCTAATTAGAATTAATGCTTTACTTGATGCTGTGGATAATCCACAGAAAAAGATCAAAACAGTTCATATTGGAGGAACTAATGGAAAAGGTTCTACCGTTACGTTTTTACGTTGTTTGTTAGAGGAAAAAGGTTATACTGTGGGAACATTTACTTCCCCATTTATTGAAGTATTCAATGAAAGAATTAGTATTAACGGTGAGCCCATTCCTAATGAAGATTTAGTTCAGTTAGTAGAATTATTCCAACCTATTGTAGAAAAACTGGATCAGGATGAAGAGTTAAAAGGGGCGACGGAATTTGAAATCATCACTGCGATGATGTTCCACTACTTCTATGAAAAACAAGTGGATTTAGCTATTGTAGAAGTGGGATTAGGGGGAACTTATGACTGTACTAATGTGATTACTCCACTGGTTACAGGGATTGTGACAATTGGTTTAGATCATATGGACATTTTAGGGGATACTATTGAAAAAATTGCGGCTCAAAAAGCTGGGATTATTAAACCAAATCGCCCAGTTGTAGTAGGGAAGCTTTCTAAAGAAGCTTTAGGTGTTATTGAGTCAAAAGCGGTAGAAACAGATAGTCCTATTTACCGGTACAATCAAGAGTATCAAGTGAGTTATAAAGGGTTTGATGACTCAAGTATTGAAGAAGTCTTTACCTTTAAAAATGACACAGTAGAGTGGAGTGATTTACGCATTCCTTTAACTGGTCGTCACCAAGTAGATAATGCTAGTGTGGCTCTTCAGTTGTATTTGGCTCTAGCAGATGAATTAGGCTATACTTTCTCTAAAGATAGTGTTCAAGCTAGCTTTAAACAAGCAAGATGGGCAGGCCGCATGGAATGGATGCAAAAAAATCCTCCAATTATCGTAGACGGAGCTCATAATGAACCGGCTGTTCAAGTTTTAGTAGATAACTTAACGAAGGAATATCATCCAAAACGCTTGTTCACTATTTTTTCAGCTATTAACACAAAAGATATTTCTCATATGTTACATTTACTTGAAACAGTGCCTAATCAACATTTGTATGTGACTACCTTTGAGTATCCTAAAGCTCTTTCCTTTAAAGAATATCAACAATTTGGGATTACCGAAGATAACTTTTTACCTGATTGGAAAAAAGGAATTGATCAAATAAAAGCTGAGATGACAGAAGATGATTTACTAATCATCACTGGTTCTCTTTACTTTATCTCACAAGTACGTCATTATTTTTAGGAGGAATTGAATGAAAACCATTCAAGGGGTTATTTTTGACATGGATGGCTTACTAGTAGATACAGAAAAACTGTACTATAAAGCCAATCATATCGCAGCTAAGTCTTATGGAATAGACTATACACAAGATTACTACATGAAATTAGTTGGCATTAGTGATGCGGATACCTTTTTAATTTATCAACAAGATTTTCCTCATTTAAGCAAAGAGGAACTGGAAGAGTTTGTTCAACTAGGCTATAAAGAAGTGGAAAAATTATTTGAAGCGGGAGAAGCTAAGTTAAAACCAGGAGCCTTAGAGTTGTTGACCTGTTTAAAGGCTGAAAAAATCCCCATGGTGGTAGCCTCTAGCAATTTAAGAAGATACATTGATTTATTACTAGAAACTAATCAGATTGCTCATTTTTTTGCAGATATTGTGTCTGGAGAAGATGTGAAACGTGCTAAACCAGATCCAGAAATTGTTAATCAAGCAGTGGCCAAATTAGCAGTCCCTGCTGCCAATATTCTGATGTTAGAAGATTCTAAAAATGGTGTTTTAGCAGCTAATCAGGCAGGGGTTCCTGTGATTATGGTGCCAGACTTAATAGCACCAACAAAAGAGTTAAAAGAACAAGTTTTGGGAGTTTTTGAAAGTTTAACTGATGTGAAAAATTATCTAGTTAGTTATCGATAAAAAAATGAAAACACCTTTTTTTCTCAAATCTATCATTAGATACTGGAGAAAGAGAGGTGTTTTTTGGTGGGACAAAATATTCCAGACTATTTATTGCTTCCAAGAGAACGGTTAAAAATATATGGTGAAAAACAATTGAGTAATCAAGAGCTATTAGCTATATTATTAAGAACAGGAACAAAGCAGCACTCAGTTTTAGAGGTGTCAAAAAAAGTGTTTGAAAGCTTTAACCAATTGTCAGATTTAAAGGAAGCAAGTTTAGAAGAGTTAGCACAAATTAAAGGGATTGGTCCAATAAAAGCCATTGAAATTAAAGCAGTCCTAGAGTTAGGAGCTAGATTGAACCAAGGGAAACCAATGAAATTAGGGCGAGTTTATTCTAGTCAACAAATAGGAGATTTATTAGTAGCTGAATTAAATGGGTTATATCAAGAACATTTGCTTGTATTATATTTAAATACTAAAAATCATATTATCAAAAAAGAAACTATTTTTATTGGCGGTTTAAATCAAAGTATTGCTCATCCAAGAGAAATTTTTCGGGTAGCTGTTCGCTGTTCAGCAGCTAAAATTATCTTGGCTCACAATCACCCTTCAGGAGATCCCTACCCTTCAAAACAAGACATAGACTTTACCGAACGTTTAGGTCAATGCGGGGAGTTATTGAATATTCCATTGATTGATCATTTTGTGATTGGGGAAGAGTCTTATATTAGTTTTAAAGAGGAAGGTCTGTTGTTTTAAATACTTTTATTCTTAAATAATGAAAACGATATACTTGCATTTATCTAGGGAATAAGGTACAATTATATTGTAATTTTGTTAGGTAACTAAATAGAAGTTGTGTAAGATATTGTTATTCTTGAAACACCTCTATCGTACCATTAGCAAGGATTACAATATATATAAGTGCTTTTAGCACGAGGAGGAACAGTTTCATGGAACAAGGAACAGTTAAATGGTTTAACGCAGAAAAAGGTTTTGGATTTATCCAACGCGAAAACGGAGATGACGTATTTGTGCATTTCTCAGCTATCCAAGGCGAAGGTTTCAAAACATTAGAAGAAGGTCAATCAGTATCTTTCGATATCGAAGAAACAGATCGTGGACCTCAAGCTGCAAATGTAACTAAAAACTAATTGATACAAATCAATTCTGGCAATACTCTGGTCAAGGGTGTTGCCTTTTTTATATGATAAAACTGAAAAAATCTCCCAATTTGGGAGATTTTTTCAGTTATCTTGCTCGGCTTTTACGCATAGCTTTTTTACGGTTATCTTCAATTTGTTGTTCTTTTTCTTCAATTGGTTCAACAATTGTTTTTTTAACTCCGTAAATAGCACCTGCAATTGTTGCTACAGTCATAGCTGTACCTGTAATGAAGCCTGACATAAATTTTTTCATGATTCATCACCTTTTCCTTTTTCTCTATTATCCACTATATTAGTAAAAAAATCTAGTGTTATCCTTTCTTTATATCTACCTTTCTTTCATAAGGAAAACATGTTATAAAGAAAGAGAGTTGAAATTATAGGAAAGACTACATTTAGGAGTGTCGTATTTGAGAGAAAAAGTATTAGTCATTGTAGGACCAACCGCTGTTGGTAAAACGAGTTTAAGTATTGAGTTAGCACAATTGTTCCAAGGAGAAATTATTAGTGGAGATTCTTTACAAGTTTATGAAGACTTGAATATCGGAACAGCTAAAGTAACAGAAGAAGAACAACAAGGTGTGCCTCATTTTTTAATTGATGTGAGAAAAAAAGAAGAAAATTATTCTGCCTATGATTTTCAGCAAACAGGTCGTCAGTTGATTCATGATATAAAAGAAAGAGGGCATTTACCGATTGTGGTGGGAGGAACAGGTTTATACATCCAATCTTTATTGTATCCCTTTGACTTAGGGGGGACCCCTTCTTTAGAAGCAGAAGAATTAAGAGAAGAGTTAGAATTGTTCGAAAAAGAACAGGGAAAAGAAGCTTTATGGCAACGATTAAAAGAGGTAGATGAGTTAGCTAGTGCTAACATTCATCCTAATAATGTGAAACGGGTGATAAGAGCTATTCAAGTGAAAACATTGACAGGTAATAGTCTACTAAATCAAACAGGCCCAGATATTCGCCAGCTAAGTGAGGCCTTGTATGATGTTAAATTAATTGGTTTAACAACTGACAGAGAGGTTTTATATCAAAGAATTAATGAGCGAGTAGATATAATGATGACTGAAGGCTTATTAGAAGAAGCCAAGTTATTGAAAAACACCCGTGATTATCAAAGTGCACAGGGGATTGGCTATAAAGAATTTTTCCCTTATTTTGATGGACAGATTAGTTTAGAAGAAGCCATTCAACAGGTGAAACAAAATTCGAGACGATATGCTAAACGTCAGTTAACTTGGTTTCGTAATCGAATGACAGTGGAGTGGTGGGATATTCTTAGTTCAGACGAACAACGTCAAGCGTTAGTTGAGTCTGTTGCAACGTGGTTAGACATACCAGAAAGTAGGAAATAATATGACAGAAAAAGTAATTATCGTGGGTGTAGAGACTCAAGAAAATAGTCACACTTTTTGGGAATCGATGAAAGAGTTAGAAAATTTAACAGAAACAGCTCAAGGGGAAGTTGTTTATCAGTTGACACAAAAAAGAGACCGAGTAGACCGACAAACCATTATCGGAAAAGGTAAAATGGGAGACTTGGTTCAATTAGTCGAGGCTTATGAAGCAGACTTAGTAGTGTTTAATCAAGAATTAACTCCTAGACAAAATCAGCTGATTACCGATGCAGTAGGGGTAAGGGTTGTAGATAGAGTTCAGCTAATTTTAGATATATTTGCTTTAAGGGCTCGTTCTAAAGAGGGAAAACTACAAGTGGAATTAGCTCAGTTGTCTTATTTATTGCCTCGTTTAGTCGGAAAAGGTATTAGCCTATCTCGTTTAGGTGGTGGGATTGGAACTCGGGGACCAGGGGAAACTAAGTTAGAAACTGACCGGCGTCATATCCGAAATAAAATGACTAAAATAAAAAGAGAATTAAAAGAAATCAGTGCCCACCGAGAAAGAAGTCGTAAAAAACGTAAGGACTCTAATGTTTTTCAAATTGGTCTAATTGGGTACACTAATGCTGGTAAATCAACACTATTAAATCAGCTAACTGGCGCAAGTGCATATTCGAAAGATGAATTGTTTGCCACTTTAGATCCTTTAACTAAAAAGTGGTTGTTTCAGTCTGGTTTTGAAACTACTATAACGGATACTGTTGGGTTTATTCAAGACTTGCCTACACAGCTAATCGAAGCCTTTCACTCCACTCTTGAAGAAAGTCAAGAGATGGATTTACTTCTTCACGTAGTAGATGCTAGTTCCTTTAACCGAGGAGTAGAAGAAAGAACGGTTGTGGAGTTATTATCTGAATTAGAAATGGCTAGTATTCCTGTTTTAACGGTGTATAATAAAATGGATAAGGTGGATTCCGATGCCTTTATTCCGACATTATTTCCTCATTGTGCCGTGTCTGCTTTAGCGGATCAAGCAAAAGAAGTAGTCGAAGCAGAAGTTTTAAAGGTGTTAAAACAAAGCTTTATTCCCTATCAACTGTCATTACCTGCAGAAGAAGGCTATCAACTGACTCAGCTAATGGCTGATACCATTGTGGAAAAACAAGCATTCAATGAAGAAACTAGTCGGTATGAAGTGACCGGATATGCCCCTGAACATTCAAAATGGTTAAGAGAGGAAGAATTAAATGAATTGGACTGACTCACTACATCCTGATTTAGTGGAAAAAATAGAAAAGGTAGATCAACAAATTGCCCCTGCTTGTCAAAAAGCACAGCAAGTTGCTCTTTATAATCAAAAGAAAGTATTAGATGCTTTTCGGGCTCATCATTTGTCTGACAGTCATTTTGCTATGTCTACAGGTTATGGCTATGATGATTTAGGACGAGATGTCTTAGAAGAAATTTATGCAGAAGTATTTGGCACAGAAGACGCATTAGTTCGTCCGCAAATTATTTCTGGAACCCATGCGATTACGACTGCATTAATGGGAGTGTTACTTCCTGGAGATGAATTAATTTATATAACAGGAACTCCTTATGACACACTGTTAGAAGTAATTGGGATCGCCGGAGAAGGCATTGGTTCTATGAAGGAACAACAAATTGCTTATAACGAAGTAGCCCTAACTAAAGAAGGACAAGTAGACTTTGAAGGAATTAAAGCAAAAGTAACGGATAAAACTAAAGTGATTGCAATTCAGCGGTCAAGAGGTTATGATCAACGTCCTTCTTATACAGTTGCGGAAATTGAAAAAATGATTCAGTTTGTTAAAAGCAATTGGCCTGAAATTATTATATTTGTTGATAACTGTTACGGAGAATTTGCAGAAGAGCTAGAGCCAACCAATGTAGGTGCGGATTTAATGGCAGGTTCTCTGATAAAAAATCCAGGAGGCGGTATTGTTAAAACAGGAGGCTACATTGTGGGCCGAGCAGATTTGGTTAAACGATGTGCTTACCGGTTAACAACACCTGGTGTAGGAAAAGAAGGGGGAGCGATGCTTTATAGTACGCATGAGATGCTTCAAGGCTTCTTTTTAGCCCCTCATGCTGTTAGCCAAGCGATTCAAGGAGCTATTTTTACAGCAGCTCTATTAGAAAGCTTTGAGATTGAATCGACTCCTAAATGGAATGATCCTCGTACTGATCTAATTCAAATGGTGGAGTTAAGAGATAAAGAAGCGATGATTAAATTCTGTCAAGCCATTCAACGATTTTCACCAGTAGATGCTCACGTATCTCCTATTCCATCTCCTATGCCAGGTTATGAAGATGAAGTGATTATGGCAGCAGGTACCTTTATTCAAGGAGCCAGTTTAGAATTAACATCAGATGGTCCAATTAGACCTCCATATATTCTTTACGTTCAAGGTGGATTAACCTATGAACATGTGAAAATTGCTGTATCATATGCTGTTAATGAAGTTTTTTGTCAATAAAATATAGGTAAACACGAAAGAGCTTAAATTTTTAAGCTCTTTTTTTGCTCTTTTAAAATAAAAACGTTTTCCATGTTAGAAAACCTAACATGGTTTGTTGACAAGTTTTTTTTCAACTGATATTCTGAACTCAGTTGTAAGAAAAGGTGATAGCAATGGGGGAAAAAGAGTTACGAAAATCAATGGCAGTTTTTCCAATTGGTACAGTCATTCGTTTGACTGGGCTAACTGCTCGGCAGATTAGATATTATGAAGAACAAGAATTGGTATTTCCAAAACGAAGTGAAGGAAATCGCCGCTTATTTTCTTTAAATGATGTTGATCGGCTATTAGATATTCATGATTTCTTAAAAGATAGGTTCACTATGGCAGATATTCGCCAGTATTATGCACTAGAAAAAGAAAAACAACAGAGAAAAGAGCAAGAGATGACGGATAGACAAGTTCGCCGTTTGTTTCAAGATGAACTGTTAAGTGAAAGTGGCCTAAGTAATCCTACCGTAAACTCACACAACTTACGCTAATTAATCCACCTATTTGAAGGGATGACTTGCATGAAAAAAGATGAGAAAAGAATTGCTGAGATTAAAACGATTGCCCAAGATGAAAATGTTCGTTTTTTACGTTTAATGTTTACTGATGTATTAGGAACTATTAAAAATGTTGAGGTACCTATTAGTCAGCTAGACAAAGTATTGGACAACAAAATGATGTTCGATGGTTCTTCCATTGAGGGATTCGTTCGGATTGAAGAAAGTGATATGTATTTATATCCTGATTTAGATACTTGGTTAATTTTTCCATGGGAAAGTGATTGCGGGAAAGTAGCTCGGTTGATTTGTGATATCTATACACCAAGTGGGGAAGCTTTTAAGGGAGATCCTCGTGGCAATTTGAAAAGAGTTGTTAAAGAAATGCAAGAATTTGGCTTTACTTCTTTTAACTTAGGACCAGAACCAGAATTCTTTTTATTTAAGTTAGATGAAAATCATCGTCCAACTCGTCATCTAAATGATCAAGGTGGTTATTTCGACTTATCTCCAACAGATTTAGGAGAAAATTGTCGCCGCGATATTGTGCTGGAATTAGAACGTTTAGGGTTTGAAGTAGAAGCTTCTCATCATGAATGTGCTCCAGGTCAACATGAAATTGATTTTAAATATGCCGATGTAGTCGAGGCATGTGATAATATCCAAACATTCAAACTTGTGGTTCGTACAATCGCTAGAAAACATGGCCTTCACGCTACGTTTATGCCTAAACCGTTGTTTGGGATTGCTGGTTCAGGGATGCACTGTAACATGTCGTTATTTAACGAACAAGGCAATGCCTTCTTTGATGAAAATGGCCCAAGACAACTAAGTCCTTATGCTTATCAATTTTTAGCTGGTTTACTAGAACATGCCCGTGGTTACACAGCGATTTGTAACCCAATCGTTAATTCTTATCGCCGATTAGTAGCTGGATTTGAAGCCCCTGTTTATGTAGCTTGGAGTGGTCAAAACCGTTCGCCTTTAATCAGAGTTCCTGAATCTCGCGGATTGTCTACGCGGTTAGAATTACGATCAGTAGATCCAGCTGCCAATCCTTATTTAGCTATGGCAGTTTTGTTGGAATGTGGACTAGATGGGATTAGAAACCAATTAGAAGCTCCAGCTGAGATTAACCGAAACATTTATGTGATGACCGACGAAGAACGTCAAGAGGCAAATATTACTGACTTGCCTTCAACCCTTTATAATGCAGTAAAAGCATTGAAACAGGATGAAGTGGTGAAGAGAGCGCTAGGTCATCATATTTTTGAAAATTTTGTAGAAGCAAAAAGTTTGGAATGGAATGCTTATCGTCAACAAGTATCAGAATGGGAAATTGAGCAGTATTTAGAATTGTATTAAGATAACTAAGAAGCGAGAAATTTTTCTCGCTTTTTTTGTTTGGTTAAATTTTTAATAATGTCTAAACCAGTAGATTACAGTAGAAAAAAATAATGGTATACTTGAGTCAATGTAAAATATTAGAAAGAGGTGGCTTACATGACTTGGCAACAAGTATATAAGCAGTGGCAGGAATTTCCTGAACTAGATTTATTTGTTAAAGATAATTTAAACCATTATAAAAATAACGAAGCAGAGTTAGAAGATGCTTTTTATGCACCATTAGAATTTGGCACCGCAGGCATGAGAGGGATTATTGGAGCAGGTATTAACCGAATGAACATTTACACTGTTCGCCAAGCAACAGAAGGACTAGCTCAACTAATTATTCAAAAAGGAGAAAAAGCTAAAAAACGAGGGGTAGCTATTGCCTACGATTCTAGACATCAATCCCCAGAATTTGCAATGGAAGCAGCCAAAGTTTTGGCTTGCCGAGATATTCAAGCTTATGTATTTGAAAGTTTAAGACCTACCCCAGAACTTTCATTTGCGGTTCGACACTTTGATTGTGTAGCAGGTATTATGATTACAGCTAGTCATAATCCAGCTGCCTATAATGGCTACAAAGTCTACGGAGAAGACGGGGGACAAATGCCGCCAAAAGATGCGGATGCTTTGACTGAATTAGTAAGAAAAGTTGCTAACCCACTTACGGTTGAAACTGTAGAGAATGAACACCATCCTCTTATTCAAATAATAGGTGAGAAAGTGGATCAAGCTTACTTAGAAGAAATGAAAGCTGTTACCTTAGATCACTCATTAATTGAAACATACGGAAAAGAGTTAAAATTAGTTTTTACACCGTTACATGGAACAGGTAAAATGTTAGGGGAACGAGCATTAAAACAAGCTGGCTTCGAGCAATTTGTATTAGTCCCAGAACAAGCTATTCCAGATCCTAACTTTACCACAGTAAAATCTCCTAACCCTGAAGAATATAGTGCCTTTGAATATGCGATAGCTTTAGGTAAAGAAGAACAAGCGGATTTATTAATTGCCACTGATCCAGATGCAGATAGATTAGGTGCTGCTGTTCGTTTGCCAGACGGAGAGTATCAAGTTTTAACTGGTAACCAACTTGCTGCATTAATGTTAGATTATATTTTAAATTATTTAGAAACAACCAACCAAATGCCTAAAAATTCTGCTGTAGTTAAATCGATTGTGTCTAGTGAGTTAGCCACAGCTATTTGTGATAAACATCAAGTTAGTATGTTTAATGTGTTAACTGGTTTTAAATTTATTGCAGAAAAAATTAAAGAATTTGAAACTAGCCAAACTCATCACTTTTTATTTGGGTTTGAAGAAAGTTACGGCTATTTAGTTCAACCCTTTGTAAGAGATAAAGATGCTATTCAGGCGTTAATTTTATTAGCAGAAGTAGCAGCTTATTATAAAAAACAAGGCCTTACTTTGTATGACGGTCTTCAACGTATCTTTAAAGAGTATGGATTCCACAAAGAAGTGACGATTCCAATCACAATGAGTGGGATTGAAGGAGTAGCTAAAATTAAACAAATTATGAAAGAAACTAGGGAGAAAGAATTAACCGAATTTGGCGGGGAAAAAGTAATTTTAACAGAAGACTTTTTGAGTCAACAAGGAAAAGATTATATTACAAATCAAGAGCATAGATTAGAACTTCCTAGTGCCAATGTGTTAAAATATCATTTAGAAGATGGTAGTTGGGTAGCTATTCGTCCATCAGGGACAGAACCTAAAATTAAGTTTTACATGGGAGTTAAAGCAGAAAATCAAGCAGAAGCTACTAAAAAAATTGACTGCATAAAAGCTACCATTAACCAATTAACCGCTGACTAAACAAAAAGGAGTGATGGTGATTGGGAATAGAGATAACGCCAGACTTGATTGTTCAAGTAAGCCATTTATACAAAGCGCTAAGTGATCCAACTCGTTTGCGCATTTTGACACTGCTAGAAGCTCATGAGGAGCTAAATGTCGGAAAGATTGTGGATAAAATTGGTTTAGAACAGTCAGCTGTGTCGCATCAGCTAAAGATTTTACGAGATAACCATTTAGTTAAGACGAGAAAAGTAGGAAAAGTGGTTTATTATTCATTAGATGATGCCCATGTGGTAGATATCTTATCGGAAACGTTTGAACATATTTATCATCAAAAAAAGCTCTGACATAGTAAAAGTCAGAGCTTTTTTAGCATGAATTATTTTTCGATAAGAGAGTTAGCGATATCTAGTGCTTTTGCACCGTAAACCGTAGAAGGTCCTCCGCCCATCATAATGGCTACGTTAACTACTTCAGCGATTTCTTCTAGAGTTGCACCCATCATGACACAAGAGCGTGTATGAGATAGAATACAGCCTTCACAACGAACTGCAATAGCAATTCCAAGAGAAATTAACTCTTTAGTTTTTTTATCAAGCGCTGCATCTTTAATGACTTCTCCGTGAACTTGTCCGAAAGCTTTCATAACGTCTGGAGACATTTTTCCGAGTAAGCGGTTATTTTCTCCTAGTTGTTTGAATTGATCTGTGTAATCTGCCATTAAATAACATCCTTTCTTTATTTATACTGCTAGTATAAATAATTTGAAACCCAAATCAAAATATTATGCTTACAAGAATTAGGCGTAATAGCTTCGGTCTTCTAATTTAAGTTCTTTTAGAATGATGGCAGCAGTTTCTTCAATGGATAAATCTGCTACATTGATAACAATACAGCCAAGTTGACGGTATAAATCATTAGCGAATTCCAATTCTTCCTGAATTTTATCTAAGTTAGAATAAGAAGTGTTAGGATCTAGTCCGTAAGCTTTCATTCGTTCTTGTCTAATTTTATTTAAGATAATCGGGTCATTAGTCAAGCCAACAATTTTTTTAGGATCAACTTCCCACAATTGTTTAGGAATATGAGCTTGAGGGACTAAAGGTAAATTGGCCACTTTTAGATTTTTATTGGCTAAAAATAAACTAAGAGGAGTTTTAGAAGTACGTGAAACACCTAGTAATACAATATCTGCTTCTAGAAAACCTTTAGGATCTTTCCCGTCATCATACTTAACCGCAAATTCCATGGCATTAATTCGGTTAAAGTAATTTTGATTAAGGGAGTGAAGTGCACCAGCTACACGACTTGGTTGCTCACCAGAACGTCTGTAGATTTCGTTCATAATAGGGGACATTAGATCCATGCAAAACAAGTTGTGCTCACCGCAATATTCATTGGCTATATGAACAAATTGATCAGAAGTCAGAGTGTGGATGACAATGGCATCATGGTCATCAGCGTCTTTTAACGCACGGAGTAATTCGTCCTTTTCAGTAATAAATGTTCGTCTAACTAAAGTGATATTGACATTTAGATATTGGGCAATGGAAGCTTGCGCAATTTTGGCTGCTGTTTCTCCTACTGAATCAGAAATAATATAAATATAGATATTTGTTTTGGTCATAAAAGTTCCCCTTCTTGATTTTCTCTTAACATTATTATAGCATATATTTGACAAAGAAAAGGGTGGATATGATGGGAGAAAGACAACTCAATCAAGCATTAGAGCTTTTAAAAGCACAAGGATTTAAATATACTAAAAAACGGGAAAAAATGTTAACTTTTTTTATTCATCAGGATAAATATGTAAGTGCTAAAGAAGTATATGATTTTATGAGTACTTCTTTTGAAGGCATTAGTTATGATACTATTTACCGCAATTTAAATGATTTTGTAGAATTAGGTCTTTTAGAAGAAACTGAATTAAACGGGGAACGAAAATTTAGGTATCATTGTGGGCATCATGTAGGCCATCACCATCATTTTATTTGTTTAACTTGTGGCTCTACTAAAGAGATTACCATTTGTCCAATGAATGACTTAGGGGATGAGTTAGACGGATATGAGATTGAAGGGCACCGCTTTGAAATTTTTGGCATTTGTCCAAATTGCTTAAAAAGTGATAAAAAAATGATAGATACGCAAAAGAATAGTTGACGTAAATTTACTGATTCGCTATAATACTATAAGAACAGTTTTTTAGTGTTTAATAATCATTAAACGATGAAAAACGGTTACTTTTCAAGCTCGGAGGGAGGGAATTTACATGTCAAAAACAGTCGTTCGTAAAAACGAATCTCTTGATGATGCTCTTCGTCGCTTCAAACGTTCCGTTTCTAAAACTGGTACTTTACAAGAATATCGTAAACGCGAATACTATGAAAAACCTAGTGTTAAGCGTAAGAAAAAATCTGAAGCAGCTAGAAAACGTAAGAAATTTTAGTTTTCTGTGATAGGAGCTGAACGAAATGTCGCTTATTAACGTGTTAAACGAAGATATAAAAAAAGCGATGAAAGCTAAGGATAAACCAACCTTAGCAGTCTTAAGAATGTTGAAATCCGCCATTCAAAATGAGCAAATCAACAAAGGGCAACCGTTAACTGCAGATGAGGAATTAACAGTACTGGCTCGAGAAATGAAACAGCGTAAAGATTCATTAGAATCCTTTACACAAGCTGGACGCGATGATTTGGTCGAACAAGTAAAAGCGGAAATTGTGGTGGTAGAAACCTATATGCCAAAACAATTAACAGAAACAGAACTAAGCACAATCCTTTCAGAAGTCATTCAACAAGTGGGGGCAACCTCTATGAAAGATTTTGGTAAAGTGATGGGTGCTGCTATGCCTAAAGTTAAAGGTAAAGCTGATGGTAATCAAGTTCAGTCGCTGGTTAAACAGTTGTTAAAAACCACATAGATTAAGATTAAAATCCCAAGATGATTCTTGGGATTTTTTTATTTGCCTAAGGAGCGGACAGATTCTTTTACCCATCTTTAAATTGTGGTATGATTTGAGTATAATATGATGATAAATCAATAAAGGAGTTGTTCCGTTTTTGATAGAACAAGAAAAATATTCGATTGAGTTACAAGTATATAGTCAAGAAGAATTACATCAGTTATTTGGAGCTCAAGATAAATTTTTAAAATTAATAGAAGACAATCAACATGTGACGATTCATAATCGTGGAGAAATTATTCAAGTTTCAGGTGAAGAAGTAGCTGTTCAGCGAACGGTTGCTGTGTTGAAAAAATTAAGGCTATTAATTAACCGAGGAGTTCCTGTAAATACACCAGATGTTGTTACAGGGCTAAAAATGGCCAATCAAGGCACTTTGGATTATTTTTTAGATATGTATGAAGAAGAAATTTTAAAAGATCATACAGGAAAACCTATTCGTGTAAAAAGTTTAGGACAAAAGCATTACATTGATACGATTAAGAAAAAAGATATTACGTTTGGCATTGGGCCAGCTGGAACTGGTAAAACCTATTTAGCAGTAGTTATGGCTGTTCAAGCTTTGAAACAAGGGCAAGTCCAAAAAATTATTTTGACAAGACCGGCAGTTGAAGCAGGAGAAAGTTTAGGTTTTTTACCAGGGGACTTAAAGGAGAAGGTGGATCCTTATTTACGTCCGGTGTATGATGCGTTATATTCTGTTTTTGGTGTAGATCATACCAATCGTTTAATGGAGCGAGGTATTATTGAAATTGCGCCCCTTGCTTATATGCGTGGTCGTACTTTAGAAGACTCTTTTGTTATTTTAGATGAAGCTCAAAATACAACTATTGCTCAAATGAAAATGTTTTTAACTCGGTTAGGCTTTAACTCTAAGATGATTGTCAACGGAGACGTGTCTCAGATTGACTTACCTAGAGGAGTGACTAGTGGTTTAGTCCATGCTTCTAGACATTTAACTCATATTCGCCGAATTGGCTTTGTTACTTTTGAGTCAAGTGATGTAGTGAGACATCCAGTTGTAGCTGAAATCATTGATGCATACGAACAAGAGAATAAGTCCTAACAGTTTTTTTAAGTCAGGAGGATCTATATGAAAATTGAAATGAGTTCGATGCATAAACAAATTAAACAAAAACATTTATGGGTTATTTGTTTAATCTTTGGGTTTATTTTATTTGTTATGTTGTTTAATAATGTTAGACAAAAAGAAGTTCATATTAAAGAAGGGCAACTAGCTGAAGAAACGATCCGAGCGAATAAAACCATTGAAGATAAGATAGAAACAGAAGAGAAAAAACGACTAGCCGCTGAGGCGGTTAGTCCAGAGTATATCTATGATGAAGAAGTCGCCAAAAAACAAGTGACGTTAATTGATCAAATGTTTGCTCTTATTTCTGAAGTGAATGTGGATGCTGAAAAGGACTATCAGCAGCGTAAAAGTAAGGAAAAAGAAGGAACTATTCAGCCTGCAACGAAAGAGCAAAAAATTGCTTCTTTGAAAAAGAAATATGAGTCTATCAGCCAAGATGATGTACCTTTTTATCAAAGTTTTCCTAATATTTTTTATGAAGAAATTTTTAGCATTTCAGAAGATGACTTTAATATAGTCCGGACTCAAAGTGTCAAGCTAGTGAAAGAGGCCATGAGTGATCATGTTAGAAGTAGTAACTTATCTACAGTCAGACAAAATGCCAATGATAAAATTCAGTATTTAGACATTTCCAGTAATATTTCACAATTAATTAAATATATTATTGACCGAGGTATTGTGATTAATGAAATTTCTAATGACAAAAAAACCCAAGAATTACGGGAACAAGCGAAAAATAATGTAAGTCCTGTCATGATCTACCAAGGTGAAGTAGTTGTTAGAGAAGGGGTACAAATTGACGCTAAAGCTATTCAAAAGTTAAATCAATTAGGCATGACCAATAAACAAACCTCTATTTTTCCTTTGATCGCGTTGTTGCTATTGATTTCTTTACAAATAGGGATGTTACTTTATTTTGTACAATTAATGACCACATTAGAGGATAAAATCCGTTTAACTGTTTTTTATGTGTTAACAATGACGATTAGTGTTGCTTTTATGATGTTACTGCAATTGTTTCAAACTGAAGCCACTTCTTATGTTTCTATGTTATTCCCAGCAGCCTTCACCCCTCTTGTTTTAAATTTATTTATTCATAGGCGAGCTAGTATCATGGGGGCTTTATTCCAGGGAGCATTTTCTATATTTGTTTTTTATGATTTAGTAGGAACTAGTACTATTTTGTTAATTGCGATGAGCTACATGTTTACAGGGTTAATGGCAGCTTTAATTAAACGAGAAAGAATTGGACGACAATTAGGCACCGCAGCCTTATGGTTAATTATTTTTCCTATTTTGTTTGTGTTTGTGGTGATTACCTATCAAGGGATGACCTTTACGGACTCTAAAACTTTAGTGACCTTATTATGTGTTTCAGCTGGTAGTAGTTTTACTTACTTAATGTCTGTTGGGTTACATCCTTATATTGAGTTACTACTAAATGACGATAGTATGATTGTGTTAAATGAATTAAGTAACCCAAATCATCCTTTACTTAAACAGTTGCTAGAAGAAGCACCTGGGACTTATCATCACAGTATGATGGTAGCTAGTCTAAGTGCGAATGCAGTAGCTGATATTGGAGGAAGAAGTTTGGCAACGCGTGTTGGTTGTTATTACCATGACATAGGTAAAATTAAACATGCTAACTTTTTTGTGGAAAATTTACCAGCAGGAGCAGAAAATCCTCATAACTTCTTATTACCAGAAGACAGCCGAGAAATTATTTTTGGTCATGTTACCGAGGGTGTACGTATTTTAAAAGAATATAAAATGCCTAAAATGGTGTTAGATATTTGTGAGCAACATCACGGGACTACTTTAATGCGGTATTTTTATGTGAAAGCAAAAGAAAGAAATCCTGAAGTAAAGGAAAGTGATTTCCGTTATCCAGGACCTAAGCCACAAACCCGGGAAGCAGGAGTTGTTAGTTTAGCAGATACCTGTGAAGCGGCAGTTCGAGCAATGGGACATCCTACCAATGAAAAAATTGAAGAGTTTGTCCATGATTTAATTGAAAAACGAATTTTAGATGGTCAATTAGATGATTCTGGTTTAACCTTAAAAGAAATTAGAATTGTAGAAAAATCTATTATTAATGGACTATGTAGTACATTCCATTCTCGTATTAAATACCCTAAAATGAAATCTGAAGCAGAAGAAATGAAAAAAGAACAGGAAGAAAGAGGATAGTATGGATATAACATTAATAGATGAAACAAATAGCGTAACAGATAGCCATAGTAAGTTAGTTGAAGACATCCTTCAGTATGCAGGTACAGTGTTAGAATTACCAGAGAATACTGAAATGTCGGTAACCTTTGTTAATAATCAAGCCATTCAAGAAGTTAACCGAGACTACCGAGGAAAAGACGCACCGACAGATGTGATTAGTTTTGCTATTGAAGAGCTTGGTGAAGGGGAAATACCTATTAATTTTGAGGGGATGGAAGGGTTAGCAGATTTACCTCGAAATATTGGGGATATTCTTATTTCAACTGAGCGAACTCAGGAGCAAGCTGATGATTATGGTCATTCTTTTGAAAGAGAGTTAGGTTTTTTAGCTATCCACGGCTTTTTACATTTAAATGGCTATGATCATATGAATCCGGAAGAAGAGAAAGAAATGTTTTCTCTTCAAAGAAAGATTTTAGAAGATTATGGCTTACAAAGATAAAGGAAGTCAAGATTTTAAAAACAAAACATTTCTATCCTCTTTTGAGTTTGCAGTTCAAGGTTTGAGAACTGTCTTTAAAGAGGAAAGAAATATGAGGAAACATTGTAGGGTAGCTGTGCTAGTTATCCTACTTGGTTTCTTTTTTCATTTATCCATAAGTGAATGGTTATGGACTTTACTAGTGGTTTTTTTAGTCATTGTGATGGAAATCATCAACACGACTGTGGAAAATATAGTAGATTTAGTAACAAATTATCATTTTCATCCTCTTGCTAAAAAAGCCAAAGACATGGCAGCAGGAGCTGTATTATTTACTGCTTTACTAGCAGTTGTTGTAGGGAGTTTTATTTTTTTACCAAAGATTTGGCTCTTTATAGTTCATTAGAAGAAAGAGGAAACTAACGTGAAAGAAAATTTTAAATCAGGCTTTGTGGCCATTATTGGTCGGCCAAATGTAGGAAAGTCAACCTTATTAAATCGAATTGTTCGTCAAAAAATTGCTATTATGAGTGATAAAGCTCAAACGACACGTAATAAAATTCAAGGTGTGTATACAACAGAAGACACGCAACTTGTTTTTATCGACACACCAGGTATTCATAAACCACAATCTCGTTTAGGAGATTTTATGGTGGAAAGCGCCTATTCAGCTATTAGAGAAGTAGATGCAGTTATTTTCATGATTAGCGCAGACCAAAAGCGAGGAAAAGGTGATAACTTAATTATGGAACGTTTGCAAAATTGTGATGTTCCTGTATTTTTAGTCATTAACAAAATAGACAAAGTCCACCCTGATCAACTTTTACCTATGATTGAAGATTACCAAACTTGTATGAAGTTTACTGAGGTTGTGCCTATTTCAGCTACAGAGGGAAATAATGTGGAGAATTTATTAACCACTTTAGAAGGCTATATGCCAGAAGGCCCACAATACTATCCAGCAGACCAAGTAACAGATCACCCAGAGTATTTTATTGTATCTGAATTGGTACGAGAAAAAGTTTTGTTATTAACCAGAGAGGAAGTTCCTCATTCTGTGGCAGTCGTAGTAGAAAGTATGAAGCGAGATGAGTATGATAAAATTCATATTCAAGCGACTATTATTGTGGAAAGAAGTAGTCAAAAAGGAATTATTATTGGTAAAGGCGGAAGTATGTTAAAAGATATTGGGATTAAAGCGCGTAAAGATATTGAAAACTTGTTAGGAAATAAAGTTTATTTAGAGTTATGGGTTAAAGTTCAAAAGAATTGGCGAGATAAAGAACGTTACTTACAAGATTATGGCTACCGTGAAATAGATTATTAAGACTACAACTGTCAGACTAGAAAGGAAGAGATTCTGTGGGGCAAGGAATTCAGGAAACGGAAGGGATTGTCCTTTACCGTAAAAATTACCGAGAGAAAGATTTACTAGTTAAAATTTTTACGGAAAAATATGGAAAAATCATGTTTTTTGTTAAAAATGTCAAACGGGTCAATCATCCCTTAAAATTAGCAGTTACTCCTTTTACAGAGTCTCTTTATATAGCCTCTATTCGACCAGAAGGCTTATCTTTTTTAAATGACAGTAAAGACACCCATGTATTTAAGCAGCTTCAGCTAGATATTTTTCTTAATGCTTATGGTACTTACTTATTAAATTTAGTAGACGTAGCGATTGAAGATAAACGATATGATCCTGCCTTATATGGTTTTTTAAAACAGGCGTTAACCTACTTAGATGAGGGGCAAGATCCAGAAGTTATTACTAATATTTTTGAGGTGCAACTGTTAGACCGATTTGGCTATCAGTTTAACTGGCAACAATGTGGGGTTTGCGGAAAAACCACAGGGGTGTTTGATTTTTCTTCTAAGTACCATGGCATTCTATGTCAGGAACATTTTTCAATGGATGACAGACGTTATCATGCTAATCCTCGAAGTATTCACTTTTTGCGTTTGTTTTCTCAGATTTCCTTAGATCAAATTCAACGGATTGATTTAAAAGATGAAACCAAAGAGATGATTAGACAAACAATAGATGCTATTTATGAAGAATATGTAGGGGTTCATTTAAAAAGTAAAAAATTTTTGGATGACATGAAAAAATGGGAAAATGTTTTAAAATAGTGTAGCTTCTTCTTATTGACAAGGAATAGAGAAACAAGCTATTATAAAAGTAATAATAAGGACGTTGAAAGAGAAAAGTAGATAAATTAAATAATCTAGTAAGCGAGACTGGGAAAGTGGAAGCCAGTTCTAGATGATTTATTGAAAGGCACTCTGGAGTCAATCAAACGAAGTAGCTGATTACTTGTAATCAGAAGTAGGGTGGAACCGCGATTATTCGTCCCTATGTTTAACAGAACTGTTAAACATAGGGATTTTTTTATGCAAAAAAAGAAGAGGAGTATTCTTATGAAAAAAAAGTTAACTGTTCAACAAATGATTTTAACCTTACAGCAATATTGGTCTAGTCAAGGGTGTATGTTAATGCAAGCTTACGATACGGAAAAAGGAGCAGGAACTATGAGTCCTTATACTTTTTTACGTGCAATTGGACCAGAACCATGGGCAGCAGCCTATGTGGAGCCTTCTCGTCGACCAGATGATGGTCGTTACGGAGAAAATCCTAACCGTCTGTACCAACACCATCAATTTCAAGTAGTCATCAAACCATCTCCTGCTAATATTCAAGAACTTTATCTAGAAAGTTTAAGCTTATTAGGAATTGATCCTTTAAAACATGACATCCGGTTTGTAGAAGACAACTGGGCGAATCCTTCTATGGGATGTGCAGGGCTTGGTTGGGAAGTTTGGCTAGACGGGATGGAAATTACTCAATTTACTTATTTCCAACAAGTTGGTGGTTTAACTTGTAAACCTGTGACAGTTGAAATTACTTACGGAATTGAGCGTTTAGCTTCTTACATTCAAGAAGTGGAAAGTGTTTATGATTTAGAGTGGAAAGAAGGAGTTAAATACGGTGAAATTTTCATTCAACCAGAGTATGAGCATTCTAAGTATTCTTTTGAAGAAAGTAACCAAGAGATGCTTTTAACTTTATTTGAAATGTATCAAAAAGAAGCTCAAAAATGTATTGATTTAGGGTTAGTTCACCCAGCTTATGATTATGTTTTAAAATGTAGTCATGCCTTTAACTTACTAGATGCAAGAGGAGCTGTTTCTGTTACAGAACGGGCAGGTTATTTATCTCGTATTAGAAAAATGGCTCGTCAGTTAGCTAAGGCTTTTGTAGAAGAACGTAAGAAATTAGGATTTCCGTTACTGAAAGAAACTGAAACGGAACAGGAGGTAAAATAATGACTCATAACTTTTTATTAGAAATTGGTCTAGAAGAAATGCCAGCCCATGTGGTTGAGCCTAGCATGAGACAATTAAAAGAAAAAACCATCGCATTTTTAGAAGAAAATGTTTTAACCTATGAAAGTGTGGATATGTTTTCTACGCCTAGAAGACTAGCTGTGCGAATTAATGGCTTGGCTGATAAACAGGTTGATACTGAAGAAGAAGTCAAAGGACCTGCCAAAAAAATTGCGTTAGACAGTGAAGGAAACTGGACAAAAGCGGCCCAAGGGTTTGTTAGAGGTCAAGGTTTAACAGTAGAAGATATTTACTTTCAAGAAATCAAAGAAGTAGAATATGTGCACGTTCGTAAATTTACCGCTGGAAAAGGGGTAGAAGAAGTTCTACCAGGTTTGTTATCTGTCATTAAAAGCTTATCTTTCCCAGTTTCTATGCACTGGGCAAATTATGATATGTCATATATTCGGCCAATCCATTGGTTAGTTGCTCTATTAGACGACAAAGTGATTCCTTTTAGTCTGTTAGATGTAGAAACAGGTAGAGTGACTAGAGGACACCGTTTCTTAGGTCATGAAGCGGTGGAGATAGCTCATGCTAATCAGTACGAAGAAATAATGGAAAAAGAATATGTTGTAGTGGATTCAGCCAAACGTCAACAAATGATTGTGGATCAAATTCATGCCTTAGCGAAGGAACATCAATGGCAAGTGGATCAAGATAGTGATTTACTAGAAGAAGTTTCTAATTTAGTTGAATATCCAACTGCTTTTTATGGTAGTTTTGATGTGAAATATTTAGAGATTCCAACTGAAGTATTAGTGACTTCTATGAAAGAACACCAACGTTATTTTGACGTACATGACCAAGATGGAAAACTATTGCCTTTCTTTATTTCAGTTCGAAATGGTAATGGAGACTATTTAGAAAATGTCATTCGGGGAAATGAAAAAGTTTTAACCGCACGGTTAGAAGATGCTGCGTTCTTCTATGAAGAAGACAAAGCGTTAACGATTGAAGAATGTGTCGCTAAATTAAAACAAGTCACTTTCCATGAAAAAATAGGCACTATTTATGAGAAAATGCAACGGGTAGCAGTTTTTGCTAAGTTACTAGGAGAAAAAGTGGGCTTAACTGAAGAAGAATTAGCAGACTTAGACCGAGCAAGTCACATTTACAAATTTGACTTAGTGACTAATATGGTCGATGAGTTTCCTGAGCTGGAAGGGATTATGGGAGAAAAATATGCCTTAATGCAAGGAGAACCAGCTGGGGTTGCTACAGCAATTAGAGAGCATTATATGCCAATCTCTAGTGAAGGAAAATTACCTCAATCAACGGTTGGAGCAGTGTTAGCTGTGGCAGATAAACTAGATACAGTGATGACTTTCTTTGGTGTTGGCATGGTTCCAAGTGGCTCTAATGACCCTTATGCTTTGCGTAGACAAACTTACGGAGTGATCCGAATTGTAGTAGGAAAAGAATGGTCATTCCCACTTATTCCATTGTACAAAGAAATGGTCGCTTCAATTAATGCAGATCCTGAACGGTATGGATTAGAACTACCAGTTGAATCTGATGAGATTGAAGGCTTTGTAACTGGTCGAATGAAACAATTTTTATCTACTAAAGACATTCGCCATGACATTATTGAAGCAGCTACTCAGGCAAATCAAACCGATTTGTTCTTAATGGTAAGATCCGCTTTAATGTTAAAAGAGCATACTCAAGATATTGATTTTAAAACTTCTAATGAAGCTTTAACCCGTGTGATTAACTTAGCCTTAAAAGGAAAAGAGCTGCTATCAGAAGATGTAAATGCACCAGTTGATCCAAGCTTATTTGAAAATTCAGCGGAAAAAGATTTATATCAAGCAGTCGAAGGCGTATTAAATAACGCTTCAATGAGAACAATTGAAGAAAATTATGAGGAATTGAAAAAATTATCCCCGATTATTGAAAAATATTTTGACAACACTATGGTAATGGTAGATAATGACGCTGTAAGAAATAACAGACTGCGTCAATTGCAAAAGATAGCCAAGTTAGCTTTATCAATTGCCAGCCTAGATTTACTTATCACTAAAAACTAGGGGGAATATAACGAATGAAAAAAGTTGAAACTAACCAAGCACCAGCAGCGATTGGACCTTATGTACAAGGAAATATTGTGAACGGATTGCTATTTTCATCCGGTCAACTACCAATGGATCCAAAAACTGGTGAATTAGTAGAGGCAACCATCGAAGCACAAACTAAGCAAGCTATGGAAAATATCCGAGGTATTTTAGCATCAATGGATTTAGATTTTAATGCGGTTGTTAAAACAACTTGTTTCTTATCTGATATTCATCATTTTGCTAAATTTAATGAAGTTTATGGAACTTATTTTACTGAAAATCTTCCAGCTCGTTCTTGTTTTGAAGTTGCTTGTTTACCAAAAGATGCCTTAGTTGAAATTGAATTTATTGCAGAAGTAAAAGCTTAATAAGATTGACTAAAAATCACCTAGCCTTATGTTAAGGTTAGGTGATTTTTTTATGGGTGACTATAATCTTTTCAGAAAATAAACGTGAATATTTGTAAAAATTAAATCTTGTGCTATAATAGATTATGTAAATTTATGTACATTAATAAGAGGTCGTATGAAATTTGTTTCGTACGACCTTTGAATACTCTTAGTAGTCATTAAAAAGGAGGAATGAATGAAGTGCAACGTATTCCTCAAGACGTGATTGAGACTATTAGACAACAAACTAACATTGTGACGATTGTTGAACAATCTGTCCAATTGAAAAAATCAGGTAAAAACTATTTTGGTTTGTGTCCATTTCACGATGAAAAAACACCTTCATTTTCTGTAGCAGAAGACAAACAAATTTATTATTGTTTTGGTTGCGGCAAAGGAGGCAATGTATTTCAATTTATTCAAGATTTAGATGGGGTTACTTTTCCAGAAGCAGTTCAAAAAGTAGCAGATATCGCTAATGTATCATTAGACTATCAGTTTCAAACTGGTCCAAGTGAGTCTGTACCTGGCAATAGTTTAACGCATGAGTTATTGCAGATTCATGAAGAAGCATGCCAGCTGTATCATCACATTTTAGTTAATACAGAAGTAGGTTCAGAGGCTTTGGCTTATTTAAAGCAACGAGGTCTAACAGAAGAGCAAATTTTAGAACAAGAAATCGGCTATGCTCCTAATGAACGGAATTTATTAAAGCAAGTTTTAGAAAATAAAGGGATGTCACAACAAGGATTAGTCGAATCAGGTTTGATGATTGAAACTAAAACTGGCGAATTATTTGACCGTTTTTTCAACCGGATTATCTTTCCAATCCGTAATGATCAAGGAAAACCTATTGCTTTTTCTGGTCGTTTATTTGATCAACAAGTAGCAGATAAACGAGCTCCTAAATATTTAAATAGTCCTGAAACCAAGTTGTTTAATAAAAGGCAAGTTCTTTATAATTTTTCTTACGCTAGAGCCCATGCCCGAAAATTAAATGATTTATTTTTATTTGAGGGATTTATGGATGTGTTGGCAGCGAACCGAGCCAATGTTTTAGCAGGGGTTGCCTCGATGGGGACTAGTTTAACAAATGAGCAAATTCAAAAAATAGCTAAAATTGTAGACCAGGTGACTATTTGTTATGACGGGGATCAAGCAGGGATTGAAGCAACTAAACGAAGTCTTGAAACTTTCCAAACTCAAACCAAGTTAAAAGTCAATGTTCTACGGTTACCTGAAAAACTCGATCCAGATGATTATATCAAAAAATACGGAGAAACAGCCTTTTATGAATTAGCGACCCATCACAAAGAGACTGCCATGAATTTTTGGCTGTTCTATTATGAATTAGATAAAAATTTAACTAATGAATTAGATCAACTTCAATATATAGATGAGGTTTTAACGGAATTGGCTAAGTTAAATTCCGTGATTGAACGGGAAATGTATCTGAAACAACTAGCTGACCGATTTCATCTGTCAATTGAGAGTTTACAAGAAACATTGCAACAAAAGAAACAGGCTTTGCGTCGTCATGCAAAACAAGCTAGAGGACTAACACAGGCTCCTTTAACTGAAGAAGTCAATCATGCCATTAGTCAACCTGTATATGTGGAAAAAAATAACCTGACTTTAGGTGAAAAAGCTGAACAACGGTTACTTTACCGCATTTTAAATGAACCAAGTGTTGCTATGCAAATAGCGAAAGAACCTGATTTTTCTTTTATGCATGATACCTATCAAGAAATCTTTATGCACTTTCAAGATTACATGTTAACTCATACTGAATATGAAGAGGCGGATTTTATTAATTACGTCAAAGAAGGGGAGTTAAAACAAAAAATCATTGAAATTGCCTATTTAGATATACCTGAAACAAGTAGCGAGTTAGAACTTCAAGACTATCTAAAAGAAATTCGTTTAGAGCAATTACGCCAACGAAAAAACCAATTAATTGATAGTCAAAAAGAGGCTAAACGTTACGGAAATCAGGAACAAGAATTGGAAATAGCTTTAGAACTGTTTAATATTCAAAAGCAGTTAAATCAACAAAGTTTACAAAATTAAAGGGGGATTTCTTCAGTGGCAAAAAAAGTAGAAGAAAAAAAACCAGAATATAAAAAGGCGGTAACAGCTTTTATTAAAGAGTACAAACCTAAAGGTAGTGTGAATTATGACACTTTGACCAATGAATTAGCAACGCCTTATGAATTAGATTCTGATGGTATGGATAAATTAATTCAAAAAATTGAAGATCAAGGGATTAGTGTTGTTGATGAGAACGGTGAGCCAGCTGAAAGAAGTCTAAAAAAAGAAAAAGCAGTCAAAAAAGAAGAATTAGAAGACCTATCAGCACCTGCTGGAGTTAAAATTAATGACCCAGTTAGAATGTATTTAAAAGAAATTGGACGTGTTTCCCTTTTAACTGCAGATGAAGAAGTTGAGTTAGCCCTTCGCATTAAAGAAGGAGACCAAGAAGCAAAACAACAATTAGCAGAAGCTAACTTACGACTAGTAGTTAGTATTGCTAAACGTTATGTTGGTCGTGGCATGCAGTTTTTAGACTTAATTCAAGAAGGTAATATGGGTCTAATGAAAGCTGTTGAAAAATTTGACCATACTAAAGGATTTAAGTTTTCTACCTATGCAACTTGGTGGATTCGTCAAGCTATTACAAGAGCGATTGCTGACCAAGCTAGAACGATTCGAATTCCGGTTCATATGGTGGAAACAATCAATAAATTAATTCGAATTCAACGTCAATTGCTTCAAGATTTAGGCCGCGAACCTACTCCTGAAGAAATTGGAGCTGAAATGGACTTACCAACTGAAAAAGTTCGGGAAATTTTAAAAATAGCTCAAGAGCCAGTGTCACTAGAAACTCCGATTGGGGAAGAAGATGACTCTCATCTAGGAGATTTTATTGAAGATCAAGAAGCGACTAGTCCAGCAGAACATGCGGCTTATGAGTTATTAAAAGAACAATTAGAAAGTGTTTTAGATACACTAACTGACCGAGAAGAAAATGTGTTACGGTTACGTTTTGGTTTAGATGATGGTAAAACCCGTACCTTAGAAGAGGTTGGTAAAGTATTTGGAGTAACTCGGGAAAGAATTCGTCAAATTGAGGCGAAAGCTTTACGTAAATTACGCCACCCATCTCGTTCTAAACAATTAAAAGATTTCTTAGAATAGACTTAAACAAAAGGATGGATTTTTCCATCCTTTTTTCTATGTTATAATAAGACAACTAATAGAAAATGGAATAGAAAGTGTTGGGAAATTTATGAATGAAACAAACTTATCAAAACGGTTAGCCACAGTTGCTAAATACGTACCAAAAAATAGTCGCTTAGCTGATATTGGCTCAGATCATGCTTATTTACCAGCTTGGTTGATTCAACATGATTTAATTGAGGCAGCAGTAGCAGGAGATGTAGTTAAGGGGCCTTTTCAGTCTGCAGATAAATTAGTTAGACATTTAGGTTTAACTAATCAAATAGCGGTTCGACTAGCTGATGGTTTAGAGGCCATTGAAGAAAAGGACCAAATAGATGTTATTACAATTGCTGGAATGGGTGGCGCTTTAATTCGCGATATTTTGCAAAGAGGAAAAGAAAATCAGCGCCTATCAGGTCAAGAAAGATTGATTCTTCAACCAAACATTGGAGAAAAAATATTACGTCAGTGGTTGGTAGAAAATAATTATTACATCCTCTTCGAAGAAATTTTAGAAGAAGATCATAAGATTTATGAAGTGATCGTAGCTGAAAAACAATTAGATCCTGTTATTTATACTCCAAAAGAAATAATGTTTGGCCCTTGTCTAATAAAGGAGAACTCCCTTGTTTTTCAGAAAAAATGGCAACATGAATTAGGTCAAAAAAAACAAATTCTTAAACAATTACAAGCAGCCAACCAACCTTTAGAAGAAAAAGTTCAAGGATTTAAACAAGAAGTGACTTGGATTAAGGAGGTACTTAATATTGATGAAGGGGAATGAATTTATTCAACAATTTGAAAAAAAGTTTCCTTTAGCGTTAGCTGAAAAAGGGGATCCAGTCGGACTACATATAGGCACTCTGCATAAGCCAATTCAGCGAGTGATGATCACCTTAGATGTTAGACCAGAAGTGGTAGCAGAAGCAATAGCTAAAAAAGTGGATTTGTTAGTAGCCAAACACCCACCTATCTTTAGACCTATTGACCGCTTAGTCACGGATGATCCTCAAATCAAGATGTATGCAGATTTATTGAAACATGACATTGCAGTTTATGCAGCTCACACCAATATGGATATTGTGGAAGATGGCTTAAATGATTGGTTTTTAGAAGAACTAGGCATTAAAGTGACAGACTATCTGCATAAAACGCATGAGTTAGATCAAGGGTTAATTCAAGTGACGGTGCCTAAAAGTCACAGTCAAGTAGTTCGTGATGCCTTAGCTGAAGCTGGCGCAGGTAAGATTGGTAATTATGAACAGTGTAGCTATACATCAGTAGGAACTGGCCGGTTTACACCAATGTCAGAAGCTAATCCAACTATTGGAACAGTGCATCAAAGAGAAGAAGTAGCAGAAGAAAAAATTGAAATGGTTTTTCCAATTGACACTTTAGCTGAACTCATTAAGGCATTAAAGGAGAGTCATCCTTATGAAGAACCAGCTTATCAAGTGATTCCCTTAATGACTGGGAAAAAAAGTTACGGAATTGGGCGTGTAGGAGAATTAGCGACACCTATGCCTTTAGAAGAGTTTGTTAGTCATGTTAAAGAAGTCTTTGACTTACAAGGGTTACGGTTAATTGCCAATAATACTGATCGCTTAGTTCAGCGGGTAGGTATTTGCGGAGGAAGTGGTCAAAAATTTTATCCAGCGGCACTATCTAAAGGCTGTGATGTATACATTACAGGAGATGTTTATTATCACACAGGACATGATATGTTAACAGCTGATTTGCCCGTTATTGATCCAGGACACTATATTGAACAACTGTGTATTCCTAGAATTGTTTCTCTTTGTGAACAATGGAAAGAAAAACATCATTGGAATATTGAAATTATACCTTCCACAGTAAATACCAACCCATTTTCATTTCGATAAGTAAAGGAAAAATACGAATTGTTGGTTATTTTTAATGTTATTGAAAGCTTTTTCTAAAAAATTAACACAAATAGGAAATAATAGCTTATAATAAATAATAAGTAATAAGTATAAATAAATTTAATGATAAAGGGGAATGTGCAATGTACGAAAATTTAGTGCCAAGATTTATCAAATATGTTAAAACAGAAACCAGATCAAATCCAGAGAGTACTACGATTCCTTCAACGGAAACCCAAGTAGCATTTGCTCAAGAACTTGTTAAAGAATTAAAAGAAATTGGTATGAGTGATGTAAGATACAATGATAAAAATGGTTTTGTCACAGCCGAATTACCAAGCAATAGTGATAAAGAAAATGTTCGTAGTATTGGCTTTATTGCCCATATGGATACAGCTGATTTTAACGCAGTAGATGTAGCACCTCAAATGATTGAAAATTATGACGGTGAATCTGATATTAACTTAGGAGACGGAACTTATAAGTTAACTGTCAAAGATTTCCCTAACTTAGCAAACTATAAAGGTCAAACTTTAATCACTACAGATGGAACTACTCTTTTAGGTGCTGATGATAAAGCTGGTATTGCTGAAATTATGACTGGAATGGAAACATTAATCAACTCACCTGAAATTAAACATGGTAAAGTGAAAGTAGCTTTTGGGCCTGATGAAGAAATCGGAACAGGGGCAGATCATTTTGATGTAGAAGATTTTGGTGTAGATTTTGCTTTCACAATGGACGGTGGTCCTGTTGGGGAATTACAATTTGAAACCTTTAGTGCTGCTCAAGCAGACATTACGATTCATGGTAAAAATGTTCACCCAGGAACAGCTAAAAACACAATGGTTAATGCACTACAATTAGCTATTGATTTCCAAAATGCTCTACCTCAAGAAGAAGTTCCTGAAAAAACAGAAGGTTATGAAGGATTCTTCCACTTATTAGCTTTAAATGGTTCAGTTGAAGAAGCAACTATGCAATATATTATTCGCGACCATGATCGTGAAAAATTTGAAGCTCGTAAAGCGTTAATGGAACAAGTTCAAAAAGACTTAAACGCTAAATTAGATAGTGACCGTATCGAAATGAAATTATTCGATCAATACTACAATATGCGTGAAGTGATTGAAAAAGATATGAGTATCATTGACTTAGCTAAAGAAGCTTTTGTTAATTTAGGTATTGAACCAAATACTCAACCAGTACGTGGTGGAACAGATGGCTCTAAACTATCACAAATGGGCTTACCAACCCCTAACATTTTTGCTGGTGGCGAAAACATGCATGGTCGTTTTGAATTCGTTGCAGTAGAAAGTATGGAAAAAGCAACAGATGTAGTAGTTGAAATTGCTAAATTAAATGAGGCAAACGCGTAAGGTTCAATGTCAGTTAAAACACCGATTTATCTGTATTTATGTTTAGTTAATGTCTATCTATTTATTTTGATGGGGATTGACGCTCGTCAAGCACAAAAACAAAAGGAAAAAAAAGCTAGTTGGCGTGTGCCTAGTTGGCAATTTTTAACTCTTGGTTTAGCTGCCGGTGGCTTAGGTGGTCTACTTGGTACAGCTGTTTTTGATCATAAAAAAGATAGCAAAAGAACCATGTTTTTATTTCAACTAGGAGGCATTTTAGCCGTTATCTTTTTTGCCCGAGCAAAAGGCTGGTTATAGCCTTTTGTTAATCAAGTACTATCTGAAGCTCCTTATCTAGTTTACTAGATAGGAGCTTTTTTAGGTTTTATTGTTATAATAGAAGAGAAGGGAGGGAAAAAATATGAAGAAAAATCCCAAAACTCGTTTAATCCTTAATCTTATTTTTTTAATCATTATTTTTTTGCTGCTGTTTCTTTCATTTAAGGGGTCTTTAACAGAGATTTTTCAAGGAGTGATGGAGACTGAGAAGCACTTATTAGCCTTGGTGTTATTATTAGGAAGTTTATATATCCTTGCAGAAGGATTTAATTACCGGTTACTTTGTCGACCGTTTAGAGAGTCGTTTACCTATTTAGATGGTTTATTTACTTTTACTTATGGAGCTTTTTACCGAGTAATTACTTTTGGTACAGGCACATTAGTCGCTGAAATACTTTATTTAAATAAACGGCAACTTAAAACCACTCAAAGCATGGGAATAATGACGATTCATATGGTTCTTTATAAATTAGGTATTTTAGTTTTTAGTGTAGTGGGGTTTATATGGCAATATGATTATTTAAAGAGTCATGTAGCTTATACCATTCCGTTTATGATCTATGGTCTGTTAGCTACTTGTCTAGTTGTATTTGGATTATTATTTGTCTCTCTGAATGAAGTCGTCCATCAAAAGTTAGTGAGTTATTTGAAAAAATGGATGAAAAAACTAGCTTGGCGAGAACGGTTAGCTCTTATTGCTAGTAAATTAGAGGCCTTCAGGGTAACTATTCACACTTTACTAGCGGAGCCTAGATTAATGATAGAATTAGTTCTTTATAATATTGTTAGGCTGCTTCCATGGTACTCTATTCCTTATGTGTTACTTCAGCAGCATCCTACGATACACTATGCTCAAAGTATTGCGCTTATTTCAATGATTAGTGTTTTAGCAGGTATGCTGCCTAGTCCAGCAGGGATTGGTTCCTTTGAGTTTGTTTATTTATTACTGATGACTCCTTTAGTAGGGAAAATAGATGCTGCTTCTTCTCTTCTAGTTTATCGGTTTGCTACTTATGTTTTTCCAGCTTTAATTGGATTGCTTTATACGTTATATGACAAACAAAAAGAAATTCGTTCAGAAATGAAAGAAATCCAAAAAAAGAACCAATAAGGCCTGTTTTTAGGACAACTTATTGGTTCTTTTTTTATTATGATGGAAGGACACAGACACATTCAGGCGCTTCAATATCAGTTTGACAAAGCGTTAATTTACCAGTTTGAGAGTTTCGCTCAAACAAAGTTAAATTATCTGAATCTTGATGGCCTACTAATAAAAATAAATCTTCATGTGTTAAGTTAAAATCTCTAGGCGTTTTTCCTTCTGAACTAAGACGCTGAATAAGAGAAAGTGTTCCGTCAGGTTGAATAGAGAAGACAGTTATTACATCAGCTCCTCGAGTAGAGGTATAAAGAAATTTACCGTCTTGACTCATGCGAATTGCACCGCCACTAGCATCTTCAGCTGCATCAGATAAGTTAGCATACTGTTCTTTAACAGTTAAGGTTGCTTGCTCTTTATCATAGGCTAAACAAGTGACTGAATTGTTTAACTCTCCAATGACATAAAAGAAAGGTAAAGTTGGGTGACAAAGGATATGTCTTGGGCCAGAACCTGGTGTAACTGATGTAACAGATAGTTGTTTAAAAGTTAGGTCGGCTGTTAAGTCATAAAGATAAATTTTATCAGTACCTAAATCACAAACGATAATATTACCATCAGGAGTTAAATCAATGTAGTGAGCATGGGAACTACTTTGATTTGGATGAGGACCATTGCCTGTGTGCTCTACCGTATCTCGCAGCACAATACCACCATTTTCTAGGATTTGATACACCTTAATATCACCAGTATGATAATTAGCTGAAAAAACAACTTGTCGCTTATTATCGACAGATACATAACAAGGAGGAGCTCCTTTAGTTGTTACCTTATTAATGAAATGATAGCCTTCTTTTTGAAATTGATAAGCTGCAATACCACCATTTTCTCCGTCTTTTGTCACAGTATAGAGACAGTGCTGGTGACTAGTGGCTAAGTAAGTTGGATTATTTTCAGGTAAAATTAAAGTAACATCTGTCACTTTTTTTTGAGTCGTGTCTAAAAGTGCTTGATAAATACCTTGACTTGTTCGGCGTGTATATGATCCTAACATTATTTTTTCAATCATCATTAAATCCCTTCTTTCCTATTTATCTTTTTAAGTATAGCATATTCTAAAAGATAGGTATAAATCTACTTATTTTAGTCGTCAAAATATAAGTGTGTGTCAGAATATGATACAATGTGAGTAAATAAAAAAAGGAGTTGTTCTTTTATGAAACAGGCAAAAATTATTAGCATTGGACCTAAAGCGATAGATTCTCATGAAAATATTTTAATTTTGTTTGGTGAAGAGGTTACTGATACTCTCCGTGAATTTTCTATTATTCAGGAACTAGACGAGTCAGAAAAATTAGTATTAAAAACAGGTAGTCAGATTAAATTTAATGATCAAACTTATGTAGTAGAACAGGTGGGAGCTTCTGCCAATGAACACCTTAATAGCATTGGACATATTTCTGTGATTTTTGATAAAAGTCCAAAAGAAGACTTATTAGGAAGTAGCAGTGTGTACGTGTCCCCCTATCGTTTACCAGATTTATCTGTGGGAGACATGATTACTTATGTGGAATAAAGGAGGGGTTTAAATGCTTCCTGATAATAATAAACCAACATTTTCTTGGTTTTGGAAATGGTTTTTAGACAATAAAGGGGTATCTATTTTGTCTGTTACCTTGCTAGCTTTTTTAAATATTTTAGTCTTTACTAAAATATCTTACGTTTTTCAACCTATTTGGCAATTTTTTACCATTGTAGGTTTTCCAATTGTTTTTGCAGGGATTCTTTTTTATTTTTTAAATCCTTTAGTTAATTGGTTAGAGAAAAAAGGAGTGCCAAGAGTCGCAGCTATTTTTATTATTTTTGTGGTTATTATTGCCTTAATTGTATTAGGGGTGATTGTGATTGTTCCTAAAATAAAATCGCAAACACTTAGTTTTATTAACAATTGGCCTGATTACTGGGAAATTATTAAAGACAAAACAAATGAAGTTATTAGCTGGCCGATTTTTGCTCAGTACGCTGATCAATTAGAAAAAGCGAGTGAAAATGTATTTGATTCTATTACTAATGTGGTTCAAAATCTATCAAAAGGGGCTTTCCAAGGGATTGGTAGTTTAGTAGGGAAAGTAGCTAATGTGGTAGTCACGTTAGTTACCATGCCTTTTATCTTATTTTATTTACTAAAAGATGGGAAAGATATCCCTGCATATTTGATTCAATTTTTACCAACGAAAGCTAGAAAACCTACTTTAAATGTTTTACTGGATATTAATAAACAAGTGTCCATGTATATTAGAGGACAACTAACCGTAGCTTTAACAGTAGGAATTATGTTTATGATAGGATTTAGTATTGTCGGACTAGACTATAGTGTTACTTTAGGAATTCTGGCTGGTTTCTTGAACTTGATTCCTTATTTGGGTTCAGCTTTAGCAACTATTCCAGCTATCTTATTGGCATTAGTTCACGGTCCTAGTATGATGGTAAAAGTTATTTTAGTTTTTATTATTGAACAATTAATAGAAGGAAAATTTGTTTCTCCACTTGTATTAGGTAGTCAACTGGAAATTCATCCTGTTACCATTATTTTTGTTTTATTAACTTCCGGTAAATTGTTTGGTATTATCGGAGTTGTTTTAGGAATTCCAGGTTATGCGGCCTTAAAAGTGTTAGTTACTCACTTGTTTAATTGGTATAAACAGGTATCTGGTTTGTATGAAGAAGATAAACAATTGTAATAGATATGGTACTTATAAAGTGATAGTTCAGTGAACTATCACTTTTTTCTCATTTAATTTTAATCTAACGTGGTCAAAAAAAATTCACATTTTTTTAATAAAATAGTTATATTTATCCAATATATCCCTTTGACAAGTAAGGGTTTATATTATTTATTATAGTTATATAAGTTTTTTATTTTTTCCTAATTATCAAATGTTACATATATATGTGCAAAGGATGGTCTAGAATTCATTATACGAGTTTTATATACTAATAATCGTCACGATGAAAGAATATAACGTATCTTTTTTAGAACAGTACAAATTAGGGAGGAATGAATAGTTATGAGTAAAATCGGATATGCTTTTGCAACAGAAGATAAAAGTTATTTATCCAAACAATTAGAAAGTTTAGGGAAATATGGGTGTGATCGAATCGTTTTAGAAACTGTTACAGGAAAAGGCGCAACCCATCCTGAATTAGATGAAGCGATTGAAACAATGGAGCAAGGGGATGCTTTAATTGTTCATGAGTTGATCTGTTTAGGTAAATCGGTTATCCAATTAGCTGACTTTTTAGCTGAATTAGATGAAAAAGAAATCAAATTAGTAGTGTTAAACCGTGCAGCAGAACTTCAAGAGATGGATGAAGAATTATATACAACGATGATTCGTCGTATTGCTGGTATGGAAAAAACTATTATTCGTGAAAGAACATCTCGTGGATTAGAAGAAGCTAGAAAACAAGGCCGTATTGGGGGACGTCCTCGTATTTCTGAAGAAACAATTGAAAAAATCCAATTCTTATATAAAAATAATAAATATACTTTACGTCAAATTGCTGAAGAATGTAACATTTCTTTAGGAACAGCGTACAAATATACACAAAGTAAATAAGTTAAATAAAAAAAGCCTATTGTCCTTTTAGACAGTAGGCTTTTTTAGTAATCATTATAACCGTTAACCACTTGATTTTTCCCTTGGTTCTTAGCTTGATATAGAAGTCTATCCGTAGCTAGTACAGCTTTATCAAAGGGAATCGTTTTTTCAGGGGATTCTGGGAAAGTTAGATAGTTGACTCCCATTGAAATATGTAAAAAGTAAGGATGGGAATCTAGTAAAACAGGTACTGTCCGAAGCTCATCTAAAATAGCGGCCACTTTTTCTCTGGTTTCTTGATGAGAACAGTGGGTAAACATAATAGCGAACTCATCTCCTCCCACTCGAAAGGCAAAATCTTTATTAGCAGTTAAATGTTTTTTTAGTAAATCTGATAAATGTTTCAAGGCTTTATCTCCGTTGATATGCCCATAGTGATCATTTATTTGTTTAAAATTATCGATATCAATTAAAGAGATAGCCAGTTCACTTGTATGTGTGGTTAATTGAAAGTTTTCCAGATATTCCAAAAACAAATGAAAGGACTCTTTATTATAAAGTTGGGTGTCTGTGTCAAAGGTAGCAGATAAACGATAGACATTAAAGGACTTTGAAACACTAATAGAGGTACAGACAATATAGGTGGTAATTAAAAAAACGGAAGAAAAAAGAATCGCATATTCAACAAATCGCCAGTAATAAGGAGATGTTAATAATATGGGAAAAACAAAGAGAATGGAAAAAAATTTAATAGTTAGAAAACTAATTAAAAAAGAAAAATGTCTTTTCCAAACACTTCCGTTAATTTTCTGAATGTAAATACTCACAACAAAGAGTAACACAGTCAACAGCATATGATTAATGTAATCTGTTGTAGTAATAAAACCAATTCCCATAATGAAAGCGATAGATTTTAACAAAATAATAGTAAGGGTAGTCGCTAAGCCAGTTAAAGGATTACCAAAAGTAACAGAAAAATAGATAAAAATGTAGCGCATATCTATTTGTGGAATAGGGCCTACTAAAATAGTTCGATTAAGGGATAGAACAATGCTTAAAAAACCAAAAAGCACGCCAATCAAGACTTGTTTAGGTTTGCCTAGCACATGGGGAAAATGTTCTAAGTTAAAAGAAAAGTAGCGTCTATTTTGGGTGGTTTGTTTTTTTAGGTAAACAAAGTAAAAAGATAAGGTAGAGCCAATAATAACCGACATGTTAATGATTAAAGAATTTAATAAATCAATCCATTTATTCATCTGTGTCAGCATAATAACTATCACCTACTTCAGCTAATTTCTGATTCAATAGATTGGTATCAGGTGGCAAGTGGTGAATTTTATTCACGGCACATCTAATTTTTTTCCAATCTTGATTGGAAGGAATGGCGTCCACGACTATGACCTTGTCTTCAGGTAGATTACTTTGTAAACAAGTAGTAACAAAGTAATCATAGGGTTCTAATTGCAAAAGATTTAGTTGATCTAAAAAAATCACAGACTTCTGGTAAGGTTCTACTTTGGTTTTATGTTCAAAGTTATAATTAATCATATCAGCTAAAAGTTTTGCATGTTCACTACCTAAATTACTAATGGTAAGAATGTGAGCTTTGGCTTTTTTATTTTCTAAAATAGTGGGCAGATTTTGCCATTTAATAAGCAAAATATAAATGATAAAGTGACGAAATTCTGAAAACCACAAAAAATGAGTGCTTTTTTCTAGTTTTTCTAATTCTTTAAAAATAATATGAGTAAACGTTGGATACTTTTCTTCAATAGCTTGGGCTGTAAATTGATATTGATCAAATAAAATAAAATTAGCAAATGGATAATTTAGATAGTAAAGATACTGATGTAAAATAATATGAATGATTTGTTCTTTATTGGTTATTTCGATATCAATATCGAATAAATAGGCAATTCGGTTCATAAATTTTTGTAATAGTTTTTGTACAGATAAGGTATCAATTTTTTCTAGCCAAGTTTTTCTTAAAAAATAAATGGAGTTAACCACTTCTTCTAATAATCCGTCTAAATCGCTAATATGTAACGGGCTTACCAAGTCACTTAATAAAAGTTGAATGTCTTTTAAACAGTGTAATTGGTAAGTAGTTAAATGGTCAGATAAGGGCATCTTTTCCTCAGAAGGTAAGGAAAGCCCTTGACTATAACGAATACAGGTAACGGCTAAAATATAGCTAAGATACATCAACTGCACATCATCATAAGAAAAACCAATCATCTCATAGATAGCTTGACTAATGATGATAATTTTTTCTTTTTCTAAAATAAAAGGCCAGTCGTGTAATCCATAAAGTTCATAAAAAAAGGTTGTATAAAAATAACGGACGTACAATTCTTTATGGTTGGTAAGCTGACAAGGCCTTTTTTGAATAGTTAAGTCGTATCGTTCTAAACTGTCTGCTAGTTGATTAGCAATCCGGTAAAGAGAGGATTCACTGATAAACATACTTTCTTCCCAATCCTCTAAGTTTCTATTCGGATCAAAAAAGATATTTTCAAGGAGAGAAAAAGAATCAGAACGCTGGAAAACAGCATTGTAAACAATTTGTACATGACTGCTTTGTGGTGTCACTAATCTTACGCCATTTTTTTTGGATGTTTCTATTTTAAAATAGGCTGCCCAATGTTGTTTTAAGTAATTTAAATCATTATTAATGGTTCTTAAAGAAGCTTGATTAAGTTGAGCTAATTCGGTAGAACTAATCCAATTAGCGGCACGGTTGAGTTGTTCTAAGATATTCAATCTTCTTTTTGTAGCTGAGTCTAAAAGTTCGCGCATAGTAACCTCCAAAATAAATCTTAAGCTTAACCTTATGATAAAAAAGGCTAAGCTAGTCTTAATTTTAAGCTTTTTTTGAACAAATTACAATATAGAACCTTATGAGTCATTCACAGAGATAAAGTCAAAAGGGGAGCAGATAAAAGTTGTCAAAGTATTTTACAGGATAAAAAAACAGTTTCATGATAAAATAAAGTGAGACAGAGTGAAAGGGGGAAGAAAGTGTTTACACCATTTTATTTGATGATGGATCCTACCTATATGTTAGTGTTAATTGGCGTAGGTCTATCTTTAGGTGCATCCATCCATGTTCAACGGACCTTTGCTAAATACGGGGAATACCGTACTAAGCATCATATTACAGGAACAGATGCAGCTAGGTTGATCTTGGAAGAAGCTAATATACGAGATGTAATAGTTCAGCCAATTGCTGGAGAGTTAACAGATAATTATAATCCCAGTGATAAAACATTAAATCTATCACAATCTGTAGCTCATTCCACATCTGTTGCAGCAGTTGGAGTAGCTGCTCATGAGTGTGGTCATGCGCTTCAAGATCATCACCATTACTTTCCATTAAAACTACGAGCTAGTCTTGTTCCTATTGTCAATGTTGGCTCTAATTTAGCTTTGCCACTTATTTTATTAGGCTTGTTTGTGGGACAAAAATTAGTCACTATTGGGATTATCTGTTTTGCTACAGTTTTCTTGTTCCAGTTGGTTACCTTGCCAGTTGAATTTAATGCATCTAGACGGGCTTTGTCTGTGTTAGAGGCGCAACAAGTGTTAACCGATAGTGAACTGAAAATGGCTAGACAGGTCCTTATTGCAGCTGCTTTAACCTATGTGGCATCTGCAGTAGCAGTTTTGTTACAATTACTCCGTTTGATTTTGCTTTTTGGAAACAATAATAACCGAGATTAATGTATTCTTTGTTAAAAAGTGTTATAATAAACCTAGTATAATTGTTAGGAGATGAAGAAATGAAAAAATCAACAAAAGTATTGATTGGTGTAGGAACAACAGTAGCAATTAGTGGTGCCGTTATTTATGCAGTTTCTGATTCCTTAATAGGTGCTGTATCAGGAGTTAAAAATCGGTATAAAGTGAAACAATTTGTTCAAGATAGTCTAAATGGCAATGAAAAAATCTTAGGTATTGTAGATGATTTATCAGATGATGAAGTAGCTTCTGTAGCAAATATCATCGGTAAGATTAAAGAAGGTCGCCAAAAAATCACTGTAACAGGTAATAATGTCAAAGAAGCCACAGACGAAGCAAAACGAGTTCTTATGAATTTCGTTGAAGGGATTATGTAAGAAATTTTTATCAAGTGCCAAAAAGACAACCTATTTAGGGTTGTCTTTTTTTATATGTTAGATGATTGTTGAATTAGTAAGCAATAAAGTAAAGCAAGAGCGTCCATATCTTTAACTGAAAGACCAGTTTCTTCTTCTAATTTATCTAATCGGTAATTGAGTGTATTGCGGTGCATAAATAACTCTTTAGCAGTAGAACTGATATTTCCTTTATGTTTCCAAAGAGCTAAAATAATTGGGGTTAAATCTGCAAATTGATTTAATTTTTGTTGCAAATGTTGGAAGAGATAGCTTTCCTTTAATTTATCTTGAGTTAAATAATGGAGGGCTACATCTTGTAAACGAAAAACTGAGTGAGATAGCATGAAGCTTTCTTCTTGTTTAAATAAATGCAACTCTTCTAAAAAATAAGTGTGAATAAAAGAAGATAATTGAAAAAATTCCCCTAAATAAACTTGAACTTTACACGAAAAATCATCTTCTAACGTAAGTAAAATACCAGTTAATTCATCTAAATCGTAAACAACAGATGTTTGTTCTTCTACTAAAACTCCTCGTAAATCTTCGTAAAAAAATACATCAGCTACTTTAGGAAACATCTCGCTTAGTCCAGTCATCCAAGCTGATTTTTCAGCCCAGGTATAATCATCTAATAAACGAAAATGAATAAACCGGTAAGATTTGTCATTAGAAATGGGCACTTCTTCTTGGAATAAATAGCGGTACCAAGAGTGATGGTTTAAGTGATTGTTAGTTGTTTCTGTTGGTTTAGCTAAAGTAGTTAGTAGTTCTTTTTCACTAGCAGTTAAATCCTTTAAAGGAATGGCAAACCAACTAGGAGATATATAAATTGCTAGGAGATGAGGATCAGTGGGCTGTGTTTCAAATACTTTTCCTTGAGGATAGATACGACGTAACTCTTCTAAGGTCAAAAAAATTCCTCCGTTCTGCGACTATTTTTTTGCTATTAATCATAGTATACTACAAAGGAAAGTGGGGGGATGATATGAAACCATTTAGTTCTTCTTTTACCGCAGAAGAAAAAGATTATTTTATGCAACAAGCAATAGCTGAAGCTAAAAAAGCCTACCAACTAGGAGAAGTGCCAATTGGTGCAGTGGTAGTCTATCAAAAAAATATCATCAGTCGGGGCTATAATTTAAGAGAAAGTACTCAAGACGCTACAACTCATGCAGAGATGACTGCTATAAAAGCTGCTTGTCAATCAGTTGAAAGTTGGCGGTTAGAAGAATGTCAATTGTTTGTTACGTTAGAACCTTGTGCTATGTGTAGTGGGGCTATTTTATTATCCCGAATTGAAGAAGTTTATTACGGAGCGAAAGATCCTAAAGGTGGAACAGTAGGATCTTTTATGAACTTATTAGAGGATGATAGAATGAATCATCAAGCTTATGTAGAAACAGGAATCAGAGAAGAAGAGTGTGGATTATTGTTGACTAACTTTTTTAAAGAACTGCGCCAAAAAAAGAAAGAAGCAAAAAAAGCTAAAAATAACTAGCTTTTTTAGATAGGGTATAGTATACTAATATTTGCCGTAAGGCTAGGGCAATGGTGGGCCTACTAAGCGTGTCAGGTCCGGAAGGAAGCAGCACTATGTGGGTGCCATCATGTGCCTGATTAATAAGTTAACTCAGTCAATTAGAAAACATTCTAATTGGCTTTTTTTATGGTGAATAAAGGATAGTTAACTAAAGAGCCTGGTTTTTATATGGTATTTTGAGCTATGATAAAGTATAATGAAATTTAGTTAATTTTTTAGAGAGGAAGATAGAAATGGCCTATCAAGCCCTATATCGTGTATGGCGTTCACAACGTTTTGAAGATTTAGTGGGTCAAGAAATGATCACACAAACATTAAAACAAGCAATTGTTCAGAAAAAAACCTCTCATGCTTATTTATTTACCGGTCCTAGAGGAACTGGTAAAACTAGTGCAGCTAAAATATTTGCTAAAGCGATTAATTGTCAGTATAGTCAAGACGGTGAACCTTGTAATGAATGTGACACTTGTAAAGAAATTACAGAAGGTCGTTTAAATGATGTTATTGAAATTGATGCCGCAAGTAATAACGGAGTGGAAGAAATTCGGGATTTACGGGAAAAAGTTAAATATGCTCCTACTCAAGCTGCCTACAAAGTATACATTATTGATGAAGTTCATATGTTATCGACAGGCGCTTTTAACGCCTTGTTGAAAACCTTAGAAGAACCTCCTAAAAATGTGTTATTTATTTTGGCAACCACTGAGCCGCATAAAATACCTGCTACTATTATTTCAAGAACGCAGCGGTTTGATTTTAAACGAATTCAAATAACTGATATGGTTAAACATATGGCTCATATTTTAGAAGAAAGCCATATTGCCTATGAAGAAGCTAGTTTACCAGTTATCGCCCGAGCAGCTGAAGGTGGCATGCGAGATGCTTTGAGTATCTTAGACCAAGGAATTTCCTTTAGTCAAGATGTGCTCACTTTAGAAGATGCTATTCAAGTAACTGGTAGTTTAACTAATGACATGATGGATAATTATTTAACCTGTTGTCAAAAACAAGAGACCAGTCAAGCTTTGATCGTTTTACATGAATTATTAAATGAAGGAAAAGAAAGTAGTCGCCTTGTGGAAGACTTACTTTTATATTGTCGTGATTTGTTGATTTACAAACAAGCACCAAGTTTACTTGAAACACAAACCGGTACCGTAACAGAAGTGTTTAAAGAGCTTGCAAGTGAGATGGATTCTTCTGCTATCTACCAATATATTGATTGTTTAACTACTACTCAACAGGATTTGCGTTTTTCAACTTATCCAACGGTTCAACTAGAAGTATTGACAGTGAAGTTATCCCAAATTACTGTCTCAAACAATCACCAAGTTAGTCAAAATTCAGTGGTTTCAGCAGAAGAAGGTAGCTTATTAAAACAACTTCAAGAGCAAGTTAAAGATTTACAAGCTCAGGTGGCTAAACTAACTAATTCTCAGTCTAATGTGACAACAGAGAAAAGAAAAGAAAGTCGACCAGCGATTCATTCAGCTAAACAAACCACTTACCGGTTTCCAAAAGATCGTATTTTGCTTATTTTACAGCAAGCGACAAAAGATCATTTGTTGCAGATGAAAGATATCTGGCCAGACTTATTAGCTAGTTTATCAGTAAATCATAGAGCTATGTTAAAAGCGGCTGAACCAGTTGCAGCTAGTTCAGAAGGACTAGTTATTGCTTTTGATTATGAGATTTTATGCTACCGAGCAAATGAAGATGAGGAGTTACAAGAACAAATAAAAACTAGTTTGTATCGTTTATTAAAGTATGAACCAGATTTATTATGTGTTCCAGTGGATCAATGGTTACCGTTTAGAAAAGAATTTATTTTGAAACATAAAGATGAATTATTAGCGCAAGCAGAAGAAAATGAACCAGTTGATATACCGGAAGATGTTTTAACTGAGGCAGAAAAAACGACACAAGAGGCAGTCCATTTTTTTGGTGAAGCCCATGTTGAAATTATAGATGATTAAAGGAGAGAATAAACATGCGTGGAATGGGAAATATGCAAGGTATGATGAAACAAGTACAAAAATTACAAAAAGAGATGACAGAAGCACAAGAAAATCTGCATCAAAAAGAATTTACAGGTGTGGCAACTAATGAATTAGTGACCATCGTTTTGACTGGTGATAAGAAAGTGAAAGACTTACAGATTAAACCAGAAGTAATCGATCCAGAAGATCCAGAAATGTTACAAGATTTACTTATTGTTGCTATGAATGATGCATTAACTAAAATTGATAACGAAACAGAAAAAACAATGGGTAAATATGCTAAAGGTTTACCTGGAATGTTTTAAGAGATAAAGACAGGAAGGAAACTTCCTGTTTTTTTTAGGAGGCAAAGACATGTATTATCCAACCCCAATTGCAAAATTAATAGAAAGCTATATGAAACTACCAGGAATTGGTGCTAAAACAGCTACACGGTTAGCTTTTTTTACTTTAGATATGGCAGAAGAAGATGTAACGGAATTCGCTAAATCCTTAATTAGCGTTAAGCGTGATTTACATTATTGCGACGTGTGCGGCAATATTACAGAAGAAGCGTTGTGTGAAATTTGTCAAGATAAGACACGGGATCAACGAGAGGTATTAGTTGTTGAAGAGCCTAAAGATGTAATGGCTATGGAAAAAGTTAGAGAATATAAAGGTCTGTATCATGTATTGCATGGGGTTTTATCTCCTATGGACGGTACAGGACCTGATGATATTAATATCGCTTCTTTAATTAGACGACTACAAGCTAGTGAGATTGAAGAAGTTATTATAGCAACCAATGCGACTACAGAAGGGGAAGCGACTGCTATGTACTTATCTAGATTGATCAAGCCAGCTGGTATTAAAGTAACTCGGCTAGCTCACGGCTTATCAGTTGGTAGTGATATTGAATATGCAGATGAAATGACGTTATTTAAAGCAGTTGAAGGTCGTAGAGAAATGTAATTGGTGTTAGACAGTTTGACCATTATCAAGTAAAATAAAGGTGTAGGGAACAAGATGGAGGCAGGATTATGAAAGGAATTTTTATTACAGTCGAAGGACCAGATGGAGCAGGGAAAACTAGCGTTATTAATGAGTTAGCTCCATTACTAAAACAGCAATTGACATCACCATTGTTGCTGACAAGAGAGCCAGGAGGGATTCCAATTGCTGAAAGTATCAGACGAGTGATTTTAGATCCTAAAAACATTGAGATGGATGAACGCACAGAAGCGTTGTTGTATGCTGCTGCTAGAAGGCAACACCTTGTTCAAAAAGTCATTCCTGCACTAGAGGATGGTCAACTAGTTTTATGTGATCGCTTTGTAGATAGCTCTTTAGCCTATCAAGGTGCAGGTAGAAAGATTGGCGTAGACCAAGTGGCAACGATTAATGATTTTGCTACAGAAGGTTTGGTACCTGATTTGACTTTATACTTAGATATTGATTCAGATACAGGATTAGAACGGATTAAACGAGGCCGACATGCTAGTCAAATCAACCGTTTAGATGTTGAAAGCTCAGTCTTTCATCAACGGGTTCGTCATGCTTATTTACGGCTAGCTGAAGAAAATCCTCAGCGAATTGTGACTATTGATGCAAGAAATCCTATCGAAACTGTAACAAAATCATGTTATAATGTTATTCAAAATAAATATCCTAACTTATTTATTTAAAAAGAGAGGTGACTGGTTATGAAATTAATCTTAGCGATTGTTCAAGATAAAGATAGTAACAAATTAGCGAATGCCTTAGTAGATGCAAATATTCGAGCAACTAAATTATCTACAACTGGTGGCTTTTTAAAAGCAGGGAATACCACCTTTATTGTCGGAATTGAAGATGAAAGAGTAGAGGAAGTCTTAGAAATTATAAAAGACGTATGTCATTCAAGAACTCAGTATATAGCAGCTCCTATGGGACTTGAAAATACCATTGAAGGCAGTATGACCTCCTATCCTGTAGAAGTACAAGTTGGCGGAGCAACTATTTTTATTATGCCAGTTGAAGGGTATCATCATTTCTAATGGCTAATAAGATTCAAACATTACAACCAGTTGTATCAAGACAGCTACAGCAAAGTTTTTTAAAAAAACGTGTAGCTCATGCTTTTTTATTTGCAGGAGACCAAGGAACAGGGAAATCATTGGCAGCCATTTGGTTTGCACAATTGTTGTTTTGTTCTAATTCAGATAAATATGAAACCGCTGAGCCATGTCAAGTCTGTCATAATTGCCAAAGGATTGCCCAAAAGGAACATCCAGATGTACAGTATTTGGTACCAACAGGCCAGACAATTAAAGTGGATCAAATTAGAGAGTTGAAAGATTCTTTTATTAAAAGTGGTGTAGAAACTCGTCAAAAAGTTATTGTTATTGAAGATGCAGATAAAATGACTCGATCTGCTTCTAACAGTTTATTAAAATTTATTGAAGAACCTTTTGGACAAATTTTAATTATTTTTTTGACCAAAAATCAACCAGGTATTTTACCAACCATTCAATCACGTTGTCAGATTTTTCATTTTATCAATTTAGCGGAAGACAATTTATTGGCTACGTTGCAAAATGAACAAGTACCCGTTTCTCTGGCAGGGGTTTTGAGTAAATTAGCTCAAAACCTAGATGAAGCCCATCAGCTAATGACAGATGATTGGTTTTCTCATGCTTATGAAGAGGTGACACATTGGTATGAACTAATCAAACAACAAGACTGGTATAGTTTTATTTATATTCAACAAAAACTAACTAAAACATTTAAAGATAAAGAACAACAAAAACTGGCTTTACAAGTATTGACTTATCAGTTCCAACAAGATATTCCTACAAAAGAGACTAATTTATCTATTTGGAGTGAAAAACAGTGGGTAAGAGCCATGGAGTTGTTAACAGAGGCTAGTCAAAAATTTCAAGCAAATGTTAGTTTTCAAAATGTTTGCGAACAATTTATTTTAAGATTGTTTACCAAATTGGATTAACTGATGAGTTAATCTGATGACTTACTTGAAAAGGTTCCAGAAAGGAAGGAAGAAATGATAACAGTTGTTGGTATTCGTTTCAAACCATCTGGACACATCTATTATTTTCTACCAGAAGTAAATCAAACGTATAACTATGGGCAAAAGGTGTTAGTGGAAACTCAACAAAGTAAACAAATTGGGTTGGTAGCTATTCCCCAAAAGGAAATAAACAAAGAAGATGTTCCTGATGATTTAAAACCAATCATACGTATCGCAAGTGCAGAGGATTTACATAAAGAAGCAGAAAATAAACAAGATGCCGCCGATGCTTTTCAAATTGCTAAAGCGAAAATAGCGGATCATGACTTGGAAATGAAATTAATTAGTGTGGAATATTCTTTTGACCGAGCTAAAATGATTTTTCAATTTACTGCAGATGGTCGAGTAGATTTTAGAGAGTTGGTTAAAGATTTAGCTTCTATTTTTAAAACAAGAATTGAATTAAGACAAATTGGAGTTAGAGATGAAGCGAAATTAGTGGGAGGCATTGGTCCATGTGGCCGTCAGCTGTGTTGTTCTACTTTTCTAGGTGATTTTATGCCAGTTTCTATTAAAATGGCTAAAGATCAAAACTTGTCTTTAAACCAGACCAAAATTTCAGGTTTGTGTGGTCGGTTAATGTGTTGTTTGAAGTATGAAAATGATCTATATGAAGAAGCCAGAAGAGAGCTACCAGACTACGGTGCTCGAGTAAAAACCCCTGATGGAGAAGGAAAAGTCATTGGGTTAAATTTATTGGATAGAGTTGTCCAAGTTCGGTTGATGAACAAGGAAACTGGTGTTAGTTATGATGCAGATGAACTAACTAAAATCTAGTAAACAGTAAGGACTTACCGGATAAAAGATAGGGAGCAAAAGGAAGAGTCTTATGGATAAACGAACATTATATGATGAGTTTGGGAAAATAGAATCATTGTTACAATACATGTTGAAGCAAATGGAAGACATGCGCTCTTCTACGGATGAATTAGTAGAACAAAATGTCAATCTTGAATTGGAAAATAGACATTTAAGACAACGTCTAGAAGAATTTGAGATGGAATTAGAGCAACTTGAGCCAACAGATGAAAATAAACAAGGTCTATCTAAATCACGGTTGAATTTAGAAAAAATCTATGAAGAAGGTTTTCATGTTTGTAATGTTTGTTATGGTTCTAGAAGAGAAAATGACGAAGAGTGTGCTTTTTGCTTAGATGTGATATATGGAGAGAGAAAATAACTGGTTAGGGTATGTTTACCCGACCAGTTTTTTTAAAGGAGCAAGTGGATGAATAAACAAAAAAGTTTCAAATCAGGTACTCAAAAAGGAACCTTGTATTTAGTTCCTACCCCTATTGGAAATTTAGAAGATATGACTTTTCGTGGAGTAAAAACATTAGAACAGGTTGACTTAATCGCCAGTGAAGATACACGTAATACACAAAAGTTGTTAAATCATTTTGACATTAAAGTGCCGCAAATTAGTTTACATGAGCATAATTATAAAGAAAAAATTCCAACATTGTTAGCTAAATTAGAACAAGGAATTAATATGGCACAGGTAAGTGATGCTGGAATGCCTTCTATTAGTGATCCAGGACATGAATTAGTCTTGGCCTGTATTGAAGAAGAGATTCCAGTAGTAGCTCTACCAGGAGCAACAGCTGGAATGACTGCTTTAATTGCTTCAGGCTTAACAGCTGAGCCTTTTACTTTTGTTGGGTTTTTACCTCGTAAGAAAAAAGAACAAAAACAGGCGTTAGAAAACTATCTGTACCATCAAGAAACCCTTATTTTTTATGAATCACCTTACCGAGTTCGAGCTACTTTAATCAATATGTTAGAGATATTTGGAGAAAGTAGACAAGTAGTAGTAGCTAGAGAGCTGACAAAAATTCATGAAGAATATTTAAGAGGGACCCTAGAAGAGTTGGTTAACTATTTAAGTGACCATGAATTAAAAGGAGAATGCGTTATTTTATTGCAAGGATCAAGTCAGCTTTTAGCTAAAAAGGATAATGAATGGCTAGATTTAACTATATCTCAACATGTTGAACAATTTATCAAAGAGGAAAATTTAACGTCAAAAGAAGCAATAAAAAAAGTAGCTAAAATAAGAGGAGTAAAGAAACAAGAGGTTTATAGTCAGTATCATGGCATTAATTAATTATTAGGATGATTTGCATAAGTTATCAACTAATAAACTGTCTTAGATAAGGTTTGTCAAAATTTGCAAATTGATGTTATTATGTTATAATTTTGAGTGATATACTTGTGTTTTTTTATAGTAAATACAGTATAAAAAAATGGAATAACGGAAAAAAATTAATAGTTTCACCACTAATTTTTTGATAAGAAGGAGTGTTTGTATGTTATTTAATAGAGGTAAAAAATCAGACGATTCAAGTTATTATGATGATTATTACTACGATTATTATTATGAAGATGATGATGCATCATCTAACAGTGCTAACGAGTTGGATGTTACGGAAGAATTAAAAAAACAATTAGGAGCGGCTAATCAAAAAATTCAACAGTTGCAAAGTGAAAAAGAAGCTATTGAATTACAGTATTCAGCAGTCAAAGCTCTACCTAAACACTATGAAGAGTTAGAAAAAGAAAAAATGAACTTACAATTGAAACTTCAAGAAGCCCAACTAACTCAAAATAGTGAAGGGCAAAAAGTTTCAGAATTAGAAGGTAAATTAGAAAAGTATCGAACAGAAATGAATAATCTGAAACAAGAGTTAGAAGCTAAACAACAAGAGTTGGATATATTAAGTGAAAAAATGCTTAATTTACCAGAAGAAACTAGCAAAGAACCAGTAAAAGACTCATCTGATGTGACTTCTCAAGATTTAAGTCAACAAAAAGAAGAAATTGCTAATGTGTTATTAGAAGCTCGAGCTCAAGCTAGACAAATTGTAGAACAAGCTAATTATCATGCTAGACATAAGATGCTTGATGCAGAAAATGAATTACAACAAGTGAAAGAAAATGCGGCTTCTTTCTACAAACGTGTGGAGCAAACTAAATTTGAGTCAGATATTGTTTTTGAAGAATTATTACATAAATTGACTCAACTTTCAGAGGATTCCAGAGAAGAGGAGCATATTCATAAATACGAAGATCAATAAAAGGAATGATTAGCCAATGAAGCAAAGCAAGGAGATAATTAAACCAAGAAAAAATTGGTATCAAAAAATAGTGACATTATTCAGTGCCGGTTTACTTGTTTTATCTAGTATTATTCCTTTAGGTGCTGATAAAAAAATTTATGCACAATCAACAGATACTCCTTCAAATACAAAGAAATCTTCTGTTAAAAAAAGAAGTAAGCAAGTGCGTGTACCGGTTGTATTAGAGGAAAAAGAGCAGAAGGACGAGTTAGCTCAACAGTTGTCTGATGAAGAGACAACATCAGTAGAAGATCCGTTAAAAGAAGGTAGTCAAACGGCACCAGATACTGATGACAATCTAGCGGCACCAGATACTGATATACCTGAAGAGCAAGAACCTTCTGAGCCTAGTCAACCAGAGCAACCAGAAGAAAATAAACCAATGTTGCCTATTGAGGAAACACCTTCTATTACTAAGCCGGATAAGCCAAAGCCGGATAAGCCAAAACCAGAGCAACCAAAGCCTTCTGTAGATAATGATGCTCTAAAGCCGCAACTTAGTTTAGTTAATAAAACGGATGATAAAGGGCAAACAAAGTCTGTTGATAAAGCTGAAATTCAAGATGGTAGTATTGCTTTTTTAAAAAATCAAACGACTTTAGAATTTATCCAATCCATTAGTAAAGAAGCAAGTCTTGTAGCTCAAGAAAGTAATTTGTATGCGTCTGTTATGATAGCACAAGCTATTTTAGAGAGTGGTTCAGGTAACAGTAAGCTATCTGCGCCGCCTAATTATAACTTATTTGGAATTAAAGGAACATTTAAAGGTCAGAGTGTTTCTATGGGCACAATGGAAGATGCAGGAAATGGAAGTCTTTACGGAATCCAGTCAAACTTTAGAAAGTATTCTTCTTATAAAGAATCTCTAGAGGATTATGCTAGATTGTTGTCTCAAACAAGTTTTTACCAGGGAGCTTGGAAAAGTAATACAACGAGTTATAAGGACGCAACTAAATATTTAACAGGTAGATATGCTACAGATACAAAATATAATCAGAAATTAAATGGTTTGATTGAAGCTTATGATTTACAACAGTTTGATCAAGTTAAAAAAGTAATGAAAACATTTAAAGTGACCAAACATATTGTCGCTGAAAAGGAAACTATTTGGGATGTTTCTAAAAAATACGGCATTCCAATAAAAAAAATTAAACATTTAAATCAAATGGATGAAGAAGAGTACGGAATTAAAGTTGGTTCTGAACTAGTTGTTAAGCGAGAAGAAATCACTAATGACTCAAAAGAAACAAAAGAAAAAATAGTTAGTATTGAAGAAACACGCCAAATTAAACAAGTAGAAAATTCCCATGATTTGGTTTTATTAAAGGCTAAACAACTAGGAATCTCCATGACACGAGCAGTTCCTTCTACCTTATATAAAGATACAACGTATGATGTATTAGCTAAAAGAACGGAAACTACTCAAACTTATCGAGTTAAGAAAAATGATACTCTAAAAAGTATTTCTAAATCTACTAATGTTTCAGTTAAACACTTGATGGAGTGGAATAACCTAACTGAAAAAATATTGACTGAGGGACAAACTTTAATACTAACTAGTCCTTATTCAGTTGGTATTTAATGGAGCTAAAGGAGTCTGAGACAAATTGATACAAACCTTAGAGATTAAAATCTATCAGTACTCCGCTGTTGAAGGAGAAAAAAACTTATTTAATCACACATTAGAAAAAGTTTTATTTAATCGTTGTCAAAATCTTTATCAGACTAATTTTCCCAATAAACAGTATCCACAAGAAGAAGTTGAGTCTAAGTTGACCCAACTTCTTCAAACTGTTTCTATTGAGAAAAGGATTCAGGTTAGTTTAGCTAACTCAGTTGATTTTGATTGGCAATCTTTTATCCTAGCACTTAATGAAATTTATCCACAAATGATTTGGATAAGTGGTCAAGTGAGAGAAAGTGAAATTCAAAAGATTTATGATTTTCACTTTATACCACTAGCTATTAGACAAGTAGGTTTTCCTTTCTCTGTTCATTTGAAAGATTCACTAGTGCAACAATTATTTCAAGGAGCAACAGAGGAAGATTGGATAAAAGAGCTAGGTAAAATGATAGAGATATATTTAAGAAAAGATTTAGATACTTCCTCACTTTCTCAAATAGAGTCAAAAGATTCCTCAGTAGATATATTAGAGGACTCACCAGAGACTTGTTCTCAATCTGAAAAAGTTACAAGTCAAGAAACCGCTGAAGAATTACAACCAAAACCAAAGCAAACAACTAAAAAAGCAATTAAAGTATCTCAATTAGTTGAAGAAAATAAACAATTACGACTTCAATTAAATAAGTTACACGAACAACTTAATGAAAAAGATATTGAGGTAAATTCAGAGGATAACGCAACTTATGAAGCGACTATTTCTGAATTAGAAAAGCAACAAGTTTACTACGAAACAGAATTAAAACAGTTGAAAGATGCTCGTGTTAGAATGCAACTGACCAACGATAAACTCAATCATTTTATCGCTCATTTAGAAAGACAAATGATGTCTTCATCACTAGATGTTTTGGAAGGAGACCCACCTTACGTGGAACGGACGAAAGATTGGTATAAAAAAAGAAGAATTCCGTTAATTGAATACGATCGTCTTTATCAAAAAGCTAAATATTTAGAACATACTTGGCATTTAAATCAACGTTTACTTAGTATGAGTGAACAATTAGCTTTTTCCCAATTAGATTTTTCTTATGATTTTAGTCGAATTAATGACATAAGAGATTCTGCTAAAGATATTGAATTATTTGTCATGATGGACGAATGCCGGGTCATTAATAACCGAGTTAAAATTCATAAAGGATTTTTATGGCGAGCACCAAGTGTGACTATATTAAAAAATGATTATGAAAATTTAGTAGAAAAAGCGGCTTATTTTGATGTCATTCAAGCTGAAAATCAAATGTTAGAGCGGATGATTAAGGAACATAAAGTGAAAGATGTAACAGAAGAAACTGAATTATTAGAATTTGAAAAGAACGACTAAGTTAATTAGTCGTTCTTTTTTAATATTCTAGAAGAATGATAGCAATAATAAGTAAGCGTTTTCATTATAAAAGTGAATTTTATTGTGTTTTTTTATCATTTTTATAAGAAGTTAAGCAAAAAAAATAGATAAGTTATTGTCATGCTGCTTTCTTTGTTATAAAATCAATAACGATAGAATAACTCATTAGTTTCATTTAAATTAAAGTAAATATAATAAATGGTTTATTTTACTTGTTAAAGGATTTGATTAAAGCTTATTTAAATAAAATGCGTTATTTTATCCACAAAAAATAATGGGGGAAAGAAAAAATGAACGAAAAGCAATTACGATGGTACAATATTGCACTGATTGCATTTGTTGCTGTATGGGGCTTAGGAAATGTTGTAAACAACTTTGCCCAACAAGGATTAGCAGTAGTCTTCTCATGGATTGTCATTATGATTATTTATTTTGTGCCATATGCACTAAGTGTTGGTCAGTTAGGTTCAACATTTAAAGAATCAGGAGGAGGTGTTTCTTCTTGGATTAAAGAAACATCGACAGCTAAATTAGCTTACTATGCTGCTTGGACATACTGGGTAGTTCATATTCCTTATTTGGCACAAAAGCCACAAGGGATTTTAGTTGCTCTTAGTTGGCTATTTAAAGGCAATGGTAATTTTGTTAATGAAGTAGATTCTAAAATTATCTCAGCTATTTGTCTAGGAATCTTCTTACTCTTTTTATGGGTGGCTTCTAAAGGGTTAACGACACTAAAAAGAATCGGTAATATGGCAGGATCTGCTATGTTTATCATGTCTATTCTATTTATTATTTTAGCAGTGGCTGCACCGTTAATGACAGGTGCTAAAATTGAAACGCCAGATATGACTTCTTTAAGTACTTACATTCCAACCTTCGATTTAAAATATTTAACGACAATTTCTATGTTGGTGTTTGCGGTAGGGGGATGTGAAAAAATTTCTCCATACGTAAATAGCACAAAAAATCCTTCAAAAGAATTTCCTTTAGGGATGATTATTTTAGCAGTTATGGTAGCTGTCTGTGCATTGTTAGGTTCAGTAGCTATGGGTATGTTATTTGATGCTAACAATATCCCAGAAGATTTAATGGTTAACGGAGCTTACTTAGCATTTGCTAAGTTAGGTGCTTTCTTTGGAGTAGGTCGTTTCTTCGTTATCTTGTATGCTATTGCTAACTTTTTAGCTCAAGTTTCCGCTTTAGCTTTTTCAATTGATGCACCAATCAAAATCTTGTTAGCAGATGTGGATCCTAACTTTGTTCCAAATAGTTTAGCGAAAACAAATAGTAAAGGAACGCCAGTTAATGGTTATAAACTAACAGGAATTTTAGTAAGTATTTTAATCATTGTGCCTTCATTAGGAATTGGCAATATGAATGAATTATTTAAATGGTTACTAAACTTAAACTCCATTGTAATGCCAATGCGTTACTTATGGGTATTCTTAGCCTTTATGTGGGTGAACAAACAACATCAAAAATTCCAATCTGATTATAAAATGGTAAAAAGTCCAAAATTTGGTTATCTGATTGGTTTATGGTGTTTTATCTTTACTGCTTTTGCTTGTTTATTAGGAATGATACCGAAAATAGAGTACGGTGTAGATCCTAAAGCTTATTTATTCCAATTATCTTTAAATATTGTGACACCACTTGTTTTAGTTTCATTAGGTTTGATTTTACCAATGATTGCTAGAAAAACCAACAAAGCAGTTGTACCAGCTGCTCAAGTAGTTGCTTCTAAAAATAAACTTAAATAATACGAACTAACTAAAAAGAAAAAGCCAGAAGAAAGTTTACTACTTTCTTCTGGCTTTTTATGTTGGTGCTTATTTTTGAGTAGTATCTGTGTGTTCTGCTTCAGTCTTGTCTGAAGACTCTTGGTTTGCTTCAGGGTGATACTCTTTATAGGTTTTAGTTTGGTATAAATCAGTGGTTGATTTATTCCCATGCTGACTGAACAGACTAGTTGATTTATCGCCTTTTTCTTTTTCAATAGTGATTAAGCGTTCCAATTGGTTCTTATAATTATAAGTTTTAGGATCCACTTCTTTTAGACCACTATTTGTGTAGTAACGAAGTAAGTCACCATTAGTTAAGGCATCAGAGGTACTCAGTTGTTCTCTGACTTTTTCCCGCATTTGATCCACTTCTTGTTGAACTTCAGGTGTTGGATCTAATAATTGTTCCCCTGTTTGATTGTCATAAATGTTTTCACTTAATACAGTGTACTTAGGTGTGACAAAATTTCCGTTACGGAAAGCCACAATTTGTTCATTGTCTTTAGAGAATAAATCTTGACCTAATTGTAAAAAGTTATCTGTTGGGACACCTAGTAAATGAAGTAGTGTAGGCAATACATCTACTTGTCCAGCATAAGTTTGTTGCACGCTTCCTTTTTGGTTGCCAGGAATGTGGAACATTAACGGTACTCGTTGCATTTGAGCGTTGTCAAAGTCATTCCACTCTTCTGGGTCTTTACCAAGAAGTTGAGCTAATTCTACGTTACGTGAATCAGAGATACCGTAATGGTCGCCGTATAACACAATCATCGAATTTTCGTATAAACCACTGGCTTTTAAATAGTTGAAAAATTCTTCCACTGATTTATCTAAGTAATTCGCTGTTGCAAAGTAACCATTGATGGTGGTGTCTTTAGTCTGAGCAATTGGAAAACCAAATTCATCTCCTTTAAATTCGGAGTATGGATAGTGGTTAGAAACAGCAATAAATTTAGTGTAGAAAGGTTGTTGCATGTGTTCTAAATATTTAACAGACTGTTGGAAAAATGGTTTATCATGTAAACCATATTGGAATGAATTGTTTTCATTCACATCATAATAAGAAGAATCAAAGAAATAGTTATAGCCTAAATGTTTATACGTTTCATTTCGGTTCCAAAAAGTTCCAGCGTTTCCGTGGAAGACAGCACTTGTATAGCCTGCTTTCTGTTCTAAGATAGCTGGGGCTGCCTGGAAGGTGTTTTTATCACCTAACTGAGTAAACAGTGGGCCTTGGTTCAAACCGAAGAAGGAGTCTTCTAATAAGGTTTCAGCGTCACTGGTTTTACCAGATTTAACTTGGTGGAAAGAATTAGCAAAACTATAAGTGTCTTGACTATGGTATAAACTATTAAGGAAAGGTGTTACTTCATGCTCCACACCGTTTTCATCTTTTAGTTTATAGTCAATCACGAATTGTTGCAGACTTTCTAAATGAACATATATAACATTACGTCCTTTAGCAGCACCAAACATAGCATCATTTGGTTTAGCGTAATGGGAGTGAACATATTCTTCAATACTGACTAAATCATTTTCACTGGCTTGCGCACGGTTTAAATTGGCTTTATAAGTTTGAACTCCATCATAAACGGTAAAAACTGGGAGACCTAAGTATTTAACAATATGATCTCTTGAGAAAGTTCGTTTTAAAAGTTCTGGACGATTACTTTCAGCTAAAGATAAGTTAATGGAAAACATCAAAATAGCTAAAGAAGTCACAGCAAATGCTACCCGTGGACGTACTGGTTTATCTTCTAGTTTAATTTTTTTAGTAAGAAGTAAACCAATGACTGCAATAATATCTATCCAGTAGATAAAATCATAAGGTCTAAATAATCTTAAGGCACTTTCACCTAAACCAGAAGAAACTTTACCAGCACCTAGCATGGTGTTAATGGTAATAAAGTCTGTAAATTCACGGTAATAGATGACGTTTGAAAAGACTAATAAAGTCATCAACGCATAAATAACTATCATCGTGATGTAAGCTCGTTTTGGTTTTTTCACATAAAGGGCAATAGCTAGAAGAAACATGGTTGTAGCAATTGGGTTAATGAACAGAATGAAATATTGAATAATACTTTCAATTCCTAAATGGAAATCTACTGCATAGGCAAAAATATTTTTTACCCAGAAGAGAAGAACCATTAATCCAAAAAAACCCATTCTAGTATTCAATCTTTTAGGAAAATGTGATTTTTTCAATGTATATACTTCCTTTCAAAATAAAAACAAGTTAATTAATATTCGGTTTTCAATGTGCTCTCAACATACTATTTTATAATTATATCTGCTTACTGTCAATTTACAATAGGTTTTATAAAAACTTATAAAAGCCTTCTGAAATTTTTAGAAGATTGTCAGTGTCTATAAAATAAATAATATGATAGACTAGATTACGAATGTTTGTCAAGAATGATGAAGGAATGGATGAGGATATGAAGAAAATACAATTAAAAAATAAACAGCTCTCTTTATGGAAACAAGGGTATCCCTTAATTAAAGAAATAGATCTAGTTCGCCAGGCAGATAGTAGTTACACTGGAGAGTGGTTAGAGTTTGTGACAAGAGACTCTAAATATATAGGAACAGGTTATTTAGGAGAACAAAATAAAGGAATAGGCTGGATAATCAATTGGAACCAAGGTCAACCTATTAATCAAGCTTTTTTTGAAGAAAAATTCTTACAAGCGAAAAAATTACGCCAAAGTTATTTTTTAGATGAATTAACCACTGCCTTTCGTATTTTTAACGGAGAAGGAGATGGAATAGGTGGTTTAACCATTGATTGGTACGATCACTACCTAGTTATTCAGTGGTATAATGAAAGTATCTATCAAAAGCAGCCAATGATTTTAGCAGCTATTCAAGCAGTTTATCCAGAGGTATTAGGTATTTATGAGAAAAATCGGTTTACTCAAGCAGGTCTAGCTACTAGCCAACATGTAGCAGGACAACTGGCGAAAGAACCGTTAATCGTTAAAGAAAATGGCGTTAATTATAGTACCTATTTAGATGACGGAATGATGACCGGTATTTTTTTAGATCAAAAAAATGTACGGGGACAATTAGTGGATGGTTTAGCTATGGGGAAAACAGTGTTGAATACTTTTAGTTATACAGGTGCTTTTTCAGTGGCGGCTGCCATGGGGGGAGCAGTTGAAACTACCAGTGTGGATTTAGCTAAACGAAGCATTGAAAAAACTCAGGAAATGTTTCAAGTTAATGGGCTGCCTCTTGAAGATCATTCTATTGTAGTGATGGATGTCTTTGAATATTACCGATACGCTAAACGTAAAGGACTAAGTTATGATTGTATTATTTTAGATCCACCTAGTTTTGCTCGAAATAAGAAAAAAACTTTTTCGGTTGCGAAAGATTACGGTACATTGGTGATGGATGCTTTGCCTATTTTAAATCAACAAGGGTTATTGATTGCTTCAACCAATGCGGCTAATGTATCAGTGAAAAAATTTAGACAAATGATTGAACAAGGAATGAGCCAGATGAACCGCTCTTATAAATTGCTTAAAGAAGAGCGTCTACCTAGTGATTTCCAAGTTAATCCAGCCTTTACTGAAGGAAATTATTTAAAAGTGTTTATTTACCAATTAGATAAATAGATTAGAAGAAAAAGAAGGAATGCTTAATGTTAACAACAAGAAAAACCAAGTGGAGCGCTCATCATACAAATGTTTGTGTGTCTATTTGCGGAGAGAATCACGATGCTTTAATGAAAGAAGTGAGTCAATTACCACTAGCTGATATTGATTTAGTTGAATGGCGGATTGATTACTTTAGCGACTGGCAAGAAACAACAACGGTGGTCAAAACGTTGAAGCATTTGCGAGATGTGTTAAAGGAGACTCCTTTATTAGTTACTTGCCGGACAAAAGACGAGGGAGGCCAGCTAGACTTGTCTGAAACAGCTTATTTTGATTTATATCAAGATATTATTACAACTGAGTTTGTGGATATGATTGATATAGAGTGGCGGCACCAAGGAGGATTTAAAGCTAGTCGATTAAAAAATGTGTTAGAAGTTTACTCTACTCCTTTTATTAGGTCTTATCATGATACAGAAAAAACAGGTAACTATGAAGAATTAGTAAGTCTTTTAAAAGAGATGAAAGACTTAGGTGGGGACATATATAAACTAGCTGTTACCCCGACTACATCTCAAGATGTTTTAACCCTGTTACAAGTATTAATGACTATGTCAGTGACTTTCCCTGAAACGTTAGTATGTGGTATTAGTATGGGAGAATTAGGCAAATTAACGCGTATTTCTGGGGAAATTATTCCATCTTGTCTAACATTTGCTAAAGGGGTTCAGTCTAGCGCGCCTGGTCAGTTAACTGTGCAACAAGTAAAAGAAACCTTACATTTACTTAAACCAAGAGAAGCTCACACTAAGTAAGAAAGAAGGAAAGACACATGGGAAAAAAGAAAAAAGTGGTAAAAACCAATGCAATGCGCATATTAGATCAACACCATATTACCTATCAGCACAGTGAATTTCCTTGGAGTGAAGATCACTTAGATGCTATAACAGCAGCTCATAATTTAGGAGTAGAAGAAGCGAGTATTTATAAAACTCTAGTAGCAATTGGTAACCACACAGGCCCAATTGTGGCAGTTATTCCTGGAAATGAAGAATTAGATTTAAAAAAACTAGCTCAGGCTAGTGGTAATAAAAAAGTAGAAATGCTTCACTTAAAAGACTTAGAAGCAACGACTGGTTATATGAGAGGAGGGTGTTCTCCGATTGGCATGAAAAAAGCATACCCCACTTTTATTGATAAAGTGGCTTTGACAAAAGAGCTTATTTATATTTCAGCCGGTAAAAGAGGACAACAAATCGGTTTAGCTCCTAAAGAGTTAAACCAAGTTATTTCTAGTCAATTTGTGGATATTATTAAAATAGCCGAATAAAAAATTCCTTAATGTCGTTAGTATCAACGATGTTAAGGAATTTTTTTAGTTTAGTGAGCTTTTTTTCCTTCAAAGACAGTTTTTTCAGGAAGTGGATAATCTTCAATAGCTAGATTATCGGCTAATAAGGCTTCATTAAAGTCTTCAATAGATAAGTCTAAGCGACGTGAAACGTTAAAAACACTATGTAAAACATCATGGAAGTACATGGCATTACCTTGCTCAAAGTAAGCTTTAAATTCTTTAGTAGAATTATCTTTTCCAGTTTCTTCTTCGAAACGATGAGACTCTTCTAAGTATTCTTGGAAATGTTCTTTAGTATAACGAGCAAATGCGTTATAAATGGTAATTGCTAAACTTAAATCATGGTGCCAGTTTTTAAAGGTTTTTTTAGCTAAGCCACCTTGCACTTCGATTAACTCAAAACGATCATTACGAATGTTTTGGGTCATCAACATATCTAAATTTAAATTTAAACCAGTAAAAGAAACATTGTCAAACTTGGATTGTTTCATGTCTTCTAATTCTTGGTGCAAACTTTCTGAGGTGAAATACTTGTTTTCTAAGGTTTTATAAATTTTCTTTTGATGAAACATATCTGTCCCTCCCATTTGATTGATACTTATATTATAACGTAAATCGAAATAAAAAAACAAATAATTACCAGTTAAAAGTGATAATAAGAAGCAATATCACTGGCGTGTTTTCCAGCTACATAGCCAGTCACAAAAGCAGCGGTAATGTTGAAGCCTCCTGTGTACCCATTAATGTCTAATACTTCTCCAGTAAAAAAGAGACCTTGGACTAATTTACTTTCCATAGATTGAGGGGTAATTTCTTTTAAGGAAATCCCTCCACCTGTTACAAAGGAGCGCTCAATTGGCCAAGTTTTATAGACAGTAAATTGAAACTGGTGAACTAAGCGACTAAACTGTTCAATCATTTGATGAGATAAGGTTTGAAGAGGCATATCTTCTTTTATATCAGCTTGTTCTAATAAAAATAGTAGATACCTCTCAGGTAATACATGTCGCCACCCATTTTTTACTGATTTTTTTCCTTGCTCTTGTTGTAATTGGAGCAGTTGTTGATTAGTTTGTGAGACTGTTTGTTTAGGTAAGGCATCTAGCTCCATAGTCACTTGAGGATGAGAGTCTAGCAAGTGTTGCACGTGAGCACTACAGCGTAAAGCAGCAGGACCTGATAGGCCAAAATGGGTAAACAAAAGATCCATGTTGTGAGTGACAGCTTTTTTCCCTGTAGCAGGCTGTAACACGCTAAGTGCAACATCTTGTAAAGCCAAGCCTTGCAATCTTTTTTCTTGAATAAAGTCTTCAGAAGAAAGAAGAGGAGACTCAGTTGCAAATAAAGGGGTAACAGTATGTCCTAATTTTTTAGCAAAACGGTATCCATCTCCTGTTGAGCCAGTTTGAGGATAAGTTTTTCCTCCGGTAGAGATAATAACACAAGGAGCTAACAGTCGTTCATTAGTATCTAGAATAACTCCCTGTATATTTTTTTCTTCAGCCAGTATTTTTTTGACAGTGGTTCCTGTAAAGACTTGAATAGGTAACTGCTGAATGGTTTCCCATAAAGCATTGACAATGGTTTTAGAGCGATCTGTCACAGGAAACATGCGACCATGATCTTCTTCTTTTAAATGAACCCCTTGTTCTTCAAAAAAAGTCATAATGTCATAATTATTAAACTGAGAAAAAGCACTATATAGAAATTTCCCATTACCAGGAATATGTTTAATGATATCTTCAGGTTCTCGGTTATTAGTAACATTACACCGTCCTCCACCTGTTAATAAGAGTTTTTTACCTACTTTTTTATTTTTTTCAATTAAAATAGTTTTTGCGCCATGTTTAGCTGCAGAGATGGCTGCCATCATGCCACTAGTTCCTGCACCAATCACGATTACATCTGCATCCATTTGTTGCCTCCTAACTTTTAGTATTCACAGTGTAACATACTTTTTCTGTTCTTTTCTGAAAAAACTGATTATAATGAAGAAAGTAGAAAAAAGGAGTGAGCACCATGACACAAGTACAAGGATATTTGGATCAATTAGTTGCCCATATAGAAAAACAAAACAGTGGGCAAGAGGAGTATCTCCAAGCCATTCATGAATTTTTGCCAACGATTTATCCGTATCTAGAATCTCATCCAGAGATTGTAGAGCGTAACGTGTTAGCTTTATTACTTGAACCGGAAAGATTGATTAAATTTAGAGTCCCTTGGCAAGATGATCAAGGAAAGTGGCAAGTAAACACTGGTTTTCGAGTTCAGTATAATTCCGCTCTAGGTCCTTATAAAGGTGGTTTAAGATTTCACCCGACTGTTAATGAAAGTATTATGAAGTTTTTAGCCTTTGAACAAATTTTTAAAAATAGTCTAACTGGGTTACCAATTGGCGGGGGTAAGGGCGGCAGTGACTTTGATCCTAAAGGAAAATCTGATGCTGAAATTATGAGTTTTTGCCAAAGTTTTATGACAGAACTGCATAAATATATTGGCCCTAATACAGATATTCCTGCTGGAGATATTGGGGTAGGAGCTAGAGAAATTGGTTATTTATTTGGTCAATATAAACGTCTTGCTCAATATGATGCTGGCGTTTTAACAGGTAAACCTTTAGCCTATTGGGGTAGTCTAGGAAGAACAGAAGCAACAGGTTATGGTTTGGTTTACTTTGTTAGAGAACTTTTAAAAGACATGAAAGATAGTTTTAAAGGTAAACGAGTTCTAGTTTCAGGTAGTGGGAATGTGGCGATTTATGCCATGGAAAAAGTTATTCAATTAGGTGGTATTGTATTAGCTTGTTCTGATTCTAATGGATATGTTTACGATGAAAATGGTATTGACCTAGACGTTGTGAAACAAATTAAAGAGCAGCAACGAGGTAGAATTAGTGAATATCTCACTTATAAACCAACAGCAGTTTATGAGGAAAATCACTCCATTTGGGAACTGTCCACAGCTGTAGATATTGCTTTACCTTGTGCAACGCAAAATGAAATTAATTTAGAGTTAGCTAAAAACTTAGCTAAAAACGGGGTTCAAATTGTAGCAGAAGGGGCGAATATGCCTACAACCTTAGAAGCGGTTCATTTTTATGAAGAACAGGGTATTTTATATTGTCCAGGAAAAGCAGCCAATGCTGGAGGAGTGGCTGTTTCGGCTTTAGAAATGAGTCAAAACGCTCAACGTTTGCCTTGGAGCAAAGAAGAAGTAGATGATAAGTTAGAAGAAATTATGACTCACATTTACGAAACATGCCGAGATACTGCTAGTAAGTATGGAATGGAACAAAACTTTTTAGCAGGAGCGAATATCGCAGGGGTAGAAAAAGTTATTACAGCTATGATGAGTCAGGGATTAGTGTAAATATTACTGAAAATTTTAAGATAACTTGAAAAAATAAGAAAAAAACCGTAAAGTATTAAGTGAAAGAATAAACTTTAGGAGGAACTAGAATGACACACATTCAATTTGATTATTCAAAAGTGGTAGGAACATTTATTGGTGAACAAGAATTAGGGTTTATGCAAAGCCAAGTTTCCGCAGCTCATGAATTATTACGCGAAGGTAAAGGAGCGGGAAGTGATTACTTAGGCTGGGTTGATTTACCAGAAAATTACGATAAAGAAGAATTTTCTCGTATTCAAGCAGCGGCTAAAAAAATTCAATCAGATTCAGAGGTTTTAGTTGTAATTGGGATAGGTGGTTCTTACCTAGGAGCAAAAGCGGCTCTTGATTTTCTAAATCATACATTTTATAACGTATTACCTCAAGATCAACGTCAAGTCCCTCAAATTTTCTTTGCAGGAAACAGCATTAGTTCCTCTTATTTAGCTGATTTAATCGAAGTCATTGGGGAACGTGATTTTTCTGTTAATGTGATTTCTAAATCAGGAACAACGACTGAACCAGCGATTGCTTTTAGAGTGTTTAAAGAATTATTAATTGATAAATACGGAAAAGAAGAAGCAAACAAACGTATTTATGCTACAACAGATAAAGCTCGAGGAGCAGTGAAAGAAGAAGCAGATGTTGAAGGTTGGCAAACATTTGTCATTCCAGATGATGTAGGTGGCCGCTATTCTGTTTTAACAGCTGTAGGTTTATTACCAATCGCTGTAAGTGGAGCAGATATTGAGCAATTGATGTTAGGTGCTAGTCAAGCTAGAAAAGATTTTGCTAATGATAAACTAGAAGATAATGCCGCTTATCAATATGCTGCTTTCCGTAACATTCTTTACCGTAAAGGAAAAGTAACAGAATTACTAATCAACTACGAACCATCTCTTCAATATTTCTCTGAATGGTGGAAACAATTATTTGGAGAATCAGAAGGTAAAGATCAAAAAGGAATTTACCCATCCAGTGCGAATTTCTCTACTGACTTACATTCTTTAGGTCAATATATTCAAGAAGGTCGTCGTAATATTTTTGAAACCGTGATTAAATTAGATAAACCACGTAAAACGATTACTATTCCAAGTCTTGATAAAGATTTAGATGGCTTAGGTTACTTACAAGGAAAAGACATGGATTTTGTTAATACTAAAGCTTTCCAAGGAACATTATTAGCTCATACAGACGGAGATGTTCCTAACTTTGTGATTACAATTCCTGAACAAAATGAATTTACATTAGGCTACTTAATGTATTTCTTTGAAATTGCTTGTGGTATTTCTGGTTACTTAAACGGCGTAAACCCATTTGATCAACCAGGAGTAGAAGCATACAAGAAAAACATGTTTGCTTTATTAGGTAAACCAGGTTTTGAAGAATTAGCTAAAGAATTAAACGAACGATTATAATCGGTAACTATCGATTAGTCCTCAAAAAAAGCATTCAAGAAATTGAATGCTTTTTTGTTTGGTTCTATTTAATTGTGAATGACCCTGTTTCTTTTTCCCCAGTGTACCAATCGAACTCAATTTCAAAGGAGTGTTTATCTCCCTTTACTTCATAGGAATATTCGACTTTTAATGAATCACTAGGACTAATCACCGTTTCTTTGCCATTTTCTACCAAGGTAAAAGCGCCTTCATCTTTTAGTTTGGTAGCAATTGCTTCTAACATCTCCGCAAATTCTACACGAGATTGATGCTCTTCTCGGTCAATTATTCGCTTAGTCGGCAGTTTCTCTGAACGAGACATAATCATTACCTCCTTTTCTTTTAGTTACATACATTATAACTCAAAAGGAACCTTTTATGAAAAAATAAACCTAAAAACTAAGGAATTAGCTTTTAGGGGAAATAGTTAACGAGAGAGAATAGCATTAAAATCTAGGTATTTCACTGCGTTAATTGTCCGAGAAAAAATCCAACAACTAAGTAATGTGTAGAAAAAGTGTTTCATGTCAAGATAGGACAGGGAGAGAACAAGGATAAGGGATGTGATAACTAATAGGCTAGTGCCGATTTTTATTTGCCGATATTTTTCTAATAATTGATAAATAACATCAGTACCTCCAGTGCTTCCTCCAGCTCTAAAGACAAGACCACAGCCGATACCAGACATAACACCTGTTAGTGGACTAGCAATCAACAAACTAGGAAGAGAGAAGGACAAAGGAAGACTTCCCCAGATAGAAAGCCAAGCTGAAAGGGAGAAAATGCCAAAGATAGTTTTTAAAATCGAAGCTTGTCCTAAAAAAAGATAGGCAATAACTAAAAGAGGAAGATTCATAGCTAGTGTGGTTAAACTAGGTGGTAAATTCCAAAGATTTTTTAAAATAAGGGCAATCCCTGTTACTCCTCCGTCAGCTAATTGATTTGGTAGATTGATGGTAGTGATGGAAAAAGCGTATAAACTGGTTCCAAATAAGATGGCTAGATAGTCCAAAGATTTTGTTTTCATAAAATAACTCCTGTCTAATTAAGTTAAAAACAGTATAAAACATTTTAAAGTAGAATGGAATGACTAAACTAAAATACTTATGGATGAAAAATAAATCTATGAGAAATAAAATAAAATTAGTTATTTATTATTGAAAAAATTAAAAATTGTGATAAAATACGTGAGGTAGTTGGAAAGTTGGCAGAGTGGTAATGCAACGGACTCGAAATCCGTCGAACCGTTGTTAAAACGGTGCAGGGGTTCAAATCCCCTACTTTCCTTAGTATATGCCAGTTAAAAGGCTTGTCCTCTAAAAATGAAAGGATAAATGGATCAAAGACTTGCTACATCCTTTCATAACAAACGAGGACAATTTTTTTTGTTTTTTTCTGTGCTTAAAGCTAAGTAGTCACAGTTCGTGAAAGACTTAATTAACTAAGAAAATAATGGTACATATGCTAGAAATCTAGTGATAATTTTTTTAACATAATGCCTAAAAAAATAAGTTTCCGCTTTCTTTTGTTCTTTTTTTGTTTTTTTTTAATAGTTAAAACGTTTTACTAACCTTGATAAGTAACTTATTAGCGATAATTCATACACATATTAGATTGTAATGTATAAGAAATCCAATTAAAACAACAACAGATGTAGTATAATGCTAGTTATGTGTGAATAATTGTTCAATTGATTGTAAAATAAAGAATAAATGTAGGAGTCCTAGTAAATGAAAGATTTTAAAGCCTTAATTAATAGTTGGCCCTTGCCAGCCATTGATGCTTTTGAAGGAAAACAAATTGTTTATAAATTCGATGATTTTGATATTAAGTCCCCTCAAATTACAGACTATTATGCAGATGATTACGGGGCTAAATTTTGTTTATACGATTTAGAGACCCAGGAAGCTTTAGTTTCAATTGGTTTTGTAGATTTTCCCAATAGTGTTAATTATTTATATAAAAAAAACACATTAAAAATTGAGTTGGTTTATATTCATCAAGCGCATTTAAGACAGCATGGTATTGCTACTTATTATATTAAAAAAATTCAAGAATATGCTATGAGCCAAGGGATTGAACAAATTAGAATTACGGTGAATACCAATGCTTGTTTATTTGATGGTATTGACCGAAGAAATACGTTACCTCAGCAATCTTTAATACAATTTTATGAAGGGTTAGAAAATCCTAAAGTGCCTTTCTATTTGTTAGTATGAAAGAAGCTTTTTCAACTAGTGGGTTTGTTTGTGGTTGTTTTTTTGTTAGGGAGATTCTTTTATATTATATAGAAGATTAATGGCTGAAAATAAAGAGAATATGCTTGACTATCTGTTTTTTTTCAGTCACTATATAAAAATAGGTATAGGTAGTTTTGTGGAGTGAGGAGTTTAAGTTGTAATGAAGCAATTGTCAAAGTACAAAGAAATCGAACAAAATATAGAGGCCAAAATTTTACGTGGTGAATATCCTAAACAAGGCATGATTCCCACTGAAAATGAAATAGCTGCTAGCTATAATTGTTCCCGTGCAACAGTTAGACAAGCCTTGGGAAATCTAGTAGCAAAAGGGTTAGTGGAAAGAACCCCAGGCAAAGGAACCTTTGTATCAGGCTTTGAACGAATTCAGCATGATAATGAAGTGGAAAGTTTTACCGAAGAGATGAAACGGTTAGGAAAGTCAGCTTCAACTGAATTATTGGAGTTTCAGTTAAAAGAAGCTACCCCACTAGTTAGCCAAAAGTTAGCAGTGGATGAAAATGAACCAGTTTATTACTTTGAGCGACTAAGAAAAGCAGATGAAATGTCTGTGACTTTAGAACAAACGTATTTAAGCGTTGCTCAATTTCCAGATTTAACGGTGAACACGTTAATGACCTCTAAGTATGATTTTATTGAAACAAGTCTAGGGATGGAAATTGATTATGTGGAACAACAATTATTTCCTATTTTAGCCAATAATCATCTTTCTCAAATTTTAGGGGTTCAAATTGGAGAACCAGTTATTCAAATTGATTCTACTACTTATTTGGAAAATGGTCAGATAATTGATTTTACTCGATTATTTACGAATCCTAATTATATGCAGTTAAATATTATTCGAAAAAAATAGGAGAGAAATCTTCTATTTTTTATTTTTTTATTATAAAATAACTTGTAAGTATCATAAATAGAAAGGAAAAAGACTGGTGAATAAACGCTTTTTTGGTTTTTTACATAAAATGGGACGAGCATTATTTTTGCCAATCAGCATGATGCCGATTGCTGGGTTATTAATGGGACTTGCTTCAGTTGGCCAAACATCTCATTGGGAGAGATTGCAACAGTCAGGAATTCAACAGCTGTTTGTCATCTGCCGCGGGGTAGGGTCTAGTATTTTCCAGACATTACCTTTATTGTTTGCAATCAGTTTAGCGACGGGTTTAACCAATTATGATAAAGAAAAAATGAGTTTATTAGCAGTGGTTAGTTTTTTTAGTTTTCACGGAGCTATTCATGCTAGTCTCAACATTCAGCAAGTTTTACCGATTCCTTCAGATATGAATCTTAGACAGCTAGGATTAGGGACTAGTTTTGGCATAATTACCTTAGAAATGGGAGTATTATCTGGTTGGATTGTAGGGTTAGGAATTGTATTTATCCAATTTATTTGTAGTCAGCTAAAGAAACAATTTCAATGGAGATGGTGTGAAAACTTTCGACTCATTTTTATTGGAACCATTTTAATGATGACCCTATTAGGTCAAGGAATGACAGGCGTTTGGCCTAGTTTAAATGGGTTATTAGTCGCATTAGGGTTATTAATTGGAAAAATGGGGATTATGGGCTCATTTGTGTACGGCATTATTTTACGAACGTTGTATATTTTTGGGATTCACCATGTGTTTTATCTGCCTTTTTGGACAACTTCTTTAGGTGGAACTGCAGAGGTTAACGGTAAAATAGTGGAAGGATTTCAACAAATTTTTTTAGCTCAATTAGAGACCCACTCTGCTGAACCTTTTTTTGGACAGTTAGCTTTATTTAATAGTGGTCGTTATATTCATATGTTGTTTACTTTGCCTGCTATGTGTGTTGCTTTGTATAAGAGTGTTAACCCTAATGTTAAGCGAAAAAAAATTCGTAGTTTTTACTTACCTATGCTGATAACCTGCCTATTAACTGGTGTAACTGAACCGATAAGTTTTACCCTATTATTAACTTCACCTATTTTGTTTGTACTAGAAGTCTTTTTCTTTGGCTTAGCTTTTCTAGTATCAGCTATTGGTCAAATTACGATTGGTTCTAGTTTTTCAGCAGGAATTTTTGAGTTCTTGATGTTTGGTGTACTACAAGGAAATCAGCGAACTAATTATCTGTTAGTATTGCCATTAGGCTTAGCTTTTGCAATAGTTAGCTACGGAGTAACTAAATGGTTAGTTTTATTCTATCAATTAAAGGTACCTGGTCAAACTAATGATTCTTCTAATCCGCTAACTTCTTTGTCAGTGGATCATGACTGGATAGAAACTTTATTAATTGGCTTAGGTGGTAGAGAAAACATTGAAGAATTAGGACATTGTGCCACACGGTTAAGAATCACACTTAAAAATCCTGAGTCTTTAAATAAAGAATTATTAACACAAACTGGTTCTAAAGGAATCATCCAAATAGGTCAAAGTCTTCAACTAATTTATGGTCCTATTGTAGGGGATATTTATCAAAAAATGTTTCAAGAGCTTTCTTAATCATGAAAGAATACCTATTACAACGAGATGTAATAGGTATTTTTTATAGAATGGTGTATAATAAAAGTAGATTAAGTAGGAGGGATGAACATGTATTCAGAAAAACGTAGATTTGACTGGCCTAGTTTAATCGTAGGTATTTTATTTGTTGTGGCAGCGATTGCCTCGTTTACCTCAGATCCTACTACTAATGTCGGGATTATTGTTTTCTTATTTACAATTACCGTATTATTAAAAGGGATTTATATGATTGTATTGAGAGGCTGGGTGAATAGTTTCTTTCGTTTGAAGTTAACTCCAATGTTAGTCATTGGTGTCTTAGACATTATACTAGGTCTTTATTTTTTATTTAATATGACACAAGGAATTATGTTAGCTCCTTATGTGTTTGCTATTTGGTTTTTATTAGACTCTATTTTTGGATTGTTTGAGTTGTCTTGGATATCATTGGTTAATCGGTCATTGTATTGGTTGACCCTGATTACAAGTGTGTTAGGAATTGTCATTGGAATGATGATGTTAAGTAATCCGATTGTCTCTACTTTAACGCTATCTTTTTTAGTAGGACTCTATTTAATGATGACAGGAATTATGTATGTTGTACGGGCATTTAGATAATTATAGGATAAAAGCTGCTATCTTTTTAAGGTAGTAGCTTTTTTAGCGAACGATAACTTGTTGTTATTTTTTAAAGTTCGCATTTTGTGTTGACGGGTTAAAGGGTTATTGTTACACTAAAAGTATTTAAAGGGGGCATTGGATGGATAAGCAAGTAGCAGTAATTATGGGAAGTACGTCAGATTGGCAAACAATGAAAGAAACGTGTCTTGTTTTAGAGGAGTATCAGATTGGGTATGATAAGTTAGTGGTTTCAGCTCACCGAACACCTGATTATATGTTTCAATTTGCTGAAGAAGCTAGAGAGAAAGGATATCAATTGATTATTGCAGGAGCAGGGGGAGCTGCTCATTTACCAGGTATGGTAGCAGCCAAAACCGTGTTGCCAGTCATTGGTGTGCCTATTCAAACCAAAACATTAAACGGAGTAGACTCACTTTTATCTATTGTGCAAATGCCAGGAGGTGTACCTGTTGCTACAGTGGCAATTGGTGCTTCAGGAGCTAAAAATGCTGGATTATTAGCTTTGCAAATATTAGGACTTCAAAATCAGCCGCTACAAGAGAAATTAGTGGCTAATAGAATCGCCTTAGCGAATAAAGTGATGGAGGACAGTCATGAGTTATATGAATCAAGTATTACCGACTAAAGGAGCTACGATTGGCATTATTGGTGGTGGACAGTTAGGTAGAATGATGGCTTTTTCTGCTAAAAAAATGGGGTATAATGTTGGAATTTTAGATCCTAGTCCTAATTGCCCAGCTAGTCAAGTAGCTGATTGGCATATTTGTCAAGCTTATGATCAACAAGCGGCAGTAGATGACATGCTAGCTAGATGCGAAGTATTAACCTATGAATTTGAAAACGTGGATGCAGATAGCTTAAAAAAAGCAGAGCAACTAGGTAAACTACCTCAAGGAACTAACCTGTTAGAAATTACTCAAGATAGAGAGTTAGAAAAACAATTTTTAACCAGCCATGGTTTTCCAGTAGCCAGCTATCAAATTGTTCAGACTGAAACTGAGTTAAAAGCAGCACTAGAAGAAATAGGTGTACCAAGTGTGCTGAAAACTACTCGAGGTGGTTATGATGGTCATGGTCAAGTTGTGTTAACTAACAAAGCAGATTTGTCTAAAGGGGTTACTTTGTTACAACAAGGCACTTGTGTATTAGAAGCTTTTATTCCGTTTGAAAAGGAAGTTTCTATTATGGTTAGTCGTAACCGTAACGGTGAGGTGGTAACGTTACCTATATCTGAGAACATTCATCAGCACAATATTTTACATGAATCTATTGTGCCAGCAAGAATTTCCCATGATTTAAGTGAAAAAATAGAAAAGTTAGGGGTGGCTTTAGCTACCAGTTTAGAATTAGAAGGGATATTAGGAATTGAATTATTCGCTTTAGATGAAGAGAGATGCGTCATTAATGAATTAGCGCCAAGACCTCATAATTCTGGTCATTATTCAATTGAAGCCTGTGACTTTTCTCAATTTGATTTACATGTGTTAAGTATTTGTAACCGACCATTGCCAATGGTTCATCTGTTGTCAGAAGTAGTGATGGTGAATTTATTAGGACAACATGTGTCTAATATGTTAGAGAATTTAGAAAGTTATCCACAATGGCATATTCATTTATATGGTAAAGAGGCAGAAAAATTTAATCGTAAAATGGGGCATGTTACCGTGCTGACGAATAACAAGCAACACACCTTAGAACAGATTGAAAGTTCGGGTATATGGAATTTAGAGTAGATTTTATCTGCTCTTTTTTAGTATTTTTTAAAAAACACGAACAATACATGAGAAAATGATGAGAAGTATTCTAGCTGACTTTGACAAAATAAAGAACAATTGATACGATAAATTCAACATATTACTCGAACTATTTTAAATATAAGTGGTAATAATGTTCGCTTTTAAAACATGGAGGGATTATTTTGGATAAACAAGACTTATTGTATAGTGGCAAGGCTAAAAAGTTATACCAAACTGAACAAGAAAATGTACTTCACGTGGAATATTTGGATCAAGCCACAGCGTTAAATGGCTTAAAAAAAGATCAAATAGTAGGGAAAGGTGAGCTAAACAACCAAATCACTAGTTTTATTTTTAATTACTTAAAAGAGCAAGGGGTTGCTAGTCACTTCATTTCTCAACTTTCAAAGACGGAACAACTAGTCAAAAAAGTTCAGATTATTCCCTTAGAAGTTGTTTTGCGTAATTTGGCAACAGGTAGTTTTGTGAAAAAATTTCATGTAGAAGAAGGAAAAGTCTTAACACCACCTATTATGGAATTTTTTTATAAAAACGATGAGTTAAATGATCCGATGATGAATGAAGATCATATCCATGCTTTACAATTAGCGACACCTGAAGAAATACAGGAAATAAAAAAACAAACTCGTCTCATTAATGAGTTACTTAAAGAGTTATTTAGTCAAATCGGATTGACTTTAGTAGATTTCAAGTTGGAATTTGGCCGAGATCTTGAAACAGGTGCTATTTTATTAGCAGATGAAATCTCTCCAGATACTTGTAGACTTTGGGACCAAACAACTGGCCAATCATTTGATAAAGATGTGTATAGAAAAGATATAGGCAATTTAATAGATGTCTATCAGATTGTTTTTGATCGCTTGATGAAACTGAATTAATAACCTTTAGGAGGAAGATAAATGATGTACGCAGTAGAAGTATTTGTCACTTATAAAGAATCAATTTTAGATCCACAAGGGGAAGCTGTTAGAAATGCCATTCACCGATTGGATTTTGAACAAGTAAAAGATGTCCGAATTGGAAAGTATTTTGAAATTAACATTGAAAAAACAGAAGAACCTATTGAAGAAGTAGTGGAAAGTCTATGTAAAAATTTATTAGCTAATCCTATTTTAGAAACTTATCGGTATAACATTAAGGAGGTCAACTAACTGTGAAATTTGCTGTGATTACTTTTCCAGGTTCTAACTGTGATCATGATATTTATTATGCAGTGGGAACCGTTATGGGAGCAGATGTGGACTTTGTTTCTCATCATGAAACCAGTCTAGCAGGATATGATGTGGTGTTATTACCAGGTGGTTTTTCTTATGGTGACTATCTACGATGCGGTGCAATTGCTCGTTTTTCTAATATTATGCCAGCAGTCATTGAGTTTGCAAAAGCAGGTAAGCCAGTTTTTGGTACGTGTAATGGGTTTCAGATTTTGTTAGAAGCAGGCCTGTTACCTGGTGCGCTAAAACCTAACGCTCAGTTGAAATTTGTTTGTGACACAATTCCTTTAAACGTATGTCAAACAGAAACAATGTTTACAAATGCCTACGAAAAAGACACTTGTATTCAATTGCCAATCGCTCATGGGGAAGGCAATTACTATTGTGACGAAGAAACTTTAGCCCAGTTAAAAGAGAATAAGCAAATTATCTTTACTTACGCAGGGGAAAACCCTAATGGTAGTTTAGAAAATATTGCTGGAATTACCAATGAAGCAGGCAATGTTTTAGGTATGATGCCTCACCCAGAAAGAGCAATGGAAGAACTTTTAGGTTCCACTGATGGAGTAAAATTTTTCCAATCGATTATTAATCATTTGAGAAAGGTGACTGTATAATGACTGTTTTAGAGCCAACACCACAAGAGGTTAAAACGCAACAAATTTACTTAGAATGGGGTCTAACGCAAGAAGAATATCAGTTAATTGAAGATAAAATTTTAAAAAGAATGCCTAACTACACTGAAACTGGTCTATTTGCGGTAATGTGGAGTGAGCATTGTTCTTATAAAAATTCTAAAGTTGTGCTAAAAAAATTCCCTACTTCTGGTACTCGTGTCTTACAAGGACCTGGAGAAGGGGCAGGGATTGTCGATATTGGAGACAATCAAGCGGTTGTATTTAAAGCAGAAAGTCATAATCACCCATCAGCGATTGAACCTTTACAAGGAGCAGCCACTGGTGTAGGTGGGATTATCCGCGATATTTTCAGTATGGGAGCAGAACCGATTGCTATGCTAGACTCTTTACGCTTTGGGGAATTAACTGACTCTAGAATGAAATATATTGCAGAAGAAGTAGTCGCAGGAATCTCTTTTTATGGTAACTGTATTGGTATTCCAACAGTTGGAGGAGAAGTAGCCTTTGATCCATGTTATCAAGGAAATCCTTTAGTTAATGCTATGTGTGTAGGCTTAATCGAGCATAAAGACATTCAAAAAGGTCAGGCAAAAGGGGAAGGTAACCCTGTCATGTACGTAGGAGCGAAAACAGGACGAGACGGTATTCACGGTGCAACATTTGCCTCAGAGGAATTTGTTGATGGTGAAGAAAGTCAGCGCTCAGCAGTACAAGTAGGGGATCCATTTATGGAGAAACTGTTAATGGATGCTTGTTTAGAATTAATTAGACATCATGCGGATATCCTAGTCGGGATTCAAGACATGGGAGCAGCTGGACTTGTTTCTTCTAGTTCGGAAATGGCTTCTAAAGCAGGTAGTGGTTTGGTGCTTAATTTAGACCAAGTACCTCAGCGGGAAACCAATATGACGCCTTATGAAATGATGTTGTCTGAATCTCAGGAACGGATGTTACTTTGTATTAAAAAAGGGGCAGAACAAGAGGTACAAGAACTATTTGAAAGTTACGGCCTAGATGCAGTAGTAATTGGGCATGTGACAACAGATGGTCAGTACCGTCTATATCATGAAGGAAAATTAGTTGCAGATTTACCAGTAGATGCTTTAGCTGAAGAAGCTCCAAGTTATAATAAACCAAGACAAGAACCTGCTCGCATTAGTCAATTTAAAGAAATGCCTGCTTATGTACCTAATGTGACTCAACCTTTAGCTACGTTAAAAGAATTATTACAGCAACCAACTATTGCATCTAAAAAAAGTTTTTATCAAACCTATGATGCCCAAGTTAAAACTAATACAGTGGTGACTCCAGGTAGTGATGCTGCTGTTCTTAGAATTAAAGGAACGAATAAAGGCTTAGCTATGACGATGGATTGTAACGGTCGTTATCTTTTCTTAGATCCAGCAATTGGTGGGAAAATTGCAGTAGCTGAAGCAGCTAGAAATATTGTTTGTAGTGGGGCAGAACCTTTAGCCATTACAGATTGTTTAAACTTTGGTAGTCCAGATAAACCAGAAGGCTTTTGGGAATTATGGGAAGCAGCAGAAGGCATTGCAGAAGCTTGTGAAACTTTAACTACACCAGTTATTTCTGGTAACGTTTCTTTATATAACGAAACAAGTGGCCAAGCTATTTATCCTACTCCAGTTATTGGAATGGTAGGACTACTAGAAGATATAGCAACCGTAACAACTCAAGGCTTTAAACAAGCTGGAGATGAAATTTATCTGATTGGTGAAACCGCTAGTGATTTTAACGGTAGTGAACTGCAAAAAATGTTAGAAGGCCAAATTTTTGGTCAGTTAACAGATTTAGATTTAACTAAAGAACAAACACGTCAAAGACTTCTATTACAAGCTATTCAAAAAGGATATGTGGCAAGTGCTCATGACTTAGCGGAAGGTGGCTTAGGCGTTGCTTTAGCTGAAGCAACTTTTGAAAAAGGGTTAGGCTGTGAAGTTAACTGGGAAAATGCTGCTTGTGACTTGTTCTCTGAAACCCAGTCTCGTTTCCTAGTATCTGTTCATCCTAGCCAAAAAGAAGCTTTTGAAGCCATGATGGAACAAGATAAGCTTTATCATTTAGGCCAAGTAACAGAAGAACCTGTGTTAACTATTCAGTTGGCTGATCAACGTTTAAGTGAATCTGTTACGACACTTAAAGATTTATGGGAAGGAGCTATTCCATGCTTAATGAAATCAAAAGCTTAAATGAAGAGTGTGGTATTTTTGGCATTTGGAATCATCCCAAAGCCACTGAGATGACTTATTATGGGTTACATAGTTTGCAGCATCGAGGGCAAGAAGGGGCAGGAATTGTTTCAACAGATGGTGAAACCTTAAAAGGGTATCGCCATCTTGGCCTTTTAGCAGATGTTTTTTCTACTGAAAAGTTAGCTAAATTAGCAGGGAAAGCTGCGATTGGTCATGTTCGCTATGCTACTTCTGGTCAAAAGGATTTAGCCAATGTGCAACCTTTTTTATTCCATTTTCAAACAGGCTCTTTTGGCTTAGCTCATAATGGTAACTTAACAAATGCGAAAAGTTTACGCCATGAATTAGAAGATACAGGAGCTATTTTTCAAACGACTTCTGATACAGAAGCTTTAGCTCATTTGATTAAACGTGCTGGCAAAGACCAGTTTTTAGATAATTTAAAAGTTGCCTTAAATCAAGTCCATGGAGGATTTGCTTATTTATTATTAACAGAAGACAGTCTATATGCGGCTCTTGATCCTAATGGGTTTAGACCTTTAGCGATTGGTCAGTTAAACGGAGCTTATGTGGTAGCTTCTGAAACCTGTGCTTTTGATACTGTTGGGGCAACCTTTGTTCAAGATGTGGAACCAGGACAAATTGTTCAAATCAACGATCAAGGATTACACATTCATACTTATACAGAAGACATTCGTCCAAGTATTTGTAGTATGGAGTACATTTATTTTGCCAGACCTGATTCTAACATTAAAGGGATTAACATTCATGCGGCTAGAAAACGCTGCGGAAAAACTTTAGCTAAAGAAGCTTACGTAGAAGCAGATGTAGTGACAGGTGTGCCAGACTCAAGTATCTCAGCTGCAATCGGCTATGCAGAAGCGGCTGGATTACCTTATGAATTAGGGCTGATTAAAAATCGTTACGTAGCTAGAACCTTTATCCAACCTTCGCAAGAGCTAAGAGAGCAAGGGGTTAGAATGAAACTTTCAGCAGTTCGAGGAGTAGTGGCGGGTAAAAAAGTAGTGGTTATTGATGACTCTATTGTTAGAGGAACTACTATGAGACGGATTGTCGGCTTGTTAAAAGAGGCAGGGGCAAAAGAAGTGCATGTCCGAGTGGCATCTCCTCCTTTAAAATTTCCTTGTTACTACGGAATAGATATTCGCTCACGAGATGAATTGATTGCGGCTAATTATTCAATTGAAGAAATTCGCCAGCTAATTGGGGCAGATTCTTTAGAATTTTTAAGTGTTTCAGGTTTGGCTGAAAGTATTGGTCAACCTTATCCAGACTATCCAGACGGTGGGTTATGTCTTTCTTATTTTACAGGAGATTATCCAACCCCACTTTATGACTATGAAGAAGAATTTTTAGAAGCCATGAAAGAGTCTAATGATCCAAGTTTAACCTATTCTTTTGAGCCAAATTTATTAAAAGATACATCACAATTGTTTATTAATGGAGGGAAATAAATGGATCCGTATAAAAAATCAGGAGTAGATGTTACTGCTGGCTATGAAAGTGTTAAACGCATGAAAAAACACATAGAACGGACAAGTCGTCCAGAAGTTTTAACAGAAGTAGGTGGGTTTGGTGGCTTGTTTGATTTATCGAAAGCTGCTTATCAGGAGCCGGTTTTAGTTTCTGGAACAGATGGGGTTGGAACAAAATTATTACTAGCCATTGAGCAAGGCATTCATCATACTATTGGGATTGATTGTGTAGCAATGTGTGTGAATGATGTGATTGCCCAAGGTGCTACCCCTTTATTCTTTTTAGATTACATTGCAACTAGTCAGGTTAAGCCAGATGTTGTAGAACAATTAGTCGCAGGTGTTGCAGAAGGGTGTGTGCAATCAGGCGCCGCTTTGATTGGCGGAGAAACTGCAGAGATGCCTGACATGTACCAAGCTGGTCACTATGATTTAGCTGGCTTCACTGTTGGTATTGGAGAAAAAAGCCAATTAATTCAAAAAGAAAATATTCAGGCCGGAGATGTTCTAATTGGACTGCCTTCTAGTGGTGTTCATTCTAACGGTTTTTCATTAGTTAGACAAATTTTCTTTAAAGATCATGATTTCTCTTATGATCATCAATTTGAAGAACTAGCTAAACCTTTAGGAGAAGAACTCTTAACGCCAACCAAAATTTATGTGGAAACATTAAAACCTTTATTAGAAAAACAATTAATTCAAGGTATTTCTCATATTACAGGTGGTGGCTTTATTGAAAATATTCCCAGAATGTTACCTGACCACTTAGCGGCTCAGATTATCGAAGGCTCTTGGCCTATTTTGCCAATTTTTGGTGTGTTACAACAATACGGCAAGCTAACATTATCTGAAATGTATGGCATTTTTAATTTAGGAATTGGTATGGTACTAGCTGTTTCTAAAGAAAATCAAGCGGAAGTTTGTCAGGTGTTAGCGGAGCATCAAGAACCTTATTATGTGATAGGACAAGTGATACCAAAAGAAACTGAAAGTATTGTCTTTCAGACAACTAATTAAGGAGGGGACTTATGCGGTTAGCTATTTTTGCTTCAGGGAATGGGAGTAATTTTGAGGTACTAGCGAAAGAAGTCGCTACTGGCTGTTTAAATTCTCACAGGATTGCCTGTTTAATTTGTGATAATCCCAAAGCTTACGTGATAGAGCGAGCTAAGCAGTATAAGATTCCTACTTATGTGATTCAGCCAAAAGACTATCCCTCTAAAGCAGCTTATGAACGAGCTATTTTAGAAAAGCTAGCCCAAGAGAAGGTGGAGTTTATTGTGTTAGCTGGCTATATGCGTATTATTGGTACCACGTTATTAACGCCTTATAGTCAAAAAATCATTAATATACATCCTGCTTTGTTACCTCAATTTCCAGGACGACAAGGGATTCAAGATGCGTTTGACAGTCAAGTAGCGGAAACTGGTGTGACCATTCATTTTGTGGATCAAGGCATTGATACAGGGCCGATTATTGCTCAAAAAAAAGTGAAGATTGCCCCAAATGACACATTAGAAACTTTAGAAACCAAAATTCATCAAGTTGAACATGACTTGTATCCGAAAGTATTAGCCCAAGTCTTAGCTGATTAATTTTTAAAAAAGGAGATTTTTTCATGAAACGAGCACTTATTAGCGTATCAGATAAACAACATATTGAAACTTTAGGGAAAGCTTTTGTAGCCAACGGAGTAGAGATAATTTCTACAGGAGGGACACAAACTTATCTAAGGGAATTAGGGATTCCAACTATTGGAATAGAAGAAGTGACTCATTTTCCAGAGATGCTTGATGGCCGGGTTAAAACCCTTCATCCCGCTATCCATGGAGGTCTTTTAGGTAAGCGAGATAATTTAGACCATGAAAAAATATTAAAGCAGCATCACATTCAGTGGATAGACTTTGTTTGTGTGAATTTGTATCCCTTTAAAGAAACGGTTACTCAGCCTAACATTTCCACAGAAGAAGCGATTGAACAAATAGATATTGGTGGGCCTAGCATGCTACGCAGTGGTGCTAAAAATTTCCAAGATGTGACAGTGATTTGTGATCCAAGGGACTATGAAAAAGTCATTGAAGAGTTAACGGCTTATAACGACACTAAGCTAGAAACTAGAAAACGTCTTGCTTATAAAGCCTTCCAACATACAGCTAGTTATGATGCTTTAATTAGTCGGTATTTCCAAGTTCAATTAAATGAACAGTTTCCTGATAAATTAACGGTAACTTATGATAAAAAAGAAACGCTAAGATACGGTGAAAATAGTCAACAACAGGCTAGTTTATACGAAGAGCCTTTTGCAGACAGTAGTCAATTAGTTAAAGCAACACAACTTCACGGAAAATCTTTATCTTATAATAATTTAAAAGACGCTAATGCAGCCTTAACTATGGTTAAAGAATTTAATAAGCCAGCAGTAGTCGCTGTGAAACATATGAATCCTTGCGGTGTAGGGATTGGAAAAGATGGTTATGAAGCTTACCGACGTGCTTATGAAGCTGATAGCACTTCTATTTTTGGCGGAATTATTGCTTGTAACCAAGAAATTGATGTTAAAACAGCTGAAGACATGCATAGTATCTTTTTAGAAATTATTTTAGCACCAAGCTTTTCTAATGAAGCCTTAGAGATTTTAAAACAGAAGAAAAATATTCGGTTAATCCAAGTTCCATTAGAAACTGAAGAAAATCAGTTAGCTAATGACTTAGAATTAGTATCCATTGATGGTGGTTTATTAGTTCAAGAGAAAGATCAAGGCTCAGTTGATGTAACTGATTGGCAAATTGTCACTGAGAAAAAACCAACTTCTACTCAACTTCAAGCGCTAGAATTTGGCTTTAAAGTAGTTAAACATGTGAAAAGTAATGCCATTGTCTTAACGACTGATAAACAAACTGTTGGTATTGGAGCAGGACAAATGAACCGAATTGGCTCAGTTAAAATTGCGGTAAGTCAGGCAGAAGAACAATTAACAGATTTAAGTCAAGTAGTTTTAGCTAGTGATGCTTTCTTTCCAATGGATGATTGTGTCAGTTACGCTGCAGCCCACGGTATTCAGGCAATTGTTCAACCAGGAGGCAGTTTAAAAGATCAAGAGTCAATTGATAAAGCGAATGAATTAGGGATAACCATGGTCTTTACAGGTCAAAGACATTTTAGACACTAAAAGGAGCTAAAAAAAATGAACATATTGGTGGTAGGAAATGGTGGTCGTGAGCACGCTATTTGTAAAAAATTGTTAGCAAGTCCTTTAGTGAGCCAAGTATATTGTGCCCCGGGAAATCAAGGAATGATCCGAGATGGTATTCAGTCTGTTGCAATAGATAGCTTAGACTTTAGCGGTTTAGCTCAATTTGCTAAAGAAAAGCAAGTCAGTTGGACATTTGTTGGTCCAGAACAACCTTTAGTTTTAGGAATAGTGGATTATTTTCAGCAACAAGGCTTGGCTATTTTTGGTCCAAATCAAGCCGGTGCTCAGCTAGAAGGATCTAAGCGGTTTGCTAAAGATTTTATGGCGAAGTATCAGATTCCTACAGCAGATTATGCTAGTTTTAATCAATTAGATGAAGCAGTGGCTTATGTGTCAGGGAAAAACTATCCCTTAGTGATTAAAGCAGATGGGTTAGCGGCAGGTAAAGGGGTAGTTATTGTCAATGATGAGCCTGAAGCGATTAAAGTTTTAACTGACATGCTAGTCAATCATCAGTTTGGTGAAAGTTCAGCAGAAGTCATTGTTGAGGAGTTTTTAGTGGGAGAAGAATTTTCTTATTTGGCTTTGGTACATCGCGGTCAAATATTTCCGTTAAAAATTTCTCAAGATCATAAGCAAGTTTATAACGGAGATACTGGTCCTAATACTGGGGGAATGGGGGCTTATTGTCCAGTTCCGCAAATTCCTTCTAGTGTTATAGACCGAGGAACAAAAGAGGTTTTAGAGCCAACTATTCAAGGATTAAAAGCAGAAGGCATTGATTTTTCCGGTGTTTTGTATGCGGGGTTAATTGCTACTGAGCAAGGTCCTAAAGTCATAGAATTTAATGTTCGAATGGGCGACCCTGAAACACAAGTTATTTTAGAGCAAATGTCTAGTGATTTAGCGGAAGTAATCGATACTATTTTAAGAGGAGAAACGCCTCAAATAGAGTGGTATCAAGATCAAATTTCTTTAGGGGTGGTAGTAGCGGCTAAAGGATATCCAGATACTAACTATGTGAAACATATTCCTTTGCCAAACTTTCCTCATACGACTAACGTACAGGTTTATTTTTCTGGAGTAGACGTGGCTGAATCTGGAGAATTAATCAGTTGTGGTGGGCGAATTTTTATGGTTGTGGCAAAAGCTCATACAGTCAAAGAAGCTCAAAAACTAGTGTATGATTATCTCGGAACTCTTTCTTTACCAGATTGTCATTTTAGAACAGATATTGGCTTTAAAGCAATTGAAAATAAATCAAATGAGTCGTGATGACAACTAGGTTAGGATCAGTAGTGGATGTTATTTTCCTGTATTTTAATGGCAATGACTTGCACAAATAGACAAATCGTGCTTAAATACTATATAAAGATACAAATAAGATTGACGATGAGAAAGACACCTGACTTTGTCAACATCTCTTTAGAGAGGGAAAACATGGCTGAAATTTTCCTGAGATAGTGCAAATGATGACCACTTTCGAGTATTTAGTTGAAACTAAATCGGTTAAGAACCGTTAACACGAATGAGGGAGTTATGGAGATAACTCTAATGTTAGGTGGAACCACGATAATTCGTCCTAATGTCTAATATTAGACATTAGGGCTTTTTTTTATCTGAAAAATAAGGAAGGGGAAATAATTAATGAGTAATATTCAGGTAACATTTCCAGATGGAGCAGTAAAAGAATTTAGTGAAGGCATTTCAGTTTTTGAGATAGCTGAAGGCATTAGCAAAAGTTTAGCTAAAAAAGCTTTAGCAGGTAAATATAACGGAGAGTTAGTTGATTTACATCAACCACTTAAACAAAATGGAAACTTAGAAATTGTTACACCAGACCATGAAGATGCACTAGAAATTTTACGTCATTCTACTGCTCACTTAATGGCTAATGCTATGCGCCGCTTGTATCCAACTATTCATTTTGGTGTAGGCCCTGCGATTGAAAATGGTTTTTATTATGACACAGATAACGGAGAAAATCCTATTTCTGAAGAAGATTTACCTAAAATTGAAGCAGAAATGAAAAAAATCATTAAAGAAAACAATCCGATTGTTAGAAAAGAAGTATCTAAAGCAGAAGCGCTAGACTTGTTTAAAGAAGATCCTTACAAAGTAGAATTGATTAACGAATTACCAGAAGGCGAAATTATTTCAGTCTATGATCAAGGAGACTTTATGGATTTATGTAGAGGAGTCCATGTTCCATCTACTGGTAAAATCAAAGAGTTTAAATTATTGTCTGTAGCAGGTGCTTATTGGAGAGGAAAATCAACTAATCCAATGATGCAACGGGTTTACGGAACAGCTTTCTTTGATAAAAAAGAGTTGAAAGCTTATTTAGATTTTAGAGAAGAAATGAAAGAACGTGACCACCGTAAAATCGGAAAAGAGCTTGATTTATTTATGACAAATGGTGAAGTAGGTTCTGGGTTACCATTCTGGTTACCAAAAGGTGCTACTATTCGCCGAACAATTGAACGTTATATTGTAGACAAAGAAATCAGCTTAGGTTACCAACATGTGTATACACCAATTATGGCCAATGTTGAACTATATAAAACATCTGGTCACTGGGATCATTACCATGATGATATGTTCCCACCAATGGACATGGGTGACGGAGAAATGCTTGTTTTACGTCCAATGAACTGTCCTCACCATATGATGGTTTATAAAAATGATGTTCACAGTTACCGTGAACTACCTATTCGCATTGCAGAACTTGGTATGATGCACCGATATGAAAAGAGTGGGGCGTTATCTGGTTTACAACGTGTACGTGAAATGACTCTGAATGACGGTCATACATTTGTTCGCTTTGACCAAATTAAAGATGAATTTATTCGGACATTAAACTTAATGACTGGCGTGTACGAAGACTTTAATATTACTGATTATAGTTTCCGTTTAAGTTTACGTGACCCAGAAAATACTGAAAAATACTTTGATGATGATGAAATGTGGGAAAAAGCTCAAACAATGATTAGAGATGCTGCAGATGAAGCAGGCATTGACTATATTGAAGCTGAAGGCGAAGCTGCCTTTTATGGTCCTAAACTTGACGTGCAAGTTAAAACAGCTATGGGGATTGAAGAAACTCTTTCTACTATCCAAATTGACTTCTTATTGCCAGAACGTTTTGACTTAACTTATGTTGGGGAAGACGGAGAAAATAATCATCGTCCAGTTGTTATCCATAGAGGAATTGTTTCGACTATGGAACGATTCGTGGCTTACTTGACTGAAGTTTACAAAGGAGCTTTCCCAACTTGGTTAGCACCTGTTCAAGGAACTATTATTCCAGTAAGTAATGAACATCATGCAGAGTATGCTTATCAAATCAAAGAACAACTAGAACAAAAAGGGTTACGTTTTGAAGTAGACGATCGTAATGAAAAAATGGGTTACAAGATTCGTGCTTCTCAAACTCAAAAAATTCCATATCAATTAGTGGTAGGGGATAAAGAAGTAGAAGCAGGGGAAGTAAATGTTCGTCGTTATAATAGTAAAGAAACTGAGTCTAAGTTAGTAGAGCAATTCTTAACAGATATTGTGGAAGAAGTTTCTCACTATAGCCGTTCACTTTAATCTACAAATAAGAAGAAACACAAAACAATTTCTTTTGTTTTGTGTTTTTTTGTTTTGAATAGAGCAACTACATCTGTTAAATCCTTTTAAAAATGTTATAATATATCTATTCTTTAAGTGAATTTATTTAAAAACTATTAAACTTACGGAGGAACGTATCTGCTCCTCTCTTTTTTATGTAAAATAAAAGTGATCATATTTTGGAAGGAATTAAACAATGAGTCGAAAAACTACTAAAAAAAGAAAAAAACAGCCATCACAATCTCTTTTTTTCTGGAAGAAAAAGAAGAATTTTTTTGATAAAGAACAGACTAATCAAAGCTATTCTCAAATTCCTTTTCGTTTAAATTTTCTCTTTTTTATTGTCTTTATTTTGTTTGTTTCTTTAATTATTCGTCTTTCTTACTTACAAATTACAAATCATAATTTTTTTGTGACTAAAATTGAAACCTCTCAAAAAAATGTTGTGCAAGGAAATGCGCCTAGAGGCATGATTTATGATGAAAAAGGTAAAGTACTTGTGAATAATAAAGGAAATCAAGCAATTATTTACACGAAAAAAGTAGGAACTACTAATGAAGAAATGCTATCTATTTCTAAAAAATTAACTAGTATTTTAACTATTGAGCCAGAAGAGTTAACGGAAAGAGATCGAAAAGATTTTTGGCTAGCAGATCCTAGTCATTATAAAGAAGCTAAAGCCAGATTAAGTCCTAAACAGTTGAAAAATAAAAAAGGGGAAGAGTTATCTGGAGGAGAGCTTTATCAGCAAGTCGTCAATCAAGTGTCGGCAGAAGAAGCTAATTTAACTGAGGACCAGTTAAAAGAAGCAACGATTTACAAAAAAATTAACGGTGCTTACTCTCTGACTCCTGTTTTTATTAAAAATAAAGAGGTAACACCTGAAGAAATTGCGATTGTAGGAGAGAATAAAAAGGCGTTACCAGGAGTATCAACAGGAATGGACTGGGAACGAGATTATCCAGCTGGTGACTCTTTACGGTCGATTTTAGGAACAGTGTCTTCTGAAAAAATGGGCTTACCAGAATCTCATGTTAAAGAATTTTTAGCTCAAGGTTATGCTAGAAATGACCGAGTTGGGTTAAGTTATTTAGAACAAGCCTATGAACCTGTTTTACGTGGCACTAAGTCACAAACAGAATACACCATTAACCGACAATCAGAAATTGACGAACAAAAAGAAGTCTATGCTGGGGAAAAAGGTAAAAACCTAGTGTTAACATTAGATATTGATTTTCAAAAGAAAGTAGAAGATATTCTTAGGAAAAATTATCAAGTGTTGTTAAACAACGGTAAAGCTCGGTATGCAGAAGGGGCTTATGTAGTTGTTACCAATCCGAAAAACGGAGAAGTTTATGCGTTAGTCGGCCTTAAAAAGGATGGAGCGGGTGGTTTAGAGGACGATACATTAGGGACTATCACCAAAACCTTTGTGCCAGGTTCTGCGATTAAGGGAGCCACTGTAATGGCTGGGCTTGAAAACGGAGCGATTAGTGGTAATCAAGTAATGGTGGATGAACCAATCCAAATTGCTGGTAGTAATGTTAAACGGTCTTTATTTAACCCATCTAGTGCGGTTCCTCTTTCAGCTACGCAAGCGTTAATGATTTCTTCTAACGTGTACATGATGAAAATTGCTATGAGTTTAATGGATGTGACTTATCAATATGGGATGAGTTTGCCAGATAGAACCGATGTATTTGATACTTTAAGAAAGACTTACCAAAATTTTGGTCTTGGTACTTATACAGGAATTGACTTACCAGGGGAAGAGTTAGGTCTTTCACCAAGTAATCACTATGATAAAAAAGGTAACCTAAAAGATGGTCGGATGGCTAACTTACTCGATTTATCTTACGGAAACTATGATACTTACACACCTATTCAAATGGCCCAATATATTTCAACCATTGCCAATGGTGGGAAAAGAATTGCCCCTCATGTGGTACGTTCCATTCACGGAACAAGTGATGATGGAGGCTTAGGCCCAGTTGAAACTTATATAGAGCCTAAAGTTCTAAGTGAAATTGGAACTAAAGGAGAGTGGGATATTATTCATCAAGGGTTATATGATGTTGTTAACAGTCCTGACTACCGGCGAACTGGGGCAATGTTACAAGGTGGAAAATACGTTACTGCAGCTAAAACAGGAACAGCGGAAACCTTTGTCCCTAATGAGTCGGATCCTAAAAATCCAATTCCAACGATTAATAGTACCATGGTCGCTTACGCTCCTTATGATAATCCAGAAGTGACAGTGACAGTTGTACTGCCTCACTTAATGGATGACCAAGACAAACTAAATTCCATTATTACTAAAGAAGTATTGGATGCTTATCATGATTTTAGACACTAATTTTTTTGTAAAGTAATATTACTTAACAAATTTAGCCAAAAGGGTAGAAATCACTAAAAAAAAATGATATGATGTTCAAGTGAGTGATTTTAACACTCACAAAACTCTAGAAAAATTGGAGGGAATATCATGCGCGTAAACATTACTTTAGAATGTACAGAATGTAAAGAACGTAACTATCTTTCAAGCAAAAATAAACGTAACAATCCAGATCGTTTAGAAGTTAAAAAATATTGTCCACGTGAACGCAAAGTTACTTTACACCGTGAAACTAAATAATTGTTTTAAATGATAGCTAAAAACCTACCATGGTAAGGTTTTTAGCTATTTTTTGTTTACCTAATAAAAATTGACCTAATTTAAATAGAAGAGCACTTATTTTATAGCATGGATGGTAATGAGGGAAGCTTCAGGGTGTTGATTGTAGCCTAGGACTTGCTTAATAGTAGTAAAGCCTGCAGCTTTTAGTAAATAATCTAATTCAGTTACACCATACCAAGACAAAACAAAATGAGAAACTTCTGTTTCTGTGACTTGTCCTTCTTGAATAAGATCATAGCGATGGTAATAATCATAAGTTTGCTTATGCCAGTGAATATGATGAGAGTGACTAGTAAATAAGATCCCTTCTTCTTTTGATAAGGGAAGGTGATAGCTTTCCACTTGTCCAGGAAGAAAATCTACTGGAAAATCAATGTCGATAATTAACTCTCCGTTAGGCTCTAGTAAGTGGTAAAAATGAGTTAATACATCTAAAACCTGTTCTCTTTCTATTAAGCAAAAACTTCCTGTAGGCATGATAATACTTTGGTAGGTCTGATTAATAGTTAAACGAGTCAGGTCTTGATGATATAACTTAGCGGTTAACTTTTCCTTTTCTAAATGTGTTTGACAAATGTGAAGCATGTCAGCAGACAAGTCCACGCCTTCTATATCTAGCCCTGCTTGTAACAAAGGAATTAACATTCTACCAGTTCCTACTCCAGCTTCTAATATTTTACCAGTTTTATTTTTAAGAGCTGTTTGATAATAAGTAATATCTCCGCCAATAGAAAAGCCAACTGGTTTGGTTTTTTCATACAATAGGGAACTTAGTTTGCCGTATTCTTTAAACATGTTTTCCTCCTTATTTTAGTTATTATCTATAAGTTTAGAGGAAAAAAAGAGAAAAGGCTAGAAGTCTTTATCAAGTTGTTTAGTCATAACATTAAGTCTAGGTCAAATACTTTTATCTAGCTAGATAAGTATTTCATGTTAGAATAGGTGCATGACTCAAAAGAGGTGGGAAAAGATGATAGAAACAATTCAAAGAAAATGGCAGCAATGGAAAAAAGGACCTCTCATGGTATGGATTCTGATTATTCTTACTTGTGGTGTATTTTTAGGTATGACGCTTACTGGTTTACTCCAGGGACAAGGGTTAGATGGTTCTTATAATTCATATATTTTAATTCAATACGGTGCGTTGTTTCGTCCGTTAGTTTTATTACAACATGAATATTGGCGACTAGTATCTCCTATTTTTGTTCATATAGGGTTGACTCATTTAATTTTAAATATGTTTACTTTATATTTTTTAGGTCGTCAGCTAGAATTACTATTAGGACATTTTCGGTTTTTAGCTATTTATTTGTTAACTGGTGTGATGGGGAATTTATTTAGTTTAGCCTTTGCTAACCCTAATGCTCTTTCAGCAGGTGCTAGTACCTCTTTATTTGGCTTATTTGGTATTTATGTGACGTTAGGCCAAGTGTACAAGCAATTTCCTCAAATTCAAGCTATGTCTAAACAAATGCTGTTATTGATTGTGTTAAACTTATTATTTGCTTTACCGACTAATTTATTTGGTGGCTCTATTGATTTATATGGACATATTGGTGGGGTAATAGGTGGTTTGGCGTTAGGTTTAGTAGTAAGTTCTCCTTTATTAGAAAAAGTTTATCCAGTTAAATCTATTCGAAATCCTCATATCCGAATTATAGGTGGCATGATTTTTATCTTTTTCATTGTGGTCACGATTGCTTATACCTTTAAAAAATTTGGTCTCTCTTAGCAAGTCAGTGTTGACTTGCTTTTTTACTGGGGTAAAGTTGCAAAAGAATTTATTTTATGTGATAATTAACCAAGTATCCACATATATCGGTTGGGGCATAGGCCTTTCAAGGACACATTCTTCAGAGGGCGGGAAGAATATCACTTGAAGGAGTATGTCTATTTTTTTTGTCAAAAATGAGAAGGGATTGGAATTATGTTAGAACATTTTTTAGTCATGATGATTGCTATTTTATTAGGAACGAAGTTAGCAGGTCATCTGTGTAATCGAATTGGTGTGCCTTCTGTTATTGGAGAATTATTAGTGGGAATTATTTTAGGACCAGCTCTCTTAAACATTGTGCAACCAACGGAAATAGTGCAATTATTTGCTCAAATAGGTGTTATTTTATTGATGTTTTTAGCGGGGCTTGAAAGTGATTTGTTTCAGTTGAAAAAATATCTAAAACCTTCTGTTTTAGTAGCGATTCTAGGTATTTTATTCCCAATGGTGTTAGGTTCTTTAGTGGGACATTTGTTTGCTTTACCCGTTGTATCATCTATCTTTTTAGGAATTGTGTTCAGTGCAACCTCTGTTAGTATTTCAGTTCAGGTATTACGGGAGTACAATCGTTTAGATTCAGATGAAGGATCTGTTATTTTAGGCGCAGCCGTTGTAGATGATATTGTAGTAGTTTTAATTGTCAGTGTTTTTAGTTCAATCATTAATATGGGGAGCCAACTTCAATTTGATTTTGCTTTCTTTTGGAATTTATTAGGCTTAAAATTTCTATTCTTTTTAGTGATTTATCTGTTTGCTAAATTTTTATTGCAACCTGTTATGCGGTTAGCTAGTCGAGTAGTGGCGATTGAATCTCAAGCAGCCATGGCCCTTGTTTTATGTTTTGCCTTTGCTATTTTATCTGAAAAAATGGGTATGAGTGATGTCATTGGAGCTTTCTTTATCGGTTTAATGATGTCTACTCATCCATCACAGCCTAAAGTGCAAGAAAAACTAGATACGATTGGTTATGCCTTTTTTATCCCAATCTTTTTCGTGTCTATCGGATTAAATGTGGAATTTTCAGCATTTAAAGAACATTTTGGAATGATTGTGTTATTAACCTTAACAGGCATTTTATCTAAATTAGTGGGAGGTTATTTAGGTTCTCGTATGTCTCATTTATCTAAATCAGCTTCTACTATCGTAGGCTCAGGAATGGTCTCAAGAGGAGAAATGGCCTTAATTATTGTGCAGATTGGTCAAGCTCATCATTTAGTTACAGGTAGCGTTTATTCAGCTATTGTGGTAGCTATTATCCTAACCACCCTAGCTTCCCCCTTATTAATTAAGTATTCTATTGAAAAATTAGGGAAAAATTAAGAAGTTCTTGGAATAACATTGCCAAAGCTGTTAAGAATTAGGTATAATTCTTAATAGCTTTTCTTTTTACTATGAGAGAAAGAGGGATGACATGCAAACTCTTTACGATGTACAGCAATTATTAAAAAAGTTTGGTATTTATGTTTACGTAGGAAAACGCTTGTGGGATATTGAGATGATGGGAATTGAGTTGGAAAGCTTGTATCAAGCAGGTTTAATTCAACCAGTGACCTATGCAGCAGCAAAGCATGTATTGACTCAAGAACATGAAGCGGAATTACATAGAGAGAAATTGAAGGAGAGATTGGCTGTGGACAAAAAGTTATTAGGAATTGATTTAGGAGGAACAACAGTTAAATTTGGTATTTTAACTCGTGAAGGGATTATTCAACAGAAATGGAGTATTCCAACTAATATTGAAGACAATGGTTGTCACATTGTGCCAGATATTATTGCTTCTATCAATCACCATCTTAATTTGTATCAAATGACATCAGATGATTTTTATGGAATTGGGATGGGAACACCAGGAACTGTGGATCGTAAAAACGGAACAGTTATTGGGGCCTATAATTTAAATTGGACCACACTACAATTAGTAAAAGAAGACATTGAAAAGGGATTAGGGATGCCTATTGCCATTGACAATGATGCCAACGTAGCTGCCCTAGGTGAGAGATGGAAAGGGGCTGGAGATAATCATCCAGATGTGACCTTTATTACACTTGGAACAGGTGTTGGAGGAGGAATTATCGCAGAAGGAGAATTGCTACACGGTGTAGCAGGTGCTGCTGGAGAAATTGGACATATTACAGTAGATCCAACAGGCTTTCCTTGTACATGTGGTAAAAAAGGCTGTTTAGAAACAGTAGCCAGTGCAACAGGGGTTGTCCGAGTGGCTCGTCACTTGTCAGAAGAATTTTCAGGTGATTCACAGTTGAAGTATATGATTGACGACGGACAAGAAATCACCAGTAAATTAGTTTTTGACTTAGCCAAAGAAGGGGATAAATTTGCCCTTATGGTAGTAGACAAAGTGTGCTTTTACTTAGGCCTAGCTTGTGGTAATATTGGAAATATGCTAAACCCATCAGATATTGTCATTGGTGGTGGGGTTTCTGCTGCTGGAGAATTTTTAAGAGAGCGAGTGGAAGCTTACTTTAAAGAATTTACCTTCCCACAAGTTCAAGAAAGTACTTCGATTAAGCTAGCTAAATTAGGAAATGATGCTGGATTAATCGGCGCAGCCTCATTAGCATTTAAATTTGAATAGAGAAAGAGAAAGGAAGCTTTTGTGTGAAACCATTAACAGTTATTAATATTATTTTATTAGTTATTTTATTAGGAATTTTAGGAAATGAAATTTATTTGCGGATTATGGCAAAACGGGCGGCTAAGACGATTAAAGAAGAAGAATTTAAAGAATTAATGCGTAAAAGCCAAGTCATTGATGTCCGAGAAAAAGATGCTTTTGATGCAGGACATATTTTAGGTGCTAGAAACTTACCTTACTCAATGTTTAAACAAACCTATGAATCTTTAAGGAAAGATCAGAGTATTTTATTATATGATCAAAAGAAAACTATGGCAATTCGTGCAGCAAATATTTTAAGAAAACATGGCTACCAAAACATTTACATCTTAAAAGGTGGCTACAATGATTGGACAGGAAAAACAAAGAAAAAATAATTTAACTAGCGCAATACGTCATGTATTGCGTTTTTTTTATAAGGATCGCTTAAAAAAGTTTAGAGAAGATCTGGATTAAGGAAGTAAACTAGTCAGTCATGCTATTACATGATAAAATAAACACATAAAAGTGAAAGAGAGGATGACTATGTCAGAATTTGTAACAGTCAGTCAATTAGTTAATGAATTACGGTTAGAAGTAATCTGTGGAGATAGACATTTAGACAAAAAAATAACAACCAGTGATATTTCTAGGCCAGGTTTAGAGTTAACCGGCTATTTTAATTATTATCCTCAAGATAGAGTACAGTTGTTTGGCAGAAAAGAAGCGGCTTTCTCTGAAAAAATGACCCATGAAGAACGTTTAATTGTGATGAAACGCCTTTGCGGGAAAAATACACCGGTCATCGTTTTTGCTAGAGGTTTAAGACCACCAGCTGAAATGATTCAGGCGGCTAATGAAAAGGGAGTACCGTTAGTAATCTCGCCTTTAAGCACATCTCGTATTTCAGGGATGATGTCTAACTTTTTAGAAAGTAAATTAGCTACACGGACCTCTATTCATGGTGTCTTTGTTGAAGTTTACGGTTTAGGCGTGTTAATTCAAGGAGATAGTGGGATTGGTAAAAGTGAAACAGCTTTAGAATTAATCAAAAAAGGTCACCGTTTAATTGCAGATGACCGAGTAGATGTGTATCAACAAGATGAACGAACAGTTATCGGAGAGCCAGCTAGAATTTTAGAGCATTTAATTGAAATACGTGGGATTGGCATTATTGATGTCATGAATTTATTTGGAGCTAGTTCAGTGCGAGGTAGTGGCCAAATTCAACTGGTTATTTATTTGGAAAATTGGACAAAAGATAAAAAGTTTGACCGTTTAGGCGGGGCAGCTGAAACAGTTCAAATTGCAGATGTGGATATTCCGAAAATTTCTATTCCAGTTAAAACTGGTCGAAACGTGGCGATCTTAATTGAAGTCGCTGCCATGAACTTTAGAGCTAAAACCATGGGTTATGATGCGACTAAGACCTTTGAAAATAATTTAACGGCGTTAATCCAGGCGAATTCGGAAGACATGTAAGGAGTTAACAAAATGAATACATATATTGCACAAGTTAGTCCAATTGCTTTTCGTCTTTTTGGGCTAGAAATCCACTGGTATGCCATTATCATTGTTACAGGGATTATCCTAGCAGTAAGACTTTCTAGTAAAGAAGCTGTTAGGGTTGGTTTAAAAGAAGATGATGTGATTGACTTAATGTTTTGGGCTTTACCACTGTCTATTCTAGGGGCCAGGCTTTATTATGTTTTATTTGAGTGGGAGTATTTTAGTCAGTATCCTAGTCAAATTTTTGCGATTCGTAACGGAGGGTTAGCCATTTATGGCGGTTTAATTGTAGGCGGTATTGTGACCTATGTTTTTACTTATTATCGCCTTATTCCCTTTTGGAAATTTTTAGATATTGCTGCTCCTAGTGTGATGATAGCCCAAGCAATTGGCCGTTGGGGAAATTTTATGAATCACGAAGCCTTTGGACCTGAAACCACTCGGCATTTTTTAGAAAGCTTACAACTTCCAAGCTTTATTATTGATAACATGTACATCGAAGGGGCTTATCGTCACCCAACTTTTTTATACGAAAGTGTGTGGAACTTGATAGGCTTTGCCTTATTACTTTGGCTTAGAAATAAACCTAAATGGTTAAAAGAAGGCGAAGTGGCGTTACTATATGTGATGTGGTACTCTTTTGGTCGTTTCTTCATTGAAGGAATGAGAACAGATAGTTTGTGGCTATTTGGTGTAGTACGGGTGTCACAACTTCTTTCTCTCCTTTTATTTATAGGAGCAGGTATCTTTTGGTGGTACCGAAGAAAATATGTGGCGCCTCCTTATTATGACCGAAAGCAAGGTAATGTTTAATGAAAAAAGACGTAGTGTTATTTGATTTTGACGGTACATTGGCAGATACCAATGAACTGATAGCTCGGTCATATTTACATGTACTAGATCAGTATTTTCCAGGTAAGTATACCTTAGAAAGTGTGGTGCCGTTTAACGGTCCTTCTCTGGAACAAGTGTTTGGTCAGCTATTACCTGAAAAAGCTAGTCAAATGGTAACGGAATATCGGCAGTATAACGAGCAAATCCACGATCAATATATTAAACCCTTTCCTTATGTAAAAAATGTTTTACAAGAGTTAAAACATGCTAATATTCGCTTAGGGGTTGTTTCAACGAAAAAAAATCCGATTTTGTATCAAGGTCTAGATAAATTAGACATTCGGCAATATTTTGACATTGTACTAGGTAGTTATGATTACACCCAAGTGAAACCAGATCCTGAACCTGTTTTAACTGCTTTAAATCAGCTGTCGGTGACAGAAGCTGGCCGCTGTATAATGGTAGGAGATAATTGGCAGGATTTGGAAAGTGCTAGACGGGCAAAAGTGACGAGCGTGTTTGTTAGTTGGTCACAAAAGTCAATGGAGGATATTGCCCCTTATCAGCCTGATAAAGTGGTAGATTCTATGATAGAATTAAAAGAGTGGGTGTTAATGAATCAAAATGGAGGAAACCAATGAAACAAAAAGTTGCAGTTTTAGGAGCAGGTTCTTGGGGAACGGCTTTAGCTAAAGTATTGGTCGAAAATGGTCATGAGGTAACTATTTGGGGGAATCACCCAGAACAACTAGCTAAAATAAATCAAGAACATATAAATCAACCTTATTTGCCTAATATTCTTTTACCAGAAGAGTTAGTAGCTGAGGCAGACTTAGCTAAATGTGTGCAAAATGTTGACGCTGTTTTGTTTGTGGTACCAACTAAAGCTATTCGTTCAGTTGCGAAACAATTAGTAGAGGTGATGACTAGTCAACCAGTCATTATTCATGCAAGTAAAGGCTTAGAGCAAGGTAGTCATAAACGATTGTCAGAAGTGTTAGCTGAAGAAATACCAGCTAATAAACGCCAAGATATTGTTGTATTATCTGGGCCAAGTCATGCAGAGGAAGTTGCGGTGAAAGACATTACCACGATTACAGCTGCAAGTAAAAATGAAGACTATGCTAGATATGTTCAAGAGTTATTTATGAATGATTATTTCCGAGTTTATACCAATGATGATGTGATTGGCGTTGAAACAGGGGCTGCATTAAAAAATATTATTGCCCTAGGATCTGGTGCGATTCATGGCTTAGGTTTTGGAGACAACGCGAAGGCAGCAATTATGACACGAGGCTTAGCTGAAATTAGTCGTCTAGGAGTTGCTATGGGAGCGGATCCTTTAACCTTTATCGGTTTAAGTGGCGTAGGAGACTTAATTGTTACTTGTACCAGTGAACATTCTAGAAACTGGCGGGCTGGAGATTTACTAGGTAAAGGTCACAAATTAGAAGAAGTATTAGAAAATATGGGGATGGTGGTAGAAGGAGTATCTACTACAAAAGCTGCCTATGAGCTGTCCCGACAACTTGAAATAGAAATGCCTATCACCGAAGCAATCTATGCTACTTTGTATGAAGGAAAAAATGTACAAGATGTTGCTAAAAACATGATGTTACGGGAAGGTAAATCTGAAAAAGAATTTAGTCTTGGAGGGAATTTTTTATGTCACAACAAGTAAGAAAAGCGATTATTCCAGCAGCAGGCTTAGGTACACGTTTTTTACCTGCCACTAAAGCTATGGCTAAAGAAATGTTACCTATTGTAGATAAGCCAACCATTCAATTTATTGTAGAAGAAGCTTTAGCATCAGGAATTGAAGATATTTTGATTATTACAGGAAAAGCTAAACGCCCGATTGAAGATCACTTTGATTCAAATCTTGAGTTAGAGATGAACTTAAAGGAAAAAGGTAAAACAGATTTATTGAAGTTAGTAGAAGAAACTACCGGCCTTAACCTACACTTTATGAGACAATCTCATCCAAAAGGGTTAGGTCATGCTGTTTCTTTAGGTAAGGCCTTTGTCGGAAATGAGCCCTTTGTAGTCATGCTTGGGGATGATTTAATGACAGATACTATTCCTTTAACCAAACAATTGATTAATGATTACGAAGAAACTCATGCTTCTACCATTGCTGTAATGGAAGTTCCTCATGAGGAAACCTCTCGTTACGGAATTATTAATCCGGAACATATGGTAAAAGACGGCTTATATAATGTGAAAAATTTTGTTGAAAAGCCAAATCCAAAAGATGCTCCAAGTAATTTAGCTATCATTGGACGTTACTTATTAACTCCTGAAATTTTCGAAGTGCTTGAAAATCAAACACCAGGAGCTGGAGGAGAAATTCAGTTAACAGATGCTATTGATACTTTAAATAAAACACAACGGGTATTTGCCCATCAATTTACTGGTAAACGCTACGATGTTGGAGATAAATTTGGTTTCTTAAAAACAAGCATTGAATATGGTTTAACTCATCCAGAAGTGAAAGATGATTTGCATCAGTTTATTATTGAAACAGGTAAACGTTTGGAAAAAGAAGGCCAAAAAAATCAAACAGAGCAGTTAAAAACAGATAAATAAACCTCAAAAAAACCACACAATTAGGGGGGACCTGATTGGTGTGGTTTTTTTGAGGTTTATTAAGAGTGAGACATCATATGATGATCCTCACTAGTTTCTTCTTTTTGAATAAATTTTTGATATTTTGCCTCATCCCAAGTCATCATGAGTAAGATGAAAACAGGAAAAATAAAAATAATCGTATTCTTTCCAAAAAGTGCGCCAACTAATAATCCGGTCAATAACAAACTTAACTGTTTCAAACTGTTCATATTTTCTTCACCTCAGATTGTTTAAAATGAGAACAAATGTTCCTATAAAAATATTATACAAACGTTTGTTCCCTTTGTAAAGAAAAAAATAAAAATCGGTTAACTTCACCGATTTTTACTTACTATATGTGAGAACGATATAGACCTACTACTTTTCCTAAAATGGTAACATCTTTTAAAATAATAGGAGACATGGTTTCATTTTCTGGTTGTAAACGAATGTAATCTTTTTCTTTAAAGAATCGTTTACAAGTTGCTTCATCTTGATCAGTTAAAGCGATAATAATATCTCCATTTGAAGCGGTAGCTTGTTTTTTAACAATGACTTGATCTCCGTCTAAAATGCCAGCATTAATCATGCTTTCGCCACGTACTGTTAACATAAATAAGGGAGTTTCTTCAGTAGATAAGTCAGCAGGTAAAGGAAAGTAATCAGTTGCTTCTTCTACTGCTAAAATAGGTTCCCCGGCAGTTACTGTTCCTAAAATAGGAATAGCCGTTTGGCGAATACCAATTGCTTCTAAGCCACTAGGAGTAATTTCTAAAGCTCTCGTTTTTGAAGCATCTCTTTGTATATAGTTTTTTTTCTCTAAGCGAGATAGATGACCATGTACAGTGGAAGTAGAAGAAAGATGAACGGCTTCTCCAATTTCTCTTACAGTAGGGGGATATCCTTTATCATTTAACTGATCATAGATATATTGTAAAATTTCCAACTGTCGAGATGTTTTTTTTTCTGTCATAGGATGTTCCTCCTAGTCTTCATTTACCGCTAGTGTATCATAAATAGAAAAGGTAATCAAACAAATGTTCGGTTGTTTAGTTGTTGTATTTTAAAAAGAAGTAAGCTACTATATAAACGTTGGAGGGAAAATTATGCTATCAAAAGAAAAATTAAATAGAATTAATGAATTAGCTAAAAAAGCTAAAGGTGAAGGACTTACTTTAGAAGAGCAACAAGAACAAAAAAAATTAAGAACAGAATACTTAGAACAGTTCCGTAAAGGTATGCGTCATCATATCGAAGGGATGAAGGTGGTAGATGAACAAGGAACCGATGTTACCCCAGATAAATTGAAAGAAATTCAACGTCAAAAAGGCTTACATGGACGAGATAAAGAATAATTTGTTCAACCGTTTTCAAATATATATTGCTTTTTTACAAAAAAACAGGTAAAATGATAATAAAGGTAAAAAAAACCTAAAAGGTGAAAGGATGATATATGTTGTTCGATAAAATTGATGAATTAGGGGTCAATACCATTCGTACCTTAAGTATGGATGCTATTCAAAAAGCAAATTCAGGCCATCCAGGTCTTCCTATGGGAGCTGCACCAATGGCTTATGCTTTATGGACAAAACATTTAAAAGTAAATCCTAAAACGTCTAGAAACTGGGCAGATAGAGACCGTTTTATTTTATCAGCAGGTCATGGTTCTGCTATGTTATATAGCTTGTTACACTTATCTGGCTACCAAGTTTCAACAGAAGATTTACAAAACTTCCGTCAATGGGGAAGTAAAACACCTGGACACCCAGAAGTTCATCATACTGACGGGGTTGAGGCAACAACTGGCCCATTAGGACAAGGAATTGCTATGAGTGTTGGTTTTGCTATGGCAGAAGCTCATTTAGCAGCTACTTATAATAAACCTAACTTTAATGTGGTGGATCACTATACTTACGCGTTATGTGGAGATGGCGATTTAATGGAAGGCATCTCTCAAGAAGCGATTAGTTTAGCTGGTCACTTAAAATTAGATAAATTAATTGTCTTATATGACTCAAATGATATTTCACTAGATGGTCCATTAGACAAATCTTTCTCTGAAAGTGTGAAAGGCCGCTTTGAAGCAACTGGTTGGCAACATATTTTAGTTAAAGATGGTAACGATTTAGCAGAAATTTCTAAAGCTATTGAAGCTGCTAAAGAAGAAACAACTCGTCCAACTATTATCGAAGTGAAAACAGTCATCGGTTTTGGTGCACCAAACGAAGGAACAAATAAAGTTCACGGAGCACCTTTAGGAGCAGAAGGAATTGAAGCTGCTAAAAAAGCTTACGGTTGGGATTACCCAGCATTTGCTGTACCAGAAGATGTTCAAGCACGTTTCCACAAAGAAATGGTGGAAAAAGGAGAACAAGCAGAAGCTGAGTGGAATGAGTTATTTGCAGGATATGAAAAAGCTTATCCAGAATTAGCTCAACAATTTAAAGAAGCTTTTGCAGGCAAATTAGCGTCAGATTACGATAAAGAAATGCCTGTTTATGAATTAGAAGATGCTGCTAAAGCAAGTCGTGTTACAAGTAAAGAAATGATTCAAGCTTTAGCTAAAACTGTTCCAACTTTATGGGGAGGATCAGCTGACTTATCATCATCTAATAATACAATGATGGCTGAAGAAAAAGATTTTGAACCAGGCCAATATGAAGGTCGCAATATTTGGTTTGGTGTTCGTGAATTTGCTATGGCAGCTGCTATGAACGGTATTGCTCTTCACGGTGGTACAAAAGTATACGGAGGCACATTCTTTGTGTTTGTAGACTACTTACGCCCAGCTATTCGTTTAGCTGCATTACAACAAGCTCCTGTTACTTACGTGTTAACTCATGACTCTATTGCAGTTGGTGAAGATGGTCCAACACATGAACCAATCGAACAACTATCTAGCTTACGAGGAATGCCAGGTTTAACTACTTTACGTCCAGCTGACGGTAACGAAGTTCGGGCAGCTTGGAAATTAGCAGTAGAATCAACAGATCGTCCAACTGTTTTAGCTTTAACTCGTCAAGGTTTACCTGTTTTAGAAGGAACAAAAGAGTTAGCTGAAGAAGGAGTTAAACGAGGAGCTTACGTTATTTCTAAACAAGAAGGAGCGACTCCCGCTGGTATTTTAATTGCTACTGGCTCTGAAGTTCATTTAGCAGTGGAAGCTCAAAAAGAATTGCGCAAGCAAGGAAAAGATGTAGCAGTTGTTTCTATGCCAAGTATGGACTTATTTGAACAACAAGATGCTAGTTACAAGGAAAGTGTTTTACCAAAAGCTGTAACTAAACGAGTATCTGTTGAAATGGGTGCGACATTTGGTTGGGAACGCTATGTTGGTTTAGAAGGTAAAACAATTGGAATTGACCGTTTTGGTGCAAGTGCTCCAGGCGGAAAAGTTGTAGAAGAATATGGCTTTACTGTGGACAATGTTGTTCGCACATTTAACGAATTATAAGATAAATCAATCAGGATTTAGGGAGCATAATTTATTATGCTCCTTTTTTACCTAGACAAAGTCTAAAAAATTGTTAACAATTCACTGCGTTCTCTAACTTTTTAAATTAAACTATGATAAAATAAATCGAATAGATACTTTTGATAGGTTTGGAGGAATAAATTTGAATGCAAAAACAAAGGAAATAGTAGGTAATATTGTTTGGTTTGTGGCATTAGTCGCTATTGTTTTAGGCATTCGCTTTTTTATCATGCATCCTGTACAAGTTTCGGGACATTCAATGGATCCGACTTTAGAAGATAGACAGCGAATTATTGCTTTTAACTCCACAGATAATATTAAACGGTTTGATATTGTGACTTTTCCAGCCCCAGATGATCCAGGCAAAAGCTATATTAAGCGAGTGATTGGTCTGCCTGGCGATGAGATAGAATACCGCAATGATGAACTGTTTATCAATGGTAAGCGTCATGATGAACCTTACTTAGATGCCTTTAAGAAAAAATTAGATGCAGATGAGTGGTTAACTTATTACGTGTATGAAGGCACTAACCAAGCTACAACCAACTTTAGCCTAGAAGATTTACAAGCTTGTGGGACTAAAAAAGTGCCAAAAGGATCTCTTTTCGTATTAGGAGATAATCGTCAAAACTCTAAAGACAGTCGCTACATTGGTTACATTAAAATTAAAGATGTTTCTGGTGATGTGAAATTTAGTATTTGGCCACCACGTAAATTTGGAACGGTGAAATAAGGAGTGAAGAAATAAAAAAAGATAGTCAGTGAGACTCACTGGTTATCTTTTTTTATTTGTTATTAATCCAAGCTGATTTTAAAAAGATATAGTTATTTATAGTTGGACTAGTTTAAGCAAATGATGTGTTATTCTTACCACAAACTTAAATCTTTTACTAGAGAAAGTGTGATAGGATAGATTTGTTTAAGCTTATAGCTAATATTATTTTGAAAAGGCAATCGTTTTTTCAAAAAACAGGAGAGGATAACGATTCGTATTAAGAAAGTACTGATATTGCTAATAGTTGTATTAATTGCCTTTAAAGGGTATGGGGTTTATCAGCATGGTAGTCTGAATGTAAATGGTAAAAAAATGTATAGCCAAAGTGCGATACTAATGGATGATACAGGGCGAGTGTTAGGGTCTAAAAATAAACATAAAAAACGTCAACCAGCTTCTTTGGTTAAAATAATGACGGCTATCCTTGCTTTAGAAAGTCATCCAGATTTAAACCAAGTAGTGTCTATTGATGCTAGTCAGTTGGAAAGACTTAGAGCAGAAGGGGCTTCTTTAGCTGAATTTAAACCTTATTCACAAGTGACGATTAGACAACTTTTATATGGCTTGATGTTACCTTCTGGTGCAGATGCCGCAGTAATATTGGCTCAAAATTCTGCTAAAGATGAGGCAGAGTTTGTTAATCAAATGAATGCTAAAGCCAAGGATTTAGGCATGAATGAGACGCATTTTGCTAATCCAACTGGGATAGATGATGAAACGCAATATACTACAGTGTCAGATTTAGCTAAATTATGGAATTATTGTTTAGCAGACGGTAATTTTAAAGCAATCATTACAACACCGGTATTTGATGATGGTCAGTATGTATTTTATAGTAGTGTGTTTAATAATTTTGGAGATCCTAACATAAAAAATGGTCGATTATTAGGCGGAAAAACTGGCTATACAGATGAAGCTGGTTTGTGTTTGGCTAGTTTAGCAGAAGTTAATGGAAAAGAGTACCGGATTATCTCAATGGGTGCAGATGGTGACCATGACACCGAGCAATTTAATATGATAGATGCTAGACATATATACGAGGCTCTTTAACCAGCCAACTCAATCAATAAATAGGACAAGTGACTCTTTAAGGAGCATTTGTCCTATTTGTTCTCTATTAGAGTATGATAAACTAACTTTAGTAACTTAAAAAGGAAGTGAGCAGATGGCTTTACAATTTATTTACGGACCGGCATGTTGTAGGCATGAACAGGCTTTAGTGGCTCATGCAACTCATTGGCTTCAGCAAGATGAGTCTCATGAAGTTTTTTATTTAGTGCCTAACCATGTTAAATTCGAAACAGAAGTAAGTGTGTTAAAACAGTTTAGGCAAGCCACTCAGTCTTTAGAAAATGAAACCGTTGCTTCTACAAGACTGCAAGTATTCAGTTTTACTAGGTTGGCTTGGTACTTTTTACAATATACAGGGATGTATCCCACTAATCAACTAAGTGAAGCAGGCTTACATATGTTGCTTAGAAAAATTTTATTAGATCAAAAAGAAGCGTTAGTCGCTTTTCAAGGTGAAATTGACCAACCTGGTTTTATTGGAAAGTTAGCAGACTTATTTTTAGAATTACAAGATAGTCAAATTGATGTGACAGATTTAGAAGGGTTTCAAGCAGCATTAGGCCAGTCTTTACAAGAAAAAGACTTGAGTAAAAAACTAGCAGACTTTCAGCTACTATATACCGCTTATTTAGAGCTATTAAATGAACGAGAAGTAGGGAGTAAAGAGTTGATTACAAGTCTAGCTAACTATTTAAAAAAACAAGATCTTAGTCATATTATGTTTATTGTCAGTGGTTTTTCTAGATTAACGGTTAGAGAGAAAGAATTAATCGAAGCTTTGCTTGAACAAGCTGGGGAAATAAAAATTTCTTTAGTGATGGATGAGGCGTCAGTGGATCAACTACCCGTTCCCTTTGATATGTTTCATGATGTGAAAAAAATGTATTATCAGCTTTATCACCGAGCAAGATACTTACAAGTACCAGTGTTAAGAGATCAACGGTTAACTCCTAAAAACCCAGAGCATTCTTTAGTGAAGTTGGATCAGTTCTGGCGACAAACCCAAGGAGTGACGCCTAGTCAAAAACAATCAGTATTTGTAGATAAAACCCAGGAAAACATTCGCATTTGGCAATGTGAGTCTCTTTATAGTGAAATCAATCAAGTTGCGACAGAAATTAGAAAGTTAGTCGCAGAGAAACACATTCGTTATCAAGATATTGAGATTTTGACGCGAAATTTACCTTTGTATGAATTAATCATTCCACCGGTATTTAACCGACATCACATTCCTTTTTATCTCAATCAAAATTTAGAGATGAAACATCATCCTTTTGTAGAGTTAATCGATAGTTTATTTTTAATCCACAAGCGTTATTTTAGGTACCGAGATATTATGCGTTTTTTAAGAACAGAGCTATTTATCCCAAGGTTAGAAGATAACCAGTTAGCAGAGTGGGAAAAAGTAAGAGATGATTACCGTTTGGCAGTTGATTTAACGGAAAATGTGGTTCTAGCTTATGGGTATGAAGGGTCTGATTGGTTAAAAGAGGAAGATTGGGTCTATATTCCTTATGAGAAACAAGGAGAAGAAGATGACTTTTATCAGACTGTGCAACAAGTGTCTAATCAAGTTAGAACTGATTTAGCTCACGCTTTGTCCCCATTTTTTACTCAATTAGAACAGGCAACAACTGGTCAAGAAGGTGCAAGTCTTTTGTATCACTTTTTGGTGGAAATTGGTGTAGAACAGATGTTAAGACTTTGGCGGGATCAATGTATTGAGCAAGGTAAGCTAGATGAAGCTAAAGTTCATGAACAAACTTGGCAAGCCTTTATTCAGTTGCTAGATGAATATGTAGAGATATTAGGAGAAACAGCATTTGATTTGGCTCAGTTTGAACAGATTATTTTATCAGGCTTAGAAGGATTAACTTATAGTAAAGTTCCTACTGCCATTGACCAAGTAAAAGTATCTTCATTTGATTTAGTTCACAGTACTAAAAACAAGGTAACTTTTGTTATTGGAGCATTAGACGGGGAACTGCCTAAAAAAATTGAAAATAAAACCTTGTTATCAGATGAGGAGCGGCAACAATTTACAGAGGTCTTACCGGAGAATAAATATTTAGTCAAACAAACGACGGTAGATTTATTTAAAGAGCCTTATATTGCTTATTTAGCTTTTGAGTCTTCTGAGGAGTATTTATATGTGAGCTATCCTAGCAATAGTGAACACCTGAAAGATTGTCAAGCTTCTCCTTATGTCACCCGTATTCATCAACAGTTTGGTGTTCCAGTTGAAATTGTAGAAGCAGAACCACATGTCACTTTTTCGCCTGATAGAATTAGCACTTGGCGGCAGTTAGTCTCTGATTTGACTAGTGTTAAACGACAAGCTATTGAAAACAATCAAACAGTAGATATGATGTGGTTGGCTTTAGAAAAAAAAGCACAACAAGAGTCTAGTGTAGCCCCTATTATGAAACAAGTCATGAGTAGCTTGTTATTTAAAAATATTCCTGAAACGTTGGATAAAGACTTAGTCGAAAAAATATATGGCCAGAATATTCATGGCTCTGTTTCTAAATTTGAAAGCTTCCATTTATGTGAATATCGTTATTTTATGACCTATGGATTAAAACTTCGCGAGCGAGACGTGTTTGATTTGACTCCAGCTGTAACAGGAGATTTTTACCATGAAGCCTTAGATATTTTTGTGAAGCAAGTCATAGGACAAGGGTTAGCTTTGAAAAATTTAGATGAGGCTGAAATAGAACAGTTAACGTTAAACGTGTTGCAAGAAGTATTTGGTCAAAGTAAATTTGCTATTTTAGAAGCTTCTAATCGTATGCGCTACATCAAGTATCAATTAGGGAAAACTATTCGGGAAATGGGGCATATTCTCCAACAACAAAGTCAACGTTCTGGTATGTTGCCAGCTCAAACAGAAGTGTTGTTTGGTCAAATTATGAGTGAGCAAGGGTTAAGTGGCTTAGTCTTTGATTTAGATCAAGAGCATCAGCTACATATTCGGGGAAAAATTGACCGAGTAGATTATTTAAAAGAAACCCCTCCTTATCTAGCAGTAATTGATTATAAATCTAGTCCTCACGGTTTAGATTATAAAAATTTGTATTACGGAATTGCTATGCAGATGATTACCTATTTAGATGTCGCTTTATTAAATGCTAAAAAATTATTAGGAGAAACCCAAGTAAAACCAGCAGGTGCGTTTTATTTACATATTCAAAATCCCTTAGTCGATGGGTATACACAACCAGAACAGCAGCAAATTGAAAAATTGAAGAATTTTCAGTACAAAGGGTTGTTAGTAGAAGATGACCATTTGCTAGAGCAATTAGATGTGACTTTAGAGCCTAAAGAAAGTTCTTTAGTCTATCCTTATCAGATGAAAAAGAATGCTACTTATAGTTCTAAACAATATGTTAAAGAAGAAGAACTTGATTTATTAGTGAAACATAACCGGCGGAAGTTTAAAGAGGCAGGTTGTGCTATTTATGAAGGAAAGGTAAGATTAAACCCAGCTTATAGCCAACGTAAACGAATAGCTTGTGAGTATTGTCCTTTTAGAAGCGTCTGTCAATTTGATGTGATGTTAGAAGAAAACAACTATCACCGTTTAGAAAATCTATCTAAAGAAGATGTATTAGACCGGTTGTCTGTAGAAGAAAAGGGGGAAGAACATGACAACACACATACCAGTTAAACCTAATAATAGTCTATTTACTGACTCTCAGTGGCAGGCTATTTATGACTCAGGGGATAATTTGTTGATTTCAGCTTCAGCAGGTTCAGGCAAGACAATGGTCTTAGTACACCGAGTTATTGAAAAAATTAAACAAGGGACTCATTTAGATGAATTACTGATTGTGACCTATACAGAAGCTGCGGCTAAAGAGATGAAAGAACGGATTCAAAAGGCCATTCAAGAAGCGATTAGTCAAGAAACGGATAGGGACACCAAACAGCATTTTATCGAACAAATTGCTAAAATTCCAACTGCTAATATTAGTACGCTACATGCCTTTTGTTTACAAGTTATTCGGAAGTATTATTATCTAATCGATATTGATCCGGTGTTTCGACTATTAACAGATGAAACAGAAATGTTGTTGTTAGAAGAAGATGTTTGGGATGAATTACGAGAAGAATTATATGCTAGCATGCAGCAGCCTTTTTATGATTTAACGGAAAATTTTTCTAATGACCGAACTGATAGAGGATTAGAGCAACTTATTTTTACTTTGCATAATTTTGCTCGTTCCCATCCAGATCCAGTGGCTTGGCTCACTGGCTTGTCTGATTTGTATGAAGTACCTGAAAGTCAACTGTTATCAGACACTAAAATTTATCAAGAAGTTCTAAAGAAAACCCTTCACAGTACAGTGTTATCTGCGGCAAATCAAGGAAAATTAGCCCTTAGCTTAGTAGACGGGGAAGAACAGCTTTTAAAAGTAAAAGAGATGTTACAAAAAGAACAACACTTGATGGATAATTTATTACAGTATATTGAAACAGATCAGTTAGACCAAGCTTATGAAGCAGTCACTGGTTTTGAATATGACCGGTTTAATGGTCCTAGAAAAAATGCTAAAAATGAAGCATATTACGACTCTTTAAAAGATTTATTCGAACAAGTTAAACCGCTTCGGAATCAAAATAAAGAAACCATTCAAAAATTGGCTGATACTTTTTTTAAGGCTCCACCTAAAAAATTGCTAGAAATTATGGCACAATCTAAAGACCGAGTGGCTACTCTTAGTTTAGTTTCCATTGAGTTTTATCAGCGGTTTAAGCGGCGAAAAAAAGAATTAAATTTAGTGGATTTTAATGACTTAGAGCATTTTACCTTAGATATTTTAGCAACTTCAGGTGAACAAGGATTAGAACCATCAGAAGCTTCTCATTATTACCGAGAAAAGTTTTCTGAGGTGTTAGTAGATGAATATCAAGATATTAACCAACTCCAAGAGTCCTTACTCTATTGGTTACGAACGCCAGAGCCTGAGCCAGGAAATTTATTTATGGTAGGGGACGTTAAGCAGTCTATTTATTCTTTCCGTCTAGCAGATCCTTCTTTATTTATTGCCAAGTATCAAAAATTTGGGGAAAATCAGTCTGGCCGGCGGATTTTATTACAAGAAAATTTTAGATCGAGAAAAGAAGTGTTAAGCTTTACCAACTTTGTCTTTACCCAGTTAATGGACGAGGCGGTAGGTCAAATTGCTTATGATCAGTCAGCGGAATTAGTTAATGGCTTCACCGAATTTCCTGAATCAGATCAGTTTCAGGTAGAGATGTTACTTTATGAAAAAGGAGCAGAAGTGACAGAAGATGTGGCAGATCTAACGATTGATTTTGAATTGGATGATAAAACTGAAGGGGAAACCCAACTAGTTGGACGGAAAATTCAAGAGTTGGTGACAAGTGGTTATTTGATTTATGATAAGAAACTAAAAGAACAGCGGCCTGTTCGCTATAAAGATATTGTGTTATTAACGCCTACGAAAAAGAATAATCTAGTGTTACTGGATCAATTTAATCAATTAGGCATTCCCTTGCATGTTAATGATACCCAAAACTACTTTCAAGCCACTGAAATTCAAACCATGGTTTCTTTGCTACAAATCATTGACAATCCGTATCAAGATATTCCGTTTGTCTCAGTTTTACGCTCACCAATCGTTGGGCTAAAAGAAAATGATTTAGGGATTATTCGGTTATATGAGAAAGAGCATGATTTTTATCAGGCAGTGTTGGCTTATTTAAAAGAAGCAGAACCCGATCAACCTCGTTATCAAAAACTTCGGCGATTCCATATTTTGTTTACTGACTGGCGTGAACTAGCGAGAAGAAATCAGTTAGGCCAGCTTATTTGGCGAATTTATGAAGATACTGGCTTTTTAGATTTTGTAGCAGGGCTTCCAGCAGGTAAACAACGCCAAGCTAATTTACACGCTTTATATCACCGAGCGAATGCTTATGAAGAGATGAGTTTTAAAGGGCTATTTCAATTTGTTCGTTTTATTGAAAAAATGCAGGAAAAAAATAAGGATTTGGCAGAACCAACCACTATGTCAGAAGACGAAGATGCAGTTAGAGTGATGACTATTCATGCTTCAAAAGGTTTAGAGTTTCCAGTGGTGTTTGTACTAGATATGAGTCGACAGTTTAATACCCAAGATTTAAAAACTCGCTATGTTTTAGATGATAAGTTAGGGGCGGGGATTGACTACATTGATACAGCAGCTCGGGAAGTGTATGAAAGTTTACCTAAAATGGCGTTAAAAGTCTTTAAACGGCAAAAATTATTAGCAGAAGAAATGCGGAAATTATATGTGGCGTTGACTCGGGCAGAACAAAAACTATTTTTAGTTGGAACAGTGGCCAGTCAAGAAAAAGCTTGGCAACGTTGGTGTCAAGTGGGAGAAGCTCATCAACGAGTACTACCAGAAGATATCCGGCTAAAATGCCAAAATTTACTGGACTGGGTAGGGTATACTTTAGTTCGTCATGAAATAGCAGACAACATGCAGCAAGAGTATCCGGTGATTAAATTAGCTGATTTGTATCACTATCCTGTGTCATTTCAGATTAAATTTTATCAGCCACAGGACATAGCTAAATTAGCTAATTCTAAGGAAAACTTAGATCAATCAGCTGTTTTATTAGACCGTAAAGATTTAGATGAAAGACTGTATCAACAGGCTTACAAGCGGCTAACTTATCACTATCCCTATCAGTTAGCTAGCCAAACAACTAGTTATCAAAGTGTGTCTGAAATTAAACGAGTCTTTGAAGACCCTGATAATGTGGATTTATTGTCACTAGATTTACAAGAAAGACAACCTAGAGGTAAAAATCGTTTTACAGAAGAACAACTAGCAGTGCCTAAATTTTTATCCCAGAAAAAACAAGTGACAGCTGCTGAAATTGGAACAGCCACTCACTTATTATTGCAACAAGTTCCTTTAGATAAAACACCAGATGAACAGCTATTTGTAACATTAGCTCAGCAATTGATTGAACAAAAAATCATGTCAGAAGAAGTAGTTCAACACATTGATTTTTCTCAGTTAGTGGCGTTTTTTAATAGTGAATTTGGTCAGTTTATGGTAGAACATCATCAACACATAGTAAGAGAGCAACCTTTTTCAATGTTGATGCGACCTGAAAATCTATTTCAAGATTATCCTGAAAATGAACAAGATGATGTCCTAATTCACGGAATTATTGACGGGTATATTCAACTACCGGATCAATTGATTTTATATGATTATAAAACTGATTTTGTTAACCCTTCTAATTTGTCAGAAAATCTTTTAACTCTCAAGAAAAGATATCAAGGACAACTTTATTTGTATAAACAAGCCTTAGAAAAAGCAACTGGTAAACCAGTCACCAGTGTTCGGCTGATTTTATTACAAGCTAATCAAGCTTTAGAAATGTTAACTTAGTATAAGAAAACCCAATGCCTAACACAAATAGGCATTGGGTTATTTTTCTACCTCAATACCTAAGACGGTTAAGTGGCCATTTCCGACTAGTTTAATGACTAATTTAGCCATATGTTCTGGTGGAAAGTCAGAGTCAGTTTTGACCCACCAGTGAACGGTTCCGATAAAAATAGAGGTCATGTATTCAATGATAAAATCAATCGGCACTTCCATATCACTTTCAGTTATTTTTAGTTTGCTAAAAATTTCTTCGTATTGACTGTATAACAGGTCTGACAGTTTTTCTCTAAAAAGTAAGGCAGAGGTTCCTTCTGTTAAAGTCAGGAAAAACTCTTGGTTATGTCTAATTTTTTTAAAGACTTGAGTTAATGATAGTTGCACTTTTTTTAGTTGTAAGGAATTTCCTTCAATAACAGGAATTGAATTTAAAATACTAGCAAAAGAATCTACTGCTAAAAGTAGCAGTTGCTCATATAAATCTTTTTTATCTTTAAAATGAGCATAGAAAGTGGCTCGGTTAATCATAGCTTTATCAGCAATATCTTGAATCGTAATGCTATCGTAGCCTTTTTCTTCAATGAGCTGAATAAAAGCTTCTACAATTAATTTTTTAGTTCGTCTAACCCTTAAATCCATGTTTTTCTCTCCTTTATTGTGAAAAAAATAGCTAATTAAGCAACATATTTTATTAATCTGTTGCTTAACCCACAAAAATTGAAATTTTGATGATTGTAAAATGTAGGATTTCTTTTTACAATAATTATATCAAACAAATTGTCTGTTATTCAACAAGGTGTTGCTTATTTGTAGTTTAGCAGCGACTTTGAGACAATAGTAGTTGGAAAAGAGGATGGAGGTCAGAAGATGAATTATATAGCAGGTATTGATGTAGGTTCGACGACTGTAAAATTGGTAATCCTCGATGAGCAGTATCATACAATCTTTAGTCAATATGAACGACATTATTCCGATGTGAAAACAGCGGTTGAAAAAATTGTAACAGAAGGGATGAGGCAGATGGATGCCAATATTCCTTTAAAATTAAGTATTACCGGTTCTGGTGGGATTGGTCTTTCCGAGGTATTAGACATTCCCTTTATTCAGGAAGTAATTGCTTGTACAAAAACCGTTGAAACCCTAATTCCTGAAACGGATGTGGCAATCGAGCTTGGGGGAGAAGACGCTAAAATCACTTATTTTAACGGAGCCTTAGAGCAACGGATGAACGGAACTTGTGCTGGAGGAACAGGCGCATTTATTGACCAAATGGCTGTGCTACTTAAAACAGATGCAGCGGGCATGAATGAACTGGCTAAAAATTATGAGCGAATTTATCCGATTGCGTCTCGTTGCGGGGTTTTTGCTAAGACAGATGTTCAGCCGTTGATTAATGAAGGGGCAAGAAAAGAAGATATAGCTGCGAGTATTTTCCAAGCAGTGGTCAATCAGACTATCGCCGGTTTAGCTGCTGGACGGAAAATTCAAGGAAATGTCGCCTTTTTAGGTGGCCCTTTGTATTTTATGAGTGAATTACGGCAACGGTTCATTGAAACCCTAGATTTAACCCGTGAGGAAGTTATTTTCCCAGATCATTCTCAATTATTTGTGGCTTACGGAGCAGCTCTTTATGCTAGAGAGAATGACAAAACCCTTACACTACAAACCTTAGTGACTCGGTTAAAAGAAGATCACACCGAGCAACTGAGACCCACTCATAGTTTGACTCCTTTATTTAAAGATGAAGCAGAGTTAAAAGCATTTCGTCAAAGACACCAAGAAGCCACGGTACATTATGCTAATTTAAGTGAGCATAAAGGAGTGACTTACTTAGGGATTGATGCAGGTTCGACTACGACAAAAGCCGTCTTAATGAATGAAAAAAATGAGATTTTATATGATTTTTATGGCAATAACAATGGTCAGCCTTTAGAAACCACTATTCGTATTTTATTAGATATTTATCAAAAGTTACCAAAAGAGGCTTATATTGGTAAGGTCGCAACGACAGGTTACGGGGAACATCTGATTAAACATGCCCTTAAAATAGACATGGGAGAGGTAGAAACCATGGCTCACTACAAGGCAGCTAATTATTTTTTACCAGGTGTTGATTTTATTTTAGATATTGGTGGCCAAGATATGAAAGCCATGCGAATGAAACAAGGGGTACTCAGTTCCATTTTACTAAATGAAGCTTGTTCATCTGGATGTGGTTCATTTATCGAAACTTTTGCGAAATCATTGAATTATGAAGTAGAAGATTTTGCTAAAGAAGCTTTAGCTGCCACTCATCCAGTAGATTTAGGTTCTCGTTGTACCGTTTTCATGAATTCAAAAGTAAAACAAGTCCAAAAAGAAGGAGCCTCTGTAGGAGATATTTCTGCAGGTCTTTCTTATTCTGTGATTAAAAATGCTATTTATAAAGTGATTAAAATTCGCCGACCTGAAGAATTAGGAAAAAAAATTGTGTGTCAAGGTGGGACTTTTTATAATGAAGCCGTTCTTCGGGCGTTTGAGTTAGTCAGTGGGAGAGAAGTGGTTAGGCCAACAATTGCGGGCTTAATGGGAGCGTACGGAGCAGCAATTATTGCTAAAGAAAATACCCAGCCAGGGGACCGAACTACTTTGTTATCTCAAGCTGAGTTAGAAAGTTTAACAGCTAAAAATGAATTTACTCCTTGTGGCTTGTGTGAAAATAACTGCTTACTTACAGTAACAGTCTTTTCTGATGGCCGGCAGTTTATTACAGGTAATCGCTGTGAAAGAGGAGCTAGAGTTCAAAGGACCACTCAAGATAAAAAAATCAACTTGGTGGATTATAAATATAAAAAACTCTTTCAGTATCGTTCATTAAAAAGAAAAGAAGCATTTCGCGGAGAAATTGGGATTCCTCGTGTATTAAACATGTATGAAAACTATCCGTTATGGCACACCATTTTTTCTGATTTAGGTTTTCGGACGGTGTTATCTCCTCGTTCGAACAAAGAGGTTTACGAAAAAGGAATGGATAGTATTCCTAGTGATACAGTGTGTTATCCTGCTAAAATTTCCCATGGTCATGTTCAAGGATTGATTGATAAAGGCCTTTCTTTAATCTTTTATCCAGGAGTTATTTTTGAGCGACAAGAGTCTAAACAAGCAGACAATCATTTTAACTGTCCTGTTGTACAAAGTTATACCGATGTGATTAAAAATAATGTTGATGATTTAAGGACGAAAAAAATAGATTACCGGAATCCTTTTGTGAATTTAGATAATGAAGAAGCCTTAACTCAAGTGTTATGGGATACATTTAAAGATTTTGGAATTTCTAAACAAGAGATGAAACAGGCAGTTCGTCATGGTTATCAAGAAATGGATCAATTTAAGGCAGATATCCAGCAAAAAGGGGAAGAATGTTTAGCCAGACTAAACCAGACAGGAGAAAAAGCTATTGTGTTAGCCGGTCGCCCTTATCATATTGACCCTGAAATTAATCATGGCATTGCCAATGTGATTACTCAAGAAGGCTTTCATGTTTTAACGGAAGACAGTTTGTCTCATTTAGAAGATGTGGCTGGTTTAAGAGTGGTCAATCAGTGGGTCTACCACTCCAGATTATATGCAGCAGCTAAAGTGGTGGCTAAGTCTCCCCAACTTGAAATGGTTCAATTGAACTCATTTGGTTGTGGGTTAGACGCGGTAACAACCGATCAAGTGGAAGAAATATTAGAACAATACGGCAAAGTCTATACCGTTTTAAAAATCGATGAAGGCTCTAACTTAGGAGCTATACGGATTAGATTACGCTCGTTGAAGGCCTCAATTAAAGAGCGAGATAAAAAGAATATAATACCAGAAAAACGCTACGACATGCCTGAAAAAATAACTTTTACAAAAGATATGCGGAAAAAACATACCTTACTACTACCAATGCTTAGTCCGATTCATCAAGCGGGTCTAGTTGATACTGCCCTAAACGCTTCAGGCTATCAAGTGGTGTGCTTACCAGCAGAAGATCCTAAAGCTATGGATGTTGGCTTAAAATATGTCAACAACGATGCTTGTTATCCTGCCATTATCTCTATTGGACAACTCATTGAAGCTTTGCAAAGTGGGGCATACGACTTAACCAAAGTAAGTGTAATGATGACCCAAACAGGCGGAGGTTGCCGGGCAACTAATTATATTCCTCTACTTAGAAAAGCCCTAGATGAAGCTGGTTTTTCTAATGTTCCAGTGGTGTCTGTTTCTATGGGGAATAAAGGTGTAGAATCTAATCCTGGTTTCAAATTAACCTTGCCTTTGATGAAACGCTTAGCTATCGCCTTTTTATATGGAGATTTGTTTGAGCGAGTAGTTTACCGCACGCGACCTTACGAATTAGTGGAAGGAAGCGTTGATGAGTTACATCAAACTTGGTTAGCTAAGATAAAAGATAATGTTGAGAATGGTTCTTTTAGACAGTTTAATAAATGGATGAAAGAGATTGTCCAAGATTTTGACCGCATTCCTTTACATGAGGTAACCAAACCTAAAGTAGGGGTAGTTGGCGAGATTTTAGTGAAATATTCACCCATTGCTAATAACGACATTGTTCGTTTGTTAGAAGCTGAAGGAGCAGAGGTAGTTGTGCCAGACATAGCAGGATTTATGCTTTATTCCATGTATAATCAAATTTGGAAGCACGATCAACTAGGCCTTCCTATTAAAAATAAATGGTTGGCAACTTTTGGGATTGAGTGTATTGAACGTTGTCAAAAACCGATGAGCCAAGCTTTAGAAAATTCTCAGCGTTTTAGAGGATTAGATTCTATTTATGATTTGGCAGATGAAGCACAGACTGTTTTATCCATTGGAAACCATACAGGAGAAGGTTGGTTTTTAACTGGGGAGATGATGGCGTTACTTCATCATGATGTTAATAATATTGTTTGTCTACAACCCTTTGGCTGCTTACCTAATCATATTGTTGGAAAAGGGGTTGTAAAAGAATTACGGCGACGTTTTCCAAAAGCGAATATTTCACCGATTGACTATGATCCAGGAGCTTCTATTGTTAATCAGTTAAATCGTATTCGACTAATGATGGCTACAGCTAAAAAAGCTTGCGAAATCCATTAAAAAAAAGCTTTCGGTATTTTCCGAAAGCTTTTTTAGCAAGAATAGTCGTTAATTTTTTCACAGGGTATTTGAGTTTTTGTCTATACCAGTTATAATAGAGACAGCTTTTTATTTCAGCTTAAAACACTTATCTGTCAAGATAAAGGAGTAATGATAAATGATAAAAGATACGATGCCTATTTATTTACAAATACATGATCAAATCCGCACAGAAATTGAAGCAGGCAAATGGCAAGTGGGAGATAGACTGCCTTCAGAGCGAGAATTAGCTGAACGTTTTGGGGTGAGCCGAATGACTTTAAGACAAGCCATTCAAACTTTAGCAGATGAAGGGGTATTAGAGCGAAAAATTGGTTCTGGTACTTATGTAGCAAAACAAAAAGTTCAAGAGTGGATGACAGGAACAACTAGTTTTACTGATATTATCCAATCACAAGGGAAAGTTCCTTCTAGTAAAGTGATTGCTTACTTTGTGACACAACCTAGCTCTAGTGAGCAAGAAAAATTGCAATTAACCGGTCATGATAAAATTTTGCGGATGGAAAGAATTCGTTATGCAGATGACATTCCTATTTGCTTTGAGGTCACAAGTATTCCTTATAGCTTAATTAAAAACTACAATAAAGCAGAAATTACCCAATCTTTTTATCATGTACTAGGGGAAAAAGGGCATCATGAAATTGGCACTTCTAATCAAACGATTTCTGCCATGATAGCGGCTGAAAAAATAGCCGAATATTTAGAGATGAAAAAAGGAGAAGCTATTTTAAAAGTGAGACAAGTTTCTTATTTTAAAGACGGTATTCCTTTTGAATATGTTCGGTCTCAGTATGTAGGCAGTCGTTTTGAATTTTACTTACAAAAATAGATGCGGATTTTTCCGCATCTAGTTTACGTTTAATAAGGCACTGCATATTCAAAATAAACGGTGGCACCAGTAGAAATTTGACATTGACCACTGAGTAAGTTAATCACTTGTTTTTCAAAGTCTGTGACTTGTTCTTCCTGAACCATGACCACGACTTTAACTTGATCTGTAAACACAGTGTCTTTAACAGAAAAAGGACTGTTTTCTAAAAAGTGTTCTAATTTTCCATGCTGAGCATAATCGACTGTGATGAAAACTTCTTGTTGTAGACGACCTTCGACTACCCCAATTGATTTGACTGCCTCAGAAACTGCACTACTATAAGCGCGAATTAAGCCACCTGCTCCTAATTTAATACCGCCAAAATAACGAGTAACCACTGCCACTGTATTGATTAGGTCTCGTTTTTTTAATACTTCTAACATAGGCACTCCAGCAGTTCCGCTAGGTTCGCCGTCATCACTACTACGCTGAATTTCATGTTTATCCCCTAAGGTAAAAGCTGAACAGTTATGAGTAGCTTTCCAATGTTCTTTTTTAACGGCTTGAATAAAGTCTTTGGCTTCCTCTTCTGTTTCAACTCGTGCCATAGAACAAATAAACCGTGATTTTTTGATGTCAATTTCATGTTGACCGTTTTCTTTAATCGTTTGATAACTTGTTAACATAAAGGCACCTCTTTCTTTATTTAGTATAGAATATTCCAATAAGGGAGTAAAGGTTTCTTTCCTAGTACCAGTTTGGATAAAAAACAAAGGAAAGAGAAAAAAATAGAGTAAATCTAGATAGTTTATGATACAATGTACAAGATTAATGAGTTTGGAGGAATGAATTATGTTTAACTTTTTTAAAAAGAACAAAAAAACAGAAATGTTTGCCGTTATGAATGGAACTTTAATGCCGATTACACAGGTTAATGATAGTGTGTTTTCTCAAAAAATGTTAGGAGATGGTTTTGCAATTGAACCAACTTCATCAGAAGTATTTGCTCCTGTTGCAGGTAAAATTGTTAGTGTTTTCCCAACTAAGCATGCCATGACAATGGTAACTGAAAGTGGCTTAGAAATTTTAGTTCATATGGGAATTGATACAGTTGAGCTAAAAGGTGAACCTTTCGAAGTATTTGTTAAAGAAGGGGATAAAATTGCTAAAGGAACTAAGTTAGCTACAATGGATTTAGCTAAATTAGCTGAAACACAAACACCTGCTACTACTATGGTGGTTATCACTAATATGGATTTAGTAAAAGAAATGCCAGCAGTTACTGAAAAAGCCGTGTCTGCTAGCGAGGCTATTCTAGAAATTACTATTGAAAAATAAGTAAGAATGTCAGAGTCAAGGAGATAAAACCATCTCCTTGGCTTTTTTAGTGAAATATGAGAGCTTATTGATAAGTTTGTAAGAACCTATTGAAAAAAGGATCTTTTTATGTGTAAAATGTAACTAAGAGTTCTCGCATAATAAGGGAGGGATAGTTATGGAACCAATTAAAGGATTATTTGATGGAACAAATGTGTTATTAAAAGATCATACAGAAATTCCGTTAACTGAAATCAAAAAAGTAAGAATCGAGATAGAACCTTATCTATTGTTTCCGGTGTGTCAAGAAACAGTGTCAGGATCTTTTATAGATATTGATACACAAATCATTTACCCCTACACAGTAGAAAAAAATGTTGACAAGCATCAATTAGTATATGGTAAAAAAAGACAAACTCGTATCATGCATTACATTGCTTATGGTAGTAATGAAATTCGTAGAAAACCTGATTTAAGAAGATCTCATACTGTTCAGTTAATTGGCTATCGTCATGTGACTTTAGAGTTGAAAAATAGAAAAGAAATCACTGTAGACTTTGATGGAAATTGTATTGTTATGCCAGAAGAGGCGATTCAGTTAAATGATGGACAAGAAATTAAACCATTAGTAGAATTTTATGATCGTCCGTCTGAATTAATTAATGTGTTTAAAAAAGCTCAAATTGAAGTGTACGCGAAATAATACACACGTAGGCTAATTTTTATTAGTTAAATAGAAAAAGCCCTTCAAAAGGTTAATCTTTTGAAGGGCTTTTTTTGGGGCTAAAACGGCATTTAAACATGTTTCGTAAGCCAAGTATAAATGTCAGTCATGACTAATTCTTTTTCCTTTTCATTTAAGATTTCATGTCTTAAATCTGGATAAAGTTGTAAGGTAATCTGTTCAAAAGAAGCTTGAGCTAACTCATTGGCAACAGCTACCGGTCCTTTTCCAAAAGAGCCCACTGGATCTTTTTCTCCACTAATCAGTAAAATAGGTAAATGCTTAGGAATACCTTGATACCAATTAGTTTGTGTGGCTTGATTCATTAGGCTAAATAAGGTATGAAAGCCATTGTTAGTGAAAACAAATCCCATTAGAGGATCTGCTTCATAAGTTTTAACGTTTTGTTGGTTTTTAGATAGCCAAGAAAAAGGTGAAGAAGAGTCAAAAAATTTAGAAAAGGAACCAAAGGCTAGTTTATTTAATGTTGGATTTTCATTTGTTGGATCTAGTTCATTTAGTTTTTCAGTTAAAGCCAAGGCTAAAGGTAAAGCAGTATGATGACTAGCAGACCCCATAATAATGGCTCCTTGAAGGTCAGAGGCGTATTTAGTTAGAAAAATACGAGTAATAAAAGAGCCCATACTATGACCTAGAATAAAATAAGGTAAGTGAGGGTAGGTTTCTTTGGTTTGCTGGAAAACTTGGTAACAATCTTCGACTAAACAGTTAACGCTATCTGTTTCGTTAAAATAACCATATAATTTTTTTTCAGGATGAATGGACAAGCCGTGGCCTAAGTGATCATGACCTACAACTAAAATTCGGTGTTGATTTAAAAAGTTAGCAAACTCATCGTAACGAGTGATATATTCACTCATGCCATGAACCAGTTGTAAAATAGCAACAGGTGACTTTGTTGGGGTCCAAGTGGCAACATGGATGGGAGTTTCTTGATCTGTTGATTGGATAAATGTTTCAGTGAGCATAAAATACCTCCTTTTATAAGTAAGTATAACAAATTTTTAGGTGTTTTTTTAGCTGTTTAGAGTATCTTTTCTTAAAAGGGCTTATCTAGAAAGGAAGGGGTTTTTTGGAGTAAGAATTATATGGTAGAAAAATTTTACTAAAACCAAAGGAAAGAAAAAACTTGAGTCCTCTAGTAGTCAAAGTCAAAGCCATGTCTCAGAAAAAGCATCAAGTTAGATGTAATCGTTGTTATACTTGGCATGATAAAAAGAAAGTCCTGATTAAGAACCCTTATCGTCAATTTTATTATTGTCCTAGTTGTATTCAGTTAGGCCGAATTGAAAGTGATCAATTTCTTTACCATTTACCAGAAAAACATCAAACAGCCAGATTGGTTCCATTTAACTGGCAAGGTCAACTATCTAAAGGTCAAAAGAAGATTTCCAACCAATTGACTGATTTTTTAACCAATAACCAGTCCTGTCATTTAGTTCACGCTGTAACAGGGGCAGGTAAAACGGAGATGCTATTTAAAAGTATTCAGCTAGCTCTTTCTAAAGGGTTTCGAGTAGGAATTGCCTCACCTCGGGTAGATGTGTGTTTAGAACTTTACCCTAGAGTACAACAAGTATTTCCAAAAGAGCAGATAGCTTTGCTGTATGGGGATAAAACAGCAGTCTATCAGTATACTTCTTTAGTTATTTGTACCACGCACCAACTACTAAGGTTTTATCAAGCTTTTGATTATTTAATTATTGATGAAGTAGATGCCTATCCTTTTTCAGGAAATCCCTTATTAGAAGGAGCAGTTACCCGCTCGTTAAAGAAAAGCAGTAAGTTAGTGTATTTAACGGCCACTCCTTCTAAAAAATTATTAACCCAAGTCATTAAAGGTGAAATGGGCTACAGTCATCTGCCAGCTAGGTATCACCGGAAAATATTACCCGTACCTCAGTTTCTCTGGCTTTGGAATTGGCGAAAAAAGTTATTAAAACATACTTGGCCTAAGTCCATTGAGTCTTTGTTTAATCACCAATTTAGACATAAAAGAAGCATGTTGATTTTTTGTCCCAATATTCAGTGGATGGAACAATTTTTACAAGTCTTACGCTTTCGTTGGCCGAATAAATGCCTATTATCTGTCCATGCAAAAGATGAACATAGACAGGAGAAAATTACTCAAATGAGGGAAGGAAAAGTAGATGTTTTACTAACTACCACTATTTTAGAAAGAGGAGTTACCTTTAAAGATATTGATGTATTAGTGATTGGAAGTAATCATCTTGTTTATCAAACAGCCACACTTGTTCAAATAGCTGGGCGTGTTGGTCGCCATCCAGTTTTTTCAACAGGTTGTGTTTACTTTATTCATGACGGTGTTTCCATTCATATGTGGCAAGCATTACAAGAAATCAAAAAAAATAATCAGTTAGCAATAAAAAAAGGGATGATTGATAGATGAATCAATGTTTATTATGCCAGCAAGATTTTTATGATCCTCTGACATTTCAAGATGTTTTTAGTTGGTCACCTTTGTTACCTACTAGTATGTGTTCTTCTTGCCAGCAGTTATTTACTTGGCAAAAAAATAGCCAAGGACCTCAATGTCAACGATGCCAGAAAATAACTGAAAAACAGGTGTGTCTAGATTGTCGTCACTGGCAAAAACTTTATCCTCATTATTCAGGGAGTCATAGAAGTTTATTAGTATATAACCCCAGTTTACAAGAATGGTTTCATCAGTATAAATTTCAAGGGAATAAACAATTAGCCCATAGCTTTCAAAAACAGTTATATCTTTTCTTATCAAATTATAAAAATGTTATTTTTGTACCTATTCCTATCTCCGAAAACCGTATGAAAAAAAGAGGTTTCAATCAAGTAGAACAGTTATTAAAATATGCTAAGATTCCTTATAAAAATTTGATTTTAAGAACGATAGAAAGTGATAGTCAAACAAGTAAAACAAAACAGGAAAGAATATCTGGTACAAATCCATTTAAACTAAATAAACAGATGATAACCGATATGAAAGATGATTGCCCTATGAGTTTTATTATTTTTGATGATGTTTATACAACAGGAAGGACAATGTATTGGGCGATAGAAACATTACAAGAAATTGGTGAGATTGAAATCAATACGTGTTCCTTAGCTAGGGGATAAAGTAATTATAAATGCGTTTTCTGAAACAGCTAACAAAAAACAGGAAAAATGCTTTTTTATCTAGATTAAAGTGAACATTTGTTGTATTTATTGTTTTTTTTAGGTATAATGAATTTAAGAGGAATAGAAAAACAAGTGTCACTTTCTAGTTCCTTTATATGGTAGATGAAAGGGGTAATTGCTATGCTAAGATTTAATATTCGAGGAGAAAATATTGAGGTAACAGATGCAATTAGAGATTATGTCGAAAAAAGAGTAACTAAAATTGAACGTTACTTCGACAAAGAAAGAACTCCAGAAACAACAGCATATGTAAATTTAAAAGTATATCCAGATAAAAATGCGAAAGTTGAGGTAACTATTCCACTACCTTATATCGTACTAAGAGCAGAGGAAACTTCTCATGATTTATACGCAAGTGTGGATTTAGTAGCGGATAAATTAGAAAGACAAATTCGTAAATATAAAACAAGAATTAACCGCAAATTACGCGAAACAGCGGTAGATACACAATCAGCTGCTGTCTTTTTAAATAATCTAGAGGGAGACGTTGAACCAAAAGAAAAAGAACTAGAAATCGTTCGAACAAAACGTTTCTCATTAAAACCAATGGACAGCGAAGAAGCGGTGTTACAAATGAACATGCTTGGTCATAATTTCTTCATCTTTGAAGATGCTGAAACAAATGGCATTAGTATTGTCTACCGTCGTAAAGATGGTAAATATGGTTTAATCGAAACAGATTAAGTTAAAAAAATCTAAAAGTTAAAAAATAAAAGGTGAGAACCAAGTGTTCTTGCCTTTTTTGCTGGCAAAAACAGGAAAAATGAAAGGGGAAAGCTGATTATCAGTGAAAAAAATACATATATAGGAAACCTTGGAGATTTTGTTTCATTTTTTCTGGAATAATGCTAGAATAAAAAAGATAGATTAGTTTAATATAGATAGAAAAGACTATAAATATGAGAATGATAGATGAGAAAGGATTAGAAGCATGACCAATTTCCTAAAGAAAATAATTGAAAGTGATAAACGGGAAATTCACCGTTTAGAAAAAATGGCGGATAAAATTGATCAATTAGCAGACGCCACTGCAGCTTTAACAGACGATCAACTGCGTGCTAAAACAGATGAATTTAAAGAACGGATAGCTAAAGGAGAAACTTTAGATGATTTGTTATATGAATCATTTGCTGTCTGCCGTGAAGCAGCTAAACGTGTTTTAGGTTTATATCCCTATAAAGTCCAATTAATGGGTGGGATCGTTTTACACGATGGAAATATTCCAGAAATGAGAACAGGGGAAGGTAAAACTTTAACTGCTACTATGCCTGTTTATTTAAATGCGTTAAGTGGTAAAGGGGTTCATGTTGTCACTGTCAATGATTACTTAGCTAGTCGAGATGCAAGTGAGATGGGTGAACTTTATAACTTTTTAGGTTTATCAGTAGGGTTAAATACCAATGCTAAATCTTCTGAAGAAAAACGGGAAGCTTATGCTTGTGATATTACTTATAGTACGAATAATGAGCTAGGATTTGACTATTTACGAGATAACATGGTGGTTTATAAAGAGCAAATGGTTCAACGTCCACTTAACTATGCTTTAGTGGATGAGGTTGATTCTATTTTAATTGACGAAGCTAGAACGCCGTTAATTATTTCAGGTCAGGCTGAAAAGTCTACTGCCCTTTATACAAGAGCAGACCATGTGGTAAAACAACTCAAAGAAGAAGCTGATTACAAAATCGACGTACAGTCTAAAACAATTGCTCTAACTGAAGAAGGTATTTCAAAAGTAGAAGAAGCTTTTGGCGTTGAAAACTTATACGACATTGATAATACTGCCCTAACTCACCATATAGATAATGCGTTAAGAGCTAATTATATTATGTTAAATGACATTGACTATGTTGTTCAAGAAGGCAAAGTCTTGATTGTTGACCAGTTTACTGGACGGATTATGGATGGTCGTCGTTACTCTGATGGTCTGCACCAAGCGATTGAAGCCAAAGAAGGAGTAGAAATCGAAGATGAAACCAAAACAATGGCTAACATTACTTTCCAAAACTACTTCAGAATGTACAAAAAATTATCAGGGATGACTGGTACAGCTAAAACAGAAGAAGAAGAATTCAGAGAAATTTACAACATTGAAGTTATACAAATTCCAACTAATAAACCAGTTATTCGGGATGACCGACCAGACCTTTTATATCCAACTTTAGACAGTAAATTTAAAGCAGTAGTCAAGGATATTAAAGAAAGACATCGCAATGGTCAACCAATTCTAGTGGGAACCGTAGCAGTCGAAACTTCTGAGTATTTATCTCATTTATTAGATAAAGAAGGCATTCCTCATGAAGTGTTAAATGCGAAAAACCACTTTAAAGAAGCAGAAATTATTTTAAATGCTGGGCAACAAGGTGCTGTCACTATTGCGACTAATATGGCTGGTCGTGGGACAGACATTAAGTTAGGCATGGGAGTAAGAGAGTTAGGCGGATTAGCAGTTATTGGGACAGAGCGACATGAATCTCGTCGTATTGATAACCAGTTACGTGGACGTTCTGGTCGTCAAGGAGATCCAGGGGTTTCTCAGTTCTACTTATCACTAGAAGATGATTTAATGCGCCGCTTTGGATCAGACCGAGTGAAAGCTATGCTTGAAAAATTTAAAATTGAAGACAATGATGCAGTAATTCAAAGTAAAATGCTTTCTCGTCAAGTGGAATCTGCTCAAAAACGAGTGGAAGGAAACAACTACGATTCTCGTAAGAACGTGTTGCAATATGATGACGTTATGAGAGAACAACGGGAAGTGATTTATTCACAACGTTACCAAGTGATTATGGAAGAAAATGATTTAACTGATGTGTTAATGGGCATGGTTAAACGGACGATTGAACGTAATGTGAAAGATCATACTCAATTAGAAGAAGTGGCTGATTGGAATTTACAAGGTATTGTTGACTTTGCTGGAGCTTGTTTAGTCCATGAAGATAGCCTAACGGTTTCTGATTTAGAAGGTAAAACAAGAGAAGAAATTCAAACCTTATTATTTGACCGAGCAAAAGCTGTTTATGACCGAAAAGCAGAACAACTAGTCGATCCTGGTCAAATGTTAGAGTTTCAAAAAATTGTTATTTTACGTGTAGTTGATACGAAATGGACAGATCATATTGATACAATGGATCAATTACGTGAATCTATTGGTTTACGGGCTTATGGTCAAAATAATCCATTAGTTGAATACCAACAAGAAGGCTATGAGATGTTTAATGCTATGGTTGGTGCAATTGAATTTGACGTAACTCGTTTGTTTATGAAGTCTGAAATTCGTCAAAATGTTCAACGTCAACAAGTGGCACAAGGAGAAGCTGTTCGCCCAACGGAAGAAACTGGCAAAGTGGACAGTAATCAAAAACGTAAACCACGCCGAGTAGAACAAAAAGTAGGCCGTAATGATTTATGTCCATGTGGAAGTGGAAAGAAATTTAAAAATTGTCACGGAAAAAATATGTAAGTTAAGATTGAAGGCATGCGGTTTGATTGATCAAACCGCAATGCTTTTCTTTTATTTTTAAAGGAGGAAACAAGATGGTTGAATTAAGTGATATAAGGAGTGCTCTAGACATCACCCGTGAAAAAGTAGTTGGATTAAGGAGGTCTCTTTGACTTAGATGATCTAGAAGAACATATTGCTAGTAACGAAGAAAAAATGGCTTCACCTGATTTTTGGGATGATAATCAACAGGCCCAAACAATTATTAATGAAACCAATGAACTGAAAGATAAGTATCAAACCTTTCAGGCTCTCTTAACAGAACAAGAAGAACTTGATGTTATGCTAGAAATGCAACAAGAAGAGTATGATATTGATCTACAAGAGGAATTAATAGACAGGTATCAAGCATTTGAAAAACAATTAGGGCAATATGAATTGACTCAATTACTTAATCAACCCTATGATCACAGTCCTGCTATTTTAGAAATTCATGCAGGAGCAGGTGGAACAGAATCCCAAGACTGGGCAGACATGTTATTAAGAATGTATACGAGATGGGCCAGTCACCACGACTTTTCAGTTGAATATTTAGACTATAATGCAGGGGAAGAAGCTGGAGTTAAAAGTGTTACTATTTTAGTGAAAGGGCTAAATGCTTATGGGTATTTAAAATCAGAACGAGGGGTTCATCGGTTAGTTCGGATTTCTCCTTTTGACTCTGCTAAAAGAAGACATACATCCTTTAGCTCTGTTGAAGTTATGCCTGAGTTAGATGATAGTATTGAAGTGGACATTAATTCAGATGATTTAAAGATCGATACCTTTAGAGCTAGTGGAGCTGGCGGACAACATATCAACAAAACTGAGTCTGCTGTCAGAATTACTCATTTACCAACAGGTATTGTGGTTTCTAGCCAAGCGCAACGTTCTCAGCTTAAAAATAGAGAACAAGCCATGAGTATGTTGAAATCTAAACTGTATCAACTAGAAGTGGAAAAAAAAGAAGAAGAAGCAGCTGTTTTACGGGGAGAACAGAAAGAAATTGGTTGGGGCTCCCAAATTCGCTCTTATGTTTTCCATCCTTACTCAATGGTAAAAGATCACAGAACCCTTTTGGAAACGGGAAATGTGCAAAATGTAATGGACGGAGAAATTGATCCGTTTATTGATGCTTATCTGCGCACCAAACTATCTGAATAGGAAAAGTGTCTTGAACTTGTATGATTTGATACAAGTTTGTAATGAATTGTTATCGGATTGATAATAAACCAATGGTATAATAGGGAAGGCCGATTAGGCAACGAGTAGATTAGGAGAGAATAACATGATAGAAATGAAGGATGTAATGAAGAAATATCCTAATGGAACCACTGCTATTCGCAATATCAGTATAAAAATTGATCAAGGCGAATTTGTGTATGTAGTTGGACCAAGTGGAGCTGGAAAATCAACATTCATAAAATTATTATATCGAGAAGAAAAAGCCACTAAGGGGAAACTAAATGTTTGTGGCTATGACTTGGTTAAAATTAAAAATCGCAATGTTCCTTATTTGCGTCGAGAGATTGGAACAGTCTTCCAAGACTATAAACTTTTACCGAAAAAAACAGTTTATGAAAATGTTGCTTATGCCATGCAAGTTATCGGTAAAAAACCTCGTGAAATAAAAAAACGGGTAATGGAAGTGCTAGATTTAGTTGGGTTAAGACATAAAGTAAGAGCTTTTCCTAGTGAGTTATCAGGAGGAGAACAACAACGGGTAGCTATTGCAAGAGCGATTGTGAATACACCTAAAGTGTTAATTGCTGACGAACCAACTGGAAACTTAGACCCTGAAAATTCTTGGGAAATTATGAAGCTACTTGAAAAAATTAATACCCAAGGCACTACTGTTTTGATGGCTACTCATAACAGTACTATCGTGAATACGATTCGTCATCGTGTCATTGCAATAGAAAATGGTCATATTATTAGAGACCAGATCGAAGGGGAGTATGGTTACGATGATTAGAACATTTTTTAGACATATTGGTGAAAGCTTAAAAAGTTTAAAACGAAATGGTTGGATGACACTAGCTTCTGTTAGTGCGGTAACTGTTACTTTAGTATTAGTTGGTATCTTTTTAGGAGTCATTTTAAATGTGACTAAGTTGGCCAAAGATATTGAAGAAGCAGTAGATGTATCAGTTTTTGTTGAAATCGGAACAGACAAAAAAGAATTAAAAGCATTAAACACTGAATTAAAAGAGTTACCTCACGTTAAAAAAGTGACTTTTTCTAGTAAAAAAGAACAATACGACAAGTTAGTTGAAGCTATGGGTAGTACGTGGAAGTTATTTGATGGAGATGAAAATCCGTTATATGATGTGTTTATTGTGAGTGCCGATGCACCGGAGCAAACAAAAACCATTCAGAAAAAAGCCACTAAGTTAGCTAACGTTTATAAAGCAGACTACGGTGGTGTGTCTTCAGATAAGATTTTCGAAATATCTAATGCAGTTAAAAAATGGGGATTGATTGCCTCAGTTCTTCTATTATTTGTGGCTATTTTCTTAATTTCTAACACCATTCGTATTACGATTATCTCTAGACGTCGAGAAATTCAAATTATGCGACTAGTAGGAGCTAAAAATAGTTTCATTCGTTGGCCATTTTTCCTTGAAGGAACGTGGATTGGTCTATTAGGATCGATTTTACCAGCAGTGATGATGACATTTGGCTATCGGCAAGCGTACTTGATTATTAATAAAAACTTAGTGACAAGTGGTTATTCATTAATCGCTCCAGCTGATTTAATTTTACAAGTCAATGTTATTATGATTGTAACAGGTGTTGTAATAGGTTCATTAGGATCTACTCTTTCAATGAGGCGTTTTTTAAAAGTATAGGATTAAGAAAGCGAGTAGGGCAACCTACTCGCTTTTTCTTTACTTTTGTATAAAAATTAGGTATTGTAAAATAAAAATGATAGGAGAAGAATGATGACACATATAGTTAGTAATGTAATGACTGTCATTTTAGTATTGAATTTTATTTTTGCTGTGGCTGTCATTTTTCTAGAAAGAAAAGACACAGCTTCTACATGGGCTTGGTTACTTGTTTTAACCTTTATTCCCATTGTTGGATTTTTGCTATATGTCTTTTTAGGAAGAGGAATTTCAAAAGAACGTATTTTTGATTTGCAAATGCAGAAGAAACTAGGATTAAAAGATGAAATAGCTGAGCAGATTAAAGAAATCAAAGAAGGTACCTTTCCATTTCCTGAAACGAATAGTATTGATCCAAAAGAATTAATTTATATGGTATCGATTTATGATGATTCATTGTTTACAACGAATAATGAAGTGGATTTATTTACAGATGGCACGAAAAAGTTTGAGCAATTATTAAAAGATATTGAAACTGCCACACATCATATTCATTTACAGTATTATATTTACAGAAGCGATCAATTAGGTAAAACTATTCGGAATGCCTTGATTGATGCAGCTAAACGTGGGGTACAAGTTCGGGTGCTAATTGATGCTTGGGGCTCAACTAGTTTAAAGCGTAACTTTTTTAAACCACTAGAAGAAGCAGGAGGAGAAGTGGAAACCTTCTTTCCTATTTTAGTTCCTTATTTAAGTCCCCGACTTCAATACCGAAATCACCGGAAGATAGTCGTGATAGACGGAAAGATTGGTTATACAGGGGGATTTAATGTTGGGGATGAGTATCTAGGTGTTGTTAAAAAATTTGGTTACTGGCGTGATAATCATGTCAGAATTGTTGGAGATGCAGTCTATGCTCTTCAAAACAGATTTTTAATGGACTGGAATTCTCAACATAAACCAAAACTATTATTTGATCCTGCCTATTTTCCGTTAATGGTAACAGAAGGAGATAGGGATATTCAAATTGTTACCAGTGGACCAGATTCAACCATGGAACAAATTAAGTTAGTCTATTTAAAAATGATTAATATGGCTAAAAAAGAAATTTTGATTCAAACTCCGTATTATATCCCAGATGATTCTATTCACGAAGCGTTAAAACTAGCTTTATTGTCTGGTGTTAAAGTTCGCCTTCAAATCCCTAACAAACCAGATCACATTTTGGTTTATTGGGCAACTTATTCTTTTGCAGCTGAATTATTAAACTACGGAGCGACTGTTGAAACTTATGAAAAGGGCTTTATGCACTCTAAGACCATTGTGATAGACGGAGAGATTACCTCTCTTGGTTCGACCAATTTTGACAATCGTTCTTTCCGATTAGATTTTGAAGTGAATGCTATTTTTTATGATATTGATTTCTCTCAAAAAGTTCGAGAAGCTTTTATTCAAGATAGTCAGCACTCTCAAGTGTTAACGAAAGAAATTTATGCTGAGAGAGGACTTCTGATAAAAATTAAAGAAGGCTTGGCTAGATTAATATCTCCCTTGTTATAAAATACAGTTAAAAGACACATTTTCGAGTTTGAAGGAAGTGTGTCTTTTTATTTGCTCTGTTATGTATAAAAAAGGCTAATTATTTGTTAAAATAGGGTAAAATATAAGAAAGTGATAAGGACACGCTTTAAGCATTATTTAATGATAAATCCTTGAGATTACTTAAAAAAACTTGTGCCTATTCCGCTAAAATCGTTTAGAAAGGCTTGCTTTTTTTTAGGAGAGAACGTATGTTTAAGAAAGAATAATTAATATATTTTCTGAAAATTGTAAAAATTCCTGAAGGAGGATTATAAGTGAAAAAACATTTTCATTTAATTTTCATAGGTGTTACTTTACTCTTGCTAACTGGCTGTAAAGTTGACCGAGGAGAATCAATTAATGCAGTTGGTTCGTCTGCTATGCAACCCTTAGTAGAGGCAGGCGGAGAACAGTACAGTAGTCAGCACACCGGTAAATTTATTAATGTACAAGGTGGAGGAAGCGGAACCGGCTTAAGTCAAGTTCAAGCAGGGGCGGTTGAGATTGGTAATTCTGATTTATTTGCAGAAGAGAAACAAGGGATTAAAGCAAAAGAGTTAGTAGACCATAAAGTAGCCGTAGTTGGAACTGTTCCTATTGCGAATAAAGAAGTGGGATTAGACAATATTAGCATGTCTGATTTAAAAAAAGTGTTCCAAGGTGAAATAACTAATTGGAAAGATATTGGCGGAAAAGACTTACCTATTGTATTGATTAACCGAGCAAGTGGTAGTGGTAGCCGTTATACTTTTGAACAATGGGTATTAGACGGTGAAGAGTCTAAACAGTCTCAAGAACAAGAATCAACAGGAATGGTAAGACAAATTGTTAGTACAACTCCAGGAGCAGTGAGTTATGTGGCTTTTTCTTATGTAACGGAAGAAGTGCAACCTTTAAAAATTGATCAAATTGCTCCAACAGAAGATAATGTGAAACAAAATAAATGGCCTATTTGGTCTTATGAGCATATGTACACAAAAGGTGAGCCTAAAGGGTTAACTAAAGAATTTTTAGACTATATGCTTTCAGAAGACGTGCAAGCAAACATTGTGCCGCAATTAGGTTATATTGCTGTGTCTGAGATGGAAGTCGAGCGAGATGCTCACGGTAATCTGATTAAATAAGAAAGAAATTTAAGGGATGCATCAAAGGAGGAAGAATTTTGGAACACATACGCGAAAGTTTGATTAAAAAATCAAAAAAAGCGAAATTAGAACAAATTGGAAAATTTGTTAGTTTCTTATGTATTACATTGATCGTTTTAGTCGTGGTCGCTATTTTTTATTTTGTAGCAAGTAAAGGATTGGCAACATTCTTTGATAACGGCGTTCATCTAAAAGATTTTTTATTTGGGAAAGTTTGGAATCCAAGTAGTGTAGATAAACAAGGCAAACCTTTAGTAGGAGCATTGCCGATGATTATGGGGTCGCTTTTAGTAACCTTCTTATCAGCTATTGTGGCAACGCCTTTTGCTATTGGAGCAGCTATTTTTATGACAGAGATCTCACCAAAATTAGGCACTAAGATTTTACAGCCTGTCATTGAATTATTAGTAGGTATTCCTTCTGTTGTATATGGTTTTATTGGACTATCTGTAGTTGTGCCTGCTGTTAGAAATGTATTTGGTGGTAGTGGTTTTGGTATTTTGTCTGGAACCTTTGTTTTATTTGTCATGATTTTACCCACTGTTACATCCATGACGGTTGATGCTTTAAAATCAGTTCCTCGTCATTACCGAGAAGCTTCTTTAGCACTGGGAGCTACTCGCTGGCAAACTATTTACAAAGTGGTATTAAGAGCGGCTACCCCAGGGATTATGACTGCAGTAGTTTTTGGTATGTCACGAGCTTTTGGAGAGGCGTTAGCGATTCAAATGGTTATTGGTAACGCAGCCCTTATGCCTCATAGTTTAACAAGTCCAGCAGCTACATTAACAAGTATTTTAACTATGGGGATTGGTAATACAATTATGGGAACCTTAGAAAATAATGTTTTATGGTCTCTGGCTTTGATCTTATTAACTATGTCCCTATTATTTAACATCTTAATCAGATGGATTGGTAAAAAAGGAGAGATGAAATAATGACGCCTAAAAAAGCAGACCGCTTGGCTACAGGTATTTTATATGGGATAGCTGGAATCATTGTGGTAATTTTAGCTAGTTTATTATTATATATTTTAGCGCAAGGACTTCCTCATGTTTCCTTTAAGTTTTTAACTACCCCATCTAAGTCTTTCCAAGCTGGGGGAGGAATAGGCATTCAACTATTTAACTCCTTTTATTTATTGTTTATTACTATGCTAGTGAGTATTCCCATTTCTCTTGGAGCAGGTATTTATTTATCTGAGTATGCACCTAATAATTGGGTAACTGGTCTTATTCGAACAGCTATTGAAATTTTAAGTTCACTACCATCTGTTGTAGTTGGTTTGTTTGGTTTTTTACTCTTTGTAGTTAAAGCTCAGTTAGGGTTTTCAATCATTTCAGGGGCATTAGCGTTAACTTTTTTCAACTTGCCGTTATTAACGAGAAATGTAGAAGAGTCGCTTAAAGCTGTTCACTTCACGCAAAGAGAAGCAGGTTTAGCATTAGGCTTATCTCGGTGGGAAACAGTCACTCACGTAATCATACCTGAAGCTTTACCAGGTATTTTAACAGGAGTTATTTTAGGAGCAGGGCGAATTTTTGGAGAAGCTGCGGCGTTGATTTATACCGCAGGACAAAGTGCCCCTGCGCTAGATTTTACCAACTGGAATCCATTAAGTATTTCAAGTCCTTTAAATATTTTTAGACAAGCTGAAACATTAGCAGTTCATATTTGGAAAATTAATAGTGAAGGAAATATGCCAGACGGTCCTACTGTTTCTGCAGGAGCTTCAGCTGTATTGATTTTAGCAGTATTACTATTTAACTTTTTAGCTCGTTTCTTAGGAAAAAGAATTCATAAGAAGATGACTTCTGCCTAAAGAAAACAAAGGTAAAATGTTGATCAATGAAGGAGTTTTATAATGAAAGAATATGATGTAAATCAAAGGCATATTGTGGATTTAAAACAGACAGGAAAAGAAATTGCTCTTTATACTGATGATATTCATGTTTGGTATGGTCAAAATGAAGCCATTAAAGGAGTCAGTCTAGCGTTTGAAAAAAATAAAATCACTTCGTTAATTGGTCCTTCTGGTTGTGGTAAATCTACTTATTTACGCTCGCTTAACCGAATGAATGACGAGATTAATGATACAAAGGTAACAGGTTCTATTATGTATGCTGAAACAGATGTCAATCAGCCTAATATTGACGTGTATGAAATGAGAAAACATATTGGCATGGTTTTCCAAAAGCCTAATCCCTTTAGTAAGTCTATTTATGATAATATTACCTTTGCTTTAAAACAACATGGGTTGAAAGACAAAAAACAATTAGATGAGATAGTGGAAACTTCTTTGAAACAAGCGGCTTTATGGGATCAAGTAAAAGATAATTTAAATAAAAGCGCCCTAGCTTTATCTGGTGGGCAACAACAACGGTTGTGTATTGCTCGGGCAATTGCTATGAAACCAGATATCTTATTACTAGACGAACCAGCCAGTGCTCTTGATCCAATTTCGACTAGTAAAGTGGAAGAAACTTTGATTAATTTAAAAGACGACTATACAATTATTATTGTGACTCACAACATGCAACAAGCTTCAAGAATTAGTGATTATACCGCATTCTTCTATTTAGGTCATGCGATTGAGTATGATAAAACTCGGAAAATATTTACCCGACCGAAAATTCAAGCAACCGAAGATTATGTGTCTGGCCACTTTGGTTAAGGAGTGAGTGAAATGGCTATTATTACGTCAAAAGATTTAGACTTATTTTACGGAGAGAAACAAGCATTAAATCAAATTAACATTGAATTTTATGAAAAAGAAATTACGGCATTAATTGGTCCTTCTGGCTGTGGTAAATCAACTTTTTTACGAACGCTTAATCGAATGAATGATTTAATTCCAGGAGTTACCATTAACGGTGAGGTTCAGTTTAATGGACAAGATATTTACGGAAGTTCAATGGATGTGGTGATGCTAAGAAAACAAATGGGCATGGTATTCCAACAACCTAATCCTTTCCCATTTTCTATTTATGATAATGTGACTTATGGATTAAGACTACAACAGCAAACTTACACCAAAGAAGAGCTAGATCAGATTGTCGAAGAAAGCTTAAAAGCTGCAGCTGTTTGGGATGATGTGAAAGATAAGCTAAATAAAAGTGCGTTATCATTATCAGGAGGACAGCAACAACGGGTGTGTATTGCTCGTGTTCTAGCAGTGAAACCTGATGTTATTTTGTTAGATGAGCCTACCAGTGCTCTTGATCCAGTTTCTAGTGGAAAAATTGAAGAAATGCTGTATGATTTAAAAGAGGACTATACAATGATTATGGTTACCCATAACATGCCTCAAGCTTCTCGGATTTCGGACCGAACGGCGTTTTTCTTGAATGGAGACTTAATTGAGTACGCTCCAACGAAAGAAATCTTTTTAAATCCGAAAAAAATTGAAACAGAAAACTATATTACTGGTAAATTTGGTTAAGGAGGATATTTATGCTGCGAACACAATTTGAAGAAGATTTACAACAACTCCACAAAGATTTTTTTGAAATGGGTTTAGCTGTGAGTGACGCTGTATATAAATCAGTGCATTCATTTATTCAACATGATAAAAAATTGGCTCAAGAAGTGATTGAAAATGATGTTGTCATTAACGATATGGAAGTGAGCCTAGAGAAGAAAAGTTTAGAGATGATTGCCTTGCAACAACCTGTGACAACAGATCTTAGAATTATTGTGACAGTGATGAAAGCTAGTTCTGACCTAGAGAGAATGGCAGATCACGCCGTTTCTATAGCCAAAGCAACTATTCGGGTAAAAGGAACTAAACGTATTTTAGAAGTGGAAGAAAAAATTGCGACAATGGCGTCTGAAGTTAAAACTATGATTGATGATGTGATGAATGCTTATGTTAATGAGGATTACAAAGCAGCTAAAGAAATCGCTACTCAAGCAGAGGAAGTTAACGACTACTTCAATATTATTTACGGGTTTTCAATTGAATCGATGAAAGAAAATCCTGAAACAATTGAAGGGGGAGCAGACTACTTACAAGTGGTTGGCTTCTTAAAACGAATTGCAGATTATGCCACAAATATTTGTGAGTGGATTGTTTATCTTCATACAGGTAAAATTTTGGAACTCCATTCTAATCATGAGTTTGAACAAAAATAATAAACGAACAAACACAGATCTTATAAAAATAGATCTGTGTTTTTTTTAAAAAAGAAAAAAATGAGAAAGATAACATAATCAAGGTAATGTAATCTGTTTGTAACTTACTGAACGATTATTTATGATATAGTAGATAAGGAATTAAACAAAACAAAGGATAGGTTTTATGAAGAAAAAACATTTAATTTTAGCATCTACTTGCTTATTACTAAGTTCAGCGCCAGTTGTCACCTTTGCGGAGTCACTGGACAATCAAATTGATCAGTCTAATCAAAAGATTGAGAACTTACAGCAAAAAAAATCAGCTGATGAAAATCAATTAAAACAAATTGAAACAGACATTAAACAATTAGAAAAACAAACAGCAGAGATTTTAAAGAAAAAAGTAGCTCTTGAAAAAGAGTTAAATCAGTTAAATGAGGATATCGCACAATTAACCAAAGCTATTGAAAAACGGACAGAACAAATCAATGAACAAGCACGCTCTGTTCAAGTTAATCAAGCTAGTCATACTATTGTGGATGCGGTATTAGACTCAGATAATTTATCCGATGCCATTACTAAAACCCTTGCGTATAGTAAACTCGTTCAAGCTAATAATGATATTGTGGTAGCTCAGCAAGCAGACCAAGAAAAATTAGAGTCTAAACAAAAAGAGTTAAATCAAAAATTAGCTGATATTATCCAAATGACAGAAACATTAAAAGAAAACAATGAGCAGTTACAAAAGAAAAAATTAGACCAAGCTGTGTTGATTAAACAAGTGGAAGCTGAGTTGGCTCAAGAAAAGTCTAAAAAAGACGGCTTATTGAAAGAAAAAGCGGCTGCTGAAAAGCGTCGTCAAGACGAATTGAAACGACTAGAAGCAATGGAGCAAGTGCGGTTAAAAGCTCTTGAAGAAGCGAAAAAACAGCAACAAAATCATTCTAATCCAACGCCAACACCGCCAGAAGCTAATTCAGGAGAGTTTCAATACCCAATTCCAAACATTCACATCACAAGTGGGTTTGGTGGTCGTGAAGATCCAACAGGTGCATCTGGTACCCAACATGATGGAATTGATATGGCTGGTAGTTTAAATGATCCTATTTTTGCAAGTCGTGGTGGAACAGTTGTGGCTGCAAGCTATCATCCAAGTGCAGGTAATCATATTATCATTAAACACGATAATGGCTACTATACTTATTACATGCATATGACGACGTTATTAGTAGGTCAAGGAGAAACTGTTAGTACAGGGCAACAAATCGGCTTGATGGGAACAACTGGTAATTCAACTGGGGTTCATTTACATTTTGGTATTAGTACCAGTGTGTGGTCAGGCTTTGTAGATCCAGGTCCATTTTTAGGTTTGTATTAAACTGATTTAGATTATTATTCGTATAACCATTAAACAACTCTTTTGCCCTAAGTCACATTAGCCAAAAGAGTTTTTTTATATTTAGAAACAACTACATCTTACAAAGGATAACGAAATCCAACTTAGGACCTATGACAATTGTTTAGAAACAAGGCATAATAAAGGTACAGTAAGTATTAAATATAAGCATAGAGCTAAGGAGGCTACTATCGTGAGAGAAAGAGATCGAATTATCGAATTAGTTAAAAAAGGTGTTATTTCATCTGAAGAAGCGTTGGTCCTTTTAGAAAATTTAGATATAGATACAGAAAAACAACAAGAACAAGCAGAAGATAGTCAAGAGGAACAATGCCAAACAGAAGAAGCTGTCTCAAGTATTGAGGATAAATATCAAGCAGATTATGAGCAACTGGAACATATTTTAGATGAATTAGCTACTCGGGCTAACCGAGCTTCAGCTGAATTAGATGGTATCCAGGAAGAAATGGTGCACACATTGGCTCGGATTAAAGAGTTAGAAGAGCAAAAAATGGTACTGGATACTTTGGAAGAGTTAGATAGTTTAGAAGAGGCTCAACAGGCAGAGCGACAAGCTTTAGAAGAACAATTAAATAAATTGCGTAGTAAATTAACAGAATTACAAGTAGAAAAAGAAACGGCAGAAGATGAGTTAGAAGCCATTAAACAGGAACAAAAATCTAATAAAAAAGAACAATGGTTTCAAGGTTTTGACATGCCAGATGACTGGGAAGAAAGCGTGAATGACTTAGGTCAAAAAATGACAGAGGCTAGTACTCGTTTAGGAAAAAAAGTTAGTCAAGCTGGTAGTCAATTAGGCCGTTTCTTTAAAGAAACAGTTAAAAATGTTTCGGATACTGTGAGTGATAATGTAGACTGGAAAGATGTGAATATTAAAGTTCCAGGCATGGTTACCAATAGTTTTAGTCATGAGTTTTATTACCCAGAAATTACTGCCTCTTTAATTGATTTTAAAGTAGCAAATGGGCAAGTAAACTTTAAAACGTGGGACTCTCAAGATTTAAAAGTAGAAGCTAATATTAAAATTTATGGTAAAATGAATGCAGATACTCTTTTTGAAGCATTTCTTGAAAGAAGCCGGATTGAAGTAACTGAAGAAAGTATTTCTTTCCAAATTCCTAATAAACGAATTAAAGCGGATTTAACTGTTTACTTACCAAGAAAAGATTACGACTATGTCTCAGTTAAAATGTTAAATGGGGATATAGAAGTAGAAGAGCTACAAGTTAATGACATATATGCTAAAAGCACCAATGGAGATATGGAGTTTCATCAGTTAACTGCAACTATGTTAGAAATTGAAGGAGTTAACGGAGATATTGAAATTACAGACAGTCAGATTGTAGACTTGTTAGCAGAATCAGTTAACGGGGAAATCATTACTCGCTCAGCGATCGAAAATTATAGTGTATCTAATGTTAATGGGGATATTAAACTAACAGCTTTAGAGCCTTTAGTTAAAAAAGTAGAAGTTAAATTAGTCAATGGGGATATTAAATTGTCTATGCCAAGTAGTCTAGGTTTAGAAGGAACGGCTAAAGTAAGTATTGGTAGTATTAAAAATCGTTTGGAACGAACAGAAGTCCTTCGTGAGAAAAAAGAAAAAACCAATCAATTGTTGCAATTTAGACGGTTTTCTGAAGAAAATCAAGAAACAGTTAGAATTCATGCCACAACCACGACTGGAAGTATTTATCTAAAAGATTCAGAACAAGAGTAAGAAATAAAGGAGCATGCTGTATGAAAAAGAAACTAACAAAATCCAGAACAAATGTAGTCATTTCAGGAACATTAGGCGGTATAGCAGAATATTTTAATATAGATCCAACTCTAGTCAGAGTGATTTATATTGTGTTAACCTTTGTGTTAGCTGCCTCACCAATATTATTATATATTTTATTGATGTTAATCATCCCAAGTGATTCTGGGCAAAATGGTTCTCCTTATCATAATCCTTATGGCTCACCTTATAGTAGTTCTAGTAAAAGAGAACGAAAGGAAGCTGAAAAAGTCAAGGATGATGAGGATTGGAGTGACTTTTAATGAGTTATTGGCAACGACTGTTGGTGAATACCTTAACCTTCATTTCACTACATGTTATTCTACCGAACCACATGTTATATGTAAGAAGTCTAGGAATTGCCTTGTTAGCTAGTGCTGTGTTATCGATTTTAAATGCGCTAGTTAAACCTATTTTACATTTATTAAGCTTACCGATTACTTTAATTACTTTTGGTTTGTTTAGTTTTGTTATTAATGGGATTATCTTGCAATTAACCAGTTCCTTAGTCGGACCCCAAAATTTTGGTTTTTCTAGTTTTGGTTCAGCAGTCATTGTTTCAGTGATTATGTCTCTGGTGAATTCGGTTGTGTTAAATCAAAAATTAGATGCGTATGATTAAAAGAGTTAATAAAAAAGCAGATCCTAGAAAATAGGGTCTGCTTTTTCTTATGATGATTTGGCGTTGTTACGTAAGTTTTCAACTATTTTTTTAGTTGGAGTAACAAAAAGTGTTTGTTGATTGTCATAGATGACAAAACCAGGTTTAGCACCATTTGGTTTTTTTACATGTTTCACTGATACATAGTCAACAGGGACTTTATTAGATAATTGATACTTAGAAAAATAAGCAGCTAAAATCGCAGCTTCTTCTAAGGTTTCATTAGAAGGAGAGGCGTGTTCGATAATCACATGAGAACCAGGAATGTCTTTAGCATGTAGCCAAATATCCGTTTTCCGAGCTGTTTTTAAAGTGAGCTTATCATTTTGTAAATTGTTTTTTCCAACGAGAATAGAAGTGCCATCAGAAGATAGATATTTTTCTGGTTGGCTAGGTTTTTTCTTCTTATGTTTCGCCTGTTTGTTTCGATTGCGAATAATTTTTTCTTCAATCAATTCTTCCCGAATGACTTCTAAATCCATAGGAGAGGCGATTTCTAATTGAGATAAGACAGATTCTAAGTAATATTTTTCTTGTTTGGTTTCTTCAAGTTGTTTCTGAATTTTTTTAACCCCATTTTTCAGTTTAGCGTATTTATGAAAATATTTTTGGGCATTTTGAGAGGGAGATAAATCTTCCCTTAATTGGATGTGAATCGGCTGATTTTCTTCGTAATAATTTTCTAAAGTAATTTCTTTGGTTCCTTTTTCAACTAAATGTAAGTAAGTAGTGAGTAATTCGCCTTTTTGTCGGTAAATTTCAGCATTTTCTGTTTCATTGAGTTCTTTTTCTAACTTTTTAAGTTTATTGACAGTTTTTTTATAGTTAGTTTGAATTTGCCGAATTAACTGACTTCCTTGTTGTTTCACTCGTTCTTTTTCAGCTTTTCCTTCATAAAAGTTATCGAGTAACTGACTTAAAGAAGAAAAATTCTGATACTCATTTCCTAATGAAACATAGGGAATAGGAGTAAAGAACTCTTTTTGATTAACAGAAGTTAAAGTCGGCTGAAGTTGGGTAGTTAACTGGTTGAAAAAGTTTAGCCAAGTCGTTAATTTATCTTGGGGCGACTGGTTTAGTCTTTCAATTAGTTCTTTTGCCGTTAATTTGCCTATTCCTTGGAAGTGCTGCTGAATAGTTTGTGGTTGCCACTCACTGGTTGATAGTATTTCAAATAATTTTTCTTTCGGAACTTGCCAAGGATTCCACTGGTTTTCTTGTACAGGGGGTCGTTGGTAAGTAGCTCCTGGTAATAATAGGCGGTAGCTATTTTGAGAAGGACCGATATGTTTGATACAATCTAAAATCTTCTCTTCTTGTTGGTTGACTAAAATAATGGAGCTATGTCGGCCCATTAATTCTATAATCAAGACTAGGTTTTCTAAATCTCCTAATTCATTCCGTTTAGTAAAATGTAAATGAATGATGCGGTCATTTTCAATTTGTTCCAAAGATTGAATTAAGGCACCTTCCATATGTTTTCTAAGGGTCATACAAAAATTAGGAGGCACAGCAGGGTTTTGGTAAACCATCTCAGTTAGTTGTACACGAGCATAAGTTGGGTGTACAGATAGTAATAGTTTATGGTTCTTCCCTTGGTTTCTAATAATTAAAATCAATTCATTGTCGTAAGGTTGGTGAATTTTAGAAATACGGCCACCTTCTAAGACTTGGTTTAATTCTTGAACCATGAGATGCGTAAAAACACCATCAAATGACATAGACCTTCCTCTTTCCTTCAATAAGTTTCTTAAAGTTAACTATAGCTTTTTTTTAAACTTGTTGTCAAATAACTCATAAGCTTTTTTTATCTTTTCATTTGGCCTAAGTATGAGTATACTAGATGTATCATATGTAAATTAAGGGTGAGGGAATGGATAGATTAACAGAGTGGCTCAGCGTATTTGAAGAAAAGACAAAGGAATGGGGACAAGTCTTTCAGCCACTATTTCAGGATTTTGCTCAATTTTTTAAAGGATTAGGAGAAACTATGAAACCAACATTTGAAACATTTGTTAGTAAGGTGACACAATTAGGACCTAAGATGGGTCAGGCTTTTCAAGGCTGGTTAGAACGATTGTGGCAGAGGAAAGAATGGTTGATCGTCGGTAGTTTAATCGTGGTACTAGTTACTTTGGTTTTAGTGGTGATTGCACCAGAATCTCAGAAAAAAATTAGAGTCAGTCAGACTAACTCATTGGTTGCAAAAGAGTATGGCAATAAAAAACAAGTTAAAATTTTAGCAGATGGAGAACTAGAAGAAACCATTCGTAAAAATAAAGAAGCGGTGGTAATCTTAGCAGATCCAAGTGATCGGTATTATGATAACTTTGTAAAAAGTATCAGTGATTCTGAATTAATGGCGGATTTTAACCAAAAGGTATACGTTTATCCTATTATTTATCAGGATAAAAAAATTAAAAAGTTTTACCAGTTAACAAGTGGTTTAACGATGATTCATTTTGAACATAAAAGAGAACAAAAGCGAATCACGTTAAATTCACAAAAAGAGATTGAATTGTATTTAGTTAATCACTTAAATTTATTAGTAACAGATTAATCAACAAGGCGAGTCTTCCTATGAAGGCTCGTCTTTTTTGATTGACAAATAGTCAGTATGGTTGTAACTTATAGATATAAACGATTACGCTTGTAAACGAAAGGGAGGTGAGTGTATGGTTCGCGTGTCTGAACCAGTAAAAGTGAGTGAGGCAGAGTGGGAAGTATTACGTGTTATTTGGACACAGGAATTAACCACTAGCCAAGAAGTGATTAAAGTGTTGGAGACAACCATGGACTGGAAACCTGCTACGATAAAAACGTTACTAGGACGGCTAGTCAAAAAAGAATTGGTAGGCACTCAAAAACAGGGAAATAAATATAGGTACTATCCATTAGTCAGTGAGAAAGAAACAGTGCAAAGTGCAACAGAAACTTTATTTAGTCATATTTGTGCCAAAAAAATTGGCCAAACTTTAGGGGATTTAATCCAGCAAGCAGAGCTAACCAAAGAAGATATGGCTTGGATTCAACATCAATTGGATCAAAAACAACCAGTAGCAGAAATTACGTGTAACTGTATACCAGGTCAATGTGAATGCCACAAGGAAGAACATGATCCTACTAATGAAAAGAGGTTATCAAAATGAAACAAGTTTTAGAAATAGAAGGAATGAGTTGTAAACATTGCGCGGCTAGAATTGAAGAAGGGGTGGCTAGCTTACCAGGCGTTAAAAAAATAAAAGTCAATTTACGTAAGCAGGAAGGAAAAGTCACGTTAGACGAAACCGAATTATCTATTCAACAAGTTCTGGATAAAATAGAAGAGTTAGGTTATCAAGCTGAGGTGAAGTAAGATGGGACAAGCAAGGGATACATTTGTTATTACAGGCATGACTTGTGCTAACTGTTCTGCCCGAGTAGAAAAAGAGTTAAATCAACAAAAAGGTGTTGAACAAGCTACTGTCAATTTTGCAACAGAAAAAGCGACAGTGTTATATGAAAAAGAGGTAACTAATTCAGAAGAACTAATTGAGCAAGTAGAAAAGATTGGTTACGGAGCTATTTTATACGATGAGGCTCACAAACAACATATTCGTCAGCAACAACAAGCAGCAGAAAAAAGAATGTTTTACGAATTAATTATTAGTGGGCTATTGACCTTGCCTATGGTTGTAGGCATGATTTTGATGATGGCAGGGGTAAATAGTCCGTTAGTTCACTGGCTGCACAAACCTTTAGTCCAATGGGGATTGGCTACTCCTGTTCAGTTTTTTATTGGAGCTCGTTTTTATAAAGGAGCTTATCACAGTATTAAAACGAAGGCCCCTAACATGGATGTTTTAGTTGCGATGGGGACAAGCGCGGCTTACTTATTAAGTGTCTATAATGGTTTTTTAGGGGGAGTCGCTACAGATTTATATTTTGAAAGTAGTGCTATGATTATTACCCTTATTTTATTAGGAAAATATGTGGAACAAAAAGCTAAGAATAAAACGAGTTATGCTATTAGAGGATTAATGGATTTACAAGCGAAAGAAGCTACTGTCTTACGTGAAGGGAAAGAGTTAGTCATTCCTTATGAGCAGGTTTTAGTTGGAGATCATTTAGTGGTGAAACCAGGGGAACAAGTTCCTACCGATGGGGTAGTTGTAGCTGGGCAAACAGTGTTAGATGAAAGTATGTTAACTGGTGAAAGTCTACCTGTTAGTAAACAAGCTGGAGATCAAGTGTTTGGTGGTACAAGTAACGGTGCTGGTGCTTTTCAGATGAAAGTCACAAAAGTCGGATCAGAAACTGCTTTATCTCGCATCATTCAATTGGTAGAGGAAGCTCAAGGAACGAAGGCACCTATTCAACAAATAGCCGATAAAGTTTCTGGGGTATTTGTTCCAGCAGTCCTTGTCATAGCAGCTGTGACATTAGTAGTAACTAGTTTGGTAACAGGTCAGCTACAAGTAGGGATTATTCACAGTGTATCTGTGCTAGTGATTGCTTGTCCTTGTGCTTTAGGGCTAGCTACACCAACTGCTATTATGGTGGGAACAGGTTTAGGAGCTAAGCAAGGGATTTTGATTAAAGGAGGAGAAGCGTTAGAAAAAGCGGCTCACCTAAATGCTATAGTCTTTGATAAAACAGGGACCATCACAGAAGGAAAACCTCAAGTGACAGATGTTCACTGGCTAGAAGAGGTAGCAGATAGTTTTAAATATTTAGTTGCGTTAGAAATGAATTCCGAACATCCAATTGGGGAAGCAGTTGTAGCCTATGGTCAGTCTATTGGGGCATATGACAAAGAATTAAATGAAACCAAAACGACAGCACTACCAGGTTTAGGGATTAAAGGAGTCATTGAAAATCAAGAGTATCTAGCAGGTAACCGACATTTAATGGCTCAGTCTGGTTTTGACACTGGCTCCTATGATACCTTGGTAACGTCATGGGAAAATCAAGGTAAAACAGTGATTTATGTGGCTAAAGAACAAGGTATTATGGGGATTGTTGCTGTTTCTGATGTAGTAAAAGAAGAAGCAGCTTTAGCGATCAAACAGCTAAAGGATCAAGGAATCGACGTTTACTTACTGACAGGAGACAATCAGCGTGCCGCTCAGTTTATTGGGGAACAGGTAGGAATTGAAAAAGCCCACATTTTTGCTGAGGTATTACCAGAAGATAAGGCTTCTTACGTTTCTAAGTTACAAAAACAAGGAAAACAAGTGGGAATGGTAGGAGACGGAATTAATGATGCTCCAGCCCTTGCCACAGCAGATATCGGGATTGCCATGGGAAGTGGCACTGATATTGCCATGGAAACAGCAGACATTACTATTATGAACAATCAATTATTGCAAGTGGAACGGATGATTCAACTATCTAAAAAAACAGTTAAAAAAATCAAACAAAATTTATTCTGGGCGTTTATTTACAATATTATTGGGATTCCTTTTGCTGCATTAGGTTGGTTAAATCCTATTATTGCAGGAGGAGCTATGGCGTTTAGCTCGGTCAGTGTTTTATTAAATTCACTTAGTTTAAATCGTACAAAATGGCATTAAATTAAAAAAGCCTGTCTTCCGATTAAGAAGAAAGGCTTTTTTTTATAAGAATGTAGTGATGTCAGAAGGACTTAGACGGTAAGAGTCGTGGCCTGTTTCATCGGCTACGCCAATTGATAAAGCTAATAAAGGTAAGTAGCGAGTCTCGTCGATATCTAAGGCTTGGTGAATGTGTTGTTTATCAAAGCCACCAATCGGACAAGTGTCATAACCAAAGTAACGAGCAGCTAGCATAAAACTCATAGCTACTAGACCACCGTCAAAGACCGTAGTTATTTGTAGTTCTTCGTCTGTGTAGTTTTGATAAATATCTTTAATCATCTTACTTTGACGTAATTTCACTTCTTCTGGCATTTTACCTGCTTTAACAGCTTCGTCTAAAATAAAATCAGTTCTCGAAACAGCTTCTAAATCTCCAAAAATAAAGACCATAGCAGAAGACGTCTCACATTGTTGAGGGTTATAAGCAAAATAAGGAGCTAGCGCTGCTTTTTTTTCAGGGCTATCCACTACAACGAAATGCCAAGGTTGTAAGTTGAGGGAAGAAGGCGTTTGACTAGTCATTTTGATAATTTTAGTCATCACTTCCCGTGAGATTGGTTGGTTTGGTTTATATTTACGAATAGAATGACGATTTAAAAACACATCTTCAAAATAATCATGAGTAATAGGTTGCATGAGTTTACCTCCAAATTTATAATTACTTCCATATTATCATATAATAAATTGAATGAGAAAGTAAAACCCTTGTAACAGTGCTTTAGAGTGAGAAGGTTTGACACTAAATTTAAAAAAAGCTATACTGAAAAAAGTAATGAAAACGAGAATCCCAGTAGGTTTTGGGAGAAAAATAAACCAAGCATTTACTGTAGTTTTCACTATAGTAAGTGCTTTTTTTTAAGGAGAATAAAATGATTTCAGGACAGACCCAATTATTTGGGGTTTTTGCAACCCCTATTAGTCATAGTTTATCCCCATTTATTCATAATTTAGCCTTTCAGCAACAAGGGATTGACGGTGTTTATTTAGCTTTTGATACACCTTTATCTCATTTAAAGGCAAGTATTGAAAGTATTCCTCTATTAGGTATGGGCGGGGCTAATTTATCTATGCCTTTAAAAACAGCTAGTATGGCGTTAATGGATGAGTTATCTTCTGAGGTGTCATTGATTGGTGCGATGAACACGATTGTGCCAGTGGATAATCAGTTAGTAGGATATAATACTGATGGATTAGGCTTTTATAAACATTTAGCTAGTCAACAAGTTCCTTATCTAAATCAGTCGATGACGATTTTTGGAGTAGGTGGAGCAGCCACTGCCATTATTGCTCAAGGTGCTAAAGAAGGGGTAGGAGAATTTTTTGTATTAAAACGACCTAATGACACATGGGACGCGGCAGAAAAAAAATTAAAAGAAATCGCCAAAAAAACCCAGTGTGAGATTCATTTATTATCTTCTGATAATCCGCAAAATATTCACCAAAGTATAAAAAAATCTGATATGATTGTGAATGGAACGAATGTGGGTATGACCCCACTGGAAGATATTTCTTTAGTTCCTAATCGGGAGTGGTTAACCCCTGAAAAAGTCGTGGTTGATGTGGTTTATCAACCTCAGGAAACATATTTGCTAAAACAAGCAGCGTCACAAGGGTGTCAACGGTTTAATGGGTTAGGGATGTTACTTGGACAGGCGGCTTATAGTTATGAGTTATGGACACATCAAGCCATGCCTGTTGCTTATATTCAAAAGGAACTGGAAAAGAAATTGATTGGGGAAAAGAAATGATAGTAAGATTAAAAGAAAACGTGACAGATAAAGACCAAGCATTACTTAAACAAGTATTAGGAACACAAGATGTTTATAAAATTGAAGCAAATAACCGAGTGTTGTATCAAGTAAAACAGTTGATTAATCAAGAAGAAATTGAACATTTACCAATGGTTGAAGAGGTTGTTCAAATTAATACTTCTTATCAACTGGTTAGCCGAGACTATAAAAAAACAGATACTATTATTGATTTAGGAGATCAAATTAAAATTGGTGGCAATCATTTAACAGTCATTGCAGGTCCTTGTTCAGTTGAAAGTCAGGAACAAATGATGACTTCTGCTGCTTTTGTTAAAGCAGCAGGTGGACAGCTTTTACGAGGTGGGGCTTACAAACCAAGAACTTCTCCTTATAGTTTTCAAGGACTAGAAGAAGAAGGCTTAATTTATTTAAGACAAGCTGCCGATCGTTATGGGTTAAAAGTTATTACAGAAGTGATGGATATTGAGCATGTGTCAGAGATGACCCCCTATACAGATGTGTTTCAAATTGGGGCAAGAAATATGCAAAACTTCAAGTTACTTGAAGCAGTGGGGAAAACCCAAAAACCTGTTGCCCTTAAACGAGGCATGGCGGCGACTGTTACGGATTTATTAAATGCAGCAGAGTATATTGCGGCTCAAGGGAATTTACAGATTATCTTAATTGAACGAGGAATTAGAACCTTTGAAACAGCGACACGGAACACTTTGGATTTAAATGCTGTACCAGTTTTAAAAGAGTTGACTCACTTACCGATTATTGTGGATCCTAGCCACGGAATTGGTATTAGAAAACATGTGCCAGCTATGGCTAAAGCAGGGATTGCAGCTGGTGCTCATGGGGTGATGATTGAAGCTCATCCTGAACCAACACTGGCTTTATCTGACGGGGAGCAGTCTTTAACACCAGAGATGCTTCAAAAATTAGTCCCTACTTTACGTCGAATCCATGAGATATTACAAGCAGATATCTAAGGAGGAAAACATGACAATGCAGCTAAGGATGACATTTTCCAACCATTCTTATGAGCTTTTATTTGGTCAACAATTGTTACCAGAAATAGGTAAAAAAGTGTCTAAGCTATGGCAGCCACAATGTGTGTTACTTGTTTCTGACACACATGTCGGCCCACTTTATAAACAACAAGTGACCGATTCCTTAACGACAGCTGGTTTTCAAGTCTATTATTATGAAATACCAGCTGGAGAAGGATCTAAAAATTTTCAACAATTTGAACAGCTACAGGAATATTTAGGAGCTTTAGGCTTTACTAGAAAAGATGGTTTAATTGCTTTAGGAGGAGGAGTAGTTGGAGATTTAGTTGGATTTGTTGCGAGTACATATATGCGAGGCATTCATTTTATCCAAGTCCCTACTTCTTTATTAGCCCAAGTCGATAGTAGTATCGGGGGAAAAACAGGGATTAACTCTCAAGCAGGTAAAAATTTAGTCGGTAGTTTTTGGCAACCAGATTTGGTGGTTATTGATGTAGATGTACTAGATACTTTGCCAGAAAGACGGTTTTTAGAAGGTTTTGGAGAGATAATCAAAATAGCCATTATTCGAGATACAGGTTTATGGGAACTTTTACAAGCTTATCCAGTAAAGGGAAGCCAGAAACAGAAGAAACAAGAACTAATGCAGCTGATTTATCAAAGCTGTGTCAATAAAAAAGAAGTAGTCGAAGCAGATGAGCGGGAACAAGGACAACGGAAATTCTTAAATTTTGGTCACACTATTGGTCATGGACTAGAAAAAATATTGGGATATGGTACGCTATACCATGGTGAAGCAGTGGCGATTGGTATGCACATGATGACTAAAATCAGTGTGAAACAAGGAATAACCCAACCAGGAGTGTTAGAAGAATTAGAGAGGTTGTTAAATAAGTACCAGCTACCTACTTGTGTAACAGACAACTATGAAACAAAAGAATTATTAGCCGCTATTCGCCACGATAAAAAAGCAGAAAAAGATCAGGTAACCTGTGTGATGGTGACACAAATAGGGGAAAGTCAATTAGAAAATTTATCATTTGAGTTACTAGAAAGTTACTTGTAAGGAGTGAAAATATGTTTTTAGAGGGAAGCATCCAAGTTCCACCAGATAAGTCTATTTCACATCGAAGTATTATGTTTGGAGCTATGGCTCATGGCGTCACTCGGGTTCATCATTTTTTAAAAAGTGAGGATTGTCTGGCTACGTTAAATCTGTTTAAAGCATTAGGGGTTACTATTTATGAAGAAGGTAATCAATTAGTGATTGTAGGAAAAGGCGTGTCCTCGTTTCAGCCACCTAGTGAAGCGATTGATGTAGGTAATTCTGGGACCACTCTTCGGCTGGTTAGCGGCTTATTAGCTACTTGCTGTTTTCCTATTACGTTAACAGGTGATGCTTCTCTTTCAAGTCGCCCAATGGACCGGGTATTACAACCTTTAAGAAAAATGGGAGTAACTAGTCAAGGTCAAGGGGAGAAAGAAACCCTTCCGTTGATCTTGCAAGGTACTTCTTGTTTAAAACCTATTCAGTATCATTTACCAGTAGCTAGTGCCCAAGTAAAATCCGCTTTGCTTTTCGCTGCTTTACAAGCAGAGGGAACCAGTCTGATTGTTGAAAAAGAACTGACTCGCAATCATACAGAAGAGATGATTCGGTTATTTGGTGGAGACATTCAAGTAACAGGCAAACAAATTCAACTGACTGGCCCCCAACAGTTAACAGGAACTACCTTATTTGTTCCAGGGGATATTTCTTCAGCGGCCTTTTTTATAGTAGCAGGCTTATGTGTCCCTAACAGTCATATTTGGTTAACTAATGTTGGCTTGTCTGAAACTCGTACAGGAATATTAGATATTGTTCAGCAAATGGGAGGGAAAGTGCAGGTTCATCCTCACAGTGACACTGACTATACTGGAGATATTGACGTACAGGCTTCAGAATTAGTGGGGACAACTATTTCAGGTTCACTGATTCCTCGGGCCATTGATGAGTTGCCGGTGATTGCTTTATTAGCTACTCAGGCAACAGGAAGAACAGTGATTAAAGATGCAGAAGAGTTAAAAGTCAAAGAAACTAATCGTATTGATGCCACTGTTTGTGAATTGAAAAAACTAGGGGCAGATATTGAAAGTACCGAGGATGGAATGATTATTAACGGACCTACTCCCTTACATGGTGGAGTGGTTAACAGTTATCAAGACCACCGAATGGCTATGATGTTAAAGATTGCTAGTTTACTTGTTTCACCAAAAGAAACTGTCCAGATTAAAGGAGAAGATGCGGTTAAGGTATCTTATCCGGAGTTTAATCAAGATTTACTTAAAATAATCAACCAATAAACCAGAGAATCAGATAGCTGTTTATCTGATTGATGATAATTAAAAGAAGGTATGCGTATGTCAAGAATGGAAAAGTATCACGGAAATGATGCACCTGTAGAAAAAAAACCGAAACAACCTAAAAATAAAAAAAGAGACAAAAAGACACAGCGAGGTTCTGTTGCTATTATTCAACCGATTGCTAAAGTTATTTTATTTGTTATTATTATGATCGCTGCTTTTTGTTTATATGAGTACCGTTCAGGTATGAGGCAAGCTAGACATGACCAAGGATTTAAAGAAATCAAAGTAGAAGATTTTAAAGGTGAAAAAAGTCGTTCTGATGATATTAATGTGTTACTTCTTGGCAGTGATTCAAGAGGAGAAGATATGGGTCGGTCAGACTCTATTATGATTGCTCATTATAATAAACATGAAAAAACACCTAAATTAGTTTCATTTATGCGAGACACTTTGGTTAATATTCCAGAAGTAGGATATAACAAAATTAATGCCGCTTATTCATACGGGGGACCAGAGTTAGTTAGAGAAACGATTCAGCAAACCTTCCAAGTGGATGTGCAGTACTATGCTATTGTTAATTTCTCCTCTTTTCCTAAAGTTATCGATACTCTTTGTCCAAAAGGATTAGAGATTGATGCAGAAAAAGATTTAAATTTAGACGGGGTAGATATTGCAAAAGGTGTTCAACAGATGGATGGTCATACAGCTTTACAGTATGCACGGTTTAGAAAAGATGAAGAGGGAGATTTTGGCCGAGTAAGACGTCAGCAACAAGTGATGAACGCTTTATTCCAACAAGGTACCTCCATTAGCAATGTGGCTCATCTGCCTAAAACTTTAGGTAAAATCCAAGGGTATACTACCACTAACATTCCCTCATCTATCTATCCTAGCTTAGTAAAAGACGTGGTGTTTAAGAGAAATAAACCCCTTGAAAAATTAGTGATTCCTGTCGAAAACTCTTGGGAAAACGGCTATTACGACGGGGCCGGAAGTGTGTTAGAAATTGATGAACAAATGAATGCTAAAGCTGTTCAAGCATTTTTAAACTAACTAATAAGCCGTGTTCATGGTGTGTCAAGTATGATATAGTATTAATATGTTTAATAAAGAAGTGAGGTTAAATCATGAAAACAGCTGTTGTAACAGATAGTACAGCCTTTTTATCTAACGATATAAAAAATCATCCTGATTTGTTCATTATACCAATTCCAGTTATCATTGATGGTAAAATTTACAATGAAGGGATTGATATAGCATCGGATGACTATTATGATGTGTTAAATCATAGTCAGCAATTTCCAACTACCTCTCAACCCTCAATAGGAGAGATTTTAGAAACTTACCGAGATATTGCCAAAGAAGGATATGATACTGTCATTAGTATTCATATGTCTTCTGGTATTTCCGGTTTTGTGCGTAACTTAACTGCAGTAGCTCCAGGAGTAGAAGGGGTGAAGATTTATCCCTTTGATTCTAAAATAACTAGTATGCCAATGGGGTATATGGTAGAAAAATCTTTAGAGATGGCTGGAAATAATCAAACACCAAAAGAAATTTTAGAAAAATTAACGGAAATTCGTGAAGGAACAGAGGCCTTTATGATTGTAGATGATTTAAATAATTTAGTTAGAGGAGGCCGCCTGAAAAATGGGGCTGCCTTAATTGGTACATTATTAAAAATCAAACCAATTTTAACTTTTAATGATGGTCAAATCATCTTATCAGAAAAGATTCGCTCCTCTAAAAAAGCCTTTGCTCGTGCGGAAGATTTAATGGCTAAACAGTATAAAAAAACGAAACAGCCAATGAAGTATTTTATTATTCACGCGAATCATCAAGCCTTTGCTGAACTTGAAGTGACAACGATGAAAGAAAAATGTCCAAACATCGAAATTCAAGTCGGTAGCTTTGGTCCAGTTATTGGGACTCACTTAGGTGAAAAAGCAATTGGTTTTGCATGGTGTCCAAAATAAGGATAAATAGGGGCTAACCTAATTGTTAGTCTCTTTTTTTATGATATACAAAACAAGTGTTATATTTGTTTATTTATGGTAGTTTGTTAAACTAAAGATAAGAGAATCAATAAGAATAGGGAGAGATGCGGATGAAAGTGGACTGGAAACGAAATATGTATATTGCTTGGATTGGGTGTTTTTTTACAGGGGCTAGTTTTAGTTTGGTTATGCCATTTATTCCAGTTTATATTAAGCAATTAGGTGCCCCTACTAATAAAGTGGAATTTTATGCAGGATTAGCAATTAGTGTGACGGCTTTGGCTTCAGGAGTTGTATCACCTCTTTGGGGAAATTTAGCAGACAGGCGGGGACGTAAATTAATGATGGTTCGAGCTGCTGCAGGGATGATGTTAACTATGGGAGCTTTAGCCTTCGTTCACGATGTCAAAATGCTGTTAGTTTTTAGATTTTTAACGGGTGTGTTATCTGGTTATATCCCTAATGCTACAGCGATGATTGCCTCACAAGCCCCTTTAGAAAAAAGCGGTTGGGCTCTTGGAACTTTGGCAACTGGCTCAGTAGCAGGTACTTTGATTGGCCCTTTAATGGGAGGACTGTTAGCTCAGACGTTTGGTATTCGTAATGTGTTTTTAATTACAGGAGCTATTCTGTTAATCAATACTATTTTAACTGTAGTATTTATTAAAGAAGATTTTGAACCTGTTCAGAAAAAGGATTTAATTTCTACTAAAGAAGTATTTGAAAAAATTGAGAAACCTTCTTTATTATTTGGTTTATTTTTAACCACTTTGATTTTACAATTAGGGATTACTAGTATTAGTCCTATTTTAACTCTCTATATTCAGGAGTTAGGTAGTGGGCGAGATAATATTTTGTTTATTAGTGGCTTAATTGTTTCAGTGGCAGGGGTTTCTGCGTTTATTTCTTCCCCTTTTTTAGGAAAGTTAGGGGACCGGTTTGGTAATCAAAATATTTTACTTATTGGGTTAATTGGCTTTTTTGTCTGTATTGTCCCTATGTCCTTAGTTCAAACACCTTTTCAGTTAGGGGTGTTGCGGTTTTTAATGGGCTTTTCAACTGGGGCTATGATGCCTTCTGTTAATGCGATTATTAGTAAAATCACGCCAAAAGATGGTGTAAGTAGAATTTTTAGCTACAATCAAATGTCTTTAAACTTTGGTCAAGTATTAGGTCCTTTAGTGGGATCGACTATTGCTAGTTTATATGGCTACCGAGGAGTGTTTATTGGGACTGGTTTGTTTATTTTTGTCAATATTATCGTGACCTTGATTAATTTTAGAGGTACCTTTGGCAAAAAAATCTAAAGAGCTTAAAAAAAGAGTAAGGAGAACAATTCTCCTTACTCTTTTAATGGTTTATACCTTAGTTATTTTGCCGGTTTCTTAGAAGGCTGTGATAGGTTGCCAATGATTAACACACTAATGGCAATAACGATTGAGCTCATTAAAGCTTGTTTAAAATCATAAGCACCGTGATTTAAAGCTGCTCCTAAATAAGAAATAATTTGTCCTAAAATTAATGACCAAATTAAAACGATGGTTGCGCGCATGAACTAACACCTCTCTTCATACTGAAGTTTATCATATTCATTTTAAAATGAAAAGAGTAAGTTAATTCAAAAGGATTTTCTGAATTCATGCTATAATAATTTTTAATAGTAAGTGAAAAGGAGGGATAGATTGTATACCCAATTACAAGTTTTAACATCTTATTCCTTGTTAAAAAGTACCATTCGAATTGATAGTTATGTCGCTAAAGCTAAAGAATATGGCTACCAGGCTTTAGCGATTACTGATTTAAATGTTATGTCTGGAGTAGTGGAATTTTATAAGGCTTGCCAACGCTATCACATTCATCCTATTTTAGGCTTAACTCTTATGTATGAAAATCAAGGACAGGAGTATCCTTTAATTTTACTGGCCAAAGATCAACTAGGCTATCAGCATTTGCTAGAGCTATCTACGTTGAAAATGGATAACCTAGAAAACAAACCCGTTAATTTTCAAACAATAAAAGATTATTTATCCCATTTATTTGTCATTTTTCCAAGCGGAGAAGGGGAAGCTGCCAGTCAATATCGCTTGAATCAGGATTTGCCAGCCTTTTTAAAACTTTGGCAGCAATTTGCTGAAGTATGTGATTCAGACAGTCTATTTCAAGGCGTTAGTATTCACGAAGACTCGGAAGAACATGTGAAGTGGGCGAAACAATTACAAAAAGCTAAGGTTCCCTTAGTTAGTTTGCAAGATGTGCGTTACCTACATCCAAGTGATGATTTTGCTCTTCGGGTTCTAGATCATATCCAACAAGGGACAAAGATGACAGGAGATATATTCCAGCAAACTGGCGTGTTTTATTTGCCAGATAGTCAAAACATGCAAGATAAGTTTCAGCGGTATGGGTTACAAGACGCATTAGATCATGCTTCTTACATTGGAGAAAACTGTCAATGTGAACTAACTTTTGGCCAAACGTTGTTACCTAGTTATGCTGTTCCTAGTCCCCATGATGCTAGAAGTTATCTAAGAGAGCTGTGTTTAGCACAGTTGCCGCTTAGAGTGAAACAGCCGACTTCAGCTTATAGGCAACGACTAGAGATGGAGTTACAAGTCATTCATGATATGGGCTTTGATGATTATTTCTTAATTGTCTGGGATGTTCTTCATTATGCTCACACTCATCAAATTGTGACTGGGGCTGGTCGAGGCTCAGCGGCAGGCTCTTTAGTAGCCTATGTATTAAATATTACCGATGTGGATCCTATTCAATATGATTTATTATTTGAACGTTTTTTAAATAAAGAGCGTTACACTATGCCAGATATTGATATTGATTTGCCAGACAATCGGCGAGAAGAAGTATTAGCTTACGTGCATCAAAAGTATGGTAAGTACCATATGGCTCAAATCGCCACCTTTGGAACTATGGCAGCGAAGATGGTGTTAAGAGATGTTTCTAGGGTGTTTGGGTTGTCACAATCTGAAGCGAATGAATGGGCTAATGCCGTACCTAATCAATTGAAAATTAGCTTAAAGGAAGCTTATCAACAGTCAAAAAGCTTACAACAGCTCACTCAAAAATCTGCTCGTTATCAGTTATTGTTTCAAGTAGCCCAGCAATTAGAAGGACTACCAAGACATGTTTCCACCCATGCTGCTGGAGTGGTAATCAGTGACAAAATTTTAACAGATATTGTGCCGTTACAAGAAGGAAGCCAAGGAATTCCTCTAACCCAGTTAACGATGGGGGATGTAGAAGCATTAGGTTTATTGAAAATGGATTTTTTAGGTCTTAGAAATTTATCTATTTTAGATGATACTATGACTTACATTCAGCAAACAGAAGATAAAAGCTTTACCCTTAAAAAAATTCCCATGAATGATCCAGATACCCTTCGTTTATTCCAAAAAGGGCAAACGATCGGGGTATTTCAGTTTGAGTCTAGTGGGATTCGGAATGTTTTACGGAAATTAGGTCCTACTTCGATTGAAGATATTGCTGCCGTCAATGCTTTATACCGACCAGGTCCGATGGAAAACATTGATCTGTTTATTGCACGGAAAAAAGGCCAGTTACCGATTGATTATCCTCATGCTAATTTAGCCTCTATTTTGAAAAATACGTATGGGATTATCGTGTACCAAGAGCAAATCATGCAAGTAGCGGCTAAAATGGCTGGCTTTAGTTTAGGTCAAGCAGATATTTTGAGACGAGCGATTAGTAAAAAGAAAAAAGAGGTTTTAGATGAGGAGCGCCAACACTTTGTGACAGGCTCTGTTCAACAAGGCTATTCAAAAGAAGTAGCTAACCAAGTGTATGATTATATAGAACGGTTTGCTAACTATGGGTTTAACCGGTCCCATGCTATGGCTTATTCTTTTGTTGGCTATCAAATGGCTTATTTAAAAGTTCATTATCCTGTGCCGTTTTTTACTGCCTTACTTCATTCAGTTAGACATCAACTAACGAAAATAAAAGAATATATTGGAGAGGCTAGACGCTGTCAAATAAAAATTAAAGGGCCAGATATTAACCAAAGCTTTTATAGTTTTTCTTTGCAACATCAAGAGATTTTATTTGGTTTTAGCTCGTTAAAAGGAGTTAGACGGGATTTTATTTATCAGATGTTAGAGGAGCGAAAAAGGGGTGGAGCTTATCAGTCTCTTGAGAATTTCTTATTAAGGATTGATCGCCGCTGGTTAAAAGAAGATTATGTGCTGCCTTTAATTTACATTGGGGCGTTTGACTCTTTAAATCCGAACAGAAAAGAACTGGCAACTTATTTACCTAATCTGATGCAAAATATTTTAATTAGTAACGGTAGTTTGAACCTGCTTTCAATGTTAAGTCTTAAAAAAGAACCTATAGAAGATTTTTCAATCGAAGAGCGGTTAGCTTTTGAAGAAACGTATTTAGGAACTTATTTGTCAGCCCATCCAACTGATGATTATCAAGCGTTGCGAGTGATTAAAAATGGTCGGCTTATTTCACAACTACAAGTAGGCGAAGTTGGATTAATTTTATTGTATGTGAAAAAAATCAGAGAAATTCGGACAAAAAAAGGGGAATTTATGGCCTTTTTAGAAGGATCTGATAGTACAGATGACTTATCCATTACAGTTTTTCCTAAAGCTTACCGGCGTTACCGGTCCCTCTTAAAAGAAAATCAAGTCTATTTAATAGAAGGAAAAGTAGAACTGAGTCGCTACAATCAAGAAAGACAAATGTTAGCTGACACTATTCAGTTAGCAAGTGATTATGATCAACAAGTCAATAAAGAAATTTTATATATCAAATTACCTAAACATTTAGCTCATCAAGCTGTGTCTTTAGAGTTAGAAAACGTTTTTCAACAATTTCCTGGAAATTTCCCGATTATTTTATATGTTGAAGCTACTGATAAAAAAGTAGTCTTAAATGAAACATTCTGGGTGAATAAGACGTCAGATTTAGTCTATAAGTTGGAGGAACTGGTCGGGAAAGAAAATATTGTGTTTCGTTGAATTATATAACACGTCACTTTTAATAAAAATCAAGTTTTTTTAAGGTTTAACAAGACATTTAAGAACAAAGATGCTACAATATAAATAGAGTTTGAGTACTTTATACATAAAGATAAAGAGAACTATTCAAACCCAAATCAGACATAAACAAATGAATGATGGACAAAAATATATATGAGGTGAACATCTAATGAAACGAATTGGTGTTTTAACAAGTGGTGGAGACGCACCTGGCATGAATGCTGCTGTTCGTGCAGTAACTAGAAAAGCTATTTATGATGGGATGGAAGTTTACGGAATTAATTATGGATATGCTGGCTTGGTAGCTGGAGATATCCGTCGTTTAGAAATTGCTGATGTTGGAGATAAAATTCAACGTGGTGGAACGTTCCTTTATTCTGCTCGTTATCCTGAATTTGCGACATTAGAAGGCCAATTAAAAGGGATTGAACAACTGAAAAAATTTGGCATTGAAGGCTTAGTTGTTATTGGTGGAGATGGTTCTTATCACGGAGCTTTAGCACTAACTAAACATGGTTTTCCTGCAGTTGGTGTTCCAGGAACTATTGATAACGATATTCCAGGCACAGATTTTACCATAGGATTTGATACGGCTATTAACACTGTATTAGAGTCTGTTGACCGTATTCGTGACACAGCTACTTCTCACGTTCGGACTTTCATTATTGAAGTAATGGGACGTAATGCTGGAGATATTGCTTTATGGGCAGGAGTTGCTGGTGGAGCTGATGATATTATCATTCCAGAACATAATTTTGATATGTCTAAAGTTGCTAAAAAAATTCAAGAAGGCCGTGATCGTGGTAAAAAACACTGTCTGATTATTTTAGCTGAAGGAGTTATGAGTGGGGAAAAATTCAGTAAAGAATTAGACACTTACGGAGATTTCCATACACGAGTATCTGTTTTAGGCCACGTAGTTAGAGGAGGTTCTCCAACTGCTAGAGACCGAGTTTTAGCAAGTAAATTTGGCTGGACAGCTGTTGAACTATTGCAACAAGGTAAAGGCGGCTTATGTATTGGTATTAAAGACAATGAAATAGTCGCAAGTGATATTGTTAAAACCCTTGAAGGTGGCAAACATCAACCAGATTTATCATTATACCGTTTGAATAACGAAATATCATTCTAATTTAAAACAATGAATAAAGAATGTTATGATTTTAAAATATTATATATAGGGGCGTAAAAGAATGAAGAAAACAAAAATTGTATGTACAATTGGACCTGCTAGTGAATCCGTTGAGACTTTAGTGAAATTAATGGAAGCAGGCATGAACGTTTGTCGTCTAAACTTTTCACATGGTGATTACGAGGAACATGGCAACCGTATTAAAAACATTCATGAAGCGCAAAAAATTACTGGCAAACGTGTCGCAATTTTATTAGATACAAAAGGACCAGAAATTCGCACAAACAATATGAAAGATGGCTCTATTCATTTATCTACAGGCAACACAGTTCGTATCTCTATGACAGAAGTAGAAGGAACAGAAGAACGTTTTTCTGTCACTTATGAAAATCTAATTGATGACGTAGAAGTTGGGACACATATCTTATTAGATGACGGTTTAATCGACTTAGAAGTAGTAGAATTAGACAAAGTTAACGGAGAAATTGTCACAACTGTTTTAAATGAAGGTATTTTGAAAAACAAAAAAGGGGTTAACGTTCCAGGTGCCTCTATTAATTTACCAGGAATTACTGAAAAAGATGCAGCAGATATTGAATTTGGTCTAAAAAATGACATTGATTTTATCGCCGCTAGTTTTGTGCGTCGTCCTAGTGATGTTTTAGAAATCACTGAAATTTTAGAAAGAAACAATGCGACTCATGTTCAAATCATTCCTAAGATTGAAAACCAAGAAGGAGTCGACAATATCGACAAAATCTTAGAAGTATCTCAAGGCTTAATGGTAGCTCGTGGAGACTTAGGAGTTGAAATTCCAACTGAGGAAGTGCCAATCGTTCAAAAAGCTTTAATCAAAAAATGTAACGCTTTAGGCAAACCAGTTATTACTGCTACACAAATGTTAGATTCTATGCAACATAATCCACGTCCAACTCGTGCTGAAGCAAGTGACGTAGCAAATGCCATTTACGATGGAACTGACGCTATTATGCTTTCTGGTGAAACAGCAGCTGGGGATTATCCAGTTGAAGCTGTTCAAACTATGCATAACATTGCTGTTCGTACAGAAGAAGCTTTAGTTAATCAAGATGCTTTTGCTTTGAAACAATTTAGTCAAACAGATATGACAGAAGCAATTGGACAATCAGTAGGTCACACTGCTCGTAATTTAGGAGTTAAAACAATTGTTGCGGCAACTGAATCTGGCCGTACAGCTAAAATGATTTCTAAATACCGTCCAAAATCTCATATTGTCGCTTTAACATTTGATGACCGGACAGCTCGTAGCTTATCTCTATCATGGGGTGTTTTCCCAATGGTTGTTGAAAAACCAACATCAACAGATGAAATGTTTGCTTTAGCTAATCAAATTGCTAAAGATAGTGGATTTGCTACAGAAGGTGACTTTATCATTATTACAGCAGGAGTTCCTGTAGGTGAAAGTGGTACAACTAACTTAATGAAGATCCAATTAATTGGTGAAAAATTATTAGAAGCACAAGGGATTGGTTCACAAGTTGTGATTGCTAACACAGTTGTGGCTACAACCCCTGAAGAAGCTATTGCTAAAGCGCAAAAAGGTTCTATTCTAGTATTGAAAACAACAGATAAAGACTACATGCCAGCGATTGACTTAGCTAGTGCCTTAATTGTTGAAGATGGTGGTTTAACTTCTCATGCAGCAGTTGTAGGAATTGCTAAAGGTATTCCAGTTATTGTAGGCGCAACAGATGCCACAACTATCTTACAAGACGGAACACTTATAACAGTTGATCCACGTCAAGGACATGTTTATAACGGAGCACAACAGTTATAAAACGGAATTTATAAGAAACAGATGAAAGTGAGGAGAGTTTTACTCTTCTTGCTTTTTTTTATTTTGCAATGTGTTATGTATTCGTGATACACTTTGAACAAGAATATATGTTTTTAAGAGAAAGAAAGTGATAAAATGACTGATGATAAACCAAACAAAGAAACTAGACAGATTTCTTATAAATCTCACTTGATTATTTTAATTAGTGTGATGATCATTTGTGTGGGAAGCACCGTTGCCATTACTCGCTATGTGGATATGCGCCAGTTTACAAAAAGTGCTTATCTCGGACGGGATCTAAAAGATGACGATTTAGAAAAAGTCAAGGTCACTTATGACACGATTTTAAAAAACTATGTGGGGAAAGTGGATCAAACTAAATTGATTGACGGAGCAGTAAAAGGCATGACCAGTGCCTTAGATGATCCTTATAGTGCTTATTATAGTGGGCAAGAAGCAGAAGATTTAGATACGACTATTTCAGGTAGTTTTGAAGGTATTGGCGCAACCATGTCGTTACAAAATGATATGCCAGTAATTGTAGAGCCACCGATTAAAGGGTCTCCAGCTGAAAAAGCCCGTTTACGAGCTAAAGATACGATTTTAAAAGTAGATGGTAAAGAAGTGAATGGTCAGCCGCTTAACAAAATCGTTTCTAAAATTCGTGGTAAAAAAGGAACAAAAGTAACGTTAACTATTCAACGAGATAGTGACATCTTTGACGTGACCTTAGTAAGAGATGCTATCCCAATTGATTCTGTGTTTGGAGAGATAGACAAAAAGCAAACCGATGTTGCTCATATAAGAGTCGCTACTTTTTCTGAGAATACAGCTGATGAATTTAAGCAAACTATTCAAGATATGCGAAAAGCTGGCGCAAAGAAATTGGTGATTGATTTAAGACAAAATCCTGGTGGTTTGTTAGATCAAGTTGCTGAAATGTCTAGTATGTTTTTAAAAGACGGAGAAACCATTGTTAAATTTAGTGACAAACATCAAAATAAAGAAAAAATTGTAGCGGATAAACATTTAGATCATGGTTTTAAAGTCAAAGAGCCAACAGTTGTCTTAGTGGATCATGAAAGTGCCAGTGCCTCAGAAATATTCGCAGCAGCAGTTCAACAGTCTGCAGATATTCCTGTTATTGGAACAAAAACCTTTGGTAAAGGAACCGTCCAAAGTGTTCAGCGGTTAACTGAGTCAAGTGAATTAAAATTAACTACGAATAAATGGTTAACCCCTGATGGTACTTGGATTCATAAAAAAGGGTTAAAACCTACTATTTTTGTGGACTATCCTTACTATGCTTATTTATCCCCAATTGATAAATCAATGAGCTATCAAAAAGGTGCGGAAGGAAATGCAGTGAAGACTATTCACGGAGCGTTGAAGGCTTTAGGGTATAATGTTAATCAAACGCAACAAGTATTTACAGATGAAACTACACAAGCTGTTTTAGCTTTTCAACAAGATAACCAACTTCCAGCTAACGGAGTGGTAACCAAAGAAACCGCTAGTTTATTAGAGCGAAAATTAATGACCTTAATCCAAGAAAACGATGTTATTTACAACAAAGGATTAGACACTTTAAAAAAATAAGAGCTCAGGCTCTTATTTTTTTGTTTAACTGGCAAGAAATAGTAGCAATTTTTTCTTTTCTTTATTATGATACAACTAGTATGAAATGAGGTGGCAGAGTGAATCCAACAGTAATGGATCGGATTTGGTATTGGTTAAAGCTGGTAGTAGTAGCTGTCATGCTAGTTTTTATCATTCGTGGATTTTTATTAATCCCTATGACAGTAGACGGTATCTCCATGGAACCGACTTTACAAGCTGATGATCATATTGTGTATGAAAAAATATCATCGATTAACCGATTTGATGTGGTGATTTTTCAAATGCCAAATGGCAATACATATATTAAGCGAGTAATTGGACTGCCTAATGAAAAAATTGCCTATAAAAATGACAAACTTTATGTGGATGGAAAAGAAGTGGCAGAACCTTTTTTAGGAAAACAAAAAATTAAGCGAACCAGTACTCACTATACGACAAACTTTGATAGTGAGGAAATTTTGGAGCAACCCGCTATTTCAGAGAATGCTTACTTTGTTTTAGGGGATAATCGGCGACTGAGTAAAGATAGTCGGTCCTTTGGGGAAGTAGACGCTAAATACGTTGTAGGAAAAGCTCGCTTCATTTATTACCCGTTGTTTCATATAAAATGGTTATAAGGAGTTAAAAAGTATGAGTACAATTCAATGGTTTCCAGGACATATGGCAAAAGCCCGTCGTGAAGTAACCGAAAAATTAAAATTTGTAGATGTGATTTTTGAACTAGTAGATGCAAGATTGCCTTTGTCTAGTCGAAATCCGATGATGGATGAGATAGTAGGAGATAAGCCTCGGCTAATTTTACTTAATAAAGCCGACTTAGCAGATCCCGCTCAAACTAAGCGGTGGCAAGATTATTTTGAAGAAGAAGGCCATCCTAGTTTGATGATTAACTCAAAAGAAGGTCAAGGAGTTAAACAGATTGTGGCGGCATCTAAGAAATTATTAATAGATAAACGCCAAAAAGAAGCAGAAAAAGGCATTAAAGAAAGAGCGATTCGCGTGATGATTATTGGGATTCCTAATGTTGGAAAATCAACCTTGATGAATCGGTTAGTTAAGAAAAATATTGCTAAAACTGGAAATAAACCTGGAGTAACTAAGGGACAACAATGGTTAAAAGCAGGCAATGAGTTAGAATTATTAGACACGCCGGGTATTTTATGGCCTCGGTTTGAAGATGAAGAAATTGGCAAACGCTTGGCATTAACAGGAGCAATTAAAGATAGTTTACTGTATATGGATGATGTCGCTTTATATGGATTAAGTTTTTTCAATAGATTTTATCCGAAACAACTGCAGGAGCGGTATCAATTAACGGAAGCTGAAATGGACTTGCCAGTAGTAGATCAGTTATTACGTATTACGGAAAAAAGAGGATTTAGAGATGATTACGAGCAAGCCAGTGAAATGATCGTAAGAGAAATCCGCAGCGGGAAGTTAGGTCGTTATACGCTAGATCGTTATGAGGAGCTGAATGTGACAGATGACGGAAATGACGATTAAATCTATTAAAACCCGTTTAGAAGCTGATGTAGACATAACTGATGCCTTTTTAGATAGGTTACGACAAGATCCTAGAAAAGGCGTGGAGAAGTTAGTAAAAAGTTGGGAAAGAAAACAAGAAAAGCAAGCAGAATTAATGGCAGCTTTTATAACAAGATCTCAATATGAAAAAAACTTACACCAAAAAGGGTATCAGTTTATTGCAGGGATTGATGAGGTAGGTCGTGGTCCATTAGCTGGCCCAGTTGTCGCTAGTGCAGTTATTTTACCAGTAGACTGTCAATTAATAGAATTAAATGATTCTAAGCAATTATCTAAGGCTAAACGAGAAAGCTTATTTGACCAAATCAATGAACAAGCAATCAGTGTAGGCGTTGGCATAGTGGATGAAAAACAGATTGATGTGCTAAATATTTATCAAGCAACTAAATTAGCGATGAAACAAGCCGTAGAACAACTATCCCCTGCTCCAGATTATCTTTTGTTAGATGCAATGGTGTTAGAGTCTATTAAGTTACCTCAAGAAAAATTGATTAAAGGAGATAGTAAAAGTATCTCGATAGCAGCTGCTAGTATTATAGCTAAAGTGACAAGAGACCGTTTAATGGTAGATTATGATGTGAAATACCCAGGATACGGCTTTGCTCAAAATGCTGGATATGGCACAAAAGCTCACCTAGATGGGTTAAAAAAACAAGGGCCATGTGAGATTCATAGAAAAACCTTTGCACCTGTTAAAGAATATTTTTAATGGAACCACTCTTTTTTTGCAAACTTATTTATAAGGTTTGTAAGAAAAGAGGGTTTTTTTATGGAAAAATTAAAGTTTTTGATCTTTTGTTTAAAGCAAGTGCCAGGGTTGTCTAATCAAAGCATTTTAAACGTGTGCCAATCTGTATTAGAAACAGGTAGAGTAACTGTATCACCTGAAGAAATTATTCATCTAGCAAATATTCAGAAAAAGTATGAAAAAAAGATTTTAACTCATCTAGCCTACGTGGAAAATCAACGGGAAAGTTTTTATGTTCAGTACACTCATCAACCCTTTATTACTTTTTTAGATCAGGCGTATCCTACTTGTTTAAGCCAAATTTATAATCCACCAGTTGGGTTATTTTATGCCGGAGATATTTCTCTATTAAACAAGCCAGCTATCAGTATGATTGGACCAAGAGAACCTACTCAATATGGTTATGAGGTTGTGGAGAAATTCTCTCCGAAACTGGTGACACATCCTTTAGTGATTGTTAGTGGATTGGCTAAAGGAATTGATACTAAGTGTCATCAAGAGGCGTTAAAAAATCAGGGGAAAACGGTGGCAGTGATTGGTTCTGGTTTAAATATATGTTATCCTAAAAGTAATCAACGTTTACAACATTACTTAATGAAGCATCAGTTAGTTGTCAGTGAGTACCCATTAAATACTCCACCTTACCCTTATCATTTTCCAATGCGAAACCGAATCATCGCTGGTTTATCCAAAGGAACTTGTGTTATTCAAGCTAGAGAAAAAAGTGGCACGTTGATTACAGCTAGTCTAGCTTTAGAGGAGGGACGAGAAGTCTTTGCAGTACCGGGAGATATAGGTTTAGAGGAAAGTAAAGGGTGTTTAAAACTCATTCAGTTAGGTGCTAAGTGTGTTTATCAACCGGAAGATATTTTAGAAGAATTTTTGTTCTAAAATAGGGGCAAAAAAGAAACATTGTTGACAAACCATTCCTAAATAGCATAAGATGATTAACGATTCCTGTTGGGATAACATCTCAACTTAATGAAACCAGTAAAATAAATTAAATAAAGAACAATCAAAGGTGGTACATATTTAAATGGCATATAAATACTTAGTTATTGTTGAGTCTCCTGCGAAGGCAAAAACAATTGAAAAATATTTAGGAAGAAATTATAAAGTTGTCGCCAGTGTTGGTCATGTAAGAGATTTACCGAAAAGTAAAATGGGTGTAGACATAGAAAACAATTATGAGCCTCATTATATTTCTATTCGAGGCAAAGGCCCAGTCATTAAAGATTTAAAGAAGTTGGCTAAAAAAGCGGAAAAAGTTTATTTAGCAAGTGACCCGGATAGAGAAGGAGAAGCGATTGCTTGGCATTTAGCTTATCTCCTAGATTTAGATTTAGAAGATAAAAACAGAGTGGTCTTTAATGAAATCACTAAAGATGCAGTTAAAGCAGCTTTTAAAGAACCTCGTAGTATTAATTTAGATTTAGTGAATGCGCAGCAAGCTCGGCGAATTTTAGACCGATTAGTAGGTTACTCTATTAGCCCTATATTATGGAAGAAAGTGAAAAAAGGGTTAAGTGCAGGTCGTGTTCAATCGATTGCTCTTAAAATGATTATTGACCGAGAAGAAGAAATTAGAGAGTTTAAACCAGAAGAATACTGGAGTATTGATGGTAACTTTTTAAAAGGGAGAAAGAAATTCAAAGCTAATTTTTATGGAGTAGATGGTAAAAAACAAAAGCTAAATAATGAAGCAGATGTTAAAGAAGTGATGTCTAGGTTAGCTTCTAAAGATTTTTCTGTGGATAAGATTACTAAAAAAGAAAGAAAAAGAAATCCAGCTAAACCATTTACTACTAGTAGTTTACAACAAGAAGCAGCTCGTAAATTGAATTTTAGAACACGTAAAACGATGATGGTAGCTCAGCAACTATATGAAGGAATTTCTTTAGGAAAAGCTGGGACAGTCGGTTTAATTACTTATATGAGAACGGACTCTACTCGTTTATCTGACTTAGCTAAAACTGAAGCGTATGACTATATCAACGAAACTTACGGAGAGGAATATGCTAAAGGAAAACAAGCAACCACTAAAGGGGAACATGGAGCCCAAGATGCCCATGAAGCCATTCGTCCTTCTAGTATTTTAAGAACGCCAAACTCGATTGAAGAGTATTTAGACAAGGATCAAATGAAGTTATACAGCTTGATTTGGGCAAGAACGGTTGCTAGCCAAATGAAGCCAGCTATTTTAGATACGATGCGAGTTGAATTAGGTCAAAATGGCGTGATGTTTGTGGCTAATGGGTCTAAAATCAAGTTTCCAGGATTTATGAAAGTCTATATTGAAGGAAATGACGAAGGTAAAGAAGAAAAAGAAAATATTTTACCAGAACTGTCAGAAGGAGAAATGGTTAAATCTGTTGATCTTGAACCAAAACAACACTTTACCCAACCTCCTGCTCGATATAGTGAGGCAACGCTAATTAAAACGTTAGAAGAAAATGGAGTAGGACGTCCTTCCACTTACGCGCCAACGTTAGAAACAATTCAGCGTCGTTACTATGTTAAGCTACAAGCTAAACGGTTTGAACCAACAGAATTAGGTGAAATTGTTAACGGCTTAATTGTCGAGTTTTTCCCACAAATTGTGGACATTAACTTTACAGCAGAAATGGAAAATGATTTAGATAAAGTAGCAGAAGCGAAACAAGATTGGATCGAAACCATTGACAGATTCTATCAACCTTTTGCAAAAGAATTGGCTCATGCTGAAGAAAACATGGAGAAAATTCAAATCAAAGATGAACCAGCTGGATTTGATTGTGAACTTTGTGGTCATCCTATGGTGATAAAATTAGGTAGATATGGTAAATTCTATGCATGTAGTAATTTCCCTGATTGTCGCAATACAAAACCAATCATTAAAGAGATTGGGGTTAAATGTCCACATTGTCATGAAGGAGAAGTGATTGAACGTAAATCGAAGAAAAATCGGTTGTTTTACGGATGTAGTCGTTATCCAGACTGTGACTTTACTTCTTGGAACAAACCAGTGGGCAGAGATTGTCCAAAATGTGGCAAGTATCTAGTTGAGAAGAAAAGTAAAGGTGGCAAACAGGTCATTTGTAGTGATTGTGATTACAAGGAAGCTATTCAAAAATAAACAGTAGAAATTTGACGACAGTTAGCTAACTGTCGTCTTCTAATTCAAGGAGGCAACTATGGAAAAAGTAGTGAAAGTGATTGGAGCTGGCTTAGCAGGAAGTGAGGCGGCTTGGCAGATTGCACAGGCAGGGGTACAAGTACATTTATATGAAATGCGTCAACATAAAAAAACACCTGCTCATCATACCGATCAATTTGCTGAGCTAGTTTGTTCTAATTCACTTAGAGCGAACAACATTACCAATGCAGTCGGTTTACTAAAGGAAGAGATGCGTCAGTTTGATTCATTAATTATGATGGCAGCAGATAAGCATGCAGTTCCTGCAGGAGGAGCATTGGCAGTTGATCGAGAAGGTTTTGCTAAAGAGGTGACAGAGCAATTACGCAATCACCCGAATGTTACAGTAATAGATGAAGAGGTAGAAAGTATTCCAGATGGTTTAACGGTAATCGCAACCGGCCCTCTGACTTCAGATGGTTTAGCTAAAGCCATTCAAGAATTTACCCATAGTGAAGGGCTATATTTTTATGATGCTGCAGCGCCTATCATTGAAAAAAGTTCGATTGACATGGATAAAGTTTATTTGAAATCTCGTTATGATAAAGGGGAAGCGGCTTATTTAAATTGTCCTATGACTAGAGAAGAGTTTTACGCTTTTAGAGATGCTTTAGTTACTGCAGAAGTTGCTCCTTTAAAAGAATTTGAAAACGAAAAATATTTTGAAGGGTGTATGCCAATTGAAGTAATGGCTAGTCGGGGAGAGAAAACCATGCTGTTTGGACCGATGAAACCAGTTGGGCTAGAAGATCCTAAAACTAATAAACGACCTTATGCAGTGGTTCAGTTGCGGCAAGATAACGCTGCAGCTTCTCTATATAATATTGTAGGCTTCCAAACTCATTTAAAATGGGGAGAACAAAAGCGAATTATTCGTATGATTCCAGGTTTAGAACAAGCTGAAATTGTCAGATATGGTGTAATGCACCGCAATACTTTCTTAAAATCACCAGAATTGTTGCAAGCAACGTATCAGTCTAACACACGGGAAGATTTATTTTTTGCAGGGCAAATGACTGGCGTTGAAGGGTATGTGGAAAGTGCTGCTAGCGGTATGTTAGCAGGAATGAATGCAGCCCGTTTAGCTAAGGATAAAGCGCCTATGACGTTTCCAGTTGAAACAGTATTAGGTAGTATGGCTTACTACATTACCCATACGGATGCTAAACATTTTCAACCAATGAATGCTAATTTTGGTATTATTGCTCCTCTTAAAGAAAGAATTCGAGATAAAAAAGAGCGTTATACGCAATTAGCTAATCGTTCTCTAGCGTTAGTAGATGATTTAAAAAAACAACAGTAATCACAGAATAAAGACTCTTTTCTATTTAGGGAAGGGTTTTTATTTTGCAAAAATTTTGTTAAAATGATTGAATTTAATTGTATTCAAGCAATGGGTATGATACATTTACGACTAGTAGAGGTTGGTGATTTACATGAAAAAAAAACAATGGTTAGACAGATTTTCTGAGTATTTACTAGTAGAGAGACAATATTCTGACTTAACAGAATCCGCTTATCAAAAAGATATTCAAGATTTTTTTGATTTTTTGGATAAAACAGGTGAAAGTGATCCTTTTCAGATTACTTACCATGACGTTCGGGTTTATTTATCCTATTTATATGATGAAAAATATAGCCGAGCAACAGTGAGTCGGAAAATTTCTAGCTTACGTTCCTTTTATCAGTTTTTATTAACGCATGAACAACTTTCTGAAAACCCTTTTTCCTATGTTCAAATAAAAAAATATACCAACAAATTGCCCCGTTTCTTTTACGAAAAAGAAATGGCTGTTCTTTTTGACAGTGTTAAAGGAGACAACCCTTTGGACAAAAGAAATGAGGCTTTGTTAGAGTTATTATATGGGACAGGAATGCGTGTTTCAGAGTGTACTAACTTAACCTTAAAGCAGTTGGATTTTACGACAGGTGTTCTTTTAGTTCTGGGAAAAGGCAATAAAGAGCGGTACATTCCTTTTGGTAGTTTTGCTCAAGATGCTTTAGAAGAGTATCTATATACGACTAGAAAAGATATTATGGCTAAGTATCATAAAGAACATGAGTATGTATTTATTAATCATTACGGAGATCCAATTACGCCTACTGGGGTGGAATATGTACTAAAAAAAGTCTTGAAAAAAAGTAGTTTAACCGCAGATATTCATCCGCATATGTTAAGGCATACCTTCGCAACTCACTTATTAAATAATGGAGCAGACATGCGAACGGTTCAAGAGTTGTTAGGACATGCTAGTTTATCCTCTACCCAAATTTACACACATGTCACAACTGAAAACTTACAAAAAAATTATCGAAACTTTCACCCTCGGGCATAAAGTTTTTAGGAGGTATTTTAAATGGGATATACAACTTTTCACTCTACAACAATTTGTGCAGTAGAAAAAGATGGCAAATTTGCTATGGCTGGTGATGGCCAAGTAACTATGGGCGAAACCGTTATTATGAAAGGAACGGCTAAAAAAGTCCGCCGAATTTATAATAATGAAGTAGTAGTAGGGTTTGCTGGTAGTGTAGCAGATGCCTTTAATTTAGAAGGAAAATTTGAAGCTAAATTAAATCAATACAAAGGAAATTTAATGCGAGCAGCTGTAGAGCTTGCTATGGAATGGCGTACAGATAGAGCCATGCAAAAATTAGAAGCTTTATTAATTGTGATGAATGACAAAGAAATGTTGCTTATTTCTGGTACAGGAGAAGTCATTGCGCCAGATGACGGCATTTTAGCGATTGGTTCAGGAGGCAACTATGCCTTATCTGCTGCTCGGGCGATGAAACGTCACGGTTCAACAGATTTAAGTGCTGCAGATATTGCAAGAAATGCTTTAGAAATCGCTGGAGATATTTGTGTTTACACAAACCATAATATTATTGTAGAAGAAATTTAGAGGAGTAAACCTAATGGACATGATGACAAATAAAACACCAAGAGAAATTGTAACTGAATTAGATAAATATATTGTAGGTCAGCATTCAGCTAAACGAGCAGTAGCGATTGCTTTAAGAAATCGTTACCGTAGAATGCAACTAGATAGTGACATGCAACAAGAAGTTAAACCTAAAAACATGTTAATGATTGGACCAACTGGGGTAGGTAAAACGGAAATTGCTCGACGTTTAGCTCACATTGTGAATGCACCTTTTGTTAAAGTGGAAGCGACTAAATTTACTGAAGTCGGTTATGTTGGTCGTGATGTAGAGTCAATGATAAGAGATTTAGTTGAAGCAAGTATCAAAATTGTAGAAGAACAACAATATAGCCGAGTGTACTCTCAAGCACGTAAAAAAGCAGATGAACAATTAGTAAAATTGCTTGTTCCAGGTCTTAAAAAAGAGGAAAAAGAATCTGGTAACCAGTGGGATGCTATGATGCAAATGATGACCTCTTTACAAAAAGGCCAAGCAGAAGAAGAAACAGAAGAAGTGACAGACTCGATTCGCGTGAGCCGAGAAACTGTTCGTAGCCAGTTAGATAAAGGGTTATTAGAACAAAAAGAAATCACGATTGAAATGGCAGAACCTAAAGTTAATGTGCCTACAATGAACAATCAGTTGGAACAAATGGGGATAGATTTATCTGATACACTAGATGCTCTAACACCTAAGAAAACTATTAAACGCACGGTAACAGTAGCAGAAGCGAGAGATATTTTAATTCAACAAGAGTCAGAAAAATTAGTGAATAAAGCTGATATTAATAGTGAAGCGATTAAATTGGCTCAAAATCACGGGATTATTTTTATTGATGAATTTGATAAAATTACTTCTCGGTCTAAACAAAATGGAGAGGTGTCTAGAGAAGGGGTTCAGCGAGATATTTTACCAATCGTGGAAGGATCTCAAGTAACAACTAAATACGGCGTGATTCACACTGATCACGTATTATTTATTGCTTCAGGGGCGTTCCATTTGACTAAACCAAGTGATTTAATCCCTGAGTTACAAGGACGTTTCCCTATTCGTGTAGAACTAGAAGATTTAACAGCAGAAGATTTTGTGCGAATTTTAACTGAACCTAAAAATGCTTTAGTGAAACAATATATGGCTTTGTTAGAAACAGAAAACATTACCATTACGTTTACAATGGAAGCTATTGAACGGATTGCTAACATTGCCTACGATGTCAATGCGGAAACTGATAATATTGGAGCAAGACGTCTTCATACTATTTTAGAAAAATTATTAGAGGACTTATTGTTTGAATCCCCTGATATGCAAATGGGTGACATTACCATTACTGAAAATTACGTTAATGACAAATTAGATGCGATTGTAAAAGATCAAGATTTAAGTCGCTATATCTTATAAAAAGTCTAGATACACTATGGACATAACGAAGCTAGAGAATCGGGAATAGAAGGAGAGATGTTTGTGTACACCTTAGAAAATCCGGAAGTAAAAGCCACCTTTCAACCATTAGGTGCAGAACTTTCTAGTTTTATCCAGAAAAGTTCGGGCATTGAATATATTTGGCAAGGGGACCCTGAATTTTGGGGAAGAAAAGCCCCTGTTTTATTTCCCATTGTAGGTCGGTTAAAAGAGGATCAGTATTGCTATAAGGGAAAGACCTATTCCATGACGCAACATGGTTTTGCTAGAAATCAGATTTTTACTTTAGAAGAAAAAACAGATACTTCCTTGACTTTTTTACTGACCAGTAACAATCAGACTCGTGAGATGTATCCTTTTGAATTTGAACTGCGTATTCGTTATACCTTAACTCAAAATGTTTTAGCGGTTCAGTATCAAGTCACTAATCCAGCTGATGCTCCTCTTTATTTTTCAATAGGTGGACATCCTGGTTTTAACGTTCCTTTAACCGATAAGGAAGTGTTTGAAGACTATTATTTACACTACTCTCCTCAAAAGTCACGGACACGTATTCCTTTACAAGGGGCTTTCATTGATCCAGCTAAGAAAACATTAGGTCAAACCAATAGTGATATTGATTTGACAAGGGAATGGTTTAAACAAGATGCCTTAATTTACGAAACAAGAGGCCGTCACTCCTTTAAAATTTGTACGGACGAGCATGACCATAGTGTGAAAGTAACCACCTTAAACATGCCTTATGTCGGGATTTGGAGTCCATACCCTAAAGAAGCTCCTTTTGTTTGTATTGAACCTTGGTGTGGAATTGCAGATGCAGTTGACAGTAGCGGAGAACTAACAGAAAAATTAGGGATTAATCATCTTCCACCTCATGCTAGCTTTCATTGTGAATATGACATTACAATTCGTTAACCGTCCAATAAAAAAAGCTTTCCGAATTTATTCGGAAAGCTTTTTTGCGTGATAAGTTGTGAATTAATTAGACTAGTGTTTGAAAGTCTGTTAGTTCACGGTTTTGTGAATGAGCCACAGAAGGGTTAACTAAATATCCCTGATAAGTATTTAAGCCTTTAGCTAATGCTTCATTTTCAAGAGCGACTTGAGGTAAGCCTTTGTTAGCAATTTCTAAAGCGTAAGGCAAGGTAACGTTTGTTAAAGCCACTGTAGACGTTTTAGCAACAGCACCTGGCATATTAGCTACTGCGTAATGAAGAACTCCGTAGCGCTCATAAACCGGTTCGTCATGGGTAGTAATGTGATCAATGGTTTCGATACAACCACCTTGGTCAATTGCTACGTCAATAATCACTGAGCCAGCTTCCATGCTTTGAACCATCTCTTTAGTCACTAAAGTAGGAGTTTTAGCTCCTGGAATAAGCACTGTTCCAATCACTAAGTCTGCCTCTTTAACAGCCCGAGCAATATTAATTGGGTTAGACAGTAGAGTTTGGATGTTGTGACCAAATAAGTCATCTAACTGGCCTAAACGTCTAGGAGAAATATCTAAAATAGTGACATTAGCTCCCATACCAATGGCAATTTTAGCAGCGTTAGTTCCAACATTTCCCCCTCCGATAATGACGATGTTACCTCGGTGAACGCCTGGAATACCTGATAGTAAAATACCTTTTCCACCTTTTGGTTTTTCTAAAAATTCTGCTCCGATTTGGACAGACATTCTTCCAGCGATTTCACTCATAGGAGTTAATAAAGGAAGAGAATTGTCTGATAGCTGAACCGTTTCATAAGCAATACTTGTCGTTTTATGTAAAAGTAATGCATCTGTTAATTCCTTAGCAGGAGCTAAATGGAGATATGTATATAAAATTAAATCTTCACGTAAGTAAACATACTCAGAAGGAAGGGGTTCTTTGACTTTGATGACCATATCAGCTGCCCAAGCTTCTTGAGGAGTGTTGACAATCGTCGCTCCCATTTCTTTATAGGCTTCATTTGTAAAACCAGCTGTTAACCCAGCGTTCGTTTCAATATGAACTTGGTGACCTTGTGTAACAAACAGTTGTACTCCAGTTGGTGTAATACCTACCCGGCTCTCATTATTTTTTATTTCTTTTGGTATTCCAATAATCATATACATCTCTCACTTTCTATTAGAATATGATGACAGTATATCATTAAACTCTAATAAAACCTAAAAAATGTAAAAATATATGAAAATAAACTGAAAACTTAATAAATTATTTAGTTTTGTCGCGAGGATGTAAGCCAAAAGGCACTCTATTTTCTGTTCCTTCTTTGATTCGTTTAATATTATCTTTGTGACGATAAAAGATAAATAAGGTGACTGCTAAGGCGATACTAGTCAAAAATAAATCAAATTTAGGAAAAATAGGTTGCCGGAAGAAAGGAAGTAAAACAGTCGATAGCGTAATTAAAGTCGCGCTAATCATACTAGCCAGACTAACCATACTAGTGATAAATAAGGTAATAACAAAAATAGCGGCAGAATATACGAAAAATAATGGTTGATAGCCTAGCAACATGCCAGCACTGGTTGCCACTGCTTTGCCTCCTTTAAAGCCAGCGAAAATAGGAAAAGTATGACCTAAAATAGCTGCTAATCCAAACCATAAAGGGTTAATAGGCACATGGAATAGTTGAGGAAGAAGAGTGGCAATGGTTCCTTTTAAAATATCCATCACTAGGACAGTGACTCCTGCTTTTTTTCCTAGTACGCGAAAGGTATTAGTTGTGCCAGAATTGCCACTGCCAAATTGTCTAATATCTTTTTTAAAAAAGAGTTTGCCAATCCAAACCCCTGAAGGAATAGAGCCTAGTAAATAGCCACAAATAGCTAATAAAATAATGGTTAACATGAAAACACCTCACAATTAGTTTAAAACAAGGTACTTACTTTTGAAAAATCTTTTTCTAAAGGAGTCCCTGTGTGTTGAAAATGCTGATAAATATCTGAAAGAGAATCAGAAATAAAAATAGCCTCTCTTAATTCTTTTTTGGTGAAGCCCTCTTTGACCATGTAATCTAAAAAGTTTCCTAAAAAATCATAATAGCCAGCTACATTATAAAAAGCGAAAGGTTTTTGATGAAGCCCAATTTGTGACCAAGTAATCACTTCAAAAATTTCTTCCATAGTGCCACATCCGCCAGGTAAGGCAATAAAGCCGTCAGAACGGTCCATCATTATTTTTTTCCGGGTATGCATGTCAGGCACTGAGATAAATTCAGACAAGCCTTCTAAGGCAATTTCTTTGTTTGCTAAATGTTGGGGCATCACCCCTAAAACAAATCCTTGTTGGTTGAGAACAGTTTGGGCTAATTTTCCCATCAGTCCAATTTTTGAGCCTCCGTAAACTAAGCCTAACTGATGCTGAACTAGCCATTGACCCAATTCGGTAGCAGCCTTGGCATAGATAGGTTGGTTTCCTGGACTTGAACCACAATACACAGCAATATTTTTCATTAGTATTAACTCCTCCAATTACGGTTATCCAAGAGTCTATCTTAGCATAATTTGGCTTTAGATGGATAAAATTCCTTAAAATTCTTGTCTATTCTTTTCATTTTTTTTGAATTCATGTAGTATAATAGATGAGTCATTAAAATACAGCAACGTATGGTGATCACATTTAATGAGGAGGGGTAGTATGCTAGCAGGTGGACAAACTTCAGATTTTATTTTGATTGGTGCTTTAGTCGCTAGTCTTTTAGCGTTAGTAGTTAGCTTAATATCATTGATTAAAGTGATTAATATGGAAAACGAATTAAAAAGAAGCAGAAAAAAAAGTCGTCGTCGAAAATAAAAAAACAGATGGCATAGAGCTAAAAAAAGTTCTATGCTTTTTTTATGAAATAGATAACCTGTTAACTGCTACTTTGCAAATAAATTATTTTAGCGTATTATGAGACAAGTATTTGTGTAGATAGACACTGATAATCTATATAAGGAGTTAGATGCATGGTTAAAAAACAAGTAGAATACAATGATGCTTCCATCCAAGTGTTAGAGGGATTAGAAGCAGTTAGAAAACGTCCAGGAATGTATATTGGCTCAACCGATGCTAGAGGACTACATCATTTAGTTTATGAAATTGTAGATAATGCAGTAGATGAGGCATTGTCAGGTTACGGAAATGAAATTGACGTCACTATTCATCAGGATAATAGTATTAGCGTGCAAGATTATGGTAGAGGAATGCCAGTAGGAATGCATACATCAGGTGTTCCCACTGTGCAAGTTATTTTTACTGTGTTACATGCTGGCGGAAAATTTGGGCAAGGTGGTTATAAAACCTCTGGTGGTCTTCACGGGGTAGGAGCTAGTGTGGTCAATGCTTTGTCTAAATGGTTAATTGTTCGGATTGTCCGAGAGGGTATCAGCTATGAACAAAAGTTTGTAGAGGGAGGAAAACCTGAAGGCGGTTTGCGTAAACTTGGAAAAACTAGTCAAAAAAATGGCACCTATATTCATTTTTTACCAGATGATACTATTTTTTCTACTATTCAATTTTCTTATCAAGTTTTAGCAGAGCGCTTACGAGAGTCTGCCTTTTTATTAAAAGATGTGAAAATCACTTTAAGAGATGAACGCAATGAAGAGCCTGTTGAAGAGGTATTTCACTATGAAGAAGGGATTAAAGAATTTATTAGCTATTTAAATGAGGAGAAAGATGCGTTAACTCCTGTTATCTATTTTCAAGGGATGAAAGAAACTATTGAAGTAGAGTTTGCTTGTCAGTACAATGATGGCTATTCAGAAAGTATTTTATCCTTTGTTAACAACGTGCGAACTAAAGATGGTGGAACACATGAAGTAGGGATGAAAACTGCTTTAACTAAGTCTTTTAATGAGTACGCTAGAAAATCTGGACTGTTAAAAGAAAAGGATAAAAATTTAGACGGGACTGATTTTAGAGAAGGATTGACAGCCATTATCTCAGTGAGAATCCCAGAAGATTTATTACAGTTTGAAGGACAGACAAAAGGTAAGCTAGGTACTCCGTTAGCTCGAACTGTGGTTGAAAATGTGATTAGTGAACAATTAGTGTTTTTCTTACAAGAAAACAATGATATGAGTCAAGAGCTAATTAGAAAAGCCTTAAAAGCTAGAGAAGCAAGAGAGGCTGCTAGAAAAGCTCGAGAAGAAAGCCGAACAGGTAAAAAACGGAAAAAAGGGGAGTCTCTTTTATCTGGTAAATTAACTCCAGCTCAGTCTAGAAACCCTAAAAAAAATGAATTGTATTTAGTGGAGGGAGACTCTGCAGGAGGTTCTGCTAAACAAGGCCGAGACCGCAAATTCCAAGCTATTTTACCGTTACGAGGTAAAGTAATTAATACGGAAAAAGCAAAACTTCAAGATGTTTTAAAAAATGAAGAAATTAATACGATGATTTATACCATTGGAGCCGGCTATGGCCCTGATTTTTCACTAGAAGATTGTAACTATGATAAAGTCATTATTATGACCGATGCGGATACAGACGGGGCTCATATTCAAACCTTGTTATTAACTTTCTTTTACCGGTTCATGACACCACTAGTTGAAGCAGGTAAAGTCTATATTGCTTTGCCACCTTTGTATAAAATTGAAAAAGGTAAGAAACTAGATTATGCCTGGACAGAGGAAGAATTGGCTCAATTAACGAAAAAATACGGCAAAGGCTATTCTCTACAACGTTACAAAGGACTAGGGGAAATGAATGCGGATCAACTATGGGAAACGACGATGAACCCAGAAACGCGAACGTTAATTCGAGTAACCTTAGATGAAGATGATGGCACTTCTGGTAGTAATGAAAAAATAGTTTCTACTTTAATGGGAGACAAGGTAGATAAAAGACGCCGTTGGATTGAACAAAATGTGGCCTTTACCCTAGAAGAAGATGGTAGCATTTTAGATCATTCTGTCGTAGATGCGCCAGCTAACGTCCCTGAAAATTTACCAGAGATTCAAGAAATTAGTTTATTTGATGAAAGTGATGAATGAGAGGAAGAATTGAAGTATGAACAATCATTCAAATGAGATTCAAGAATTAGCGTTAAAAGATGTAATGGGAGACCGCTTTGCGCGGTACTCTAAATATATCATTCAAGAACGGGCTTTACCTGATATAAGAGATGGGTTAAAACCGGTTCAGCGCCGAATTCTATATGCGATGAATAAAGACGGCAATACTTTTGATAAAGGGTTTCGTAAATCAGCTAAATCCGTAGGGAATATTATGGGGAACTACCACCCTCATGGAGATAGCAGTATTTATGAAGCCATGGTCAGAATGAGTCAAGACTGGAAATTGTCTGAAATTTTAATTGAAATGCATGGAAATAACGGGAGCATGGACGGAGATCCGCCAGCGGCTATGCGGTATACAGAAGCTCGTTTATCAGAATTAAGTAGTGAGTTGTTAGCAGACATTGAGAAAGAAACCGTAGAATTTGTTTGGAATTTCGACGATACAGAAAAAGAACCTACTGTGTTACCTGCTCAATTTCCTAACTTGTTAGTCAATGGATCGACTGGGATTTCAGCTGGTTACGCTACAGAAATCCCTCCACACAATTTAGGCGAAGTCATTGACGGGACTATTTACTTAATTGATCATCCTAAAGCGACCACTGAAAAACTAATGACCTATATTCCAGCACCAGATTTTCCTACAGGAGGCATTTTGCAGGGAGCAAAAGAGATGCAAAAAGCTTATGAAACTGGTAAAGGCCGAGTAGTGTTACGTTCTGAAACTGCCATTGAAAAAATGAAGGGTGGCCGAGAACAAATTGTGGTCACGGAAATACCTTACGAAGTGAATAAAGCAAACTTAGTTAAAAAAATGGATGAAATTCGCTTAACTAAAAAAATTGAAGGAATTGCAGAAGTTCGAGACGAAACAGACCGGACAGGGTTAAGAATTGTGATTGAACTTAAAAAAGAAGCTAGTAGCGAAGGAATTTTAAACTACTTACTAAAAAACACAGACCTTCAAATTAATTATAATCTAAATATGGTAGCGATTGACGAGCAACGACCTAAACAAGTAGGTTTAAAACACATGTTAGAAGCCTATGTGAGTCATAGAAAAATGGTGATTACAAGACGCAGTCAATTTGAGCTACAAAAGGCTCAAAAACGAGCTCATATTGTAGAAGGATTGATTAAAGCTTTATCCATACTAGATCAAGTTATCCACGCCATTCGAAAGAGTAAGGATAAAAAATCTGCTAAAACACATTTAATGGAATTATTTGGTTTTACAGAGGATCAAGCAGAAGCCATTGTTTCTTTACAATTGTACCGGTTAACCAATACAGATGTAACGGCTCTTCAAAAAGAAGCTAGCCAGTTACAAGATAAAATTCAAGAACTACAATTAATTTTAGACAATGAAAAAGAATTGTTTAAAGTTATGAAAAGTGAACTAAGAAGTATTAAGAAAAAATATGCACATCCTCGTAAAACAGCGATTGAAGCAGAGATTGAAGAAATAGTGGTAGAAACGGAAGTCTTAGTACCAGAAGAAGATGTTATTGTAACTATTACCAAAGAAGGCTACTGGAAACGTAGTAGTACCCGTTCTTATGCAGCCTCTAAACCTGAAGAGATTGGCATGAAAGATACCGATCATTTAGTCTTTGCCAAAGAATTAAGCACCTTAGATCATTTGTTAATGGTGACAGATAAAGGCACGATGCTCTACCGCCCTGTTCATGAGTTGCCAGATTTAAAATGGAAAGAGGTCGGAGAACATTTATCTCAAGTAATTAATGGTTTAGACGCAGATGAAAATATTTTAGCAGTGTTTGATTATCACGAGATGGATCCTAAACAACACTTTTTATTCGTGACTAAAAATGGCATGATTAAGCAGACCAAAGTATCTGAATTTGCTCCTTGGCGAACGTATAAGAGCCGAGGAACTATGTGTATGAACTTAAAACAAGCAGACGAACGCTTAGTTAATGTGTATCTAGTACCTGAGGATAGTAAGCAAGATGTGTTCTTAGTCAGTGCTAGAGGATTCGCGTTAAGGTTTAATCTGTCTGAGGTTACTGTCGTAGGCGCTAGAGCTGCCGGGGTTAAGTCTATGAACTTACGTGAAGGAGATCAAGTGGTAAATGGTATTTTACTCCGAGAAGGAGAACCCACCCCTATTACCATTGTGACTCAGCGGGGAGCTGTTAAACGGATGCGAGCAGAAGAAATTGAACAATTGACCCGAGCAAAACGAGGGTTGATGGTTATTCGCACCTTAAAAAATCAACCTCATGAAATTCGTTACATGGGAGAATCAAGGGATCAATTGACTTTAATGACGGCTGATTATCAATTCCATTCAATTGAAGAAAATGATTTTCCAATAAGTGACCGAACAAGTAACGGTTCATTCGTAACAAACGAAGATAAAGAGGGAGAAGTTGTGGAAGTCTTCCAAACCCTTGATATACAAGAGTTACGACAAGAAAACAGTGAAAAAAGTTAGTGAAAAAAGGAACATTCTATAACGAGTGTTCCTTTTTTTATAACAATTTTTAGGTCTGTTATAGTACAGATAAGAGCTATATTAATACAGTTTCACAGCTGATAGATATTGTTATATTAAAGTTATTACAAAATATAAACCTTTTAACATCAAGGTTTTAAAGAGTTTTTTAGTTAAAATAAAAAAATATAAGAAAAAGTTTCACGAAATACTTGTGATTTTTTTATCTTGTGTTATACTGTGTTTGTAAAGCTGTTACACCTTAAGAAAAGGTGAGACATAGAAGAACTTTTAGGAGGCATATTCATGGAACAATGGAAAGGGTTTAAAGGCGAAAGCTGGAGAAACAAAATTAATACAAGAGCTTTTATCCAAGATAACTATACTGAATATACTGGAGACGATTCATTCTTAGAACCTGCAGCTCCAAGCACTGACAAATTATGGACAAAATTACAAGAATTATTTGAAGTACAACATCAAAACAATGGTGTTTACGACATGGACAAAGATATTCCAGCAACCATTACTTCACATGGTCCTGGTTACTTAATTAAAGATGAAGAAAAAATCGTTGGACTACAAACAGATGTGCCATTGAAACAAGCATTTATGCCATTTGGTGGTATCAAAATGGCTCAAAACGCACTAAAATCAAATGGTTACGAAACAAGCGACGACATGGAAAAAATCTTTACAGAATGGAGAAAAACTCATAACCAAGGTGTTTTCGATGCATATACACCTGAAATGAGAGCAGCTCGTTCTAACAAAATTATTACTGGTTTACCAGATGCTTATGGCCGTGGCCGTATCATCGGTGACTACCGTCGTATTGCTCTTTACGGAATTGATTTCTTAATTGAACAGAAAAAATATGACTTAGCACACGTTGGTTATAAAGAAATGACAGATGATGTGATTCGCTTACGTGAAGAAGTGAATGAACAAATCCGTGCTTTAGCTGATATGAAAGAAATGGCTGCTTCATATGGCTTTGATATTTCTAAACCAGCTGCTAACGCTCGTGAAGCAATCCAATGGACTTACTTCGGTTACTTATCAGCAATTAAATCTCAAAATGGTGCAGCTATGTCTATTGGACGTATCTCAGCATTCTTGGATATTTATATTCAAAGAGACTTAGAAAATGGTGTGATTACAGAAAACGAAGCGCAAGAATTAATTGACCACTTAATTATGAAATTACGTATGGTTAAATTTGCTCGTACACCTGAATACAATGAATTATTCTCAGGTTACCCAATTTGGGCAACATTATCTATCGCTGGTATGGGTGTTGACGGACGTTCATTAGTTACTAAAAATGATTTCCGTATTTTACACACCTTAACTAACATGGGACCATCACCAGAACCAAACTTAACTGTTTTATATTCTTCTCATTTACCAAAAGGATTCAGAACTTATGCAGCTAAAATTGCTAAACAAAGTTCATCTATCCAATTTGAAAATGATGACTTACTACGTAAAAACTGGGGATCAGATGACTGTGCGATTGCATGTTGTGTATCTGCAACAGTTGTTGGTAAAGATATGCAGTTCTTTGGTGCTCGGGCTAACTTGATTAAAGCTGCTTTATACGCAATCAATGGTGGTATCGACGAAAAAACTAAAAAACAAGTGGGACCTAAATACCGTCCAATCACTGGTGATAAATTAGAATTTGACGAATTTATCGAACGCTACAAAGATATGTTAGATTGGTTAGCTGAATTGTACGTTAACACATTAAACGTTATCCACTATATGCATGATAAATATGCCTATGAAGCTCCTCAAATGGCTTTAATGGATACTAACTTAAACCGTACATTCGCAACAGGTATTGCTGGAATTTCACATGCTGCTGATAGCTTAATGGCTATTAAATATGGTGAAGTAGAAATTATTCGTGACGAAGATGGTTTAGCAATTGACTACAAACCAACTAAAGAATTCCCTACTTACGGAAATGATCAAAAAGAAGCAGATGACATGGCTAACTGGATCTTAAACTACTTCATGGATCAAATTAAACGTCATCATACTTATCGTAACTCTCGCCCTACTACGTCATTGTTGACAATTACATCAAATGTTGTGTATGGTAAAGCTACAGGTAATACACCAGATGGACGTCGTGCAGGTAAACCATTAGCTCCAGGTGCTAACCCAAGTTACCGCGATGGTAAATACTTAGGTGAAAAACATGGACTACTTGCTTCATTAAACTCAACATCTCGTCTTGACTACTCATGCGCATTGGACGGTATTTCAAATACTCAAACAATCAACCCAATCGCTTTAGGTAAAGAAGATGATACAAGAGTGGATAACTTACGTAACGTTTTAGATGGATACTTTGACAAAGGTGGTTACCACATTAACGTGAACGTGTTCTCTAATGACTTATTATTAGATGCACAAAAACACCCAGAAAAATATCCTAACTTAACTATTCGTGTATCAGGATACGCTGTTAAATTTAGAGATTTAACACCTGAACAACAAGCAGACGTTATCTCAAGAACTTCACATGAATCTATGTAATAAATAAGGAACAACTTTTTAAGAAGGGGTGGCAATCTGTCACCTCTTCTTTTTAAACTTGAAGCCTAAGAAAAGAGGAAAACATATGACAGAACCAGTAATAGGTAGAATTCATTCAACAGAAAACTTTGGAACCGTTGATGGACCAGGTGTTCGTTTTATTATCTTTACCCAAGGCTGCCGTATGCGTTGTCAATTTTGTCACAACCCAGATACTTGGAAAATTGGCGGAGGACATGAAAGAACAACGGACAGTTTACTTGAAGAAGCTTTAAAATATCAAAGTTATTGGGGAAAAGACGGTGGAATCACTGTTAGTGGGGGAGAACCTTTACTCCAAATGGACTTTTTAATTGATCTGTTTAAAAAAGCCAAGAAAGAAGGCGTTCATACTACGATTGATACTTGTGGTCGTCCTTTTACTCGGGAAGAACCTTTCTTTAGTCAATTTAATGAACTAATGACTTATACAGATTTAATTTTATTTGATGTTAAGCACATTGATAATGAGCAACATAAAATTTTAACGCAAAATCCAAATGATAGTATCATTGAAATGGCTCGTTATTTATCTGAAATTAATAAACCAGTCTGGATTCGTCATGTGTTGGTTCCTGAACGTAGTGATTACGATGAATATCTGATTCGTTTAGATGACTTTATTAAAACCTTGAATAATGTAGACAAAGTTGAGGTGCTTCCTTATCACACTATGGGTGTGTATAAATGGGAAGAGCTAGGGTTAGAGTATCCATTAAAAGGAATTGAATCTCCTAGCCAAGAGCGCGTGAAAAATGCTCGTAACTTACTTCATGTTCAAGATTATAAAGGTTATTTGGCTAGACAATCCCAAGAATAACTTGAAAATAAAGGCTTCTATGAGGAAGTCTTTATTTTTTTTAGGCTGTAAAGAAAAAACACTTTACAAGTCGGAGAAAAACTGCTAAACTATCATTTGTGAGAAAAAATATGGAGGTGACATCAAAACATGTCAGTTAAAATTCGCTTAAAACGTATGGGTTCTAAAAAGAAACCTTTCTATCGTATTGTAGTTGCTGATTCACGTTCTCCTCGTGACGGACGTTTCATCGAAGCAATTGGAACATACAATCCATTAGTTGATCCAGCACTAGTTACTATTAAAGAAGACTTAGTGTTAGATTGGTTAGCTAAAGGAGCTCAACCTTCTGATACAGTTCGTAATATCCTTTCACGTGAAGGCATTATGAAAAAACATCATGAAGCAAAATATGAAAAAAAATAAGGTGGGCTGAGTTATGACAGATGTCAAAGAATTGGTATTAACCATTGTGCGACCATTAGTCAGTCATCCTGAACAGGTAACCTTAGATATCGTAGAATCAAAAGATTTTTACGAGTATAACTTATCTGTACATCCTGATGATATTGGACGAATTATTGGCAAACAAGGTCGAGTGGCAAAAGCTATTCGGACGATTGTCTATAGTGTCCGTGTCAAAGGACCTAAAAAAGTTCGCCTGAATATTTTAGACGACAAATAGACTAAAACTCTCAAATACTTAGTGTTTGAGAGTTTTCTATTAGTTAGAAGTTATCTGGATTACAAAAGGAGATAGCCATGGAAGATTATTTAACAGTAGGAAAAATCGTTAATACCCAAGGAATTAAAGGAGAAGTACGAGTTATTTCCAAAACTGATTTTGCTAAAGAACGGTATCAAAAAGGACAAACCCTCTTTTTATTTCAAAAAAATCAAGCCAAACCGATTCCCTTAGTGGTAGATAGTCATCGTCAGCATAAAAACTTTGACATTGTTCGTTTTAAAGACCACCCATCAATTAATGACGTAGAAAAATACCGAGATGGTGTGTTAAAAATTGCTCAATCTGATTTACATGCATTATCTGACCATGAATTTTATTACTATGAAATCATCGGGGCAACAGTTTGGGATGAACACAATGAAAAACTAGGTGAGATTAGTGAAATTTTAGCACCTGGAGCCAATGATGTGTGGGTAGTTAAACGAGAAAATAAAAAAGATGTGTTACTGCCTTATATTGAGTCTGTTGTTAAACATGTAGATGTTCAGAATAAAGAAGTGTTTGTAGAAGTACCAGAGGGGTTAATTGACGATGAAGATTGATGTATTGACTTTGTTTCCTAAAATGTTTGAAGGACCTTTAACAGAGTCTATTTTAGGGAAAGCCCAAGACAAAAACTTACTGGATATAAATGTGGTCAATTTTAGAGACTTTTCAACCAATAAGCATCAACAGGTGGATGATTATCCATATGGTGGTGGCGCAGGCATGCTGTTAAAAGTTCAACCCATTGCAGATGCTTTAACTAGCATTGAAGAAAAACACCCTACAACCAAAAAACGCGTGGTGTTACTTGATCCAGCAGGCAAGCCCTTTAACCAAAAGTTAGCGGAAGAATTTTCTGAGGAAGAACATTTAATCTTTATTTGCGGCCACTATGAAGGCTATGATGAGCGGATTCGTTCATTGGTCACAGATGAAGTCTCTTTAGGAGATTACGTGCTAACAGGTGGAGAGCTAGGAGCTATGGTGATGATTGATGCCACTGTCCGTTTATTACCAGAAGTTTTAGGGAATGATGAGTCTGCTAAAACAGATTCTCACTCTACTGGATTGCTTGAGCATCCACAATACACTCGTCCTGCAGATTATAACGGGTTAACGGTGCCAGAGGTCTTAACTAATGGCAACCATAAATTAATTGAACAGTGGCGCTTAAAAGAGTCTTTAAGACGGACGTATTTAAGACGACCTGATTTACTAGAAACGTTGACTTTCACTAGTGAGATGGAAAAAATGCTAGATGAAGTGAAAAAAGAAGAGAATAAAATGAAAGACTAATAAAAGACTTTACTTTCATTTTAAGTTTATGTTATACTTTTCAAGTGAGTGTTTCACTCACCTATTACAACATTCCGCTGCGATTTTACTTTAACGCAAGAATGTTCAGTACAAGGAGACGGATAAAATGAATCCATTAATTTCAGAAATTACAAAAGAACAACTACGTTCAGACATTCCAGATTTTCGCCCTGGTGACACATTACGTGTGCATGCGAAAGTTGTGGAAGGTACTCGTGAACGTATCCAGATTTTCGAAGGTGTATGTATTAAACGCCAAGGCCAAGGCATTAGCGAAACTTACACTGTTCGTAAAATTTCAAACGGTGTTGGGGTAGAACGTACATTCCCTGTACACACACCACGTGTTGAAACAATCGATGTAGTTCGTCAAGGCCGCGTTCGTCGTGCTAAACTTTACTACATTCGCGATCGTCATGGTAAAGCAGCAAGAATTAGAGAAATTCGTCGCTAATTATCAGAAGCAATTAAAAGCCTTTGGAATTTTCCAAAGGCTTTTTTTATTTTGCTTAGGAATTGATTTTTTTAAAGACTCTTTTATAATGAATATACGGATGATAGACAAAGGAGGAAATCTCATGCCAACAATGAATGATGTGGCCAAATTAGCAGGGGTTTCTAGAGGGACTGTTTCGAATTATGTGAACGGAGTCCAGGTAAAAGAAGCTTCGCAAAAAAAAATTCAAGCGGCGATTGATGAGTTGAATTATGTCCCTAATATCACTGCTAGACAATTAAAATTACAAAGATCCAATCTTGTTGTGTTTATTTTACCGACAACAAGAACTCCATTTTTTTCAGAATTAGTCTATGGTATGCAACAAGCCCTTAATCAAGTAGGGTTTAAAATGTTGCTATGTAATTCTAACAATCAAATTGAAGAAGAATTAGACTATATTCAAATGGCAAAAGAACAAAAAGTAGCAGGAATCATTACCATTTCCTATAGTGAGTTAGGTCCTTATTTAACCACAGACGTTCCGATTGTTTCGATTGAAAAACGATTAGCTCCTCATATTCCCTGTATATCCTCAGATAATTATGCAGGCGGACAATTAGCAGCTCGTCTGTTACATAAAAAACAAGCGAAGAATTTTCTTGTCATTACTCGGACAACATCCAAAAGTTTAGTAAATTACGGCGTTCGTGTTCAAGGATTTATGGATTATTGTGAAAAGAACGATATTTCAGTTACAAAATTTGAATCCTACCAACATGAAGAAAATTTTTATCCTGAATTACGTCAATTCTTAGAAACTCAGTATCAACAGACTTGTCTTTATGATGGTATTTTCGCAGTAGCTGATCAATACGCTGATTTTTCAGTAGGTATTTTAAAGCAATTAGGCTATGATGTTCCAGCTGATATCCAAATCATAGGCTTTGATGGTGGCCGCATGTATCCAGAACAACCTGCCTACTTATCTTCCATTAGACAACCTGTGTCTGATATTATTAAACAGTGTGTGAGTATCTTGCAACAGTCATTAGAACACCCTAATCAAAAAACAGTGGATCCTATCTTATTACCTGTATCTTATTTGGAAGGATTAACAACTCGTTAAAAAAATTTGCAAATGGCTAAGTTTTATAGTAAAGTAAGTACATAAATATGGAACGTTCCAAATAATTGCGTTTAGCGGTTATTTGGATTTTCTAGCAACGTATTTGGAACGTTCCAAATAAAAGGAGAGTTGGCATGAAAAAGTTTGTAATCGCTTCACATGGAACCTTGGCAAAAGGCATGAGGCAAACCTTGGAGTTATTTGTAGGAAATGATTTAGATATTACCTATATGAGTGCTTATATTGAAGGAGAAAAAGATATAGGTGAACAAATCAATACTTATGTATCTTCATTAAGTCATGAGGATCAAGTTGTGGTGTTTACCGATATGTATGGAGGCAGTGTGAATCAAAAATTTACTTTAGCGGCAGAGGGTTATCCTCAAATGTTTATTGTAGCAGGGTTTAATTTACCAGTTATGCTTGAAATTATTTACGGGGCTGATACTTATACAAGAGAAAATTTGCAACAATTTATTGAAAAGGGTCAAGAAGCGATGCAATTAGTTGAACCAAAAGAAAAGCTTGAGCAGAATGCTCCCAAAAATGACAATCAGTTAACGACAGACTTAACGGAAAAAGAAGAAACTAAACCATTAGCAGCAAATGGTATTATGCCAACTACTTTAAGAGTAGATGAACGATTAATACATGGCCAGATTGCTATGGTTTGGTCTAAAGCCCTTAATTTAGAAGGGATTTTAGTAGCAAACGATGAAGTATCTCAAAATGATACACAACAAATGGCATTAAAAATGGCAGTTCCATCAGGGATTAAGGTACTAATTCGTTCAGTTGATGAAGCAGGGGAAATTTTGCAGGATTTACGAGCTCCTAATAAACGTTTATTGGTGTTAGTTAAAACAATTAAAGATGCTGTAAGGTTAGCAGAACAAGTGCCTAATATGAGTTATATTAATATCGGCAACGTGGGAAAAGCAGTCACAGGTGAGAAAGAAACCTTAACTCAATTTGTTATGTTAACAGCTGAAGAACGTCAATCATTAGCAGAATTAGTTGCTATTTATCCTGAAACTGCCTTACAAAATGTACCATCAGACAAAAAAGAATTAGCTCAGACATTTCTAGAAAATTAGAGGAGAGAAAAAATTATGTTATTAGAAGCATTTATTGTTGCCTTAGTAGTCTTTTTAACAGTGGGTGGTCAAGAGTTATTAGGCTTTACTATGTTAGGTCGACCTATTGTAATCGGTCCTTTATTAGGGTTATTACTTGGAGATATCCAAACTGGTTTATTAATTGGGGCGGCTTTAGAAACTATTTTTATGGGAGTCATTAATATTGGTGGGGCTAGTTCTGCAGAACCAGGTTTAGCTACTGCTTTAGCCACTGCTTTTGCGATTAATATGCATGCTGGGGTGGAAGTAGCCATTCCTATTGCTATTCCTTTAGGTATTATTGGCTTACAAATAAAAACTTTACTATATGTAGCAGTTGTCGGTCCTTTTGCAGTGAAATTTGATAAACTGGCAGAAAATGGTGACAGCCAAGGAATAGCGAAACTTCATTTTGGCTTGTGGGGACTACAGTGGTTTATCTATTCATTAATTCCTTTCTTTGCTATTTTATTTGGTTCAAAAGCGACTCAAAGAGTTTTAGAACAAATACCAGAAGTGATTGTTCATGGCTTGAGCATAGCTGGAAATTTATTGTCAGCAGTGGGAATGGCCATGTTATTAAAAATCTTATGGGATAAAAAAGTTGGAGTATATTACTTTTTAGGCTTTATTTTAATTGCCTATTTTAAAACACCACTGATTGCAGTAGCGGTTTTAGCTTTAATTATTGCTATTGTCACAGCTAGTCGTGATATTGATTTGAAAAAAATTAAGCAACAGTTAACTAGTGTACCAACTGCACAAAATGCTAGTCAAAAAACGGCAGCAGAGCTTGAAGTAGATGAATTTTTTAAATAATTAGGAGGAAATATGACAATGACACAGCATATCAACACCCATACACCAACAGAAAAGACATTATTGAAACAACTATACTGGCGCTCATTTACTTTATATGCAGCTGTAACTCCTTCTAAACAAGGAGCTTCCGGTTTTTCTTATGCTATGCAGCCCTTTTTAGATGTTTTTTATAAAGGGGATGAAAAGAAAAGGAAAGATGCCATGGTGCGTCAAATGTCTTATTTTAATACAAATATTGCCATGTATCCCTTTATATTAGGGGTAGTTGCTTCTATGGAAAAAGAAAATAGTGAAAAAGATGATTTTAATTCTGAGTCGATTAATGGTATTAAAACAAGTTTAATGGGACCTTTAGCAGGAATTGGGGATTCAGTTTTTTGGGGAGTGTTAAGAACTCTGTCAGCAGGTATTGCAGTGAGTTTAGCACAAGCAGGCAATGTATTTGCCCCTATCGTATTTTTGGCTCTTTTTAATTTACCTGTTCAGTGGTTACGCTTTAAAGGAGGAGAACTTGGGTACACTCTAGGTTCTAATTATATTTCTAATTTATACGAAAATGGTTTAATCAATATTTTAACTAAAGCAGCTAGCATTGTAGGACTGGCCATGGTTGGGGCTATGACTAGTCAGATGGTAGTGTTAGATATTAAGTGGAACATGGTAATGGACGGGGAAGTCGTGATGAACATCCAAGAGATGTTGGATCAAATTTTTGTTGGACTTATTCCTTTATCTATTACATTGTTTAGTTTTTATTTATTGAAAAAGAAACAGATTTCCATTAACTATTTAATTGTGGGCATTATTATACTAGGCATTATGCTATCTGTATTAGGGATTGCTTAGTGGAAGATGTAAGAAAGGGGAAAATAATGGGTAGCAAATGGTGGAAAGATGGAGTTATCTATCAAATTTATCCTAAAAGTTTTAAGGATAGTAATGGAGATGGTATAGGAGATTTAAAAGGGGTGGAAGAAAAATTACCTTATTTAAAAGAGTTAGGCATAGATGGTATTTGGCTTAGTCCAGTGTATCTTTCTCCTCAAATCGATAATGGCTATGACATTTCAGACTACTACCAAATTGATCCGATGTTTGGGAATAATCAAGATATGGAACGTTTGATTCAAGCAGCACATCGTCTTGATATCAAAATTATTATGGATTTTGTGGCAAATCATACTTCAGATCAATGTGAATGGTTTCAAAAAAGTCGACAATCTAAAAACAATCCCTATAGTGACTATTATATTTGGCAAGATCCTAAGCCAGATGGTAGTGCTCCAAATAATTGGGGGTCTAATTTTGGCGGGTCTGCTTGGACATTTGATCCTATAAGACAACAATACTATTTGCATTATTATGCCAAAGAACAACCAGATTTAAATTGGGAAAATCCTAAAGTTCGTCAAAGTATTTATGACATGATGAGATATTGGCAAGCAAAAGGGGTAGACGGATTTCGTATGGATGTGATTACCTCGATTTCAAAAGATTGGGGTTTTAACGATAATCCGCAACCCTACACAACGGTTAATCAACAAAATGGTCCAAGAATGCATGAATTTATTCATGAAATGAACAAAGAAGTACTGGCTCCTTTAAATTTGATGAGTGTGGGAGAAGCGCCTGCTGCTACTGCTTCAGATGCTCATTTATTAGTGGATCCTAACCGAGAAGAATTAGACATGATTTTTACTTTTGAACACATGCACATTGATAGAAAAAAAGGAGATATCAATGGGCGTTGGGCGTTACAAGCACCTGATTTTGTCGCTTTAAAAAGAATAATGAGTGAGTGGCAATCAGAGTTAGCTGAACAAGGATGGAATGCTTTATATTTTGAAAATCATGACCGAGCTAGAATTATTTCTCGTTGGGGAAATGATACTACTTACCGCTATGAATCAGCTACTGTTTTTGCTACTCTTTTACATGGCATGAAAGGAACCCCTTATATTTACCAAGGGGAAGAAATTGGTATGACTAATCCTAAATTTAATTTGGATGAGTATGTAGACATTGAACTCCGAGGAAATCATCAGTATTTTGTAAAAGAGCAGAAAAGTATCAGTGAAGAAGAATTTTTAAAAGCCGTGCATAAAGTCAGCCGAGATAATGCCCGTACACCTATGCAGTGGGATGATAGTAAGCAAGCAGGCTTTACAACAGGGACACCTTGGCTTTCTGTCAATCCAAATTACCGAAGTATTAATGTAGTTAAAGATAGACAAGCAACTAAATCAATTTTTAACTATTATCAGCAGTTAATTCATCTTCGGCATACAGAACCAATTTTAAAAGAGGGCAGCTATGAATTATTATTACCTGATCATCCAGCAGTTTTTGCTTATAAACGTCAAGACCAGCAAAAAACATGGTTAGTGATTGGTAATTTGTCTGAAGAAGAACAGGACATAAGCAGTATATTACCTGATCAATCTCAATTTATCATCCAGAATCAAGTTCGCAGTGATTTACAAGCACCACTTCAGCCTTATGAGAGTTTTATTTTAGAAGTGATTTCTGAAAAAGTCTAATCTTGTAGTAAGGAGTCATATAATAAAAACCGGAAACCACTAAACAAGTGATTTCCGGTTTTTTATTAATTAAGAGAAATATGTGCCCGGGTTAAGGCTTTATAAACAGTTACACCAATAAACGAAGCTAACCAAGCTTTTAAGATGCCTGGTAAAATAAAGGGAATAAAACCGTTAGCCAAAGCCCCTTGCCAGTTTAAATTCGCTGCCACTTTTAGCCAAAGAGTCCCAAAGATAAGAGTAACAATAGCGCCAATAATATTAGCGATGGTTGTCCAAGTTACTGTATATTGCCCTCTTTTTTGAATAAGATAACTAGTAATTAGTGTGTTAAAGATGAATCCGACTAAATAGCCTCCTGTTGGTCCAACTAAAACGCCTAAACCACTGTTAAACCCTGCAAAAACAGGCAGTCCAATCCCTCCTAATAATAAGTAGATGCTTACAGCAATCGTGCTGTTTAAGGGAGATAAAAGTGTTGCAATAATACCTACGCCTAATGTTTGGCCAGTTAACGGAACAAAGCCTAAAGGGATAGTAATTTGAGCTAAAACGGCGATAATAATAGCAGACTGACCATTGATGATCCATTGTTTTAATTTAGTATGTGTCATGTGTGAACTCCTTATAATAGTTAACGTGTCATTTAATTGTTAACCTCTTTTTTTTATAGGTTAACATTAAGTGTAAATTTTAGCAAGTTAATTTTTTCCATAAAATAAAAAACCTTCAACTGAGGGTTAATCAGTCGAAGGTTTTTCAGCTAGTTCTGAAGAGTCAGTGATCATGTGGAAAGGAATTTTTTGTCTGTTTTCTAACCAAGCTTTTGCTTCTTGATTAATCTGTTTTAAATCGACTCCTTGTTCTTTAGCAGCAAAAAGACAACCACAATAACATTGCCGGTAAATATCGTACTCTCGGCACATATCAATGGAGCGTTTATAACCATTATTTTTTTTGAAATCACTAGGTAGGTAACTCACTTGATAAAATTCTTGAACTTCAATGCCAATATGATTAATCAGTTGACTATTTTTTTTAGGAGAAATGGTTAGGGCACTACCAAAATAATCAAAGCCTAATTCTTGAGCTTTTTCGGCGACTAAATCTAAACGAAGCTCAAAACAAGCATGACAACGTTCTCCTCCTTCTGGTTCTTCTTCTAGATGCTTTTCTTTAACCATATGAATAAAGTCATTGGGTTTATAGGGAGCACTGATAAAGCCTACTTGGTTACCAGTCTTAGCGTTAAAGGCTTCGATAAAATCTTTTTGAACTTGTTCTCGTCTTAGATATTCTGTTCGTGGATGAATGTTTGAATTAGCGAAATACACACTAACCTGTGCATATTGACACAAATATTCTAAGGTATGGGTACTACAAGGTGCACAACAACTATGAATTAAAATCTTTGGTTGAATTTGTTCTTTTTGCCAAGTTTGAATCATTTTTTGTAGTACGCGGTCATAATTTATTTTTTGATTTGGATTCATTTTTTCTAAAATTTCAAGACTATTAATTAACATTTAGCGTAACCTCTTTATTTTTTTATCTCTTAATGAACCTATTGTAAGTAAAAACAAGAAAGAAGGCAATGACTGTTTTGCTATAGATTAAAAAGAATTCCTAATGTATCAGTAAAAAAAGACTTTTCAATTATGAGATAAACTGCTATCTTTAATGAGATAAGAATAAAGGAGGCCACGTGAATTGAAAGGAAAAGAGAATTATCAGCGAAGGGATTTATTGATAAAATTAGCAGTCATTATCTTAACTGGTGTGCTCAATGCGGTAGCATTAAACATGTTTTTAATTCCTGCCCATGTATTTTCAGCAGGCATGAATGGTGTCGCTCAGTTAATTTCAGGAGCAGCAGATATGTTTGCTGGGATTAAAATAGATACAGGGTTATTAATTTTTATTTGTAACATACCTGTTTTTATTTTAGGTTGGTTGAAATTAGGCAAAGGAGCCACTTTTTATAGTTTATTGACTGTCGCATCTGTCTCGTTTTTAACTGTGCTGGTACCTAAAGTCGTGGTCACAGAAAATATTATGTTGAATGCTATTGTTGGGGGAGTATTAGTAGGGATTGGAGCAGGTTTGTGTTTGAAATACGGCTTTACAACAGGTGGTATGGACTTACTTTCTTTAATAATTTCTAAGTCAACAGGGAAAACAGTCGGATCTTTAATCTTTTTTATGAATTTGATTATTATTTTATTTGCCGGTGTTTTATATGACTGGGAAAGTGCTTTGTTTACCATTGTATCTATTTTCTGTTTGAGCCAAGTGGTAGATGTTATTCATACCAACAGTCAAAAAATTACCGTGTTCATTGTGTCTCCAAATCATAGTCAAGATATTTTAGTTAAAATTAGAGAAACAGTGATGCGTGGTACAACTTTAATGCCAATTCGAGGGGGCTATAGTGGTCAAGAAGGCAATATGATTATGATTGTTTTGAACCGTTATGAGCTATATGATGTTGAACGTATTGTGGGAGAAACCGATCCTACTGCTTTTATGAATGTTATTCCTACGCAAATGGTTATGGGAAATTACTGGACAGAAGAGCAGCAAAAAGAGATGATGAGTCAACGGAAACAACAAGAAATCGAATTATTAGAAAAGTAGGCTAGTCTTAGCCTATCTTTTTTTATTCGTTTGTATGTATGATAAACTAAGGTTAAAAAAATAGGAGGTCATCTAATGATTGTGATAAAAAAAAGAGTGATCGAAACTATCCCAGTTTTAGAGGTAGTGGCTAGTGAATATGAAAATAAGCCGATTCCTTTAGTTATTTTTTATCATGGCTGGACCAGTGTCAAAGAACGGGTGTTAAGTCACGGATATGAGTTAGCTAAACAAGGCATACGAGCTATTTTGCCTGATGCTATTTATCACGGAGAAAGACAGGGGAAAAGCGATTTTACCAAAGTAGATTTTTGGGAAGTAGTAGGTCAAGCCATTAAAGATTATCCGCAAATAATTAATTATTATCAAACGCAGCAGGTAATTTTAGAGCATAAAATAGGTGTGAGTGGTCTTTCTATGGGTGGTATGATGACGTGTGGGTTAATAGCGACTTATCCTGATATTAGTAGTGGGGTGTGTTTGATGGGAACCCCCTGTTTTGTTGCCTATTCCAGACAGCTTTTATCAGAAATGCCTTCTCTTGATTCGTTGTCTAAGGAGAGCATTCAAAAAGAATTAGACCGGTTGAAATTAATGGACTTGAGTTTTCAACCAGAGAAAATAGCAGGAAGACCTGTTCATTTTTGGCATGGAACAGAAGATCCTGTAGTGCCTTTAACGTTAACTGAAGACTTTTTTAATCAAATTAAAGAAAATGATTATGCTAGCGCAGTGACCTTTACCACCACAAAAGATGGCCACGAAGTTCCCTATTCTGAAAGTGTTAACATGGCTAGATTTTTTGCTAAACAATTTATCGATTAGTTGAAAGCTTTTCTCATTTACAAATGTCCATTTTATTTGTATCATAGAAGAGAAGTAGTGACTGAAAGGATGAATGAAATGGATAAGGAATCAATGGAACATTTAACTGAAGCGGAAAATGTTTCAGAAGAAATAAAGCAAGAAGAATTACCTTGGTCAGAAGAAGAAATGGCAAGCATCCAGGACCGTGTGATGGCAGCTCTAGAAACAGTCATTGACCCAGAATTAGGGATTGATATTGTGAATCTAGGTTTAATATATGGCATCGAATTTGATAGTAATGGATTTTGTTCAGTTAAAATGACTTTAACAACTATGGGGTGTCCTTTAGCAGATGTTTTAACAGAAGATATCCAAAATGCGTTAAAAGATGTGCCAGAAGTCACCGGTTCAGAAGTAAAATTAGTTTGGTATCCTGCATGGACAACGGATAGAATGAGCCGTTACGCACGGATTGCGTTAGGGATAAGTCGTTAAGTCATTTAGTTAAGTTGTGTTGTAAGTATAAGCTTCTCTCGCTAACTTTTTTAGGTTAGTAAGAGAGGCTTTTTATTTTAAATATGTTTATCCATAAAAATAAAAAAGAGGAAAAAAGAAGAGAATCATATAGTAATAATTCATATATAATAATGATGTAAAAATAAAATTTATAACAATCAATAGGGGGTATCTGTTTATGAAGAAAAAAAATATTATGGTAGGATTATTGGCATTAGTTCCCTTAGCGTTTCCAGTGAGTGTAAGTGCTAATGACTTAGCTACAAAAGGTGTTGCTGTTAAAATACAAGAAGGAACTAGTAGCATTGAATTTAATGAAGGAACAACTCAGGAGATTACTTTTGATCTTTCACAATTACCTATGTCTGAGACAGTTACAGAAGAATTAAACATTGATGCAACGATAAATAATCCAACGTTAAAAGAGTTTACTGGATATGTAACTGCCACATCACAGGGTGCAGGACTAGCTGTGAAGAGTGGTGAGCAAGAGATTGCTATAATTTCTAACACTGCTCAAAAACTTAATACTGCTAAGTTAGAAGGAACATTTCAGGCTAAATTGACTTTAGCAGATGTGGTAAGTACTGAGGGATACTCTATTACATTGACTGCTACAGATGTTTCACCATTAGTACCCTAAGATTAGTAATTTTTATGAAATTAATGGAACAAAATAGTCAAAAATATTTTTTCATAGAGTTATGTGGTTTTTTGCTACTTATTCTACTAGGAATTTTATCAATGGCCCAAACGGTATATGCAAATGATCAATATTCACCACCATTAAAAGTAGAAATAGAATCAAATGAAGGGGTAACGAATTCGAAAAATATTCAACTCTCACCTGAATTGAATAAAGAATATCATTTTCTAGCTACAATAGTTAATATGAGTCATGAAGTAATGGATGTAGATGTTTTTTCTAGCATTGGTGTTTCAACAAATAATGGTGTGGCTTATGTAAAAAACACAAAGAATTTATTGAACCCAGATTATGATTTAGGTAAGTATGTGAAGATACAATCCGATGATGGCGAGCTAAAAGATGGAATTATACGGTTAGCAGCCAATCAAAGTAAAAAAGTTAGAATAACAATTAAAATGACCCGAGAACTTGAGGGAGAAATATTAGGGGGAATAAACTTTTCTCAAGTTCTTAAGAAAAAAGATAATAACAAGTCGGTTGGGATTATTCAAGTATATCAAAAAGTAATAACAGTTCGTCTTAAGTTGAATAGACTAACCGAACAAAAGAGCCAAACCTATGATAATTTTAAATTTGTTAATACTAGTGACAATGTCGTAAGTCTTGGATATTATGTTACAAATAATAATCCCTTAGTAGTGTATGCTAATGCTGGTTCTTATAAAGTGATAAATCCTAATCAAAAGGTTATTGCGGAAGGTAATTTAGAAAAAGATCACATTATACTAGCACCTTTGATAAAAACACAATTAAGTGTGCCGCTACTAGATCAATCAGAATTAGTCTCTGGGTATTATCAGTTTATTGTTACAGAAGATGGGGAAGAAACAAGTGTCAAATTTCTTTTTTCTAGAGATCAAATAGAAAAACTGGCAGAAAAAGTAAGTGTAAATAGCAATGTTGTTGTCAAGTCTAAAAAGGAGGTTTGGATACGGAGAATTTTAGTTGCTGTTATTATTGTTTTGACTATTTTAGTAACTAAATTATATATTTATAATAAAAAAGCTTAAAAGAAAAATTTCTTTTAAGCTTTTTATTGTTATTAATTTTTCAAGATATTTTATGAATATATTTGATTATTAAATTTAACTAAGTCCAAGTATATTTAATCAATATTTTATAGCATAATTATATAAGATAGTTGTAGCCTATAAAGTTTAAAGAAAGTGAGCAGACTACATGGAATTATGGAAGAAATTTTTAACAATGAAAGAAATTAAGAAGATAAAATTAATTGAAGAAATAATTAACAAGTCAGAAGTTTCTGTAGATTATTTAGCAAAGAAGCTTTCAACTACTAATAAGTTAATAAGAGGGTTATTAACGGAATTAAATATTGAACAGAAACAATTCTATGAAGATTCAATAGAATATTATAATATTGAAAATAGAATGGTAAGGTTGCCTAAAAAGATAAGTGAGGACACTTATACAATATTTTATTTATATTTAAGAAAAAAATACCTAAACGAAAATCCTACTTTTAAAATTTTAATATGTTTTTTAACAAATAGGGAGTTAACCATGCAACAGATTTCTCATCATTTAAATTATAGCTATTCTTATTGTTATAAATTAATAAGTAAAGTCAATAATTTTTTTAAAGAAACAGGTTATGATTGTTTTATCTATAAAAATAAATATTATTTACAGATTAGAGGTAATGAGAATCAGATAAGATTATTAAGTTATATGATTATAACATTAGCTAACAAAGGACATGAGAATTATAATAATTATTCATACGCTAATATATCTGTTAGTAACACGACAAAATTTGAAAATATTTTAAAAATATTCAGTAGTGCAATAAAAAAAGGATATGTTTTGAAAGAAAATATAGATGAAGAATTAGCTATTATGGATATTATATACAAGGAAATTCATTTAGGTTTCTATAAAAAGTTTGGATATTTAAACTTGAAAAATAGCCAGGTATATGAAACTGAAAAAATGTTTTTTTATTTATTTATTACGTATTATTTACCGGAACATTTTTCTTCTGATTTTGGAAGAAAAGTATATGCTAATCTTAAAGATTTGAAAAATACTATTGTCTTAAAGTCCACAGAGATTCTTGAATGGGTAGAAAAAAAGTATAATTTACCAAAGGAGTTTCATGAGTTTTATTTGTTTCATTTTATATATATATATATTACTATGAATAAATTATGTCCAAAGATTACGATGTTAGAGGATAATATGATTAGCTATGCAAATTCGCATGTTGAAAATATAAGTCGATACATATATGATTCTTATCAAAATGAAATGCCGCAACAAACACTTCAACTATTTAGTTTTAGAGTATCGGAGTTGCTTTATTCGTATATTTATCAAACGCTAATTAATCCAGTTAAGATTGTTATTTACTCAACTTGTTGTTCCGATGAGGTTATCCTTTTTAAAAATGCCATCAATAGTCTGTATTCAAGTAAAAGTATACTTATTGTTGAACAAGTTGAGGACGCTGAAATTGTTATTTCTGACAGTTTAATTAAATTAAAACCAAATCAAACTTTCTTCTATTTTGAAGATTTTCATTGCACTAAATCTTGGAAAAAGTTATGTGAGTTTATCCAAATGAAAATAATAGAAAAAAATTAAACTTAAGTTAGCAACAAAAAATATCCATTAGGTACAAATTGAAAGATAAAGGAAACTATTGTTATTTTGTGATAGTTTTGATATATATATATTTAACTTTTAAAAAAAATGAGTAAAAATAGATGAAAAATAGGTAAAAGTGTTATAGAATAACGTTTAGTGAGAAAGCCATTTTCAAAAATGGATCTATAGACATAATTAAGGATAAAATAGCCATTTAGCATGGCTGTTTTTTTTAATGAGGAGGAAGTTATGAAAAAAAAGAATCGGATGATGTATTTAGCAATTTTTAATTTATTTTTAGTATTTCTAGGCGTAGGCTTAGTGATTCCTGTCATTCCTCAGTTGAAAGAGGAAATGGGTTTTTCTGGAGCAACTATGGGGATGATGATTTCTATCTTCGCTATTGCTCAGTTAATTACCTCACCTATTTCAGGGATTTTATCGGATAAGATTGGGCGTAAAAAAATGATAGCCATTGGGATGATTATTTTTTCTCTATCAGAGTTATTATTTGGATTGGCTCAAACTAAAACTGGTTTCTATGTTTCTAGGGGACTAGGAGGGGTGGCAGCTGCTTTACTGATGCCATCTGTAACAGCCTTTGTGGCAGACATGACTACCATTGCAGAACGGTCAAAAGCTATGGGGATGGTATCTGCTGCTATTAGTGGAGGATTTATTATTGGACCAGGGGTAGGAGGATTTATTGCTTATTTAGGTATTCGCGCCCCCTTTTTTGTAGCAGCCATTTTAGCTTTTATTGGCTTTGTTTTAACTTTAGCAGTGTTAAAAGAGCCAGACAGACGAATTCAATCAGCAGTGGAAACGACTGAAAGTGGCTCAATTAAAGACATTTTAAAAAATCCAGTCTTTACTTCTTTGTTTATTATCATTTTGATTTCCTCTTTTGGACTACAAGCTTTTGAGTCTATCTATAGTATTATGGCTACGATTAACTTCAACTTTACAACGGGTGAAATTGCGATGGTCATTACAGTTAGTGGTGTTTTAGCTCTGATTTGTCAGTTGTTTTTCTTTGACGGCATTGTTCAAAAAATTGGAGAAATGGGATTAATTCAGTTAACTTTCTTTGTTAGTGCTATTTTCATTGCGGTGATTGCTTTTACTAACAGTCATTTAGTGGTGATTGGTTCTACTTTCGTTATCTTTTTAGCTTTTGATTTATTTAGACCAGCAGTTACGACCTATTTATCTAAACATGCAGGGGATCAACAAGGAACGATTAACGGATTGAACTCTACTTTTACAGGATTTGGTAATATTATCGGACCGATGGCAGCAGGCTATTTGTTTGATATTAATCATTTTTATCCCTATTATGTATCAGCTGTTATTTTGTTTGGTACAGGGATTTTATCGCTATTTTTAAACGGTAAGACAAAATCCGTAGTTGGAGAATGATAGCAGTGCTAGATTATAAAAAATAACCTGTGTTACGTGATAATGTAACACAGGTTATTTTTTATGCTTTGTCAGCTTTTTTTAAGAAATAGCTAAGTCCGGTGGTGAAAATAACTATGCCTCCTGCTAAAAGAAACAGAAAGCCAATCGGAATTAAATAAAAATTTTCATGTAGCATGCCTGTTGCATCTAAATATTCCACTGAGTTAGCTTTAATCAAGAAACAACCTAGTCCAATTAGCAGTAAAAAGCTACCAATAAGTGTGGTAATCAAGTTTAATTGAGCCCGTCTGGTTTCGCTACCATCTTTGATTAATTTGTGTGTCATCTGATCCTCTCCTAAAATTAATTCATCAAGAGAAAGGTGATAGGTTTTTGAAATGAGAATAATCATTTCAAGATCAGGCAAATTTCGGTTATTTTCCCAATTTGAAACGGCCTGTCTTGTGACATGTAATTCTTTTCCAAATTCTTCTTGAGTCAGCTGCTGATTGGTTCTAATTTTTTTAATCGTTGTGCCAAATTCCATGTGTTTCTCCTTTCTCTGATGTCTTATTTATTATAGAAACAGTGAGCTATTTTTTAAAGAAAGGAGTGCTTGCCTCTACTGTATCAAGGGACAGCTCTCCTTGCGCATTCAATATTAGCGTATTGCCCTGCTAAAACCTAGTCCAAATAGGTTAGGCAGAAAGAGTATAGAGTCATTTTACAGGAAGGAAGGATATAAGCAAGAAAGAAGTGGAGGAAAAAATAAAGAAAGGCTTTGACTGGGAAAATCTTGTCTTTTTTCTTGAATATTTACTTAAAATAGGTAAGATAGAGATGAAAAAAGATAATGTATAAGGAGTGAAGCATATGTGCACAAGTTTAACACTAACAACTAAAAACCAACATCATTTTTTAGGAAGAACGATGGACTTTGGTTTCCAATTATATGGAAAGCCTGTTGTTATTCCTAGAAATCATTCTTGGCAATTACAACTAGGGACTAAATTAACGACTCGCTGGGGATTTGTCGGAACTGGCCGCAATTTAGGAGAGTATTTTGTAGCAGACGGAATCAATGAAAAAGGTCTAGCTGTGGCAGAACTTTACTTTTTAGGAGAAGCTCACTATGTAGAAACCCCTGATCCAAATAAATTAAGCGTTGCTCCTCATGAGCTGATTAGTTGGCTATTAGGAGAAGTAGCTAGTATTGCCGAATTACGAGAAAAACTAACAGATGTTCAGTTAGTTCATGCAGAAAATCCACTTCTTCAAACTGTGGTTCCTTTACATTTTATTGTGACGGATAAAACAGGAGAATGTGTGGTACTTGAAACAGACAAGGGGTATTTGGAGATAAAGGATAATCCAGTTGGGGTTATGGCTAATAGTCCTGAGTTAGAATGGCATTTGAAAAATTTGACTAATTATTTAGGGATACGTCCTACTAATTTTTCGAATAAAACCATGGGAACATTAGAGATTAAGCCTTTTGGGCAAGGTTCTGGGACCTTTGGACTTCCTGGAGGATTTACTTCTCCGGAGCGATTTGTCAGAACCGTTTATAACCGAGAATTTACTGAGACAGGAGAGACACTAACAGAAGGAGTGAATGCCCTGTTGCAAATTTTAAATAATGTCACCATTCCTAAAGGTGTTAATCTAAAAGACGATGGTAGTACCGATTATACACAATACCGAGCAGTGATGGAGACTCAAAGCTTAACGTATTATTTCCAACCTTACGAAACTCCAGAAGTTTTTTCTCTTCAGTTAACAGAAGATTTATTAACGGCTGCTAAACCAGTGGAGTTTCCAGTAAACACAGAATTTAAAGTGACTTCATTAACTAAATAATAGTAGAAAAAACGCCTAATCTAAATTTATAATTAGATAAGAATGAAAGAGGTAGATGAATGTTCAAGGTGCGTCACTATACTACCAATGATAAAGCGGAAGTAATTCATTTGATAAGAGAAACTATACAGGCTGTTAATATTGCGGATTATTCTGATAAACAAGTAGAGGCTTGGTCTAATATTGATAGGAATAATTGGGATAGGTCTTTGGTTGAAAATAATGCTCTGGTAGCTATAGGAGAAAATGAACAGATTGTAGGGTTTTCTGATATGAGTCCAACAGGTTATCTTGATAGACTGTTTGTGCATAAGGATTTTCAAAGAAAAGGCATTGCCAAGCTGTTAGTTAAAAAACTTGAAACTATAAGTTCATCAAAAAAATTTCATACTTATGCATCCAAAACCGCAGTACCTTTTTTCCAAGCTATTGGTTATAGAGTTACCAAAGAAAATGAAGTTCTTTTGAGAAGTCAGTACTTTATCAATTATAAAATGGAAAAGTAAGGAATTTAAGTAGCATATTAATTGTGTCGGTTCGACTTCGGTAGCCGGTATACGAAAAGAGAAGCTAATCAATCTTATGTTCTAACCTGAAGTTCTCCTATTTTCTATACAATTATAATAAGACAGTCAAGCTCCTAATCCAGTGTGGTTAGGAGTTTTTTGTTTAAGTAATAAAAGATAAAATATCTATAAATTTTGTCAAAAATAAACAGGTGCAATGAGAATATGATATAACTGAATAGACGAAGCTTAAAAGAAAGGAGACGTTATGAGTAAGAGAAAAGGATTTTATTTGCTTCTTTTGAGCCTATTTCTTTTAGCTATTATTGGCATTGAGTACTGGACTCATGATTATGATCAGTACCAAGGAACACTTTTTAAAGTGGAAGATGCAAAAATAGTGGAGAAGCATCAAGAAAGAGATGAGCATGGTAACCAAGATGTAAAAGCTAAGCAGCAACTGACAGGAGTTTTATTAAATACAAAAGATAAGGGACAAACGTTAGTTCTGTCTAATACTTATTCTCATAGTCAAGTATATGATGCTAAGTATCAAGTTGGAGATATTTTACTGATTAAACGAAGAACATTACACACAGGAGAACAATCAGCAGATATACTCAGTCTAAAACGAGACCGATTGATTAGTTATTGTTTGCTTGTGACTCTTTTTTTACTGGCACTCATTGGTAATAAACAAGGAGTGTTGTCTTTTGTTAGTTTAATAGTAAATACTGGCATACTAGTGGGGATGACCCAATATTATGTGCACACCAATCCTCAAGCTCTTTTTAAGATGTTTGTTTTAGGGGCTGGTTTATTTACTGTGGTTTCTTTAGTAATCTTAAATGGGTGGAACCGCAAAACTTGGGCATTAATTTTATCTACCTTATTAGGCACTTTTCTGTCCTTTTTGATCAGCTGGTTAGCTATGGTGATGCTTCAGCAAAAAGGCATTCGTTATGAAGAGATGGATTTTATTACAAAGTCTCCTCATTTAATTTTTTTATCTGGTCTTTTAGTTGGCTGTTTAGGAGCAGTGATGGATGTGGCGATGACAATTATCACCTCTTTAGAAGAGTTACTAACCTACCAGCCTAATTTGAGTCAAAAAGAGTTGTGGCAATCTAGTCAAGTGATTGGGAGAGACATTATGGGACCTATGGCAAATGTGTTATTATTTGCCTATTTAAGCGGTGCTTTACCTCTCATTTTATTATATTTACGTAATGACATGTCTTATACCTTTACTTTTTCCATGATTTTGTCTTTAGAATTTATTCGGGCAGTTGCCGGAAGTATCGGCATTGTTTTAACTGTTCCTATTAGTAGCTGGCTGGGGATTTACTTCTTTAACAAGTTGGGAGTGACATCATCATGAGCGTCTTAGGCTGTTTAGTAGTCATTTTAGGTATAAGTATGTATGCAGTAGGGAAAAGTCATGGGTTAACGGCCTTTATATCTCTTTTTTTAAATTTTTTCTTCATGTTTGTCGTGATTGTTGGCATGAGAAAAGGCTATTCTCCTCTAGTATTAACAGGTATTGCTTGCTGCTTAATGATTGGCCTTAACTTATTTTTCATTAATGGTTTTTACCTGAAAACGAAAGTAGCAGCATTAGGTAGTTTAATTACGTTACTTTTGCTGTTTGTTGTGATTTGGTGGCTAGTTCCATTGTTAAGAATTCAAGGCTTAGGGGAAGAAGAAGTCGTAGAAATGGACATGTATTCTTTTTACGTTGGGATCTCTTTTTTAAAGATAACTATTTGTACCTTAACTATGGGAACAGTTGGAGCAATTACAGATACAGCGATGTCTGTTGCTTCAGCTTTAGAAGAATTGATGAAAAAAAAGCCAGATATTTCTACCAAACAAATTTGGGCATCTGGTATTAAAATTGGCCGAGATATTTTAGGCACCACAACGAACACGTTATTATTTGCTTTTATTGGGAATAATTTAGCCTTAGTTATTTGGTTAGCAGATTTAGGTTATACGCTTGAACGCATGTTAAATAGTAAAGTGATGGTAGCAGAATTATTTACTATGTGTTGTAGTTTAGTTGGCGTGATTTTAGTTATTCCTGTGGTTTCTTTTCAGATGAGTTTAGTAAAAAAACAACAGTTGGTTGAATAATCAGTCAGCTGTTGTTTTTCTTTTTGTAAAACAAATCCACGTAAATCGATTTAAACACGAACGTTTATATATAAAAAATAAAAAATATCTATTTTATTGTTGAAATGTGAATATTTAAGAAGTATAATAGCTCATGTACTCATCAAATACGAACAATAAAACAAAAGGGGAATATTTTACGAATGGAAAAACTGTTTAAATTAAAAGAAAATAACACCACAATAGGAACAGAAGTGGTAGCAGGTTTTACAACATTCTTTGCTATGAGCTATATTTTATTTGTTAATCCAACGATCTTATCTATGTCTGGTATGCCGTTTCAAGCTGTTTTCTTAGCCACTATTATTGCAGCAGCTATTGGTACGTTAATTATGGGATTGTTTGCCAATGTTCCTTATGCCCAAGCACCTGGTATGGGATTAAATGCTTTCTTCACTTATACGGTAGTAATGGGATTAGGTTATACATGGCAGCAAGCACTGGGAATGGTTTTCTTGTGTGGGTTAATTAATATTTTTATTACTGTAACTAAAATTAGAAAACTAATTATTCAAGCTATTCCAGAAAGTATGCAGCATGCAATTGGCGGAGGAATTGGGGTTTTTGTGGCTTATGCAGGTCTTAAAAATGCTAATTTGTTATCTTTTACAGCGGACTCTGGTTCTATTACTCATTCTGTAGTTGAAGGTGGGAAGGCAGTTAGTGTTAATATGAGCGGTGGAATTGTGCCAGCTTTAGCTAACTTTAATCAGCCTAGTGTGTTACTTGCTTTAATTGGAATTGTGTTAACCATTGTATTGGTTATTTTAAATGTACGAGGAGCTATTTTAATTGGGATTATTAGTACAACAGTTATTGGGATTTTTATGGGTGTGGTCGATGTGTCTCAAATTGATTATCATGCTAATTCTTTAAGCCAGTCGTTTAAAGAATTAGGAACAACTTTTGGTGCAGCATTTAAACCAGAAGGCTTGCCATCTTTATTTGCAGATAAAGGAAAAATTCCTCAAGTCTTAATGACGATTTTAGCGTTTAGTTTATCAGATACTTTTGATACAATTGGTACATTTATTGGAACAGGTCGTCGGACAGGTATTTTCACTAAAGAAGATGAGGCTGCTTTAGAAAATAGCCGCGGATTTACTTCTAAGATGGACCGAGCATTATTTTCTGATGCTATTGCGACATCTATTGGGGCAGTTTTTGGGACGTCTAATACGACTACCTTTGTGGAAAGTGCAGCTGGGATTGGTGCAGGTGGACGGACAGGTTTAACTTCTGTTGTGGTAGCAGGTTTGTTCTTATTAAGTAGTTTGTTCTCACCAATTATTGGGATAGTGCCTGCGCAAGCTACTGCGCCAGCATTAATTTTAGTTGGGGTGATGATGACTGCTTCCTTTAAAGATATTAATTGGACAAACTTAGAAGAAGCTGTGCCAGCCTTTTTCGCTTCTATTTTTATGGGCTTATGTTTTAGTATCTCTTATGGTATTGCAGCAGGATTTATCTTCTATGTATTAATTAAGGTAGTAACTGGTAAAGTGAAAGAAGTTTCTCCTATTTTATGGATTGTAACCGGTCTGTTTATTCTTAACTTTATCATTTTAGCAGTTCTATAAATCATTTATTTTATAAAAAAACATTCAGTTTATGAGCGACTGAATGTTTTTTTATTGGGATTGTTTAGGTGGTTTATTGGAAGAGTCTTCAGAGTGGTCATCTATTTTTAGTTTAAAACTTTGAAATAAAAAGACGAAAATACCAAAGAAAATGGATTCTAAAAAAACATCTTTAAAGCTAGAGTATTTAGCTAGTCCTGTAGCAATATTTCCTCCATAAGCCACAATAGAATATAAAAACATACCTATCAGTGAATTGATGAGACGTTTCATGATTTTTCCTCCAATCTTTGTAACCCTTTCCCTTATGTTCATCATACCATGATTATATAATTAGGTACAATAAATATCTCGTTACTAAAAAGGATGTGTTATAATGAATTGATTAAAGATAAAGGAGTTTGGCTATGAAAGAATTATTAGGAACCGTATTTTTTGGCATGATTACAGATGAGAATGAATCAGCTTATTTTGTGCAACAACAAGGAGTAACCTTTCGTTTAGATAAAACAGAAGGAGACTTTCAAATTGGAGAAGCAGTAGAAGGATTTGCTTATATTAATCAACGAGATGAAAAACGGTTTACCACACATATTCCTAAAAGCTATGTAGGTCATTACGCTTACGGTACAGTAGTGGCAAGTAGAAAAGACTTAGGAGTATTTGTAGATATTGGATTACCAGATAAAGAAATGGCTTTATCGTTAGATGAGTTACCAACTATGAAAGAATTATGGCCTAAAAAAGGCGATCAATTAATGGTTTCTTTACGAGTAGACGACAAGGAAAGAATGTGGGCGACTTTAGCTAGTGAACAAATTTTTCACGCACTAAGTCGACAAGGAAACGAAAATATGCACAATCAAAATATCGAGGGCATTGTGTTTCGCTTGAAATTAATTGGGACCTATATTTTGACAGAAGATTATTATATTGGCTTTATTCATCCATCTGAAAGAGAAAGAGAACCGCGTTTAGGTGAGAAAGTGACAGGTCGTGTTATTGGAGTTAGAGCAGATGGGGTTTTGAATTTATCTCTTAAACCTCGTAGTTATGAAGTGATTTCTGATGATGCACAAATGATTTTAACTTTCTTAGAACATGATAAAGACAAACGAATTCCTTACACAGATAAATCTTCTCCAGACGCAATTAAAGCGATGTTTGCTATTAGTAAAGGCCAATTTAAACGTGCATTAGGTTCTCTTATGAAACAAGGGAAAATTATTCAGAAAGATGGCTATACTTATTTAGTCGAAACAGATGAGGCGGGGGAGTAGTCAGGTGAGAGATTCTAAGCTTCGGTTTCAACTGAATCTGTTTCAGCTATTTTACTGGATGGCATTTTGTGGGATTTCAGGTTTTGCAACAGTTTATCTGTTATCCCAAGAGATTACTGACATTCAAATTGGATTGATTGTAGCTAGTGGCAGTTTATTATCTGTATGTATGCAAGTGTTAACAGGGATTTTTATCGATAAGTTTCCAGCGTTAACAGTTAAAAAAGTTATTTTAATTTTTTTAGGTGTGACAGGAATTATGATGTTTGGTGTGTTACTGGTAGGAAATAAACCTCTACTTGTTTCTATTTTATATTGTTTAGGTTTGGTTTTTCTTTTGAATTTGCAACCATTAGTAACAGCTCTTATTTATGAATATATTAATAGTGGTGCAAATGTGAGTTTTTCTGTATCTAGAGGAATTGGCTCAATGGCTTATGGTTTGTTTTCTTTTGGTATGGGGATTTGGTTAGAAGCTCACTCAAAAGCTTATATTCCTTTACTATCTGGTTTATTTATGGTGATCTTGGTTTTAATTTTAGTTTGGTTACCTAAGATAAAAGAAGAGGAAGAGGTATTAGTTAATCAAACTTTTGAAGGAGAAAGTTCTGGTTCAATGTTCCGTCAATATCCTGGTCTTTTAAGCTTTATTTTAGGCATTGTGAGTTTATTTACTTTCCATACGATTGTAAATGTTTTTTTACCGCAAATTATTGAACATGTGCAAGGGGGTAGCCGAGAATTAGGTTTTGTGATTGCTTTGGCAGCTTTTTGTGAAATTCCAATCATGTTCTTCTTTGAACGATTAGAACGAAAATTTGGTGTAAGACATTTATTACAAGTTTCAGCTATCTTTTTCGTGTTAAAAGCGGTAATTTATGCGACAGTTCCATCTTTTTCTGTGATTTTAACTTCCCAAGTACTGCAAAGTTTATCTTTTGCTCTTATTACTCCCGCTTATGCTTCTTACACTAATCAGTGGATGAAGCCAACGGACCGAGTGAAAGGTCAAACCTTTATGATGGCAGCTGTCACATTAGGAAATGTGATAGGAAGCTTATTAGGTGGACAAGTTCTAGATAGAGCTTCTGTTGAAAGTCTATTAGTGATTGGACTAGGTATGACTTTATTAGGAATGATTTTAATGTTTATTAGTTTAAGGTATAGTAAAAAGGCAATTGGCGAAAGCTAATTGCTTTTTTTGTGAAAAAACAGTATCATCTAATTGAGAATAGATTGCATTAACTAATTAATTAATTTATAATGAGTCTAAATAATCAAGCAGAAGTTAAACAATAGATTAGAATTGTTTTAAATAAGGAGAAAAAGATGGATACAGGAATGATCATTAAAAATATAAGGCGTCAACTCCATGATGGTGGGTATAAATTAACCCCTCAACGTGAAGCAACTGTTTTGGTCTTGCTAGAAAATGATAAAGATCACTTATCAGCAGAAGAAATTTATATGTTAGTGAAACAGAAAAGTCCAGATATTGGTCTTGCAACAGTTTACCGAACATTAGAAATGTTAACAGAGCTAAAAATTGTAGATAAAATCAGCTTCAATGACGGAGTTTCTCGTTATGATTTACGCAAGGAAGGGGATCATCATTTTCATCACCATTTGCTTTGTTTAGAGTGTGGTAGTATTGAAGAAGTAGAAGAAGATTTACTAGGTGAGGTAGAAAATATCGTGGAAAAACGATATGACTTTTTAGTTAAAGATCATCGGTTAACTTTCCACGGAGTGTGTAGTCAATGTCGTAAGAAAAAATAAATGATTTGGGTGAATAAAAGGGAGCTATTAGTGTGAATCTTGAAGAACATATTCAAAATTATTTACATTATTTAAAGGTAGAACGTGGTTTGTCAGAAAATTCCATTATCAGTTATGAGCGAGATTTGAACCGGCATAATGCTTATGTTGTGCAGCAAGCTATTACAGATTTAAATGAGATTGATCGCCTGTTTATTTTGGCTTTTTTAAAAGAATTAACTGACGAAGGCAAATCCTCCACGACTATTGCTAGAATGGTCTCTTCTTTAAGAAAGTTTTATCAATTTTTAAGACAAGAACAACGGATAGATCAAGATCCTATGCAACACATTGACACACCTAAACGCCGTCAAAGTTTACCTAAAACCTTGACGATTGCAGAGGTAGAACAAGTGTTAAGCATGCCTGATACTAGTAAAAAGTTAGGGATTAGAGATAGAGCCATGTTAGAAGTAATGTATGCGACAGGTTTGCGAGTGTCTGAATTGTTATCCTTAAAATTAGATGATTTACATCTCGCTTTAGGCTTGCTTCAAACAACTGGAAAAGGGGATAAAGAGCGGATTTTACCAATTGGAGACATGGCTATTCAGTGGATTCATGTCTACCTTGAAAAAAGTCGGCCTCTTTTGCTTAAAAAAAAGCCAGACACCCCTTATTTATTTTTAAATAGTCAAGGAAAACCGTTAACTAGACAAGGTTTTTGGAAGATTTTAAAAAAATATGCTCAACAAGCTGGGATAAAAAAAGAAGTGACCCCTCATACTTTGCGGCATAGTTTTGCTACCCATTTGTTAGAAAATGGAGCAGATTTAAGAATTGTCCAAGAGTTGTTAGGACATGCAGATATTTCCACTACGCAAATTTATACCCATATCACGAAACAGCGTATGGTGGACGTTTATCAACATTATTTTCCTAGAGCCTAGTGTTAACTAGACTTTAGATATGCTATAATAAGCTTCTGTGAAAATAAATAGTTGGTGGTACAAATGAAAGAATTAAGTATAAAATTAGATATATTTGAAGGTCCTCTAGATTTATTGCTTCATTTAATCCAAAGCTTAGAAATTGATATTTATGATATTCCTATTGCTCAGGTAACGGATCAATATATGAAGTTTATTGAAACCATGCAAACTTTACAGTTAGAAGTAGCAGGGGATTATTTAGTTATGGCAGCGACTTTAATGGCGTTAAAAAGTCAAATGTTGTTGCCAACAGAAGAAGTCTATTTAGAAGAAGGGGATTACTATGAAGAAGATCCCAGGGACCAGTTAGTTGCTCAACTGTTGGAGTATCGCCGCTTTAAATATGCAGCAGGGGTACTAAAAGAACAAGAAAAACAGCGGCAAGCCTACTATACAAAACCTTCTCAGGATTTGAATTTTTTACTAGATGAAGTAGTGCCTCTAGAGCCTAATCAAGTCAATACTTTTGATTTATTTATGGCTTTTCATGAGGTACTGTATAAAAAAAATAAGCAAAAAAAACGCAAAACCACCATTCAAACCGAGCAAGTAACTATTGAAGCACAGATGAGGCTGATTGAAACCAAATTAACCCAGGTTGGAACAGGGGGATGTGCTTTTGATAGCTTGTTGGAACAAGGGAGCCGAGAAGAAGTCGTGACTACTTTCTTAGCTTTATTAGAACTGATAAAAGCTGGTCAAGTAGTTGCTAGGCAACATCATAGTTGTGGCCCTATTCTTTTATTTTCTAGGCAAACGTTAGATATAGAAGAGGAAGTAGTATGATAGAAGAAAGTTTACAAGGACAAGTGGAAGCCTTATTGTTTGTGTCAGGAGAAGACGGTGTTAGCGTAGATGAGTTAACAGAAAGTTTACAGGCTCCGACTTTAAGTGTTTTAGAAGCATTAGACCAATTAAAAACTAGGTATATAACCGAGCCACATACCGCATTACAGTTAGTAGAATACGGCTCAAAATTTGTATTAACCACAAAAAAAAGTTATGAATCAGTGTTGAAAGAATATGCCACTTCCCCAACAGCTACTCATTTATCCCAAGCTGCTTTAGAAACGTTGGCTATTATCGCTTACAAACAACCCATTACTCGTGTTGAAATAGATGATATTCGAGGGGTGAAGTCTAGTGGAGCTATTCAAACGTTAGTCTTACGCGGACTTATTTTAGAAGAAGGTCGAGTGGAAGGTCCAGGTAGACCGATTCTTTATGGGACCAGTGATTATTTTATGAACTATTTTGGTTTGGAGAGATTAACAGATTTGCCTGCCATTGATGAAATGGAGCAAGCAGTAGCTAATGAGGAATGGACCGATTTATTTGCAACACCAGACATAGAAACGAAGGTAGAGGATGAATAATATGGCAGAACGCCTACAAAAAGTAATGGCTCAAGCAGGAGTAGCTTCTAGAAGAAAATCAGAAGAACTTATTGCTAAAGGGCATGTAACAGTTAACGGAGAAGTTGTAAAAGAGATGGGGCTGAAAGTAGAGCCACAAGATAAAATTGAAGTAGACGGTGTCCCTTTGACCCGTGAAAATTTTGTTTATTACATGTTGTATAAACCAAGAGGAGTTATCTCTGCAGTATCAGATGATAAAGGTCGTCAAGTCGTGACTGACTTTTTAATTAGTGTCGAGGAACGTGTGTATCCTGTAGGTCGTTTAGACTATGATACTTCTGGTTTGTTGCTATTAACTAATGACGGAGATTTTGCTAACCGTTTGACTCACCCAAGTCATGAGGTAGAAAAAACCTATGTAGCTAAATTAGAAGGAGTGCCTTATCCGAAAGATTTGAAACCACTACAAACCGGTGTGAAAATTGATGGACGAAAAACAGCACCAGCTAAGTACCGTATTATATCAACTGACCGAGAAAAACAAACAGCCATTGTGGAATTAACTATCCATGAAGGACGCAATCACCAAGTTAAAAAAATGTTTGAAGCAGTTGGTTTTTCTGTTCAAAAATTGAAACGAGAACAATATGGTCAACTAACTTTAGCAGGTTTACAACCAGGGCAGTACCGTGCGTTAAGTCGCCGTGAAATCAATGCCTTGTTATCATTATCTAAAGAAGATTAACTTTACATGTTATAGAAGAAAAAAAGTCCTTGAGTTAATTAGCTCAAGGGCTTTTTTTAGAGAGATTTAGCTAAATAAAGGACTAAATCATTGTCATTATAGCAAGGGGCGTTGAGGGCTAAGGGCTGATTGTGATACCAAATCCCTGACCCGTCTGGGATATAGCCTCGTTTAGCATACAATCGTTGAGCAGCCCCGTAACCTACATGTAGACCTACCCCTAATGTAACGACTGGAGCTAAATCTTTAGCGAATGTTTCAGCAGCTTCCATTAAGTGTGAGCCGATTCCTTTTTCTTGATAGGCTTCTAATACATTAAAATCTACAAGTTCTGGCCATTTATCTTTAAATGGACCAGCTTGGGCTAGAGGAACAAGGGTTAAATAGCCTGCCACCTTACCTAAATATTCCGCTACAAAAACATATCTTAATTGGACGGATTGCTCATAATAATAATCTGTGAATAGTTGAGCTTTCCTCTCCCAATTTTGCAAACGAAAGGCCTGTTCAAATGCTTGCGCATCTTGTAACTTGATAGGACGGATGATTAAGGTATTATTTTGATAGTAAATCATAAAGCTCCTTTCTGATCTTTTCACTTTAGTTGGGTTACGTTTAGTATAAAGGGTTTTTTTAAAAGGTGTCAAGGCAAGGAAAAAACCTTCCTATTGCAAAAAAACAGAGAATTGACTATAATAGAAGTATCAAAACAATAAGATTCGTCTTCAGGGCAGGGTGTAATTCCCGACCGGCGGTAAAAGTCCGCGACCCACATGATAGTGGTTGAATTGGTGTAACTCCAATACCGACAGTAGAGTCTGGATGGAAGAAGAGAAATACTTAGTTGACTAGTCAAGTAAGGTTATTTTCTGCCCTCATGTAGAAAATAGCCTTTTTTGTTTGTTTTTTCACAACCACAACTAAGTCATTGAAGATGAGTCCTTTTAGGAGGATGTCAAAATGAAACACATGCAAACCAAGAAGTTAGTAGTACTCTCAATGATGGCGGCTATCGCTTATTTACTGATGTTTTTCGCTTTTCCTGTTTTACCAGCAGTGCCTTTTATGAAAGTGGATTTTAGTGAAATCCCTATTTTAATTGGTACCTATTTATTTGGTCCTTTAGCAGGAGTTATTATCGCCTTTATTCGTTCCTTGCTTCATTTTATTACAGTTGGTGCTAGCATTGGCGAAGTTATTGGTAATACCGCTAGTTTTTTAGCTGCATTAACATACGTATTTCCTATTTATTGGCTATCTAAAAAAATTCAAGGCCCAACAGGATTAATTGGCGGTTTAGCTCTTGGGACAATTAGTATGACAGTATTTATGTGTGTGGCTAATTATTTTGTCATCACCCCTCTTTATATGTGGGTGCTACAATTTAATTTAGGAATGCCGCTTGCAAAATATATTTTAGTTGGGGTTCTCCCTTTTAATTTGATCAAAGGCTTTTTAGTCAGTGTGGTATTTGCTATTTTACACAAAAAACTTTTGCCTTGGTTAAGTCAAAAAACGCATCAATTAAATGCTCATGTTTAAAAAATTATGGTCCAATTGATTATATGAGTCAAGTAAATTCTAGTGATTTAAACAACGCCAGCTAAATTAGTTAGTTGGCGTTGTTTTTTTGTTTGACTAGATTTATTCAGAGTTAGAACAGACTAGTTTTAACTTTTTTATGGTAGACTAATGATAGAAAAGATAACTGGTTAATCAGTTATTCTTTGATTAAACCAATGGCACGAGTTGGACATTCTTGATAGGCTTTTAGGCAAGCGTCTTCCAAGTGATTGGGCAGGGTTATCTGAGTTTCAGTTGGCTGGTCTTTAAATAAAACTAGTCCACTATCAGTATAATCAAATATTTCTCCTGCAATCGTTTGGCACAAGCCACACGCAATGCACTTTTCAGGTTCTAAATAACATTTCATAAAAATCACTCCTTAATATAGTAGAAAGGGAAGGTCGAGTTGGATGACAGATGACATAAATATCTATATTTTATCCTTATTCCATCCAAAAAACAAGCAACGCTCTTCTTCTGTTTATCAAATACTTCGAGGAAAAAAAACAGCCTCTACCTTGTCTTTTTGTTTGTTTCATCATTTATGGTCAGGGTTTCAACTGTTTCCCTACTTATCCGTGGAAGCTTATGAACAGCGATTAGCAGAGTTAAAAGCTAAAGGATATCTAGTAGCAGATGAGGCGGATGGAAAGTACCTACTGCTAAGTCAGGCTGGTCAGGCTTGTTTACTAGAGCATCCATTTTGGATGGCTTTTTCTAAAGAGGTGGATCATTTTAGCTATGGAGTAGCAGGTCCCCTTTTTTTGGAAAGACTTTTATTTTTATCTCAAGTGATTTCTGAGCTAAGTTATCAGTCTAAGCAGTATGAGCCGATTACTTCAGAGGAAGAACAATTATTTTGGGTGAAGCAATGGTTAGCGAAAACTAAGGTGTCAAAAGAGGGACTTATTTCTAATTTTTATACGGAATGGCAAAAGTTACTAGAGCAATTAGCTGATAGTCAAAGACAGCGGCTAGTCTCCTTGTTAACTGGACACCACAAAATAGGGACTACTTATTATCAGTTGCAGCAAATGTATCACTGGAGTGAGTTTCAGCGGATAGCCTATAAAATATATGACTGTCAGCAGATCATTCACTTGATTAAAACCAGTGAGGATTTTCCTTTGTTTGCCTCTGTTTTAGCTAGTATTCCTAAGCAAACTATTTCTAAAAGTGCTCAGTTAACTTATAATTATGTGGAGCAGGGATTAGATAGTGTGAGTATTCAGCGGCTTCGTCAGATAAAACCAAGCACTGTACAAGATCATTTAATTGAAGCAGCGGTTTTATTAGATGATTTTTCTTTTGATGCTTGCTTAGATAAACAAGTCGTTTTACAGTTAGAAACCTATGAAAAAAAACAGCCTCAAATCATTGAGTGGCAGTTTAAACAGGTGCAAGGATTTGATGAAAGTATCAGTTTTTTAGAGGTTAGATTGTATCAAATATTGAAGGTGAAACAATATGACAGAGAAAACTTTAGACCCACTAGCTAAATTATTACAAGAGGTATTTGGCTATACAGATTTTCGGGAAGGGCAACGAGAAACCATTGAAAGTGTGTTAAGGAATAAACGGACGTTAGCCATTTTGCCTACTAGTAGTGGCAAGTCTTTATGTTATCAGTTAGCTAGTTACTTATTACCTGGTCAAACCATTATTGTGACTCCTTTAATTTCTTTAATGGAAGATCAAGTTAGTCGGTTGCGGCAACTAGGAGAAAAAAGAGTGACAGCTATTCATAGTCAAATGAGTTTTCAAACTCGGCAACGTATTTTCAGTCAATTTCAGCAATATAAATTTGTTTTTGTTAGTCCAGAACTGCTTGTGCAAGATTGGTTTAAAGAGCAAGCTAAAAAAGGCAAGATTAGCTTAGTAGTTGTAGATGAAGCCCACTGTATTTCTCAGTGGGGCATTGATTTTAGGCCAGATTACGAATGGATTCCAGAGTTTTTAAAGGAGTTAGACAGTTCAGTGAAAGTGTTGGGTCTGACTGCTACAGCGACTCAGAAAGTGATGGAAGATATTGAGTCAACCTTGTTTCATCAACAAGCCTGTCACTTGATTAAACAATCTAGTGACAGACAAAATATTGCGTATCAAGTGGTGGAAACAGAAGATAAAACAGCTTACTTAAAACAATTTTTAAGCCAACACCCTGGGCCAGGCATTATTTATTTTTCTAGTAAAAAAGAAGCGGAAAGAATTTGTACCCTGTTACAAGAGGAAACAGAATTAGCAGTCAGTTACTATCACGGAGATTTATCTAATCAAGAACGACTGGTTGTTCAGCAACAGTTTTTACATCAGCAACTACATGTTTTGTGTGCCACCAGTGCATTTGGTATGGGGATTCATAAAGAAGATGTCCGCTTTGTGATTCATTATCATTTACCTAGTAGTGTGGAAGCCTATGTTCAAGAAGCTGGTCGCAGTGGCCGAGATGGTAAGCAAAGTCTGGCGCTATTATTATACCGTCCCCAAGATGAACACATTCATTATCACTTGTTAGAACAACTTATTAAAGAAAAAGAAGGTATGGCTTATTTACTGAAACAACCAGAAGAAACATGGCAACAGTATCTGCCTAAGTTATCTAGTTTACAGCAAAAATGGCTAACAGGTTATACTCATCAACGTTATTCTAAAGAAACCCTGATGGCAGGGCTTGAGCAAAAGATTAGCGAAAGAACAAGACACATTCAAGACATGTTAACCTATATTCATTTAACAACATGTCGGAGAAAATATTTATTAGCTTATTTTGATTCTGAATCTGAAGGACAGGTATCGATTTGTTGTGACCATTGTGGTTTAGAGGACTTAGAGTTAGAAACTGTACCTGTTTTTCCTCGTTCACCCTTAGAATTTTCTAAAGATTGGCAAGAAACATTAAAAAAAGTATTTAATCAGCGGGAATAAATATCTATCTGTTAAAATTTATGCTAAAATGTACAATAGCAAAAGAGTCAGGAGGAGTTTTTGTGAGTAAAAAGAAAAATCGCAAACAACCATGGGAACAACCCATTTATCAAACAGAGTATGAGTCAAATGCTTCACGCTCTGAACAACGAGGAAAGAAAAAAGGAAACACTGTGTTTATCACCCTTCTTGTTATACTATTACTCGCCATTGCTATTATTATTGGGTATATTTTTTCAACTTCAACTACTAGAGATTTAGGAGCAAATGAACCAGCCGATGATCCGATTGTGGTTCAAACTTCTTTAGATGATGAAAAAGAAAAAGAAAAACAAAAAATAGCAGAAGCTAAGAAAAAAGCGGAAGCTGAAAAAAAGAAAGCAGCAGAGGCTGAAAAAGCAGAGCAAGAAAAAGCTGCAGAACAAGAAGCTGCTAAAAAACAACAAGAAGAAGCCGCTCGCCAACAAGAAGAAGCTCGCCAAGCGGAAGAAGCAAGAAAGCAACAAGAAGAAGCCGCTCGTCAAGAAGAACAGCGTCAACAAGCGGAAGCCCAGCATGCTGATAATCAAGCTAACCATCAAGGTGCAGGAGAAACGTATACGATTCAACAAGGAGATACTCTGTACCGAATTGCGGTTAATCACGGTATTTCACTAGATGCGTTACTTGAAGCTAATGGGTTAAGTGCAGATTCTGCTTATTCTGTTGGTCAGACATTAGTTTTACCATAAATAATCCAGTAAGAGTAATCTAGCTAAGTGATTTAGTTGATATTTAGCAAGCACTAGTGCTAGAATAAATACAAGGGTATAGGTTGAAAAAGCTGTCATTTGGCGGCTTTTTCTTTTAATGAAAATGTTGGGAGTTAGATATATGAAAGCAGTTTGTATAGCAATTGATGGACCAGCCTCATCTGGCAAAAGTACCGTAGCCAAATTATTAGCAAAATCTTTGGGTTTTATTTATGTGGACACTGGAGCAATGTATCGAACGATAACGCTAGCTAGTCTTAATAACAACATAGACCCAAAGGATGAAAGCGGCTTATTAGCTTTGCTGAAAGAAACAACTATTAAGTTTGGTTGGCAAGAGGATGGCCAACATGTATGGATGAATGGCCAAGATGTGACAGATGCAATCAGAAGTTCTAAGGTCACTAATCTAGTGTCTGAAATTTCGATGCATCCAAGTGTGCGTCAGGAACTAGTGGCACGCCAAAGAGAGATGGCCCGTGATGGTAATATTGTTATGGATGGACGGGATATTGGTACGACTGTTTTACCCAATGCTCAGGTAAAGGTTTTTTTAGTTGCTAGTGTAGAAGAACGAGCTAAAAGAAGATACGAAGAAAATTTGAGTAAACAAATACCTACTGATTTTGAACAGTTGAAAAAAGAAATAGAAGAACGGGATTTTAAAGATTCACATCGTAGAGTATCTCCCTTAATACAAGCAGACGATGCTCAGTTAATTGATACAACATCTCTTTCTATTGAAGAAGTAGTAGCAAAAGTCAAAGATTTAGTAAAAAAACAACTAATTTCATAAAAAAAACAAAAAAATTAAATTAGTATAGAAATTACTACCTTTATAAGATACAATAAAGGTGGTAATTATAGAGTTGGTTAGGAGGACCCATGCATGACAAATGTAGAAAATAGTCAAAGTGTAAATGAAACAGAAGAAACAATGATGAGTGCTCTAGATAGTGTCCAAGAGGTTAAAATCGGAGATACTGTTAAGGGGGAGATACTAGCTGTTGAAGATTCACAAGTGATTGTGGGAATTCTAGGAGCTGGTGTAGAAGGAGTTGTTCCATTAAAAGAGTTATCAACTTTTTCTAATGACGATATCCATGATTTGGTCAAAGTAGGAGATCAACTAGAATTAGTGATTATCTCTCGAATTGGTAAAGATAAAGAAAACGGTAGTTACTTATTATCCAAACGCCGTTTAGATGCTAAAAAAGTTTGGGAAAAAATTGAAAAAGCTTATCACGAGGGAACAATCATTGAAGCTCCTGTAACCGATGTGGTAAAAGGTGGATTGGTAGTAGATGTTGGGGTAAGAGGATTTGTGCCAGCTTCTATGGTAGATGTTCAATACATTACTGATTTTGATGTGTATAAGGGAAAAACCATGACATTCAAAATTATAGAAATTGAACCGTCTGAAAATCGGTTGATTTTATCTCACCGTGCTGTCCAAGAAATTGAAATGGACAAACAAAAAGAAACTGTTTTAGAGTCTTTACAAGTAGGAGATGTAGTAACAGGTAAAGTTGCTCGCTTAACTGATTTTGGTGCTTTTGTTGATTTAGGCGGTGTAGATGGCCTCGTTCACGTGTCTGAAATTTCTCACGCACATGTGGCTAAACCGTCAGATGTGCTAAAAATTGGCCAACAGGTTAAAGTGAAAGTACTATCTGTTCAACCAGAAAAAGAACGTATTTCTCTTTCTGTAAAAGATACGTTACCTGGACCTTGGGCAGATATAGATAAAAAAGCGCCAGTTGGTTCAGTTTTAACAGGTGTAGTGAAGCGCTTGACAAGTTTTGGTGCTTTTGTAGAAGTATTCCCAAGTGTAGAAGGCTTGGTTCATATTTCTCAAATTTCCCATAAACATATTGCGACACCTCATGAAGTCTTACAAGAGGGACAGGAAGTAGAAGTCAAAGTTTTAGACGTACATCCTGAAGAACACCGCATTGGTTTAAGTATTAAAGCCTTAGAAGAAAAAGAAGAAGAACCAGAAGTCACAGAAGACTATCAAATGCCTGAAGAGAACACTGGTTTTACTTTAGGGGATTTTGTTAAGGATGACTCTTTAACTCCTAAAGAATAGACTATTTCATGAAATAAATTTAAAACACGTCAATTTTGGCGTGTTTTTTCTTTGAAATTCCTTATAATTATGATGGAGAAAGCTTGCATATCTTGACTTCTCCATGTAAACTACTAAGAGTTATGAAAAGAGAAGGGAGAGAAATCTCAATGGCTAATCCTACGATTGCAATCGTTGGCCGACCTAATGTTGGTAAGTCAACTATTTTTAACCGAATTGCAGGCGATCGAATTTCGATTGTGGAAGATACACCAGGTGTTACTCGTGACCGCATCTACGCTGTAGGTGAATGGTTAGGCAGAGAATTCAGCATTATTGATACAGGTGGGCTAGACGTTAGTTCTGAACCATTTATGGATAATATTAAACAACAAGCTGAAGTGGCGATTGAAGAAGCAGATGTGATTGTCCTTGTGACGAGTGTCAAAGAAGGGGTAACAGATGCAGATGAAATGGTAGCACGGATGCTTTATAGAAGTAACAAACCTGTCATTTTAATTGTCAACAAAGTAGATAACCCTGAATTAAGAAGTGAAATTTATAATTTTTATTCTCTAGGACTAGGGGATCCGTATCCTGTTTCTGGCAGTCACGGGACAGGTTTAGGAGATGTTTTAGACGAAGCAGTGAAACATTTTACTACTGAAATCGAAGAAGAAGACGAAGGGGTTATTAAATTTAGTTTAATAGGTCGTCCTAATGTAGGGAAATCTTCTTTAACTAATGCGATTTTAGGAGAGGACCGAGTGATTGTATCAGACATTGCTGGGACAACCAGAGATGCGATTGATACAGAGTTTACCTCAGAATCTGGCCAACCTTTTGTTATGATCGATACAGCAGGTATGCGTAAAAAAGGAAAAGTCATCGAAACTACTGAAAAATATAGTGTGATGCGGGCCCTAAGAGCGATTGAACGTTCTGATGTGATTTTAATGGTCATTAATGGGGATGAAGGTATTTTAGAGTACGATAAACGTATTGCAGGTTATGCCCATGAAGCCGGCAAAGGAGTTATTATTGTCGTTAATAAATGGGATTTAGTAGAAAAAGAAACTAACACGATGAAAGAGTTTGAAGAAAAAATTCGCCGAGAATTTAAATATTTAGACTATGCACCTGTTATTTTTGTATCAGCTAAAACAAAACAAAGGTTAAATAAATTACCTGCCATGATTGAACAAGTAAGTATGAACCAAAACTTACGTATTTCTTCTTCTGTTTTAAATGATATTTTACTAGATGCTGTAGCGATTAATCCTACACCAACTGATAAAGGAAAACGTCTGAAAATTTTCTACGGTACCCAAGTGGCAGTCAAACCGCCAACTTTTGTCATCTTTGTTAACGAAGAAGAATTGCTACATTTCTCTTATGCTCGTTTTATCGAAAACCAGATTCGTAAAGCTTTCCCATTTGAAGGAACACCAGTACGAATTATTGCCCGCAGAAGAAAGTAAAAAAAGGGTTTTTTTAAAACATTTTTCTTATTTTAAGAAAAAACATTAAAAAGTATTCAAAAGCCTTGATATTACAATGTTCCTATGCTATCTTTGATAGTGAAATATTGATTATTCAATCTTTCATCATTATGCTTAAATTTAAGGGTAATGAACTTAGATGTATGATAAACATATATCTATATTTTTCAGGAGGTGAAAGAATACATGGCAAACAAAGCAGAATTAATCGAAAAAGTTGCAGAAAAAACAAACTTAACTAAGAAAGATGCAACTGCATCAGTTGACGCAGTTTTCTCTACAATTCAAGAATTTTTAGCTGAAGGTGAAAAAGTTCAATTAATTGGATTTGGTAACTTTGAAGTTCGTGATCGTGCTGCCCGTAAAGGTCGTAACCCTCAAACAGGCGAAGAAATCGAAATTCCAGCAAGTAAAGTACCTGCGTTCAAACCAGGTAAAGCATTGAAAGATGCTGTTAAATAGTAAACAAATAAAAAGACTAGTGTAACTACTAGTCTTTTTCCTATTAATAATCCATCGGAAAGATTGCATTGAGCATAAAAGTGATAGCTGTAGGTTGACTGGAATCTTTTGATAGACATAAATACGAACAGAAGAGGGGATAATTATGAGTTTTAGTGCAGCTGTTTTAGAAGCTATTGACCAACAAGACATGGTTGAAGCGAATCTCCAACTGGAAAAAGCATTAAAAAAAGATGCTGAACCAGTATTAGCTGAATTAGGAGAGCAGTTATTTGAGCAAGGCTTTTTAGCAGAATCCTCTCAAATTTTTAAGCAATTACGTCAGCAAAATCCTAATGAGTATGGTTATACACTTTATTTAGCAGAAATTGCGATTGAAAATGAACAACTAGAAGAAGCAAGCTTGTTATTAGAAGAAATTCCTGAAAATCATGGGACTTATTTAGAAAGTTTATTGATTTCGGCTGATTTATATATGGAATTAGCGTTACCAGAAGTAAGTGAAAGAAAGCTAAAAAAAGCCAAACAGTTGGCTCCTAGTGAACCGATTATTGATTTTGCTTTGGGAGAACTTTATTCTGCTACAGAGCAGTTTCATCATAGTATTCCGATTTATGAGCATTTGTTGGATCAGGGATATGAAACTATAGCAGAGGTTAATTTGTTTGAGCGCTTAGGTGATGGTCTTAGCTTTATTGGGGAATATGAAGAGGCTGTGTACTATCTGGAACAAGCTCTAAAAGATAAACGAACAGATGAACGGTTATTCCGTCTAGCAGTGCTTTATCTACAGCTTAATGAACGAGAAAAAGCTATTGCCTTACTTCAAGAGCTACGAGCTTTAAATCCTTTATTTGATCAAGTTTATTTACCTTTAGCTAGTGCCTTACTAGATGAGGATCAATTTGAAGAAGGAATTCAAATAATCAATGAAGGGATTAAAGAAAATCCTTACGCCATTGATTTATATCATTTAGCTAGTGATGCCTACTACCGAGTTCATGACTTAGGGCGGGCAGAGGAATATTTACGTCAAGGTATGGGATTTGAAGAAGACCGAGAGTTATCGATTATTAAACTAAGTGGGTTAATGTTACAAGATGAAAGATACGAGGAAGCGATTGATACTTTAAATACTTTAGACAATTCTGTTCATCCTTATGTTTTTTGGAACTTAGCTCAAAGTTATTACGGATTAGAAGATTATGCTAAGGCAGCTGATTATTACCAAAAAGCTGAACCTTCATTAGCTCATGAACCTGATTTTTTACGAGAATACGGCTTATTTTTACGAGAAGAAGGACAACGAGAAAAAGCCAGTCATTTGCTGACTCACTATTTACAACATGTGCCAGATGATGCTGAAATTGCTCAGCTTTTATCAGAGAATGATTAAAGGAGTAGTGGATTATGGAGTCTGTTGATCAAAAAGTTACTTTTTTAGCTTGGTTAACTGAGTATGTGGCTATCACTCATGCAGATACTGCTTATTTACTAAATAGATGGTTAGATCATCCTCAGTTGTTAGAGGCTGTTCATTTCGTTGAACAGGCTCAAGGAACTAATAGAGGCTTAACGCTCGATTTAGATCCAGCTATCGGAGCTCCTCCGTTACAACTTAGTTTAAATGGCCATGTGTTTACCGATTTTGAGACGATTTATTATGAGTTGCATTTTTATCCAGCTAAACCTTTGTATCTCGAAGTAATCTTTGATGAACGGTGGCAAACTACTGAGTATTTAGCTGTCTTAGAGGACAATCCACAACAAACTTGGAATACCCAAGTGTCTAGTCAATTAGTCAATCAAGTGGAAAGTTATTTAGATCAGTTTGAACGATACGTGGCAAAAGAACAATTGAAAAAAAGAATAGACCAAGCCTTAGAACAAGCAGATGAAACTTTATTTTACCGTCTGACTCATTTATTAAAAAATTATTCATAAAAAGCAAGGGAACTCTTTGGAGTGACCTTGCTTTTTTTACTGAAAGCTGTTTAAATCAGTGTTTTTTTGTTAAAATAGAAAGGATTATAAAAGAAGTAGGTTGATAATATGACAGATAAAAAAACAATGGAAGAGATGCAATGTGAAGTAGATGAGTATATTCAACAATTCAAAGAGGGCTATTTTTCTCCTTTAGTGCAAGTTCTTCGTTTAACAGAAGAATTAGGAGAGTTAGCTAGGGAAGTCAATCATTACTACGGACCAAAGGCTAAAAAATCTTCAGAACCAGCTAAAAGTGTAGAAGAAGAGCTAGGAGATGTGTTGATCAGTCTGATTATTATGGCTAATTCTTTAGATATTTCTTTAGAAGATGTGTTTAAAGAAAATATGGATAAATTTTATCATCGGGATTTTTACCGATTCGCAAGAAAAGATGGGAAAGTAAGGGAACAAGATGACTAAATCAAGGAAATTAACAACATTACCTACTGAGTTTTTAGAGGCAGTTCCTGTGATGGATGTGCTCCATCAACATGGATATGAAGCTTATTTTGTAGGGGGAAGTGTCAGAGATATTTTATTAGGCAAAAAAATTCATGACGTGGATATTGCTACTAGCGCCTATCCAGAAGAAGTTAAACAGCTATTTCACCGAACAGTTGATGTAGGGATTGAACACGGGACCGTGTTGGTTTTGCTGAACCAAGGGGAATATGAAGTGACTACCTTCCGGACAGAGTCTACCTATCAAGATTTTAGACGACCAGATCAAGTAACTTTTGTGCGGAGTTTAAAAGAAGACTTAAAGCGGCGAGATTTTACGATGAATGCTTTAGCCATGGATACGACTGGGAACATTGTGGATTTGTTTGAAGGGATGAAAGATTTAGACAACCGTTGTATTAAAGCAGTAGGCAATCCTTCTGAACGGTTTCATGAAGATGCCCTTAGAATGATGCGAGGACTTAGATTTGCTAGTCAGTTAGATTTTGAGATAGAACCAGCTACTTATGAGGCGATTTGTGAGCATCATTCATTATTAGATAAAATTTCAGTGGAACGCATTCAAGTAGAATTTGAAAAATTATTAATGGGTGGTAACCGGAAAAAAGGATTAGATCCACTGATTTCAAGTGGTTGTTATAAATATTGTCCTGAACTGGCAGATAAAAAAGAGAACTTAATCCACTTAGCTAATTTGTCTAATCAGCCGTTTGAATCTGTAGAATTAGCTTGGCTAGTTACTTTAGCTGCTTTAGACATTCAACCGGCTCAAGTAAAAGCCTTTTTAAGACAATGGAAATGCTCCAATGAGTTAGCTCGTTTAATGACGCAAAGCGTTAAAGCCTTACAGCAACGTCTTCTTACTGGATGGAGGTTAGACTTGTTGTATCAATCAGGAGAAAAGGTGATTACCTTAGTTGAAACAGCTTGTCCTTATTTTGGACAACCTTCTCAGTTGTCTGAAAGTTTATTAAGCTATCAGCAACTACCGATTCATTCTATGAAAGATTTAGCTGTTACGGGTCAAGATTTACTAGGACATGTTAAGCAACCACCAGGAAAATGGCTAGGTGACATGTTGAATTATTTTGAAGAAGAGGTTTTATTTGGTAGAATAGAAAATGATCAAGAGAAGTTGTTACAAGCAGCTGATTTGTATCAAAAGGGGGATAATTAACATGGAAAGTTATCAAAAAACATTTAACTTGGATCATCAAGCTAGTGCTAAAGAAATGGGATCGGGTACCTTAGACGTATTAGCGACACCAGCTGTGGTAGCTGTTGCAGAGAATGCTTGCCAAGAGTCAGTGGAGAATTTATTACAGGCAGGAGAAGCAACGGTTGGGATTGAGATGACCATTAAGCATGTTAAAGCCTCTAGAACCACAGATCCTATTGAAGTAAATTGTCAATTAATTGAACAAACTAAACAAATTCTAATCTTTTCTTTTACTGTGACATCAAATGGAAAACTCCTTGCTAAAGGCGAGCATAAGCGCGCTATTATTCAAGTAGAGTCTTTTCTTTCTAAGGTGTAAAAGTTAGTGAAAAATAAGAGAAAAGTCTAGACATCTATAAAGTTTGTGATATAATTAACATATAAAGAGAGAAGGAGAATGGCTCATGACAAAAACAATGACAAGCTTTAAATTTTACTTTAGAAATGGCGAAACTTGGACAGTTCGTAAAGAAAATATTGGGGACTTATGGATTAAACAAATTACCACAAGTTTTGGCCGCATCAATGGAAGTGATTTTGTTAAAATCAATCCATGTGCTGGCTTTAAAATTGAAATTTTTGAAGAAGCTGACCATGTGTTAACAGATGATATTAACTTAGGCGGCTTAGAAAGCGGTATGTTTGAACGAGCTTTAAAATATGAAGATATTGAAAAGATGGACATTAACTTTGATGATAAAACAGCTGATCAAATCTACTTCCCTTATCTAGATAAAGGAACACCTGGCCAAGAAGGGTTAGATAATCAACATCAAACCACTCAATTAGGTAAAGATGGCAGCCTTTATATTGTAATTGATCCAACTCAAACAGTCACAGAGGTTTACGGAGATAAATTTTAAATATTAATGAATAAAAAGCATGGTACGTTCAAAAAATTTTGAACTTGCCATGCTTTTTCGGTATACTTTGTAAGTGAATTTACTTTTTAGAAAGTAAAATGAGTTGATGATGGAGAAAATAAGGGGGACTAAACCCATGAAAGAGTTACGGGTAGATAATATTACCAAGACATACGGAGAGAAAGTATTATTTGATGATCTTTCTTTTATGATTCATGAACAAGATAGAATTGGACTGATTGGGGTAAATGGTACTGGAAAATCAAGTCTATTAAAAATGATAGCTGAAAAGGATAGTGGCGAAAAAGGCAGCATTCAAAAACCTCAAGATTATCGAGTGGGCTATTTAACCCAAGAAACAGAATTTGATGAAACTATGACGGTGGCACAAGCAGTCTTTACTGGTGAGTCACCTGTGTTTCAAGCGGTTAGAGATTACGAGATGGCTTTACTTGATTTAGCGACAGATGGCAGTAATCCTAAAGTTCAACAAGCTTATACTCAAGCAGAAGAAAAAATGAACAAAGAAGACGGTTGGTTACTAGATACTAATGCTAAAGCTATTTTAAACCGGTTAGGGATTAGTGATGTAACGAAACTGATTAAAGAGTTATCTGGAGGTCAAAAGAAACGAGTAGGTTTGGCTCAAATTTTAATTCAAGAACCTGACTTATTATTGTTAGATGAACCGACTAACCATCTAGATTATCAAGCGATTAACTGGCTAGCTGGCTTTTTAAAGCAGTATAAAGGGGCGTTTGTCGTTATTACCCATGACCGTTATTTTCTCGATCAAGTAACCAATCGTATTTTTGAATTATCTTTTGGGAAACTTTATGAATATGAAGGTAATTATCAAAGTTATATAGCAGCTAAAGCAGAGCGTGAAGAACGAGAGAAAACCCAAGAACATAAACGAAAACAAATGTATAAACAAGAATTAGCTTGGATGCGAGCAGGTGTACAAGCTAGGGGAACGAAACAACAAGCAAGAATTGACCGGTTCCATGATTTAGAGAAAAATCTGAACCAAGTGAAAGAACAAGACTCTGTGGAGTTGTCCTTTGGTATGCAGCGTTTAGGGAAAAAAGTAATGATGATGGAAAAAGGTCAATTATCCATAGCAGATCAACTGATTTTGGACCAATTTGAGTTATTAGTACAAGCTAGTGACCGAATTGGGATTACTGGGAAAAACGGGTCAGGAAAAACGACGTTGTTAAATGTTTTAGCTGGTAGAAAAGAATTAGATCAAGGGGTTTATGAAATAGGGGAAACAGTGAAGTTAGCTTATTATACCCAGCAAAATGAAGAAATGGATCCTAATCAGCGAATGATTGCTTACTTACAAGAAGCCGCTGAAGAAGTGACTACTGCTTCAGGAGAAAAAATAAGTGTGACGGAAATGTTAGAGCGATTTTTATTTCCTAGATTCATGCACGGAACTTTAATTGGTAAGTTATCTGGGGGAGAGAAACGTCGGTTGTATTTATTAAAATTATTAATCGGCAATCCCAACGTGTTACTACTAGATGAACCAACCAATGATTTAGATATTGATACGTTAACTGTGCTAGAAGATTATCTTGGACAGTTTGCCGGCACGGTTATTGCGGTAAGTCATGACCGCTACTTTTTAGACAAAACAATGGATAAACTGTTAATCTTTAAAGGCGACGGAGTGATTGAGCCTTATTTAGGTTCTATTACAGATTATTTAGCTGATAAAGAGCAAGAAGAAGAGGCAGTTAAGGTAACTAAAGTATCTAAAGCAGTAGAAGAAGTGCCTAGTGCTCCAAAAGAAACAGTAAAAACAAAATTAACTTATATGGAGAAAAAAGAGTGGGCGACTATCGAAGACGAGATTAGCCAGCTCGAACAACAAATAGAAGAGTTAACAGAAGGTATGAACGGTCAAGGCAGTGATTTTGTTAAATTACAAGAGCTACAGGATGCTGTGAGCCAGACTGAAAAACAGTTAGAAGAAAAAATGGACCGCTGGGAGTATTTAAGTCAATTTGCAGATGAGTAAAAGATAGAAAGAGGAAGACTATGGAACAAGAATATCTACAATTAGCAGAAAAAATTTTAACAGAAGGACATGTAAAAGGCGACCGAACAGGTACTGGTACTAAAAGTTTATTTGGTTATCAAATGCGCTTTGACCTAAGTCAAGGCTTTCCTTTATTAACGACTAAACGCGTCGCTTTTGGTTTAATTAAAAGTGAACTTTTATGGTTTTTAAAAGGGGAAACTAATATTAAGTATCTACTAGAACATAATAATCACATTTGGGATGAGTGGGCCTTTGAACGTTATGTGACAAGTGAAGATTACACAGGGCCAGATATGGAAAACTTTGGCTTGAGAGCCGCAAAAGATCCAGAGTTTAAACAAGTCTACCAACAAGAGATGGCTGATTTTTGTCATAAGATTTTAACGGATGACACATTTGCTGCAACTTACGGTGAACTAGGGAATGTTTACGGTGCCCAGTGGCGTCACTGGCAAACAAGAAATGGGGAAACCATTGACCAAATTAAAGATGTGATTGAGCAAATTAAAACCAATCCTAATTCTAGACGACTTATTGTATCTGCTTGGAATCCAGAAGATGTGCCGCATATGGCACTGCCACCTTGTCATACTTTATTCCAATTTTATGTAAGTGACGGAAAATTAAGTTGTCAGTTATACCAACGAAGTGCAGATGTCTTTTTAGGGGTTCCCTTTAATATTGCTAGCTATGCGTTACTGACTCATTTAATTGCTCGGGAAACAAATTTAGAAGTGGGAGAATTTATCCATACTTTAGGGGACGCTCATTTATACGCTAACCACATGGAGCAAATTAAGACCCAATTAAGTCGACCTGTTCGCTCCCTGCCTAAATTAGTGTTAAACCCTGATAAAACCTCAGTTTTTGATTTTGAGATGGAAGACATAAAAGTGGAAGGGTACGATCCTCATCCAGGAATAAAAGCACCTGTGGCTGTTTAGGTTGCCTTTCTCTTTATTAGATAGGTATAATGAAGCAGATATGATTGGATAATAAGGAGGAGTTAGTCAATGTTAATTGCTATTTGGGCACAAGATCAAAATGGGTTAATCGGAAAAGAGGAAAAACTTCCTTGGCATTTGCCAAATGATTTAAATTTTTTTAGAAAAACCACAGAAGGTCATACCGTAGTTATGGGACGAACTACTTTTGAGGGGATGGGGAAACGCCTGTTACCTAAACGTCAAACAATCATCCTAACCAGAAATCAAGAGTATCATGTGCCTGGCGCACAAGTGATGCACACTGTTTCTGAAGTCTTAGATTATGCTAAGTCATCAGATACTACTACTTTTATTACAGGTGGGGCTAATGTGTATCAACAATTTATTCCTTATTGTGACCAGTTATACCGAACGGTTATTGAAGGAGAGTTTACAGGAGATCGGCATTTTCCAGAAATTGATTGGAGTCCTTTTGAAAAAGTAGCTAGCCGTCAAGGCGATGTGGATGAGAAAAATGTTTATCCTCATGTTTTCGAAACTTTTCAAAGAAAAGGTTAAAATTTCCTGAAAGAATATAAAATTAAGAAAATTATTTGTACTATGTTTTAAAACAAGATACACTAAACAAAGATATTATGAAAAGATGGGAAGTTGACATATGTGTGGAATTGTTGGTTTTATTAATACCCAAAAAACAGAACAAAAAGAACCAACTATTCAGAAAATGATGGACAAAATTATTCATCGTGGACCGAATAGTTCTGGGACTTATATAGATGATCACATTGCTTTAGGTTTTCGCCGGTTAAGCATTATTGACTTAGAAGGCGGAACACAACCGATTTATAATGAAGATGGGACTAAGGTGATTATCTTTAACGGAGAAATTTACGATTATCAAGTATTACGAGAAGAGTTAATCGCAAAAGGTCATCAATTTACGACAGAAGCAGATACAGAAGTTATTTTACATGGTTATGAAGAATACGGCCAAGATATTTTAAGTCGGTTACGAGGCATGTTTTCTTTTGCTATTTGGGATTTAGAAACTGAGGAGTTGTTTGGGGCAAGAGATCACTTTGGGATTAAGCCTTATTACTATGCAGAAATGAACGGAACTTTCATGTTTGGATCTGAAATTAAAAGTTTCTTAGTTCATCCAGATTTTAACAAACAGCTAAATAAAGAAGCTCTTAAACCTTATTTAACCTTCCAATATTCAGCCTTAGACGAAACGTTCTTTAAAGGAGTTCACCGTATTCCAGAAGGTCATTTCTTTACCTATAAACAAGGAGAGCTTCAAATTCAGCCTTATTGGGATGCTTCTTTTAAAGAAGAAGATATGAGCTTAGAAGAAGCGATTGATAAAATTGAAGCAGCAGTAGCTGAGTCAGTAGCGACCCATGCAGTCAGTGATGTAAAAGTAGGATCATTTTTATCCAGTGGGGTAGATTCTAGTTACGTTACCTCTGTTTTAAGACCAGATCATACTTTTTCAATTGGTTTTGGGGATAAGACTTATAATGAGTCTCATGAGGCAAAACGCTTAACGGATAAATTAGGTTTAAATAATACTTCTAAGTTAGTAACTGGAGAAGAAGCCTTTAATTATTTTCCGTTAATTCAGTATCATTTAGATGAACCAGATTCTAATCCTTCTTGTGTGCCTCTTTACTTTTTAGCTGAACTAGCTAGTAAAGAAGTAACCGTTGTTTTATCAGGTGAGGGAGCAGATGAATTGTTTGCAGGTTACCAAAACTATGGTTTCCATACACGGTCTAAAGCTGTCCGAGTGGTAGCTGAAGGGTTGAAAAAATTACCGAAAAAAGCTCGCTATTCGATTGCTAGACAAATCAAAAAAGCGCCTCACTTTAAAGGAAGTATGCACTTGTATACCTCACTAGCTAAAGCTGAAGACTTTTTCATTGGGCAAGCAAAAGTGTTTGAAGAAAGTGAAGCTTTAGATCTTTTAACTCCTTCTTACCGAATGAGTCCAAGTATTTCTGATATTGTCCAAAGTCAATATCAAAAATTACCAGCGGACATGCCAGAAGTTAAAAAAATGCAGTATCTAGATATCCATCAATGGATGCCAAAAGATATTTTACTGAAAGCAGATAAAATGAGCATGGCTCATTCGATTGAACTAAGAGTACCTTTACTAGACATTAAAATGATGGAATTGGCTGAGTCTATTCCAACTAAGTATTTACTTAATGCTGAAAACACTAAATATGCTTTTAGAAAAGCGGCTAATCGTCATTTACCTGATGAATGGGCAGACCGTGAAAAACTAGGGTTCCCAGTGCCGATTAAAGATTGGTTGAGAGAAGAAAAATTCTATCAACATGTGCGTCAGTTATTTACTGCAGAGTTTGTTTCTGAATTTTTTGATCAAGCGAAAATTTTGGATATGTTAGATAAAAATTACCGAGGAGAAAATAATGCCCGTCGTAAAATTTGGACAATTTTCACTTTCTTAACTTGGTATCAGATTTTCTTTATTGATGAAAAAGTTCCTGAAGTAGGAAATTTTTAATAGGATAACCTTTGTGGTGTTTTAGCCACGAAGGTTTTTTTATAAAAAATAGTAAAGAGTCTGAATGAAAACGGATATATCTGTGATTATTGGTTTATCTCACAAGTGTTATTTGCTATAATCAAAGGGTATGAGAAGGGGACGTGACAAGATGTTAGAATTAAAACAGATTATTCAGTTATTAAAAGAGCATCATTTATTAAAAGAAACGATTTACCGCAATCAGTGGCATTACGACGTTCCTCAAAGATTTTCCCAACAAACAGTTGAACAGTTGACTTATGACTCGCGGACAGCTAGTCCTCAGTCACTTTTTTTCTGTAAAGGCTTAGGGTTCCAAGTTAGCTATTTAGAAAAAGCCCTAAGTGCTGGAGCTAGTATATATGTGTCAGAAGATATTTATGAAGAAGAACTAGCAGAAAGTGCAGTTAGTCAAGATCATTTGGCAGTGATTGTCACGGATGTAAAAAAAGCGATGGCTGTGTTAGCGATGGCTTTTTATGACTATCCTCAGCAAGATTTACAAATTATTGGCTATACAGGGACAAAAGGCAAAACCACTGCGGCTTATTTCTGTAAAAATATTTTACAAGAAGCTACAGCTAACCATTTAGCGATGTTTTCTACTATGGAAACTATTTTAGATGGTGAGACGAGTGTTAAATCAACCTTAACAACTCCAGAATCATTGGACTTATACCGAATGATGCGGCAAGCAGTTGACTTTGGGATGACTCATTTAGTGATGGAAGTTTCTTCCCAAGCTTATAAAACGGAAAGAGTTTATGGGTTAACCTTTGATGTAGGAGTGTTTTTAAATATTTCACCAGATCATATTGGAGCAGTAGAGCATCCAACCTTTGATGATTATTTTTATTGTAAACGTCGCTTGTTAACTCAATCTAAACAAGTGATTTTAAATGCAGACTCTGATTATTTTTCTCTTATTTTAGAAACAGCTAACCGATATGCTGAGAAAGTTTGGACATATTCCGAAACAAATAAGGAAACAGATTATCAGTTTCAACCAGAAAAACCTGGTACTTTTAAGGTAACCAGTCAACAGGATCCTCTTCATTTAGTAGGGGAGTATGACATTTTACTGTCTGGAGATTTTAACCAAGGCAATGCGTTAAGTGGCATGATAGCTACTAGTTTAGTAGGAGCTAATCCCAAAGCTATTCACACAGGAGTTGCTAGGACTAAAGTCCCTGGACGTATGGAAAAACTTCAAACCAATCAAGGAGTATCTGTCTATATTGACTATGCTCATAATTATTTAAGTCTAAAAACTTTGTTATCTTTTGTCAGAGAAGAGCATCCTAAAGGACGTTTGCTGGTTGTGATTGGCAGTACAGGTGGAAAAGGTGTTAGCCGCCGAGCTGATTTTAGCCGAGTCCTATCTGAATTTGCAGATGAGGCAATTTTGACAACGGATGATCCTGGTAAGGAAGATCCCCTAGCGATTATTAGTGAAATTAAGCAAGGATTAGCTGAAACGGTGGTAACTAAGACCTTATTAGATAGGGAAGAAGCCATTCAATATGGTTTATCTCAATGTGGACCAGAAGATACCTTAGTATTAGCTGGTAAGGGAGCAGATTGTTATCAAATTGTTGGGACTGAGCGTCTTTCTTACCCAGGAGATTTAAATGTCGTAAATAAATTGATAGAAAGTGGTTATTAAAATGACGGAAACAAAGGAAATTGCTTTTCAGCCTTTATTACTGGGAAGTGACATCAATGTTTATGGAATGGCTCGTTCTTTTTATGAAGAGTACGGAATTGTATCAGAAGCTTTAGCCTCTGACCAATTAGCGCCAACTAAATATAGTAAAATTGTGAATGTTCATGTACATCCTGGTTTTGATACAGATCCAGTGTTTATCGAAGTAATGCGGGAGTATGCTAAAACTAAAGATGCTACCAAACCTTATTTAGTGATTGCTTGTGGAGATGGGTATGCAGAATTAGTTGCTAAACACCGAGAAGAATTAACAAAAGATTACGTGTGTCCAGGAAATGATTATCATTTATTTGAAAAACTGTTAAGTAAAGTTAGTTTTTATAACGTGTGTGAAGAATATCAACTGCCTTATCCTAAAACAGTAATCATTACCAAAGAAATGGCTGAAAATCCAGCTGCTATCGAGTTAACGTTTGATTTTCCTGTGGCGTTAAAACCAGCTAACAGTGTGGAATATTTAAGTGCTCAGTTTGAAGGACGTAAAAAAGCTTTTACCATTAAAACTAGAGAAGAGTTTGAACTGATTTTAGGTCGGGTATACGAAGCAGGTTACACCTCTGAGATGATTTGTCAGGACTTTATTCCAGGTGACGATTCTCATATGCGAGTGTTAAATGTGTATGTGGATCACCAGTCTAACGTTCGCATGATGTGTTTAGGTCATCCTTTACTGGAAGACCCAACTCCAGCGGCTATTGGGAATTACGTAGCCATTTTACCTGATTACAACGAAAAAATTTATCAAACCATTCAAAACTTTTTAGAAACTATTCACTACCGAGGGTTTGCTAACTTTGATATGAAATACGATCCTCGTGACGGCGAGTATAAATTATTTGAAATTAATTTACGTCAAGGACGTAGTAGTTTTTATGTGACACTAAATGGTTACAATCTAGCTCGTTATGTAACCGAAGACTTAATTTTCAATCGTCCATTTGAACAAACGATTTATGGAAAAGGCGATACACTATGGATGGGTGTTCCTAAAAAAATCTTTACAACTTATGTGAAAGATGGCTCTGATAAAGACCGAGGAATGGCAATGATCCATAAAGGAAATTATGGTACCACTGTATTTTATAACAAAGATCGTAATTTCCGTCGTCATTTATTAATGCGATATATGTTTTATAATTATCATGGACGCTTCAAAAAATACTTTAAAGAGAACAAGGGATAGACAATGAAAAAGTTTTTTACCATTTTAGGCGGCATGGGTACTTTGGCAAGTGAAAGCTTTGTACGAGTATTAAATGCCAGAACCACTGCTCATACAGATCAAGATTATTTAGACTATGTATTAGTCAATCATGCAACTGTTCCAGATAGAACCGCTTATATTTTAGGGGAATGTGAAGATAGTCCAGTTGAAGCGTTAACGGAAGATATTAAACAACACAGCTTACTAAGACCAGAATTTTTTGTGTTGACTTGTAATACTGCTCATACTTTTTATGATCAGTTGCAACAAGCTACCGATATTCCGATTCTTCACATGCCAAGACATGCGGCAAAAATTACTGAAACACGTTATGCACAAGCTGATAAAAAAATTAAAGTTGCTTTATTAGCTACTGAAGGAACGGTTCGTTCAGGTGTCTATGCTAAGGAATTTTCTTCGGATCAATTTGAATTTGTTTTACCTAATTCAGATGTGCAGCAAAAGATTATGGATTTAATTTACCGAGATATAAAAATTAATCAGTATTTAAATCATGCTTTGTATTTAGAAATTTTAGCAGATATGTTAGTGACTGAGGCTTGTGATGTGGCTATTTTAGGCTGTACGGAACTTTCCTTAATGGAAGAAAAATCTGCCCCTCATGATTTTCAAGTGGTGGATGCCCAGTCTGAGTTAATTGATTTAACTTTAAAACTAGCTACCTCTTCTCAAAAAGGAAGAGAGTTAAGTTAGTCAGTCTTTACATAAAAAAAGTTGGCTTTAGCTAAGTAAGTTATCTTACCGCTAAAACCAACTTTTTTAAAAGGCTTAGATTAAGTGTAAAAGAGAATAGAGAAGAACATGAAAGTAGCGCCGCCTAAAACAAACAAATGCCAAACTACGTGCATGAAAGGAACTTGTTTTAAGCTATAGAAAATGGCACCTAACGTATAAGTTACGCCGCCAGCTACTAGTAACCAAAAACCAGTGGAGCCTAAGCCTATCCATAAAGGTTTTAATGTGAATAAACATAGCCAGCCCATAATAATGTAAAGCAAAACATCTGCTTTGGTTTTTTTGTTGAAGAAAATAGATTTGTACAGAATACCTAATAAAGCAATGCCCCAAACTAAAAGCAGCATAAGAAATCCTGCCTTTTTAGGTAAAGCTAGTAAGCAAAATGGAGTGTAAGAACCAGCTATTAATAAATAAATGGAACTATGATCAAACACTTGAAACACTTTTTTTGCCTTGGTAAAAATCAGGCTGTGAAATAAAGTAGAACTTAAAAAAAGGATAATGAGAGAAACGCCGTAAATTAAATAAGCAAATAAGTGTTTAATAGAGGCTAATTGACTTGCTTTAATTAATAACAAGATTAACCCAGTAATACTGAGACCTGTTCCTAGACCATGGGTGACAGCATTCAAGGTTTCATTCCAAATGTAGTAGGTATTAGAAAACATTTTTTTATTCATGGAGCACCATCTTTCTGATAAATTTGAGTGAAAAAGCTTAGGGTATCTGTTATACTTAAAGTAATGATATTTGAATATATCTATTCTACACGAATAATCTTTTTTTTAAAAGAAAAGGATGGAGTATGAATATGAAAAAAATTAAAATTGTAACAGATTCATCATGTAATATGGACTATGAATTAGCAGAAAAGTTAGGCATTCACATTGTGTCTTTATCTGTCATGATTGATGACATTATCTATAAAGATATGGATTTGACTGGTCAGAAGTTTATGGAAATGATGAGTCAATCTCATGCTTTACCTAAAACCAGTCAACCGCCGATTGGTGAATTTGTCGAGTTATACGATGAGTTAGGACAAGATGGTAGTGAAGTTCTTTCCATCCATATGAATGAAATATTAAGTGGAACCGTCAGTGCGGCAAGACAGGCTGCTCAAATAACCAAAACCAATGTAACCGTTATAGATAGTAAGTTCACTGATCAAGCACTAGCCTTTCAAGTGGTTAAAGCAGCAGAAATGGCTGAGGCTGGCAGTACGATGGCAGAGATTTTAGCGGAATTAGAAAAAGTGAAAGAGAATACGCTGTTATACATCGGAGTAGCTAGTTTAGATAATTTAGTTAAAGGTGGTCGTATTAGCCGGGCGACAGGTATTTTATCTAATATCTTTAATATCCGAGTGGTAATGCAGTTACTAGATTCAGAATTAGTGACACAAGCAAAAGGCCGAGGGGCTAAAGCGTTTAATAAATGGTTTGCAGAAATGAAAGAAAGTATTAGCCATTTAAATCAAGTGAAAAAAATTGGGTTGACTCATGCAGATGGTCTAGCTACAGCAGAAGCTTTTGCTACCTCTCTTAAAGAGTTGTTCCCAGCAGCTGAGATAACCATTAGAGAGGCGAATTCAATTATTGCCACTCACACAGGTAGCGGAGCATTTGCAATTATGATTTATTCAGAATAAAATAAAGATAAGTAAAACAGATCACTAGCTGGTCTGTTTTTTTACTAGTTAAATGAACTTAGGATGTGAAAATAATGAAACAAAAGATACCATATATCAAAAAACTATTAGTGATGGTTGCTCTGTTTGCGCTATCCTTTGGGTTAAGTAGTTGGTTAATTCCCAGTGCTCCTAGTCGGTTAAAAGCGACGAATACACCAGTGGTTACTAATAAAGAACTTATTCATCTGGTAGCAGTAGGAGACTCTTTAACTGAAGGAGTTGGGGATACTACCGAAGCTGGAGGATACGTACCGTTATTAAAAAGTGGGTTAATGGACAGCTTAAATATTCCCGCTCTTGAAACAGTTAATTATGGTCGTTCTGGAGATAAAACTTGGCAAATTCAGCGGCGAATTGAAAAAAATCCTAAATTACAACAAGCCCTAAAAGAAGCAGATGCGATTACGTTAACTGTTGGGGGAAATGATTTAATGAAAGTAGTTAAGGCAGAGATGTTTAATGATATTACCCCTGAACTAGTTAAAAAGAAAGAAGTGGTCTATCAAAAAAAATTAACAGAACTTTATCAAACGTTGCGAAAATATAATGATCGAGCGCCTATTTATCAATTAGGAATTTATAATCCTTATTATATGAACTTTGAAGAGTTACCTAGCATGCAAGAAATTGTGAATCATTGGAATTTAGCTTCTAAAGAAATCGTAAAAGAAGAAAGAAAAGCTTTCTTTATTCCTATCAATGATTTAATTTATAAGGGAACTGAACAAAAAAACAGGGTGGATACAACTGACAGTAATGGCTCTAAAAAAGTGAATAATTTATTAAGTGATACAGATAATTTTCATCCGAATAATTTAGGCTATCAAGTCATTGCTAATGAGTTTCAAAAACAGATGATTGAAACAAAAAAATTATGGCTAGAAAAATAGGAGATAACAGGATGGCAAAAAAAAAGAAAACAAACAAGCAAGTTAAAGCAAAAGAAAATATTTGGAAATGGTTGTTTCTAGGGTTGGTGACTATTTTATTAGGGGTTAGTCTTACTGTAGTGACTCGGTTAAAAACCCAACGAGAACCTGCTTTTGAAAGCCCAAAAACAGCCTTAGTCAATCAAGGAGAACCTGCTTTTCAAATTCAACTAAAGAAAAAACAAATTAATCGGTTAATTGATTATTATTTAAATGAATTTTTAGGAGAAACAGGGGTTAAGTACCGTTTTTATTTAGAAGACCAAGCAATGTTAAAGGGAAATTTTAACTTATTAGGTCAAAAAATGGGGTTTTATTTGTATTTTGAGCCTTATGTTTTAGATAATGGGAATGTTTTACTGCAAGCGAAAAGTCTATCGATTGGTACTTTATCATTACCAGTGAAAGATATTTTACGTTATGTAGGCAATCAAATGAAAATTCCTGATTGGGTGGAAATTCAAAGTCAAAAAGAAGCAGTGGTGTTACATTTAGATCAGTTTCAACTGCAAAATGGCATGTATGCTAAAATGGAAAAAATTAACTTAATTGATGATGATATTCGGATGAATATCTATCTCCCTTTAGAAAAAGATAAAGAAAAATAGTTAGCCTAGGGGGAAATTAACTTGTTTTTCTCCTTCTAAGTGTGACTAATTGGAACTAATTAGCTCATCAGTTTAACTAACACATTGGAGTGAATAATATGCGTCGAAGTTTTTATCAATACATGGCAACATTAAGAGGACCAAATAGGCAAGATCCTTTAACTCATTTAGCTAATGAGTTAGATCAAGATTTAGGTTTTCCAAAGCAGTCACAAGATTATGAAGAAATCAGTCATTATTTAGAGGATAATGCTTATTACGTGACCAATATGGATCTATTTGATCAAGCTTGGGAACTATACCAAGAACATAATGATTAATCAGCTGCTTTAAACTAGGTAGTCAATAAATTTATTAAATTTATAAAAAACTATATTCAAACAAACTATTTAATGATAGAATAGCATGTGAGTAAAAAATGTAACATTTTAGTAATATTTGAATGAATATAGTAGTCTTGTAAGAAGTTTGACTGATTAATCAAGGTTTTTATCAGTAATATATTTCATTTTTTTGTAATATAATGCAAAAAAAATCAAATATATCCCAGTTTTAAGCTTAAATAAGACAATTATGTAACAAAAAAGACAAAACAGGAGGCATTCGTGTGGCTGGTAGTAAAAAAAGATATATTGGCGGATTAGATGGGTTAAGAGCCATCGCAATTTTATTGGTATTAGCTTACCATTTTCATCTGCCTTTTGTACGTGGAGGATTTATTGGAGTGGACATTTTCTTTGTTCTCTCAGGTTATTTGATAACTAGCCATTTGTTGATAGAGTGGAATACAACTAAAACCTTTGATTTAAAAAAATTCTGGTTAAAAAGGATCAGGCGTCTAATTCCTGCCGTCTTTTTTATGATTATCGTTACCTTATGTGTGTCTTTTCTCGTTTTTCCAGAAAGTGTCTGGCGTAACTTAAAAGACGGAGTGGCTGCTTTTTTCTATGTGAGCAACTGGTGGTATATTTTTGAAAAAGTCCCTTACTTTGATTTATATAGTGTCCCAACTCCTTTGAAACATTTATGGTCATTAGCGATTGAGGAACAGTTTTATATTTTTTGGCCATTAATTTTATTAGGCGCTTTAAAATTATTAAAGAAAAGACAGCATGTGTTGAAACTTATTGTAGGAGGGATTATGACCTCCGCTATTTTAATGGCAGTGTTGTATGAACCAACCAGTATTGACCGAGTTTATTACGGAACAGATACTAGAGCTTTCGCTTTATTAATTGGTTGTGGGTTAGCTTTTGTCTGGCCTTACTATTTATTTACTGAAAAAATTGAACCTAAAGCTAGAAGGGTTTTAGATGGTATAGGAGTGGTGGCCTTAGTTAGTTTACTTATGTTAGCTAACCGGTTAAATGAGTATCAAGCTTTTCTATACTATGGTGGATTCTTTTTAGTTGCCTGTTTAACCGCTATTTTATTAGCTGTTTTAGTTCATCCATCTACTTGGTTAGGCAAACTATTAGCTTTACCTCCTTTTACTTGGTTAGGTAAACGCTCTTATAGTATCTATTTGTGGCATTATCCTGTTGTGACTTTATTTACCCCAGTGAAAAGTATTGGGACTTTCCATCCTTGGTTAATGGCAGGTCAACTTGGGATGATTTTACTTCTTTCTACTTTTTCTTTTTACTTTGTAGAAGAACCTATCAGACGTTTTGGTTGGCAAGGGGCTTTCAAAGAACGAAAATTATTAGCTCCAACGCATAAAAAAACATTATGGGTAATGGTAGTAAGTTTACTAATTGGTGGAGTTAGCTTATTTATTGGTAGTCAACGATTAGAAGCTAGTTATAATCAACAAGGTCATTCTGAAAGTAAATTAAACGACTATGTTGAAAAAACTCAACCAAAACAACCGAAACCTGAAGTGAAAATTCCAGTCGACCGAGTGTTAATAGTAGGAGACTCTATTATATTAAGAGCCAAAGAGGAATTGGAAAAAAATATTCCTCAAGTGAGGGTAGACGGAAAAGTCGGCAGACAACTAGTAGATGCAGTTGACTTATTAAATGATAAGTACAAAGACTACAATAATAAACGTTCTGTGGTATTCATAGAATTAGGTTCTAATAGTCCATTTGATGAAAAAGAGTTAACTAAGTTGTTGGCAAAATTAAATCAAGCTCATGTATTTTTGATTAATACTCGGGTACCTCGTAACTGGGAAACAGAAGTGAATCAAATGTTAGCTCAAGGAAGTGACACACATCCCAATGTCACCTTGTTAGATTGGCATAGTGCAGCCTTAAATGCTCCTGGCTTACTGGAACCAGACGGTATTCATCTGAACCAAGAGGGTGTTAAGTATTATATTCAAATGATCACCCAAGCCTTAGAGCCCTATCAAATTATAGAAGATAAGGTTGAAAAAGAGAAAAAAACAGATAAACCAACAGAAGAATCAGGAGAAAAAGCGAGTGAATCTTAGCTTTTTCTCTTTTTTTCTTTTGTGTGAAGACAGATAATGCTAAGATAATGGTAAGAGTTAACTTAGTGGAAAATAAATGAATAAGCGAGGAAAATAGATGGAATGGTGGAGTCGGTTTAAGGACAATGATAGTTTAAGAAGGACAAGCGTTTTAGCGTTTATCTGTGTGATGTTATATGTGACACGGAGTATTATTAGCTTGGTATTATTAACCTTTATTTTAACGTATTTAAGTACAAGATTAGTCAATTGGGGACACCGAAAAACCCATGTTTCTAAAAAGATTTTAGCGATTATATGGTATGTGGCAATAGGGGGCTTTCTTTATATAGCTTTAACTAAATATTTGCCTATTTTATTTAATCAAACCTTTGCTATGATTGAATCTGTTTTTAATTTTTATCAACAGCCAGATCAAAATTCTAAATTGTTAGATTGGATTGGTAAAAATATTAGCTTCAATGAAATAAGAGAGCATGTTACTTCAGGGGTGAAGGTAATATTTACGACGTTGTCGAGTATTGGGTCAATGGGGGTTACCTTTTTACTGTCTCTTGTTTTAAGCTTTTTCTTTATTATTGAAGTGGATTGGGTGAAAAGTTTTAGTCACTCGTTTTTAACAAGTAAGATTGGGTTATTTTGTGAAGATGTAGCTTATTTAGGGAAAAAATTTACCAATACTTTTGGCGTCGTATTAGAAGCTCAATTTTTAATTGCCGTGATTAATACTGGTTTAACTGTATTAGGTCTTTCTATTATGAAGTTTCCTCAATTATTAAGTCTTGCTTTAATGGTATTTATTTTAAGTTTAATTCCTGTGGCAGGTGTGATTATTTCTTGTATTCCTTTAACCTTAATAGGCTATTCTATTGGCGGGGTGCAGCATGTGGTTTATATTTTAATCATGATTACCGTTATCCACGCTTTAGAGTCTTATATTTTAAATCCTAAATTAATGAGTAGTAAAACTAACTTACCTGTTTTCTATGTGTTTGTAGTATTAATGTTTTCTGAGAAATTTTTTGGTGTATGGGGGTTAATTACAGGTATTCCTGTGTTTGTCTTTATTTTAGATTTGTTAGAAGTGAAACATGAAACTGCTCATTCCACAAAAAAAGTCGAGTAATTTTTCTCGACTTTTTTTCTTTGTTTTTTTATTAGTTGGATGTTAATTCAATATCAATAATATGTGGTTTATTGTGAATCCGAAAAGGAAATTTACTATTACTTAGTCCTCGGCTAACAAATAGTGTCGTGCCAGAAGATTTATCAATGTATTTACCATTGACAAGTTTAGGTAAGAAACCTTGATCTGGTGAGTATAATCCGTCAATAAAGGGCAACCGAACTTGGCCACCGTGAGCATGTCCAGAAAAAATAGCCGTTAAGGGATAGCGTTGAAAAGCTTTTGTGTAGGCTAAAAACTTTTCTGGATGATGGGCTAATAGTAATCTAACAGACGGAAATAAGGCTAATTTATCCAATTCCATTTGTGGCAAATTAGTTTCTTCATTTTTTAACCCAATAATAGTAAGAGGTTCATGATTAATGTGGGCAATAGTAGCTTGGTTTTCTAAGATCACTGCATTGGTTTTTAAAATCAGTTGCCGCCAAGCTTGGTATTGGCCACTAGTGCGTTCATGATTGCCTTCAATCAAATAAGTTGGGGCAATCGTGGTTAAGTCATTGATAAAGGTAGCTAAGTTAGACTGAGAAACATCATCTGTTCGGTCGATGGTATCTCCTGTAATTAAAATTAAGGCTGGGTGTTTTAAGCGAATTTGTTTGAGAATTTTTTGCTTGTTCACCCGTAAACGGCCATTATGAATGTCAGAAAGATGGATAACATGTTCACCTTCCATTGTTTGTGGTAAGTCTTTAATGGTTAACTTTTCTTGTGTCAATTGTAGTTGCCTATTCGTCCAGTAGCCATACAGACAGAAAATACCTGCTAGGCCAATGAAAATCCTTAAAAAATGGACAAAAAACACATCCTCACTCCCTTTGTCTAAGAATGGCTTCATTATAGAGCAACTTTATTCAGAATAGCTATAGGATAGGAATAATTTTAAAAATTATTAAAGAGTTCAATCCACAGAAGGGAAGACAACAGACAGGGTTCTTGTTTTTTTTAAACAGAAGTGCTATACTTAAAACAGATTGATAGTGATTAGGAGAGTGAGCGTTATGCGCTCACTCTTTTTAATGAAAAAAATTCTAAAAAGGAGGCGAAAAAGATTGAGCAGTGTAGTAGAAACTGTTACGGGAGTAGTAACGCCAATCTTGAACGAACTAAATTTTGAACTGGTAGACGTGGAATTTGTCAAAGAAGGGAAAAATTGGTTTCTCCGAGTATTTATCGATAAGCCAAAAGGAATCGATATTGAAGAATGTGCTTTAGTTAGTGAAAAATTAAGCGAAATAATGGACACTTTGGATCCAGATCCGATTCCACAAGCTTACTTTTTAGAAGTCTCTTCTCCAGGCGCAGAACGGCCCCTTAAAAAAGAAGAAGATTATCAACAAGCGGTAGGAGACTACATTCATGTTTCACTTTATTCTCAAGTAGAAGGTGAAAAACAATATGATGGGTTTTTAGATGAAGTAACAAAAGAAACCTTAACGATGACAATTCGGATTAAAACACGAGAAAAACAGATAACATTTGAACGTAAAAATATAGCGAAAGCAAGACTTGCGATTCAGTTTTAATGAGAGATGGAGGCAAACAAGAAAATGAGTAAGGAAATGTTGAGCGCATTGGAGGCACTAGAGCAAGAAAAAGGAATTTCAAAAGACATAGTCATTGAAGCCTTGGAAGCTGCATTAGTCTCAGCATATAAACGTCATTATGGTCAAGCTCAAAACGTTGAAGTAGAGTTTGAACAAAAGAAAGGAAACATTCACGTTTACGCTGTTAAAGAAGTAACAGAAGAAGTTATGGACTCACAACTTGAGGTTAGTTTAAAAGAAGCTTTAACGATTAACCCAGCTTATGAGTTAGGTGATACTATTCGCTTTGAAGTGACACCAAAAGATTTTGGCCGAATTGCTGCTCAAACAGCCAAACAAGTTATTTTACAACGCGTAAGAGAAGCAGAACGGACCATTATTTATAACGAATTTAGCGAATATGAAAATGATATTATGACAGGGATTGTAGAACGTCAAGACCGCCGATATATCTATGTTAACTTAGGTAAAATTGAAGCAGTTTTATCTCGTCAAGATCAAATTCCTAATGAAGTTTATCAACCACATGACCGAATTAAAGTGTATGTTTCTAAAGTTGAAAACACATCTAAAGGACCTCAAGTTTTCGTTAGTCGTAGTCATCCAGATCTATTGAAACGGTTATTTGAACAAGAAATTCCAGAAGTGTATGATGGTATTGTTGAAATTGTTAGCATTGCCAGAGAAGCAGGAGACAGAGCTAAAGTAGCAGTTCGTTCAATAGATCCAAACGTAGACCCAGTTGGAACCTGTGTTGGACCAAAAGGACAACGGGTTCAAGCCATTGTTAACGAATTAAAAGGGGAAAACATGGATATTGTGGAATGGAATGAAGATCCAGCGATCTTTATTGCTAATGCCTTAAATCCAGCTGAAGTTCAAGAAGTTATTTTCTCTGAAGGAGAACGTTCTTGTACAGTGGTAGTACCTGACTATCAATTATCCTTAGCTATTGGTAAACGAGGACAAAATGCTCGTCTAGCAGCTAAATTAACTAATTATAAAATTGATATTAAATCAGAGTCTGATATGTTACAACAAAAAGAAGAAGCTGAAACAGAAGCAGTAGTTAGTGAAGAAATAGTCAATGACGAAGTAGTTTCTGCTGCTGAAGTGACACCAGTTGAACCAGACTTAGATAACGAGTTAGCTGAACAAGATGAGAGATAACTATTAGGAGGGCCAAATAGATGAATAAACGCAAAATTCCTTTAAGAAAATGTGTTGTTTCAGGTGAAATGAAGCCTAAAAAAGAAATGGTTAGAATTGTTCGCTCAAAAGAAGGAGCCGTTTCGATTGATCCTTCAGGCAAACAACCAGGCCGAGGAGCTTATGTTTCCATTGATCCTGTTGTTGTTAAAAAAGCTTGGGAAGATCATACATTAGATAGAATTTTAAGCACTAAATTATCTGATGATTTTTACCAAGAGCTACATGACTATGTTGCTCACCAAAAAGCAAGACAGGAATTATTTGGCAATGACAAATGAACAACGAATTCTTAATTTAATTGGTTTAGCCTTACGGGCAAGAAAAATAGTTACCGGAGAAGAATTTGTGATTAAAGAAATTCAAAGTAACCGGGCAAACATGGTTTTTTTAGCCAGTGATGCTAGTCCTAGTACACAAAAAAAGATTCAAAATAAATGTACCTACTATAACGTTCCTTGTGTGACATTATTTACAACAGAGCAGTTATCTCAAGCTATGGGAAAACCTCGCAAAAGTTGTGCTTTATGTGACGCTGGATTTGCAAAGAAGGTGCATGAACTAATATAAAGTTAGGAAGGTGATTGTATGAGTAAAACAAGAGTATATGAATTAGCTAAAGAGATAAAACAATCCAGTAAGGTGATTATTGATAAAGCACATGCTCTAGGAATCGACGTGAAGAATCACATGACCACGCTAAGTGAGGAAAATGAAACAAAGCTACGTCAAGCGTTTCAACATGGAAAGAGTACTAATGTAACCTCAACACATTCCAAACAAACCCAACAAATAAAAAATTCTAAGGGAAATGAACCAGCTAAGAATCAAACGAAAACAACCAATTCCCGTAAAGAAGAAGGAAAGCAGAATCAAAAACAGAATATGAAGAAACCAACACAAACGAATCAAAACAATCCAAACCAAAAACCAGGCAACAAAAATCAACGAAATAAACCACCTTATAACAAATTTAATAAAAAAGGTAAAAAAGGCAAACGTCATCAGCAAGAAAAACAAAAACCAGCTGTGCCACCACGTAAATTCCGTGAGTTACCTGAAGTATTAGAGTATAAAGATGGTATGACTGTAGCAGACATTGCTAAAAAAATTCATAGAGAACCTGCAGAAATTATTAAAAAATTATTGCTATTAGGTGTTATGGCTAACCAAAACCAATCTTTAGATAAAGAAACGATTGAGTTATTAGCTATGGATTACGGTATGCAAGCAGAAGAAAAAATCGAAGTAGACGTAGCGGACATTGATAAATTCTTTGATGAGTTAGAGTTAGATGAAGATAAATTAATGACTCGTCCACCTGTTGTCACTATTATGGGACACGTTGACCATGGTAAAACAACTCTTCTAGATGCCTTACGTCATACAAAAGTAACCCAAGGAGAAGCTGGGGGAATTACCCAACATATTGGGGCTTACCAAATTGAGCTGAACGATAAACCAATTACCTTCTTGGATACTCCAGGACATGCGGCTTTCACTAGTATGCGAGCAAGAGGTGCTAGTATTACAGACGTAACGATTTTAGTTGTAGCAGCTGACGATGGGGTTATGCCTCAAACAGTTGAAGCAATCAACCATGCTAAAGCAGCAGGAGTGCCAATTATTGTAGCAGTTAACAAAATTGACAAACCAACAGCTAATCCAGACCGAGTCATGCAAGAATTAACGGAATATGGTCTTGTACCAGAAGCTTGGGGTGGAGATACTATTTTTGTTCCAATCTCTGCTAAATTCAGTCAAAATATTGATGAACTATTAGAGATGATTATCTTAGTATCAGAAATGCAAGAACTAAAAGCTGATCCAACTCATTTAGCAATGGGAACAGTGATTGAAGCTCGTCTTGATAAAGGTAAAGGACCAGTTGTCACCTTACTTGTTCAACAAGGTACTTTACACGTAGGAGATCCAATTGTAGTCGGAAATACTTACGGACGTGTCCGAGTAATGACTAATGATATTGGTCGCCGTGAAAAATCAGTGGGACCATCTGCACCAGTAGAAATCACTGGATTAAATGATGTTCCTCAAGCTGGGGATCACTTTGTGGTCTTTGAAGATGAAAAAACAGCTCGTGCCTCTGGTGAAGAACGTGCTAAACGTGCTTTACAAGAACAACGTGCAGTTACTCATGCAGTCACTCTTGACAATTTATTTGAAAGCTTAAAAGAAGGGGAATTAAAAGAAGTTAATGTGATTATTAAAGCTGACGTACAAGGTTCAGCTGAAGCCCTATCTGCAAGTTTACAAAAAATTGAAGTAGAAGGCGTTCGAGTGAAAATCGTTCATGCTGCTGTAGGAGCAATCAACGAAAGTGATATTACATTAGCTGCAGCAAGTAATGCTATTATTATCGGCTTTAACGTGCGACCTACGCCACAAGCAAAAGTTGAAGCAGAATCAGAACTTGTAGATATTCGTTTACACCGAGTAATCTATAACGCGATTGACGAAATTGAAACGGCTATGAAAGGCATGCTTGAACCTGAATACAAAGAAGTTATTACAGGTCAAATGGTAGTCCGTGAAACCTTTAAAGTATCTAAAGTAGGAACTATTGGTGGTTGCTATGTGACTGAAGGTTATATCAAACGTGATAGCGGTGTTCGAGTAATTCGTGATGGTATTGTTATTTATGAAGGCGAACTAGCTAGTCTGAAACGATTTAAAGATGATGCAAAAGAAGTTAAACTTGGCTACGAATGCGGGGCTATGGTTGAAAACTTTAATGATCTTAAAGTGGATGATGTAATTGAAGCTTATATTATGGAAGAAATCAAACGGGCTTAATAACCTTATTTAAGTCAAAAGGAGGAGGATGAATTATGGCAAAATATCGTGATCGACGTGTGGGTCAAGAAATTTTAAAAGAAGTAAATGATATCCTTCAAAAGAAAGTAAAAGACCCTAGAATTAAAGGAATTACTGTCACAGATGTACGTGTAACAGGAGATTTGCAACAAGCAACGATTTTTTACAGTATCTTATCTGATAATGAAAAAGAAATCGAAGCAGTTGCTTTAGGATTAGAAAAAGCGAAAGGTTTAATCAGAAAAGAATTAGGCCAACGTTTATCTATTTACACTACACCAGAATTAATTTTTGAACGAGATGCTTCTATTCAATATGGTTCACATATTGATGAATTGATTCGTCAATTACATGAAAAAGAATAATAAATAAGACTGTGAATTTTCACAGTCTTATTTTATTGCTATTGATTAATGATTCTCTTTAATATTTAGATAAAAAAAAAGAGTGAAGAGGGGAATCTTCACTCTTTTTTTGGGGTGTTCTCTGGACTTGTGAATAGATTATCCTTCATATCTATTACATCCAAAGAACCGTCACGAGAAAATTTACAAATAGAAGGAAGTTGCGTTATGTTCAACTCTTCTAGGAAGGAACGCTTAGTTGCTTGCTGCTTGATAGTGCTTAAATCTAAATAATAACGTTGGGTAGTATCAAAGGGAACAGAATGAATCAAATCCGCAGTGAATTCCCGACAACGAGGACAATTAGAGTCTAAGATAATCGTATAAAAATCTGTTTCTGTGTTAGTTATCTTATCCTGTAGCTGTTGGTAAGAAATACCGATATATTTTTCTTCTCTACCGTTTGAAATGGTAAGAGGATGTCCTTTCGAGTTGCTTTTTAAGTTGGTATAAACAAAAAGTAAACTCACAATTAGGCAAACAGCAATAAAAGTTCTTTTTGTCACGGAATACTATCCTTTCAAACATCTAAATAGTAATCTATCATTGAACAAAAACAGTATAACATAGAATATTCATCTATGATTATCTAGATTTGGTTAGAATTAAGTCAATTTGGTATAAAAAGCATAAAAAAATCCCCCTGATATTGAAAAACCAGGAGGAAAAGATCTTTATTTAACAACCATCACGTTACATTTGGAGTGGGTGACAACGTAAGAGGTAGTCGAGCCGATGAAAACACGTCCCATCGCATTAAGTCCGGTTGCCCCAATCATAATTAAATCAATAGGCTCATCTGCTTCATCAAAATTAACAATGGTACTTTTTGGTACACCAAATTCAATGATACATTTAACAGAGGTTAAACCAGATTGCATGGCTTTAGCTACATATTTATTCATCTCTTCTTCAGCATTTTGTTTCAAATCTGACATAACTTCCTGGGTGTAAAGCGTTAACTGGCTCCAATAGTTAGAGGAATTGTCAATAATATGCAAAATATACAAAGTGGCATCATTTCGTTTGGCAACTGCAACAGCTTCTTCAAAAGCATTTTCTGATTGTTTAGAACCATCCATAGGTACTAAGATATTTTTATAACGGTCTATCATAAAAATCCCTCCTTTTATTTATTATAACATACTATTCCTTTTTTTATTGGTATTTACCCAAGTCAGACTATGAAAAGGCAAAATGATTGCGCTTTCTATATAAAATATATTAAAATAGAAACAATCAAAGAAAAGGAGGAATCATGATGGTAAATAAAGATCAATTAAAAGGAAAAGCAGAAGAACTAAAAGGAAAAGTGACTGGAGACGACAGTGAAGAGTTAAAAGGGAAGGTCACTGGAGCTATTGGTAAAGCAAAAGAAAAAGTAGAAGAAACGGTAGATGAAGTAGCTGGCAAGATTAATGATCAATTAGAGAAACACGACCGTCAAGACTCCTAGTTATTTGTTAACTATTATTAGCCAAGTAAAATGGATCCATTTTACTTGGCATTTTTTTGTTAGGCTAAAAAAGTTACTAGCTTTAGTTGATTTTAATAACTATTCGCGTTAAACTATTAACAGTTGTTCCTGTAGCTCAGTAGGATAGAGCAATCGCCTCCTAAGCGATAGGCCGCTGGTTCGATTCCAGTCAGGAACGTTAAGAATAACAAGCCCTCTAAATAATTGTCTTAAATATGAGACAGTTATTTAGAGGGCTTTTTCTTGTGTTCTATAGTTATTCAAATAAACAATTACTATATAATTATTCATTAGATTAAAAATATGATTAAATAGTAGTATAGAACAGAAAGGAGTGGAGAAAATGCAAGTTAAAAAGAAATGGCTAGTGGCTTTAGGTTGTTTATTTTTATTTGGTTTTTCGTCTCAACAAGTTCAAGGTGTAGAGGCTAACCAAGCAACTGACAATCCTCAAGTGAGTTACCGAACCCATGTGGAAAATTTGGGGTGGCAGCAGTATGTTAATGACGGTAAAACAAGCGGAACAACTGGGCAAGCGAAACGGCTAGAAGGTGTCCAACTAAGAGTAGATCCTGGAAACTATGTTGGAAATATTACTTACCGAACCCATATCCAAGACTATGGTTGGGAAAAAGACTTTGTGTCTGACGGTCAAGTTTCAGGGACTACCGGTCAAGCAAAACGATTAGAAGCTATTCAAATTAAGCTAACCGGTCAACTAGCTCAACATTATGATGTGTATTACCGAGTCCATGCGGAAAACTTCGGTTGGCTAGATTGGGCTAAAAATGGTGGAAGTGCAGGAACTGCTGGTTTTGCCTACCGTTTAGAAGGGTTACAAGTTCAAATAATCCCTAAAAATAAACCAGCTCCAGGTAGAGAAGGTCAAGGATTTATTCAGTATCAACAGCCTAATATTCGGTATCAAACCCATGTAGAAACGCTTGGTTGGCAGAACTGGCAACAGAATGGTCATTATGCAGGAACGACAGGAAAAAGATTGCGTTTAGAAGCAGTGAAAAGTAGCCTTTCTAACTTACCTGCTAATGTAACAGGTGGGGTGAGTTACCGAACCCATATTCAAGATTATGGTTGGGAAAAAAATTGGCAAGCAGATGGAAGTATGTCTGGAACTAGTGGTCAAGGAAAACGACTAGAAGCCATTCAGTTGAAACTTACTGGGAATGCTTTAAGGCATTATGATGTGTATTACCGAGTTCACGCTCAAAACTTTGGTTGGCTCGGCTGGGCTAAAAACGGAGAGAGTGCAGGAACTGCCGGTTTTGGTTATCGTTTAGAAGCGATTCAAATGAAAGTGGTACGGAAAAATAGTCCTGCTCCAGGTAGTACGAAAGGTGCTTTTAAACAATATGTTAAACCTGTCAATCCTAACTTAACTAGTCAGGTTCACTTTATTAATGTAGGCCAAGGAGATGCTACCTTAATTCAAACAGGTCGTGAAAATATTTTAATTGACGGAGGCACAAGACGGAGTGGAAATATTATTTTAGCTTATCTTCGTCAAATAGGGGTGCACTCTTTACAAGCAGTTGTGGCAACTCATCCAGACGCTGATCATATTGGCGGATTAACGCCAGTCATTAATCAGATGCCAGTCGGACAAGTTTACGCTCCTCGAGTTAGCCATACTACTAATACGTATAAACAATTTTTACAAGCAGTTAAAGGAAAAGGTTTAGGTATTAAAGAAGCTAGAAATGGGGTAACGATTCCTTCAGCAGCTCCTGGAGTCAGTCTTAAATTTGTTGGGCCAGTTCGTAGCTACAGTCAAAGTCAATTAAATGACTGGAGTGGGGTATTGTTATATCAAACCCAACAAAAGAAAATGCTATTTACTGGAGATGCTGAAGCAAGAGCTGAAAGAGATATGTTACAAGCTGGCGTGCTAAGTCCAGTTGATGTATTAAAAGTTTCTCATCATGGTTCAAGTGGGGCTTCTACCACTGCCTTTTTACAAACAATTCGTCCAAAATATGCAGTTATCAGTGTCGGGCGTAACAGTTATGGTCATCCTACCTCTCAGGTGCTGAATCGGTTATCACAAGTTGGGGCTAGTGTTTACCGAACAGATCAGATGGGTAATATTGTGGTGACTGTTCAAGCTAATCAATTAACCATTAGATAGGGTGAAAAGGATGAAACAAGGAATTATTGACCGATTTGAAGGTCCGTTAGCTGTCGTTGAATTAACTCCAGATGAATTTATGACTATTCCTCGGGATCAGCTGCCTAAACAGGCACAAGTAGGAGATTGTCTTATATTTGATCAACAGGAAATTAAAATAGATTCTGAAAAAACGTTAGCTAGACGGAAAGAAATAGAGCAATTAATGGACGAATTATTTGAGTCCTAAACACAGTAGAGAGCCAGTTTCTTAGGCTCTCTATTTATATTTGCTAAAAGAAAGAAAAACCATTAAAGAAAGACAAAGTTTTCTAGTAAAGATTGTTAAATAAAAATAAGTTGGTTATACTAGCAAGTAGAGAAAAAGTAGAGGAGTTATTACATACATGACTTACAAATTATTGGCATCAGATATTGATGAAACACTTTTAAATGATGCTCACCAAATTCCTGAAAAAAATTTAGACGGGATTAAATTAGCTAGAGAAGAATATGATGTTCGGTTTGTACCAGCATCAGGTCGTGGCATTTTAGCCATGGAAGACTTGCTAAAACAGCTAGGGTTATATAATCAACCTAACGAATATGTAGTTTCTTTTAACGGAGGAGCGGTAGTTGAGAACTTTAACAATCAAATTATTTCATTTGACTATTTTTCTTTAGAACAAGCCCAAAACTTTTTAGATTATGGCCGTCAATTTGATATTTGTTTACACATTCATACGGATCAATTGGTTTATGTATTTCGTCCTAGTCAACAAGAGTTAGATATTTTAGACAAAGTTGGATTAGACTATGAAGTTTGCAATCAATGGGATATCAGCTTTTTAGCCCAACGAAAAATTGCCAAATTACTTTACCAAAGTTTTGATATGGCTTATTTACAAGAAATCGAGAAAAAAATGCAAGAAGCTTTAGCTATTCCTTGCCAACTGTCTTATTCATCTGGCAGATATATGGAAATTAACCCTAAAGGTGTCAATAAAGGCAAAGGTTTGTTAACTTTGGCTGAACATTTACACTTAGATCCTAAAGAAATCATTGTTGTAGGAGATAACTACAATGATTTAGACATGTTTCAAGTAGGAGCTTTTGGTGTTGCTCCTAGTAATGCTATCCCAGAAATTAAAGCGTTAGCCGATTATGTTGCGACAGCTGACAATAATCAAGGAGTTATTGCCGAAATCGTTGAGAAATTTATTAAAAGATAAAGGATTGGGATAAAAAGACCATGAGAATGCTGAATTTATATACTAAAAAAGAATGGCTGTTGTTGGTTCTGTTTGTTTTGTTCATGCTACTTATTCGTTTTTTTTGTTTTTCGCCGATTAAAGTTCAAGGAATCTCTATGGAACCTAATTTAAAGAGTAATCAACGTTTATGGTCTGTTAAATTAAAACAGGTTCACCGCTTTGATATTATTCAGCTTCGGTCTCCTTTGAATGTAAAAGAACATTATGTGAAACGGATTATCGGGTTACCTGGAGAAGAAGTGGCTTATGAAAAAAATCAACTTTACATCAACCAATCTCCTATAAAAGAACCTTTCTTAAATAAACAAGCTGTTTTAACTGATAATTACTCTTTGTATGAGTCTTTAGGCATTAAAAAAATACCCAAAGATTTTTACCTAGTTTTAGGAGATAACCGGCAACACTCTTATGACGGTCGAACATTTGGTTTAGTGAAGATAGATCAAATTGAAGGTGTTGTTCTTTTTAGATATTGGCCTTTTCAGCAGTTAGGTCGGCTTTAAAAGATGAGGACAGATTAACTACCTACTTAGCAAGGGTCTAAGTAGGTAGTTTTTTTAGGCTAAAGCTCAATTAGTCATAAGTTCGGATTATTTGTCTATAAACTGACAGAAACTTGTATGTTATCATTCAAATAATATGCCTTTTGTCATATAATAGAGTTAGAAGCTATTATAGAAAGAGGGGATTGCATGTATAAGAAACGGATGAATTATTTTTTAGTGTTATGTCTGTTGGGAGCTTGTTTTAGTCCGGCAGTTCAAGGGGAAGAGATGCCTTCATCTTTTTCTCAGCCAAATCAAAAGGTTATCTCTAATGAAAATCGCTCAGATGTAGAAGAAAGTGCCTCCCAGTCTTTACAGGAAAGGGAAGACAAGCAGCAACAAACAAAAGAATCGCTGACAGAGCAAGAACCTGAAGAAAACAGTGAGGAGGATAAGGAGTCTTTACCTTTAGATAAGCCGACTATCACTTACCGAGCTTACCAAGTAAAGACTGGTTGGAGTGAGTTCACTTCTTTTGGGGAAGTTATGGGAGATCCTTACCAAGGACAGGCTCTAACAGGAATTCAGTTAGTCAGCCAATCCTCAGAAGCAAAAGAGAATGTGACCTATCAAGTTTATTCAGGGAAAACCGGTTGGCAACCTAGTGTTTCACTAGGTCAGATTGCCGGACAGACTCAAAGTCAGCAACCAATCGAAGGAGTACGGTTTCAATTAACTGGTTCTTTAGCAAGTCATTATGATATGTATTACCGGGTATATGTTCAACAGTTAGGTTGGTTAAGTTGGGCGACAGCCGAAGAAGCTGCGGGAACTTCTGGTTACGGTTATCCTGTGTTAGGATTGGAAGCTCAGCTTGTTGAAAAAAATCAACCAGCTCCAGGGGACACTAGCCTACCTTTTAAAGAGAACGATCAAGTTCAATTAACCTATCAAACTTATCAAGTGAAGCAAGGTTGGCAAAATAAGGTGAACAATGGCTTTATTTCAGGTTCTACTGGGAAAAGTCTTCCCTTATCTGGGCTAAAAATGCAGTTGATTTCTCCTAAATGGAAGGGAAGTATCACCTATCAAGGCCATTTTTCTAATTTAGGTTGGCAAGGGATTACTCATGAAGGAGAGATTAGTGGAACCTTACAAGCTAATCATCAGCTAGAAGGTTTGCGAGTTAATTTAACTGAGGAATTAGCTAATCAATACGACGTGTATTATCAAGTTCATGTAGCTAATTTAGGTTGGCTTGGGTGGGCTAAAAACGGTGAGTCAGCTGGGACAACTGGTTTTGCCTATCCAATCGAAGGGCTGAAAGTCCAATTAGTTGAAAAAGATCAACCAGCTCCAGGTAGCGTGGATAGACCTTTTATTTCCTATCAACCATTAACTGTTTTTTACCAACCTCACGTGTCTAATCAAGGGTGGCTATTAGAAGCTTCTGCTAAAGAAGTGGCAGGGAGTCAGAGTGAACGGTTAGAAGGAATCAAGCTAAGATTAAATCAGCATGAACAACTAACAGGAGGTATCCAGTACCAAGCTCATAGTCAAGATATTGGTTGGCAACCTTGGGTAAATGACTCGCAATTAGCTGGTACAGTAGGTAAAAATAAACGTTTAGAGGCAATCAAGATTCGTTTAACCGGGGAGATAGCGACACCTTATCAGGTTTATTACCGAGTGTATCAAAAAAGATTAGGCGGCTGGCAAGCTTGGTGTCAAAATAGTGAACAAGCCGGCACAGTCGGAAAAGGCTTACCTATTGAAAAGATTCAAGTTTATGTAGGTAAAAATGGCCAACATCCAAGAAATGATTCTCCTGTGATTCCTGATGTGCCAGAAAAACCCACAACTCCCGATTTAGAAAATCCATCTTTATCAGCTAAAATGAAACAAGTGCAACAGTTGTTAACTAAAGAGTATCAACATCAGTCAATAGGTATTTATGTGGCGTCTATTAACCATCCTAATATTGTGGCTAAAATAAATGAGCATCAACAATTTATGCCTTCCAGTTTAGGGCGGTTACCGATTATTTACTGGACAGATCAACAATTAAAAACTAAAAAAATAGCCCCAACCCAAAAATATCTGTATACTGATAAAGTCAATCAATTTCCTTATGCCTATCAAAAAGATGGCACAGGTATGTTACAAACTAAACCAAAAGGCAGAAACTATACGGTTCAAGAAGTGTTAAATTGGACAGTGACAACTTCTGATAACGAGGGAACCAACTTTTTAGCTTATCATGTAGGTAATCAATACGATCAAGCCTTTCGTCAAGAGATGAGCCGAGTAGTCGGTCATTCTTGGACTACTCCGTTTAAAGCCTCTGCCAAAGATGCTAGCCAAGTTATGACTGGGTTATATCATCAAAATGGAGGAGCCTTTGATTTATATCAAGGAGTTCAAAAGAACCGGGGAATTGCTAGTCAGATGTCTGCTCCTGTTTATCATCAATTAGGTATTTATCAAAATTATTACCATGATGTAGGGATTGTATTTAGTGATGAACCTTATGTTTTAGCTGTTATGAGCCAACAAGCAAAGGGAGAGCAAACAGTAGCTAAACTTTCGAAAGAGGTTTATCAACGATTGAAATAAAGCAAAAGTAGGGAGAATTTTTCTTCCTACTTTTTTTGTGGTGGAAAACTTCTGTCACTCAATCTAAGTCAATTTATGCTATAATGTACAAGTTATCTTGGTTGAAAAGGAGCAAAAAAATGGACGGAATTATTCCTTTATGGAAAGAAGCAGGCATGACCAGTCATGACTGTGTTTTCAAGTTAAGAAAAATGTTAAAAATGAAAAAAATTGGACATAGTGGTACGTTAGACCCAGCAGTTAATGGCGTGTTGCCTATTTGTATAGGTAAAGGGACGAAAGTGATTGAATATTTACAAGATAGCGGGAAAGTCTATCAAGGGGAAGTTGTGTTAGGTGTCGCTACTACCACAGAAGATGCAACTGGGGAAGTCGTGGCTAGTGCCCCTGTAGAAGAAACCAGTGTGACAGAAGAAATGATAGATCAAGTGATGAATCAATTTGTCGGCACTATTACACAAATTCCGCCTATGTATTCAGCAGTTAAAGTTAAGGGAAAAAGACTATACGAATATGCCAGAGCAGGAGAAACAGTTGAACGTCCTAAACGACAAGCAGTGATTAAAGAGTTTAAACGGATTAGCCCTCTTAGCTATCATCCTGAAACAAAGACTCTTTCTTTCCAGTTTATAGTGGCCTGCGGTAAAGGCACCTATGTTAGAACTTTAGCAGTAGATACAGGTAAAACATTAGGCTATCCAGCTCACATGTCTCAACTTACTCGGTTAGAAAGTGGTGGGTTTAAGGAGCAAGACAGTGTTACGTTAGAAGAAATTCGGACATTGGTAGAGATGGACACCTACTCTTTTGTTCATCCGATTGAAGAAGGGGTAAAAGATTTAGTTCAGATATCTCTTTCAGATGAGCAATATGAAGACGTGCGTCATGGCCGGTTCTTATCTCAAGAAGATCTAGGCTTAACTGAAACGACTGAGTTAGTAGCCATTTTTTATCACGAGTTATTAGTGGGCATTTACGGTCCACATCCTAAACAGGCGCAGATGTATAAGCCAGTTAAAATTATTCGAAATTATTTATAAGGGGCATTATGATTATGGAAATTATTCGCATTCATCATCCGTATACACAGTTACAAATTCCAAAAGAAGATCTAGTGTTAGTGTTAGGTTTTTTTGATGGTGTTCACCGAGGGCATCAAGAGTTGATTAGACGAGGGCGAATAGAAGCTGATGAACGTCAGTGTCCTTTAGCAGTGATGACCTTTAATCAACATCCTTCTATTGTGTTTCAAAAAACTAATCCGAACAACATGCAGTATTTAACGACACTGGACCAAAAAATAGCACATATGGAACGATTAGATGTAGATATTTTATTCATTGTTGATTTTACTTCCGCTTTTGCCAGTTTATCTCCTCAAGCCTTTGTGGATCAATATATGGTAGGACTCCATGCTAAAGTTGTGGTGGCAGGCTTTGATTATACTTATGGACCTCGAGATATTGCTACCATGGAAAACTTACCTAAGTATGCTCAGGACAGATTTTCGATTATTTGTGTAGAGGAGCAATTAGATCATGGGAACAAAATTAGTTCAACTGCTATCAGACAGTCTTTAGATGCTGGCCAATTAGAACAGACCAACCGACTGTTAGGCTATACTTACGAAATTGAGGGCATTGTGATTCACGGAGATGCTAGAGGAAGAACATTAGGGTTTCCAACTGCTAATGTAGAAGTAGCTTCAACCACTCATTTACCTAAATTAGGGGTGTATGCAGTCAAAATGAAAGTGGGACCTAATTGGTATAATGGCATGGCTCAAATTGGTCACAACATTACCTTTGGAGATAACCGGAAATTAACAGTTGAAGTGAATATTTTAGACTTTGATGCAGATATTTACGGTGAACAAGTCAAAGTGGCTTGGTATCATTATTTAAGAGAAGAAGTAAAATTCTCTGGGCGTGACGGGTTAATTAAACAATTAGAAGAAGACCGAGAAAACACTCGGAATTATTTTAATCAGCATCATTAGAAAGGCGGTGGAGGAAGTTGACCTCTGCATATATTCACATTCCTTTTTGTGAACATATTTGTTACTACTGTGATTTTAACAAGGTGTTTATTAAAGGCCAACCTGTTGATGAATACATCCAGTATTTATTAGAAGAAATAAAATTAACACTACAAACTTATCCTACTAGTCAAACGGAAACGATTTATGTAGGTGGAGGCACTCCCACTGCTTTGTCTGCTCAGCAGTTAGACAAGTTATTAGGAGGGATTCGGCAATTACTTCCTTTTGAAGAAGGGAATGAATTTACCGTTGAGGCTAATCCAGGTGACTTAACTTTAGATAAATTACAGGTCATGGCAACTCACGGGGTGAACCGGTTATCCATGGGGGTTCAAACCTTTGACGACCGGCTATTAAAAAAAATAGGTCGAAAACATACAGAAGCTGACGTATTTGAGACGATGAAAGTGATTGAAAAATCTCCTATCGATAATGTTAGCATTGATTTAATTTATGCCTTACCAGGTCAAAGTTTAGCTAGCTTTACAGATACTCTGGAAAAAGCCATTGGACTAGATTTGCCTCATTATTCCCTTTACTCGTTAATTTTAGAAAATAAAACAGTCTTTGCTAATTGGGCTAGACAAGGCAGACTTCATTTGCCTGGGGAAGATTTAGAAGGGGATATGTTTGAGCAAACCATTAACTTTATGGAAGAACATGGTCGCCGTCAATATGAAGTCAGCAATTTTTCCTTACCTAACAAGGAAAGCCAACATAACTTAGTTTATTGGAACAATGACCATTATTTTGGTTTTGGGGCAGGGGCTAGTGGTTATTTAGGCCATACTCGGTACCGAAATCATGGCCCTATTCAGCATTACTTAACTCCTTTAAAAGAAGGAAAACTGCCAACCATTGAAAAAGAGTCTTTAACAAAAGAAAATCAAATGGAAGAAGAAATGTTTTTAGGTCTTAGAAAAAAACAAGGAGTCTCTAAAACACACTTTCAAGAGAAGTTTTCTGTTTCAATGGAACAGGTTTACGGCCAAGTAATCAAAGACTGTCTGGCACAGGATTTACTAAAAGAAACCAATGATTATTTATCTCTAACAGAACAAGGTTTAATTGTTGGTAATGAGGTATTTCAACAATTTTTATTAGACAAAAAAAACAACGACGTTTAACTTCCGTCGTTGTTTTTTGTTTGAGTTTTTTAGATAAAGACTTGAACCCCTAATAAAATTAAGGCGAGAATACTAATGGTAATTAGTAACGGCGTAACAAATTTTAGCCATTTATCAAAGGTGATATTTACCATTGCTAGGGATGCTAAGACTAAACCAGTTGGTGCGATAAAGGAAATAATTCCTTGCCCCCAGTTATAAGCACTGACAATTAAACTACGATCCACGCCAACTACATCAGCTAACGGTGCCATAATTGGCATAGAAAGTACAGCTAAACCTGATGAGGATTGAATGAAGAAGCCAAGCAAGATGTAGATAAAGAACATCATAGAACTAAAGACAACTCCGCTCATATGAGCTACTCCATTACTTAACCAATACATAAGAGTGTCACTAATTAAACCGTCATCCATAATAATAGTTACTCCGCGCGCAAGAGAGATAACTAAAGCCACACCTAACAAATCAGAAGCTCCGCGGGTAAATTCGTTAACAAAGGTTTCTTCGCCTAAACCTGAGATAAAGGCTAAGATAAAGGTAATTAATAGGAAAAGAGAAGAAATTTCTGTAAACATCCATCCTAATTCTTTTACCCCGTAAATCATTACAACAAAACCAAGAGCAAAAATAATTAACATTAATTTTTTACGTAAATCAAAAGCAGGCACTTCTTTTTCTTCTGAACCATGTAAAAAGTGTTGTTCAATTTCTTCTTTTTGATCATAAATTAATGAAGACTCTGGATTTTTTTTCACTTTTTCTGCATAGCGTACGGTGTAGAAGATACAAATAGCTGTACCTAAAACTAACATAAGAATCCGTATGCCCATACCATCTGTAAAGTTAATTCCTGCTGTGTTAGAGGCAATTACCACTGAGAATGGGTTGACAGTAGAGGCCATGGTTCCAATACAACTACCTAAATAGATGGTGGCAATAGCTACTAGAGCATCATATCCAGCACTGATAAAAATAGGCACTAAAATAGGATAAAAGGCAATAGTTTCTTCTGCTAAACCAAAAGTAGAGCCGCCGATGGCAATAAGTGCTAAAGTGATAATAATTAAACCGGCTTCTTTTCCTTTTAATTTTTTAGATAAACTAGCCATTCCTGCTGTGAACGCACCAGTTTCATTGACAACTCCTACAATTCCTCCTAGAATCAGTACAAATGTAACGATATCAATTGAGTCCATTAACCCTTGAACAGGAGCGTTTAGGAAAGTTTTAAGAGCACCAAAAGCTCCTTTTTTCTCTCTGTTTAACGCTTGATAGGTATCTGGAATAGCAACCGGTTTTGTAATGACTCCTTCCTCGAATTTTTTTAAATCAATTTTGATGTTTAAATCATCTAAAACTTGTTGTGACGCTTTTTCTGTTTCTACTTTTCCATCAGGATTCGTAATAACAAATTGCTGGTGATCAGGGTTGTAGGTAATATTGGCATATTTACCTGCAGGGATAAAATAAGTTAACACCATCACTGCTAGTAATACGATTAAAATAACGGTATAAGCTGATGGAAATTTAAAACGTTTTTTTGTTTTAGCCATGTTAATTCCTCCTTCCATAGTATAAGAACATTATAAAATTGTTGTTATATAAATCGCAAGCGGTTTCAAAAGTGTATGAGAAATTAATGAGAGTTTTTTCCAAACTCTTATAAATGACTTTTTCAGGATTTTTCTTTTTTTTGAATAAAAAAAGTTATTAAAGAATAAAAGAGAATAAAAACAAGTATTTATACAAAAAATATTCATAAAACTTTAAATGAGAACTTTCTCATTTAAGTGAGAGTTAGCACTCTGAATGTAAGAGTGCTAAAAAAATGAGATAAATAGTTGACAAAAAATCCGTTGGTTGCTATATTATAGTTGTGTTAGCACTTAGTTGTTATGAGTGCTAAAAAAGAGGTGATAACATGTTAACGGACAGACAACTGGATATATTGTATTTGATTATCAAAATCTATACAGAAACAGACGCTCCTGTAGGTTCTAAGACGCTAATGAATGAAGGGATTCAAGCCAGTTCTGCTACTATTCGAAATGATATGGGGGTGCTAGAGGAGTTAGGTTTTATTGAAAAAACTCACTCATCTTCTGGACGCATTCCTTCTGTAAAAGGCTACCGGTTTTATGTGGATCATTTACTTAAACCTACTGATGTTGCCAGTCAAGATCGTTTAGAAATCAGAAGGGCCTTTGCTCGCGAATTTCACGCTATTAATGATATAGTAGAAACAGCTGCTAGCATTTTATCTGATTTAACAAGTTATACCGCTTTTTCATTAGGACCTGAAGTGAAAGAAAGAAAATTAACTGGTTTTCGGTTGATTCCTTTAAATCACCAACAGGTTATGACGATTATTGTGACAGATAAAGGAAATGTTGAAAGCCAAGTGTTTTCAATCCCACAGGATATGTCAAGTGAAGATTTGGAAAAAGTTGTTAAGATTATTAATGACAAACTTGTCGGACAACCTTTGATAACGGTGTACAACAAGCTCCGAACAGAAATTCCCTTAGTGTTGCAAAGATATTTCCATACACCAAGTAGTGTCATGCATTTTTTTGATTCTGTTATGGCTCAGGCATTTGAAGACCGAATTTTTGTCAGTGGCAAAATGAATATTTTAGATTATGACTCTTTAACAGATATGTCAGAGTTTAAATCGATTTATTCTTTAATGGATGATGAAGAGGCGATTACCTCCTTAATTATTCCTAGTCACGGTGATATTTCTATTCGGATTGGTGAAGAACTTGAAAATGATTTGCTTGAAAACATGAGTCTTATGACTGCATCCTATGAAGTAAATGGACATGGAAAAGGAACGATAGCGTTACTTGGACCTACTAATATGTCATATGCACGTATGTTTGGTTTATTAGATGTGTTTCGTTATGAAGTAGCGGATCAACTATCGGATTATTATCGTTCCCTAGAATCACCCCACTAACCTTTTAAAAAGGCGAGAAAGGAAGTAATAGGTTTGACAGAAAATAATCAAGAGATGGAAAACCAGCAAGAAACTACTCATTCAGCTGAACAAGTAGAAACCGACTCTATTACAGAAGTAGAGGACACAGTTGTATCAGAAGAACAAGAAGTTGATGAAGCTAGCGTAAAACTGGAAGAACTATCAGCGGAATTAGCTAAAATGGAAGATAACTATTTAAGAGCACAAGCTGAAATTGTTAATATGCGTAATAGATTCCAAAAAGAACGAGAAGATTTAGCTAAGTATCGTTCTCAAGATTTAGCCAAAGAATTACTCCCAGCTCTAGATAACTTAGAGCGGGCCTTAGATATTGAAGTAACGGATGAACATGGAGAAAGTTTGAAAAAAGGCATTGAAATGGTACAAGATAGCATTTTAAATGCGTTTAAAACCTGTGGCATTACAATTATTCCAGCTAAAGGTGAAATTTTTGATCCAACGATTCATCAAGCTGTTCAAACTATGCCGATTGAAGAAGGACAACAAGAGGAAGAAATTATCCATGTGCTTCAAAATGGCTATCAATTAAATGACCGGGTATTACGTCCTGCCATGGTTATTGTTGCCCAATAAATTATATAAAAAAATCTCAAGTAAAAATAAAGGAGAAATGTAAGATGAGTAAAATTATCGGAATTGACTTAGGTACAACAAACTCTGCTGTAGCAGTATTAGAAGGTGGAGAAGCAAAAATTATTCCAAACCCAGAAGGTAACCGAACAACTCCTTCTGTTGTTTCTTTTAAAAATGGAGAAATCCAAGTAGGGGAAGTTGCTAAACGTCAAGCGGTGACTAACCCAAATACGATTGCTTCTATTAAACGTCACATGGGTGAAGTTGGTTATAAAGTAGAAGCTGAAGGCAAAACTTATACTCCACAAGAAATTTCAGCAATGATTCTTCAATATATGAAAGGTTTTGCTGAAGAATACTTAGGTGAAGAAGTAGAAAAAGCGGTTATTACAGTACCTGCTTACTTTAACGATGCACAACGTCAAGCAACTAAAGATGCTGGTAAAATTGCGGGATTAGAAGTAGAACGTATTGTTAACGAACCAACTGCAGCTGCTTTAGCTTATGGTTTAGAAAAAACAGACAAAGACGAAAAAGTGTTAGTCTTTGACTTAGGTGGCGGTACTTTTGACGTATCTATCTTAGAACTTGGTGATGGTGTCTTTGATGTATTATCAACTGCAGGTGACAACAATTTAGGTGGAGATGATTTTGACGAAAAAATCATTGACTACTTAGTAGCTGAATTTAAAAAAGAAAATAGCATTGACTTATCTAAAGATAAAATGGCTGTTCAACGTCTAAAAGACGCTGCTGAAAAAGCGAAAAAAGATTTATCAGGTGTTACAAGCACTCAAATTAGCTTACCATTTATTACAGCAGGAGATGCTGGTCCATTGCACTTAGAAATGAACTTAACTCGTGCTAAATTTGATGAATTAACAGCTGACTTAGTTGAAAGAACTAAAACACCTGTTCGTCAAGCCTTAAAAGATGCTGGTCTTTCTCAATCTGATATTGATGAAGTTATTTTAGTAGGTGGATCTACTCGTATTCCAGCGGTTGTTGAAGCTGTCCAAAAAGAAACAAACAAAACAGCCAACAAATCTGTTAACCCAGACGAAGTAGTAGCGATGGGTGCTGCTATTCAAGGTGGCGTTATTACTGGAGATGTAAAAGACGTTGTGTTACTTGACGTAACTCCGTTATCACTAGGAATTGAAACAATGGGTGGCGTGTTTACTAAATTAATCGACCGTAACACAACTATCCCAACAAGTAAATCACAAGTCTTCTCAACAGCTGCTGACAACCAACCTGCTGTAGATATTCATGTACTACAAGGTGAACGTCCAATGGCTGCAGATAACAAAACACTAGGAAGATTCCAATTAACAGATATTCCACCAGCTCCACGTGGTATTCCTCAAATCGAAGTAAAATTTGATATTGATAAAAACGGTATTGTTAACGTAAGTGCTAAAGACTTAGGTACTCAAAAAGAACAAACTATTACAATCAAATCTTCATCAGGTTTATCAGATGATGAAATTGAAAAAATGGTGAAAGATGCAGAAGCTAACGCTGAAGCAGATAAACAACGTAAAGAAGAAGTAGATTTACGTAATGATGTAGATGCTTTATTATTCTCAGTGGACAAAACCTTGAAAGAATTAGAAGGTAAAGTAGACGACGCTGAAGTGAAAAAAGCTGAAGAAGCAAGAGATGAATTAAAAGCAGCAGTAGAAGCAAATGATTTAGAACAAATGAAAGAAAAACGCGATGCGTTAAATGAAATTGTTCAAGCCTTAACGGTTAAATTATATGAACAAGCTGCCCAAGCTCAACAAGCTGCTCAAGGTGAAGCTGCAGACGCACAAGGTAGTGCGGATGATGTTGTTGACGGTGACTTTAAAGAAATGGATGACGATAAATAATTAGTTTGATATTTCAACTGAAAAGCCATAGCAAACTTTCTGCTACTGGCTTTTCTCATTCTTAGCTAAACATATCTAAAAAGGTTTAAGACTTAGTATTTAAACCCAGATAAGTGTGTGGTATGATTGTTAAGAATGTGATTTTAGATTGAAAAAGATGTGGAGGTAAGAACCCAATGGCTAAACGAGATTATTATGAAGTTTTGGGTGTTTCCAAAAGTGCTTCAGATGATGAAATAAAAAAAGCCTACCGCAAACTATCAAAAAAATATCATCCAGATATTAATAAAGAACCGGATGCAGAAGAAAAGTTTAAAGAAGTTTCAGAAGCATACGAAGTATTAAGCGATTCACAAAAAAGAGCAGCTTATGATCAATATGGTCATGCAAGCACTGATCCTAATTTTGGAGCAGGCGGCTTTGGTGGTGGCTTTGATGGATTTAGCGGCGGTGGTTTTGGCGGTTTTGAAGATATTTTTGAATCCTTTTTTGGCGGCGGTGGTCGAAGTGCCAATCCTAATGCCCCAAGACAAGGATCAGATTTACAGTACACCTTGGATTTAACTTTTGAAGAAGCGATTTTTGGTGCTGAAAAAGAAGTGAAATTTAACCGAGAAGATAGTTGTGACACCTGTCATGGTTCTGGTGCAAAACCAGGTACACAACCTGAAACTTGTTCTAAATGTCATGGTAGTGGGATCATTAATGTGGAAAGACAAACCCCACTTGGTCGGGTTATGAGCCGCCAAACATGTGATGTGTGTGGAGGATCTGGTAAAGTTATTCCTGACAAATGTGAGACTTGTCACGGTAGTGGTCGAGTTAAAAAACGCCATAGCGTCTTAGTTAATGTGCCTCAAGGGGTAGAAGACGGCCAACAAATGCGTTTAGCTGGACAAGGTGAGGCTGGGTTTAACGGTGGCCCTTACGGCGATTTATATGTGGTCTTCCATGTTGAAGATAGTAATATTTTTGACCGAGACGGAGCGACTATTTACTATGATTTACCAATCAGTTTTGTTCAAGCTGCTTTAGGAGATGAAGTGGAAGTGCCAACTGTTCACGGAAAAGTTCAATTAAGAATTCCTGCAGGCACACAAACTGCTACGACTTTCCGTTTAAGAGGAAAAGGAGCGCCTAAGTTAAGAGGAACTGGTAATGGGGATCAACAAGTGACAGTAAGAGTGATTACACCGAAAAACTTAAACGATAAACAAAAACAAGCCTTAAAAGATTTTGCTGAAGCTTCTGGTGGACAACAAGTTCAGGAGCAAGAAGAGGGTTTCTTTGATAAATTTAAAGATGCTTTTTCTGGCAAAGATAAAAAGAAAAAATAAAGTGAAAAGAACTACTTAGTCTGAGCTAGGTAGTTCTTTTTTGTATATGGCTTGCGAAAATAAGCAAAATACTTTATACTCTAAAAAGTAATCATTACGATTTAAAATTATTAAAGGAGTGTTAACATGAAAAGAAAAAAACGATACGGTGTTATCCTTAGTCTTTTAGCTTTATTTATTTTAGCTAGCTGTGGTCAAAAAGAGAAGGAAACATCTTCTAGTCATCCATCAGTTAAGGTGGTGACCACCTTTTATCCAATGTATGACTTTACTAAGCAAGTGGTAGGAGAAGAAGGGGAGGTTTCCATGCTGATTAAAGGCTCGGTCGAACCTCATGATTATGAACCTAGTCCAAAAGATATTGCTAAAATTCAGCAAGCCGATGTTTTTGTTTATAATTCTAAGGAAATGGAAACCTGGGTTCCCTCTGTTTTAGCTAGTATTGATAAAAGTCAGGTGAAAGTGATTGAAGCAAGTCAAGGGATTTCTTTAGCGAAAGGGAGTGACAGTTTAGAAGAAGAAGCTGATCACGCTCACGCTAAAGACCATCATCATGAATACGATCCACATGTATGGCTAGATCCTGTGTTAGCTAAACAAGAAGTTCAGCAGATTCGAGACGGGCTAAAAAGTGTGTCTCAGCTAGATCAATCAGTTTTAACCACTCAAGCTAAGGCCTATGAAGAAAAGTTGACTCAGTTAGATCAAGCTTATCAAACAGCTTTTAAAGGAGCTACTCAACGGGTTTTTGTTACGCAACATGCTGCCTTTGGTTATTTAGCTAAACGCTATAATTTAACGCAATTACCGATTGCAGGGATTTCTCCAGATCAAGAACCAAGTCCTGCCTCGCTAGCTAAAATGGAAAAGTTTGTAAAAGAAAACCAGGTGAACATTATTTATACAGAAGCTCTTTCTTCAAGCAAGGTAGCTAAAACAATTTCTGAGGCAACGGGAGCAGAATTAAAAGAATTATCTACGTTAGAGTCTTTATCTGCTAAAGAAAATAAACAAGGATTAGACTATCTAAAAATTATGGAACAAAATTTAACCGCATTAAAAGAATCCATTCATTAATGATTAACAAAAGGTAGCCTTGTTAGGCTATCTTTTTTAATTCTTTTTTAAAGCCAATTAGAAAACTAGCACAAGTGTCAAGAAAAGAGTAACATAATAGAAGATAACGGAGAACATAGGAGGAGTCATTTTTATGACAATTGGATATACACGACCAACTAAAGCAATTATTAATAGAGAGGCTATTTATCATAATATTAAGAAACATCAAAAACTTGTAGGGGATGACGTGGATGTATTTGCAGTAGTGAAAGCAAATGGTTACGGACACGGAGCAGTTCAGACTGCTCAAATCGCCGTTCAAGCAGGAGTTAACGGGTTTTGTGTGTCTTTATTAGATGAAGCCTTAGAATTAAGAGAGGCAGGCATTACCTTACCTATCTTGATTTTAGGTGTCATTCCTCCTTATTACGGAGCAGCAGCAGCTGATGAAGGTATTTCTGTCACTGTGCCTAGCTATGAGTGGCTAGAGCATGCTACTCGCCAGTTAATAGAAGATAAACCTAGTCAATTACCACTACGTCTTCATTTAGGCATCGATACAGGAATGGGGCGGATTGGTTTTAGAGAGGTAGAGGAATTAAAACAAGCTATCGACTTTATTCAGGCTCATCCTACTTTGTTAGAGCTAGAGGGAGTTTTTACTCATTTTTCAAAAGCTGATTCAAAAGATGAGAGCTACTTTGCATTACAACAAGCTCGCTTTGCTGAAGCTATGAAAATTGTGCCAAATGGGGTACGATATAGACATACAGCTAATTCAGCCACTACACTTTGGCATGATCACTGGCAGTCTAATATGGTACGGATTGGTGCGTCTATGTACGGAATTAATCCTTCAGGGGATGAACTAGAACCACCTTTTGAACTAGAACCTGCCATGAGTTTAGAGACCATGATTGTGCATGTAAAACAAGTTGCGCCTGGTGAAAAAATTGGTTACGGAGCAACTTATGAAACAACGGAGAATGAATGGATTGCCACTATTCCAATTGGTTATGCCGATGGCTTTGTCCGCCGCTTCCAAGGCTTTTCAGTGTTAGTAGACGGAGAGTATTGCGAAATAGTTGGGAGAGTTTGCATGGACCAATCCATGATTCGCTTGCCAAGAAAATTTGAAGAAGGAACAAAAGTAACCATTTTTGGTGAAAATAATGGACAAGTTATTTCTCTTCAAGCAGGGGCCGAACACATTGGCAGTATTAATTATGAAATCCCTTGTGTGCTTTCAGAGCGCGTTCCACTGGTTTATACTCATTAAACTAAAGCATTAAAAGGACAGATAGTCGAATTAAGGTCCAAGTTAAAGTCGCAATTTAGTGGTTAATACTAACAGCTTTAATAGAAAAAAGTGTTGTCTGGCTGAACTAGATAGGTAATAACTAGGAGGTGAGGTCATGACCCTTGATTTTAAAGATTTAGCTATTATTTTTACGATTAACTTTACGTATATTACTCTTAATACTTTAAGAATGATGTTAACTATGAAAGGCTACCGCTATATTGCTCCTTTGGTCAGTATGTTTGAAATCACGATTTATGTGGTAGGACTAGGCATGGTGCTGCAGCAGTTAGACAATGTGTTTAATCTGTTAGCCTATGCTCTAGGGTACGGGGCTGGGATAGCAGTTGGTATTCATTTAGAAGATAAGTTAGCGTTAGGCTATATTATGGTGACGGCGATGATCCCGGATGTAAATAGTGACATTCCAAAAAAAATTCGGGAGGAAGGTTACGGTGTGACGGTGACATATGGCTATGGTTTAGAAGGTGAAAGAATGATTATGGAGATTTTAAGTTCTAGAAAAAATGAGCGGAATCTTTATCAATTAATCGATTCGATTGAACCGAAAGCTTTTGTTATTTCACATGAGCCTAAATATATACGGGGCGGTTTTTGGACAAAGAAAATTAAACGTCAAAATCAACAACCACTTAAAAATAAAAATAACGAATAGTGTTGTTGTTCACAAATGAAACAAAGAATAAAAGCTTTATAACAAATGAATTTTTTAGGAAGTCAAGGTGATTGTTACGTTATTCACAAGTGTTTATGTGAATTGCATTAAATTATCTTGACTTTTATTTTTTAAAACTATATAATAAATCTGTGAAATGGAAGCGTTATCAAAAACAGCATATGGAACGATTGCTATGGGAGAGTTCAAGGAAATTAAACTGACACCGAAGGAATAAACAAATGGCTTTAGCACGTTATTTGTGAAGATCTCAGGTACCCATGACCGTAGCATGACTAACCTCTGGAAAGTAGACATACACCGAAGGAGCAACTTCTTAATAAAGAAGGAATCTCTCAGGTTTTTTACAGAGAAGCCGCGGCTTATTTAGCCGTGTGTTTCTCTGTATTTTTTAATGATTTAAGTTTGCTTGTTTTTTTATTAAAGGGTAAGATAGAGTAAAGTAGCATAGAAAGGAAGGATTGAAGGATGGAATTAAAAACACCGTTGTATGAGCAGCATGTCCAATTAGGAGGCAAGATGGTTTCATTTGGTGGGTATTTACTACCCGTTACTTATAAGCCAACTAGTTTGATTATTGAACACGAAGCTGTTCGAAATGAAGCAGGGCTTTTTGATGTCTCACATATGGGATCTATTTTCTTAGAAGGAAAAGATGCTTTAGAAAACGTTCAAAACTTACTATCTAATGATTTTTCAACAATGGAGGTAGGTCAGGTTAAATATACCTTAATGTGTAATGAAGCAGGTGGAATTGTGGATGACTTCATCGTCTATAAATATAACGATGAAAAATTCATGTTAGTTGTAAATGCAGCTAACCGAGAAAAAGATGCTAATTGGATTAAGCAACATTTAACAGGAGACTGTCTCATGAATGATCAATCAGATGCTATTGCTATTTTAGCATTACAAGGACCGCTCTCTGAAAAAATCCTTAAAAAATTAATGAAAGAAGAAGATATTCCAGCTAAGTTCTATACTTTCCTAGAAAATCGTTCATTGGACGGGGTATCTGTAGATATCTCTCAAACAGGTTATACAGGCGAGTTAGGCTTTGAAATTTATTTTAAAAATGAAGACGCTACAACTGTTTGGAATAAGCTACTAGAAGCAGGTAAAGAAGAAGGTTTAATTCCATGTGGATTAGGTGCTAGAGATACACTGCGACTAGAAGCAGGATTACCTTTATATGGCAATGAATTAACTGATGAAATTACACCATTAGAAGCAAAATTAAAATTTGCGACTAAGTTAAAGAAAGATCACTTTATTGGAAAAGACGCTTTAGTTGAAAAAGGTGAACCAACACGGACACGTATTGGTGCAAAAGTAACAGGGAAAGGGATTGTCAGAGAACATGCTCCTATTTTCTCAGGCGAGGAAGAAGTGGGTATCAGTACATCTGGTAGTCACTCACCAACATTAGGCTATCCAATCGCTTCTCTACTTATTGATAAAGCTTATGCAGAACCAGGGACTCAATTAGAAGCTGAAGTAAGAGGAAGAAGAATTCCAATTGAAGTAGTTAAATTACCTTTTTATAAACGTGAGAAATAAGTAATTAATAAAAATAAAAGACAATAATAGATATTTTAGGAGGAATAACAATGGCATTTCCAAAAGAATTAAAGTATACAGCAGATCATGAGTGGGTAAAACTTTCTGAAGACGGTAAAACAGCAACAATTGGTTTAACAAACTATGCACAAGAACAATTAGGAGACATTGTTTTCATTGACTTACCAGAAGAAGGAGACGACATTGAAATTGAAGACTCATTTGCAGATGTAGAATCTGTTAAATCTGTTTCAGAAGTTTATTCACCTGTTACAGGCGAAATTTCTAAAGTCAATGAAGACTTAGACGATGCTCCTGAAAAAGTGAATGAAGCACCTTATGAAGCATGGATTGTTGAAATCACTAACATTTCAGAAATAACAGATGAATTACTAGATGCGGAAGGATATGAAAAACTAGTCGAAGAGGAGGCTTAGTCATGGGTTTAGGTAAATACGTTCCAGCAACGTCCAGTGAACAGCAAGAGATGCTTAAAACATTAGGGTTGTCCTCATTAGACGACTTATACGTAGATGTTCCTCAAGATTTAAAAGTAACAGAATTAAATATTCCAGCGAAACAATCTGAACTAGAAGTAAGACGTCATTTAACAGAGCTAGCAGATAAAAATACTGTTTTTTCTAGTGTTTTTAGAGGAGCAGGGGCCTATAACCACTATATCCCTTCACTAGTGAAACAAATTGCTGGAAAAGAAGAGTTTATGACAGCTTACACACCTTACCAAGCAGAAATTAGTCAAGGAATTTTACAGTCCATTTTCGAATTCCAAACCATGATTTGTGAGTTAACTGGGATGGATGCGGCGAATGCTTCTGTTTATGACGGAGCCTCTGCGGCAGGAGAAGCAGTTAATATGGTAGTAGGACGTAAGAAAAATAAAGTTTTAGTAGCAAGTACCCTACATCCGATGACGATTGAAACAATTAAAACCTATGCTTATGGCTCAGATGTTGAGATTGAATTAATTCCTGAAGTAAATGGCCGTATAGATCAAGCCGCTTTAACTACATTATTAACCAAAGAAGTTGCTGGAGTATTAGTCCAACAACCTAACTATTATGGGTTAATGGAAGAAGCGACAGAAATTGGTGAACAGGTTCATCAAAATAAGAGTCAGTATATTTTAAGTGTTAACCCAATGGCAGCCGCTTTGACTAAAACTGCTCGAGAATACGGAGCAGACATTGCGATTGGCGAAGGCCAACCTCTAGGCTTACCAATGTCATTTGGAGGCCCTTACTTAGGCTTTATGGCAACAACTGAGAAAAATCTTCGGTCTTTACCTGGTAGAATTGTTGGGGAAACAGAAGATGTGGAAGGTAACCGAGCATATGTGTTAACTCTTCAAGCTAGAGAACAACACATTCGTAGAGAAAAAGCTAAATCAAATATTTGTTCTAACCAAGCTCTATGTGCGTTGACTGCTTCTATTTATATGACAGTGATGGGGCCAAAAGGGTTACAAGATGCGGCTTATCAAAGTTATGCTAAAGCCCATTATCTAGCAGAACAATTAACAGAAATACCTGGCTTTGACCGAGTTTATCCCGGCGAATTTTTCCATGAGTTTGTGACTACTTGTCCAGTTCCTGCCAAAGAATTAACGGAGCAACTAGCTAAACATGGCATTTTAGGCGGTTTAGAGTTAGAAAATGGTCTGTTATGGTGTGCAACTGAGATGAATACCAAAGAACAAATGGATGAATTAATTGCTGTGATAAAGGAGGTGTGTCAATAATGGAATTGATTTTTGAACGCAGTAAACCAGGCCGCTATAATCAAATGATTCCAGATTTAGACGTGCCAGAGGTAGCTATTCCAGAAGCCTTTAAAAGAGAAAGTGAGCTTCATTTACCTGAAGTGAGTCAACCTGATATTAGTCGTCATTATACTGAATTAGCTAAACAAGCTCACGGAGTTAATGATGGTTTTTATCCACTAGGTTCTTGTACGATGAAATACAATCCAAAAATTAACGATGAAATGGCAGCTTTACCAGGCTTTGCCAACCTTCATCCTCTACAACCTTTAGATACGATTCAAGGTGCTTTGGAAGTATTTACTGAATCTGAAAAATTACTAGGGGAAATCACTGGCATGGATCACATGACTTTCCAACCAGCAGCAGGAGCTCACGGTGAATTTACGGCTTTACTTATGTTTAAAGCTTATCATGAGTCAAGAAAGGACAGTAAACGTCATAAAATTATTGTGCCAGACTCTGCTCACGGAACTAACCCAGCTAGTGCTTCAATGGTTGGTTTTGAAATTGTGAATGTGCCTTCAGATGAAGCAGGTTGTGTGGATTTAGAAGCATTAAAAGCGGTGGTAGGAGAAGATACAGCCGGTTTAATGTTAACTAACCCTAACACAGTCGGAATTTTTGATAAAAACATTACTGAAATCACTAAAATCATTCATGATGCAGGTGGGTTGAACTACTATGACGGTGCTAACTTGAACCCAATTATGGGAGTAGTTAGACCAGGAGATATGGGCTTTGACATTGTCCATTTAAACATTCATAAAACCTTCTCAACTCCGCACGGCGGGGGAGGACCTGGCTGTGGACCGATTGGCTGTAAAGCTTTCTTAAAAGAATTCTTACCTAAGTTTTACCCAGTGGCAACAGAAAAAGGGGTAGAATTTACAACACCAAGTCAAACAATCGGCAGTGTGAAAGGTTTTTATGGTCACTTCTTAGTGTTAGTTAGAGCTCTTACTTATATCTTGTACTTAGGTAAAGAAGGTATTCCAGAAGCAGCTCATAACGCAGTGTTAAATGCTAACTATATGAAACATCATTTAGAAGACTTATACGAAGTGCCTTACGGTGGTATTTGTATGCATGAGTTTGTTATGTCTGTAGAAAAAATTAAAAAAGATACAGGGGTTTCAGCTTTAGATGTAGCTAAATCTATTTTAGAACATGAAATGCATCCACCAACTATGTACTTCCCAATGATTGTACCTGAAGCTTTAATGGTAGAACCAACAGAAACCGAATCAAAAGAAACCTTAGATGAAGCGATTAAAGTTTACCGCCAAATCTATGAAGATGCTTATAAACAACCAGAAAAAGTTCACGCAGCACCAGCTAATACGCCAATTAGACGGGTAGATGAAGTAGGAGCTGCTAGAAATCCAAAAATTCGTTACGAATTTAGTTAATTAAGTAAAAATCAGTTAAAATAAAGGGGGAAGTCGTCAGTAAGTATGTTGAAATTACTCAATAAACTTGTGACGACTTTTCTGTTGAAGAGAACATTAATCGGAGGAAATAACATGGGAAAAATTTTATCAGATATTGAAATTGCACAGCAAACAGAGATGAAAAATATTGAAGAAGTAGCAGAAAAATTACATTTAACTCGTAAAGAAATCGAGCTATATGGTAACTACAAAGCAAAAATTGACCCAGCGTTAATTCCACAGCGGGAAAACCAAGCTAAAGTTGTTTTAGTGACTGCCATTACGCCAACACCAGCTGGAGAAGGAAAAACTACTACAGTTGTTGGCTTAGGTGACGCGATGAATCAGATTGGAAAATCGAGCATTGTGGCTTTACGTGAACCCTCATTAGGTCCAGTCTTTGGTGTTAAAGGTGGCGCAGCAGGGGGAGGATATGCCCAAGTTGTCCCAATGGAAGACATTAACTTACACTTTACTGGTGATTTCCATGCGATCGGCGCAGCGAACAATTTACTAGCCGCTTTAATTGATAACCATATCTATCAAGGAAATGCGCTAGATATTGATGTGAAACGAATTACTTGGAAACGCTGTGTGGACATGAATGACCGTCAATTGCGGACAATTATTGGGGGCTTAGGTGTACGAACTAACGGAGTTCCTAGAGAAGACGGCTATGAAATCACAGTAGCTTCTGAAATTATGGCAGTGCTATGTTTAGCAGAAGACTTACACGACTTGAAAGAAAAATTAGGTGAGATGATTATTGGTTATACTCATCAAAATGAACCAGTTACCGCTCATGACTTAGAAGCAGAAGGGGCAATGGCTGCCTTACTAAAAGAAGCGATGAAACCTAACTTAGTTCAAACTTTGGAACACAATCCAGCCATTATTCACGGTGGCCCATTCGCTAATATTGCCCACGGTTGTAACAGTGTGATTGCGACTAAAACAGCGATGAATTTAGCTGATTATGTTATTACAGAAGCAGGTTTTGGAGCAGATTTAGGAGCGGAGAAATTTATTGATATTAAATGCCGGAAAGCAGGCATTGCTCCTTCAGCTTTAGTTTTAGTAGCCACAGTTCGAGCACTTAAAATGCATGGTGGGTTAGATAAAAAAGAATTAGGGCAAAAAGATTTAGTGGCCCTTGAAAAAGGTTTGCCTAACTTACTTAAACATATCGAAAATGCCCAAGAGGTTTACGGACTACCTACTGTTGTAGCGATTAACAAATTCCCAACAGATGATCCAGAAGAGTTACAATTAATAGAAGATAAATGTCAAGAACTTGGGGTTAATGTTGTTTTATCTGATGTTTGGGGTAAAGGCGGCCAAGGTGGCGTTGCTTTAGCTGAAGAAGTGGTTCGCTTATGTGATGAACACACAGGTGGCTTATCCTTTGTTTATGAAGACGAAGCATCTATTACTGAAAAAATTAATGCAGTGGTACAAAAAGTATACGGAGGACGTCAAGTTAATTTATCTAAAATAGCAAAACGAGAAATAGCGAAATTAGAAAAACTAGGCTTTGGCCATTTACCTATTTGTATGGCGAAAACCCAATACTCTTTCTCAGATGATCCAAAACTATTAGGTCGCCCAACTGATTTTGATGTGGATGTGCAAAATGTGAAAGTTTCAGCAGGGGCTGGTTTTATTGTGGTATATACAGGAACAGTGATGACTATGCCTGGTTTACCAAAAGTACCGGCAGCTAACCATATTGATGTAACAGATGAAGGAACGATTACAGGTTTATTCTAAAAGAAAAAAGCAACGAGGGATATAAATGACTGACAAAAAACTTATCCGAAAGGAACAATTAGCCAAAGCCACTCAGTTATCTCAAGCTTATTGCCAAGAAGCGGATCAACAGATTTTTAAACACGTTCACCAACATGCCAAAATAAAAGAAGCCAAGATGATTTTTTGTTATGTTGGAATGGCTAATGAAATCAATACCCAACAACTGATTGAAGAACTGTTAGCTAGTGGCAAAAGAATTTGTGTGCCAAAGTGTTATAAACTTGGGGTGATGGATGCTTTTGAAATTCATTCATTAGCGGATTTAGAGCCTGGCAAATACGATATTTTAGAACCAAAAGCAGAAATGAACAAAATTGAGCCAACTGATATTGATGTCGGATTAATTCCTTGTGTAACCGCGGACTTAAATGGTTACCGACTAGGTTATGGCGGAGGGTTTTATGACCGCTATTTAAACAGAAGTGGGATGTACCGATTACTGATGTGCCGAAAAGAATTACTTGTTGACAATGTGCCAAGAGAAAGTCATGATTTACCAGTCAATTGTTTAGTTACAGAGGAGCTTGTTAAAGAATTTAGCCAAACATAGGAGGGCCTATTAATGACTGCACAAGTATTAAGAGGGAAAGATGTAAGTCAACCATTAAGAGAAAAATTGTCAGAAGAGTTAAAACAGCTGACTAGTCAACCTAACTTAGCCATTGTAAGAGTAGGAAATGATCCTAGTCAAATGTCTTATGAAACGTCTTGTCAACGGATTATGGGAAAATTAGGTATTCAAACCACGAGTTATGTTTTTTCTGAAGACATTAACCAAGCCGATTTTGATAGTCTGTTTAAAGATATTAATGATAATCCAGAAGTTACCAGTATTTTACTGTTAAAACCATTACCTAAACATTTAACTGATGAAAAAGTAAATCAACTAATTCGTCCGGAAAAAGATGTAGACTGTATTGGTACTGCCAATATGGCTAAACTGTATCAAGATGATTATTCCCGCTTTGTGCCTTGTACGGCTCAAGCTTGTATGGAGATTTTAGATTATACAGGTATAGACTTAAAAGGAAAAAAAGTGGCGATGATTGGGTTTGGTATGGTCATTGGTAAACCCTTAACGTTAATGCTTGTTAAACGAGGGGCAACTGTTGTTGTGTGTCATGAATTTACTCAAGATGTGCCAAAAGAAACAAAAGAGTGTGATGTGCTAATTACTGCTACAGGAGTGGCTGGGTTAGTAGGCACCGAGCATGTGAATGAGAAGATGATCGTGATTGATGTAGGGATTAATGTGAATGACAAAGGAGAACTTGTAGGAGATGTTTCCTATGAACCAGTCAAAGAAATAGTGGCAGGTGTTACGCCAGTACCTGGTGGAGTGGGGACTGTGACGAATACTGTACTAGCTAGTCATGTGTTAAAATCCTATCAATTACAAGAAAGTTCTCAGTTAGTATCTGTTTAACAGATTTAATTTAGCTTATTAATATGAAACATCCTAGTGTTAGGTTATTCTAACACTAGGATGTTTTTTTTACTGATTAGTCCCAGTTGAAACAAGAGGGGAATTAGTTGGTTTAGGTTCTTCTTTGTACTGAATCCCGATATTAGTCACTCCCGAAAGAATGGATAAAATTGGACAAAGTAAGACAAAGAAGGTAAAAGGTAAGTAAGACAGAGTAGGAACGCCTAGGGTATTTGCCATAAATGTGCCACTTACTCCCCAAGGAATGAGACAGTTTAACACAGTTCCTGCATCTTCTAAGGCTCGTGAAAGGGACAGAGATTGCACATTAGATTGTTTAAAAGCAGGTTTCATAGCATTCCCTGGTAAAATAATGGATAAGTATTGTTCCCCAATCATGATATTGGCTAGAAAGCCAGCTAAGATAGTAGCAGTAATTAGCCGAGTCGCTGAAGTTAATTTTTTAGTAATTGGTGCCATTAAATGTTGAATAATTTCAAATTTCATAAGGAGTCCACCTAAAGCTAAGGTTACAAGAATGAGGGAAACAGCCCCCATCATGCTGCTAATCCCTCCTCGAGTTAACAAGGTATCAATGGTTTTTGACCCAGTTTTAGAAATATAACCAGATTCAATCATCTGAACCAATTGTTGTAAAGAGGTTTTGGGATTGGTTATTTTGACTAGGGTTAAAGACAGGCAAATATTTAACAGTAAGGTAGCGATAGCTGGTATTTTTTTTATGGAACAAACAACCATGAACAAAATAGGTAAAAAAGACCACCAACCGATTGAGAAATTTGTTGTCAGTACAGAAGATAGCTCTTTTACAGTATTAGTAGTGACTGCCGGATGATTGGCTCTTCCAAATAAGAAAAAAGCAATCAAAGATAAGATAAAAGCTGGTACAGTTGTCCACATCATGTTTTTAATATGACTGAATAAATCGACTTCAGCAATAGCTGCAGCAAGGTTGGTAGTATCAGAAAGAGGAGACATTTTATCGCCAAAAACAGCTCCAGAAATAATAGCCCCGGAAACGAGAGGGGGATTAAAGCCTAGTGACACCCCCATACCAAGTAGGGCTAAGCCAATTGTTGACACCGTAGTAAAGGCACTGCCAATTGAGGTTCCTACAATGGCACACACCACAAAACTAGCAGGAATAAAAAAGTCAATGCGAAGTAGTTTAAAACCAACTACCATCATAGCTGGAATAATCCCAGCTGCAATCCAACTAGCAATCAATGCCCCAATTAAAATAAAAATTAAAATAGGCACAATCCCTGTTTGAATTCCTTCTTCAATCCCTAAATGAATGGTTTGCCAAGAAAACTTTTTCCATCTCGCCCAAAAAATAATAAAGGCAAGGCTAACTAAAATAGGAACTAAAGGAGATAAGTGTAAGCCAATCACACTAAAGGCGATTAGACAAATAATAACAAGAAATAAACTAAGTGATTCGAAAAATTTGTGTTTAGTAGTCATTATGATGATCCTTTCTGTTTGTAGAATGCAAAAAGTCCCAGCCAACAATGAAGTTGACTGGGACGACTTATAACGATCGTGGTACCACCCGGGTTTAAAATCATTTAATGATCGAATCAAATGATTTCCTTTACGTGAAGATATCGGTTCACTAACCTTTTTGTAAGAAACAAGCATGTTGTAATTCACAGGCACTATTCTGCTTGACTTGCACCAACCGTCAATTCTCTTATCTCTGAAATAGTGTGCTACTGGCAGCTTTACAAAAAATATATATATAATAGATTGATTAAAACTATCTCATTTAATTTTTAAAATGTCAAGAGTTTTTTATGAAAAATTTAGCTAGATAAAGATTGCCACTGATATAAAAGAAGAGTAAAATAAGTTTTAGGCAAACCTAAAAAGGAGATGTATAGCCTATGATAACGCTATTAAATATGAAATTAAATCAGCATGCAGTGATTACTTCTGTCAATCATCCAGATGAGGGAATGGAAAGACGTTTATTTGATTTAGGCTTTTATCCAGGAACCACTGTTGAAAAAGTATTAGTGAGTCCTCATCAAGATCCGGTGGCTTACCGAGTAAGAGGCACCACTGTTGCCCTTCGAAATAGTGATGCTCAATATATTCAGATTAAAGAGGAGGGAAAATAATGGTGTATGAGGAAGAACAAACAGCAGATAGGTTTGTAGTAGATAAACAAGCACCAACTGATCAAGTGATTGCTTTAGCAGGTAATCCTAACGTAGGGAAAAGTTCTGTTTTTAACGAATTAACTGGTATGAGACAACATACTGGGAATTGGCCAGGGAAAACAGTGGATTTAGCTCAGGGAACTACCACCTATAAAAATCAGCGCTATGTATTAGTAGATTTACCTGGCACTTATTCGTTAATTGCCCATTCAGCTGAAGAAGAAGTGGCAAGAGATTTCATTCATTCCCCAGATTCTGATTTAACTGTAGTAGTTTGTGACGCGACTAGTTTGGAGAGAAATTTAAATTTAGTCTTACAAATTATGCAAATCACTGAAAAAGTAGTCGTATGTGTCAATTTGATGGACGAAGCTCGCAGTAAAAAAATTGCCATTGATTTGCCTAAGCTACAAGAGTTATTAGGCGTACCAGTAGTCGGGACCTCGGCAGTTAAAAAAGAGGGAATAGAGGAATTAATGGAAGCTGTTCGGCAAGTTGCCTTTGGAGAAGTGGCAAGTAACCCTTACATGTTAGAAGCTCTTCGCAGTTTGCATGAAGATCCAGAAAAGGAAGTATTTGCTTTGTTAGATCAGGCAAGTAGTATAGCTAAACAAGTGGTCACTTACAGAAAAGCAGACTATGACCAACGTGACCGTCAACTAGATAAACTATTAACCCAAAAATCCACAGGTATTCCTATTATGCTGCTGTTATTACTGTCTGTGTTTTGGTTTACCATTGAGGGAGCCAATGTGCCTTCCGATTTATTAGCCGATATGTTTAACCGGTTTGGAGATTGGTTATTAGTGGTAACGACTCAGTTAGGGATGACTAAGTGGCTACAAGATATGCTGATTAATGGTCTTTATAAAGTATTATCCACGGTTATTTCGGTGATGTTACCTCCTATGGCAATTTTCTTCCCTATTTTTACCTTACTAGAAGATTTTGGTTATTTGCCTCGAGTAGCCTTTAATTTAGATAAACATTTTCAAAAGGCAGGGGCTTGCGGGAAACAGGCTTTAACTATGTGTATGGGATTTGGCTGTAATGCAGCAGGAGTAGTGGGAACACGAATTATTGACTCGCCAAGAGAACGGTTAATTGCGACTGTGACTAATAATTTTGTGCCTTGTAATGGTCGTTTTCCTATTTTAATTGCGGTGATTACGATGTTTTTTACCGGAAGTCAGGCTAGTTTAACTGGGTCACTTCTGTCAGCTATTTTTTTAACTTTTGTTATTTTATTAGGAGTATTTACCACTTTTTATGTATCAAGATTGTTATCTAATACCTTATTAAAAGGGATGCCTTCTTCTTTTACTTTAGAATTACCGCCTTTTAGGAAACCTCAAATTGGGCAAGTGATTGTCCGCTCTATTTTTGACAGAACTTTATTTGTTTTATGGCGGGCGATGATTGTGGCAGCCCCGGCTGGTTTATTAATTTGGGTCATGGCTAATGTTCATGTGTCAGGTCAAACTATTTTACAGTGGGTAACGTATTTTGTGGATCCTCTTGCTCAACTTATGGGCTTAGATGGGACTATTTTAATGGCCTTTATTCTAGGACTACCAGCTAATGAAATTGTGATACCTATTATGATTATGGGGTATTTATCCTCTAGTACGATTACTGATTTTAGTTCATTAGCTGAGTTTAAGCAGTTATTATTAACTAATGGTTGGACTTGGTTAACAGCTATGAACATGTTACTGTTTACTATTTATCACTGGCCATGTTCGACTACGTTGTTAACTATTTACAAAGAAACGAAAAGTGTGAAATGGACTTGGATGTCCTTTATCGTTCCAACGTTAACTGGAGTTGGTGTGACTATTTTAACGATATTTCTTGCTAGAATGTTTCACTTAGTATAACCATGTGACAAAATTGTTAGATAACTCCTTAGATATGTAAGGCATATCTAAGGAGTTTTTTTATTTTTTTCCGTACAATAAGGTTAAGATCAAGACTTGGAGGAAAAAGAGATGCGAGAAATCGTTTTAGAAGCAAAACATATTAGAAAAGTTTACGGAAAGAAAAATGAAAAACAATACGAAGCCTTAAAAGATATTAATTTTGAAGTAAAAGAAGGAGAATTTGTCGGAGTAATGGGGCCATCTGGTTCAGGTAAAACCACCTTACTTAATTTATTATCTGCTTTAGATACACCTACTAATGGGGATATTCAAATTGGGGGAGAAAGTTTAAGTGGCTTAAAAGATAGCGAATTAACTGATTTTCGGGCAAAAAATATTGGATTTATTTTCCAAGATTTTAACTTATTAGAAAATTTAACTATGGAACAAAATATCGCTTTACCCTTATCTTTACAAGGGTTGTCTTTAAGAAATAGTACTCAAGCGGTGAAAAAAATTGCTCAAGTATTAGATATTGAAGGAATTTTAAGCAACTATCCTACCGAAGTGTCTGGGGGGCAAAAACAGCGAGTTGCTGCAGCTAGAGCTTTGGTTCACAATCCTAAAATCTTATTAGGAGATGAGCCAACCGGTGCCCTAGATTCTAAAAATGCTAAAAACTTATTAGAAGCGTTAAAAGAGTTAAATGAGGACTATGGGACGACTATTCTGATGGTAACCCATGATCCATTTAGTGCTAGTTATTGTCAACGGATTTTGTTTATCCAAGATGGGAAAATTTACCGCGAATTAAATAGAAAAGGAAGCCGTCAAGAATTTTACCAAGATATTTTAGCAGTGTTGGCGCACTTGGAAGTGGCTGAAGAAAGTCAGGTGGATTAGTCTTATGATGAGAAAATTAGCCTTAACCAGTGTAAAAAAACGGTGGCGTGATTATTTAGTCTTAATGATGGGACTAATTATTGCGATTTCTATTTTTTACATGTTTCAGACCTTATCTTTAAATACTAACTTTTTAGAGAAAAATATTCCCACGGTTTCCATGGTAGCCATTGTGTTCCAATTAGGAGCCTTTTTACTAGGAATGATTACCATTGTATATATTTTTTATGCCAATTCTTTTTTACTGTCTATGCGGCGTAAAGAGTACGGCATGTATATGATGCTAGGAGCAAAAAAGAAAAAAATTTCTCAAATGATGGCAATTGAAACCTTGTTTATTGGGTTTATCGCTATGGTAACGGGTGTGTTAACAGGGATGCTTTTAGCCAAAGGAATGGGGGGCTATCTAACCAGAGTAATTGATTTGCCTTCTAATACATATGAATTTTTTGTGCCAAAAGCGGTACTAGTTACACTAATCTTTTTTACCGTGTTATTCTTTTTAACTACAGTAGTCAATATTTCTAAATTAACCAAAACGAAAACCATTGACTTACTTTATGCAGACCATCAATCTGAAAAATTAAACCGTAAACCGGTGGTAACTTTTGTCCAAATTTTAGTGTCTCTTGTGTTAATTGGGATTGGCTATGCTACTATGGTTCATATTGCTCAGTTAAATATTATTGGGGTATTTTTAGCCATAATCACGATTACTCCTGGAACATTTTTATTTTTCCAAGGACTACTTCCAACTTTAGTTAAGTGGGTAAAAGGCAACCGCTCTTTTAGTCATAAACCGATTCGCATTTTTACTTTATCTCAGTTAAGTTTTAAAGCGAGTTCTTTAGCACGGGTGTTAGGACTTGTGGCCATGTTACTAGCTTTATCTTTAGGGGCTGTAACAGTAGGAGTAGCTTTTAAAGGTTTTTCTGGGGATTTACTAGACAGGACAGCTCAAGATGTGGTGAGTTATAATCCTACAAAGGCCATCGAAACAACGGCTCAGCAATTAGCTGTAAAAAATAAAACAGTCTATCATAGTAAAACAGTAGGGGATACGCAATATTTTGAGGCAAGTAACTTTAAGAGTGCCCCTTTATATATTCCTGAAACCACAGAATTTGATGCTAAATATATGCCTTATACAGCTGTTAAAGTCAATCATTTATATCAGTTCGGAGGAAAAGGAAAGTTAAATCAGCGCATTGTCGAAGGATTTCGTCAATTAGCTAATCCTTATCAAGACCGAAACGTTGCTTTAAAGTTTAAAGTCGTAGATGAAGGGAGCTTTAATCAATTAGAGGCGCCTGTTGATAAGATATTAACTTTGCAAGTGAAGGACTATCAAGCAGATATTGATCTCTTTAAAAAAATCGACAACTTAGAGAAAAAACGTCATCATCTAGACTTTGAATTTAACAGTAGTAAATACGAAATGTATCAACAAGTCACTGCTTTAGCTGCTGGATTTATGTTTATGGGCTTTTTCTTAGGGGTGGCCTTTTTAGCCATGTTAGCTAGTAGCTTGATGTTTAAAATTTTAACTGGGGCGTATCAAGATATTAAACGCTATGATATGCTACATAAAATTGGGGTCAGTCAAAAATTATTAGTCAGATCTATTCAAAAAGAAATACTAGTATTATTTATTGCACCCGCTATTTTAGGGATTGTTCATGTTTTAGTTGGGTTACAAATGTTTAAAATATTCATCCCTAATCCTTATCAATATATTGCTCTACCCTTTGTTCTTTATGGTGTCGTTTATTTCCTTTATTATGGTTTAACAGTGACGCTTTATAAAGGGATTGTGTTACCTAAAAAAAATTAATCTAAGACAGAGGTACCTGTTTACGTGAAGCTTGTTCATGTAGACAGGTCTTTTTTTACCTAGAGTTTACCTTACTTTTACAGGGTTTCAGTTTAAGAGGGGTATACTAAAGTTAAAGATAAAAGAAGGCAAAAGGAGGAGAAGAAATATGACTAAACGACAATTAAGTCGACGTATTGTAGGGATGCAGCTATTTTTATTGGCGATTTTAGTTTTGTTAACTGGCAGAATCTTACCCCAAGAAAACTTGTCTAAAATAACTTACGGCTTATTAGGCTTAGGGGGAGTTAGTGTGTTAGGGTTACCGATGATTCTCATGGGAACTTTGCCTAGTCCCTTTCCATTATTTTTTAGAAAAAGTTGGCAAGAAGGGCTAATGTTAGTTGGTTATGTCTTTCTACTACTTTTATTATTAAGTTTTCAATCCATTAGTTTATTATCATAATAGCCAGTGAAACTTTTCCTTGTTCTGTTAATCTATGTTATTCTGTTAGTAAGAAAAACAAGTAGGGGTGGGAAAAGCAAATGGCTGAATTTACCTTAGTAAAAAAACACACCAGTGATTTAAGTTATGAAGATATTAGGGCAATAGAAACACTAATGATTGGTGTGTATGAAGGAAACTTCACATTAACAGATTTGGATCATGCTCTAGGTGGCATTCATGTGTTAATGTATGGCAACAAGCAATTAGTTGGCCATGTTTCAGTGGTTCAAAGAAATATGACTGTCCTAGATGTTCCTTATCGTGTCGGGTATGTGGAGGCTTTAGGGGTGAAAAAAGAGTATCGCAAAAAAGGGATGGGACATCAGTTAATGAAGACCTGTAAACACATCATTAAAGAAAGTTATCATTTTGGTGTTTTATCTACTCCCACCAACTTACATTATTTTTTTCAACGCTTAAATTGGCAACCTTGGCTAGGTCAGCTATCTACTTATACCCCTACTGGCTTACAAGAGTTTAAGGATGAAAATCAAACGGTTTTTATTTATTCTCCTAATCTGTCTTTAGATTTAGCTAAACCCTTAATTAGTGATTTTAGAGGGGAAAAATCTTGGTAAATATTGTTATATAAAATAAACCCTCACTTAATGATTAAGTGAGGGTTTCTATAGCTATAACAAAGTGTGTAAGGTTATTCTTTGAGATGAGAGTGAGTGATATATGCTATATGACTATAGAATAGATGATTTATCTATTTATTTTTAAGCTAGATTGATTGTATGACAGACTGATGAGAGATGCAATCAGAATTAGTGTTATTTATTAAAATGTCATGAAATACATATCTGTTTGTTACATAAGTTTTTATTTTCGTAAATTTTGTCATAAAAGCAAGGTTTTTAGCTCTTTCTTTTCTCCTTCTTTAGTCAAACAAGGAGTATAATGTAAGGTGATAAAAAGAAAGGATGAATAAGATGACAGTACCTTATATTGATGTTGAAGAGTGGATTGCTAAAGGAAATCAGCACCTTGTGTCTTTAAAAAAACAAGCCAATGGTCAAGAGTTAAATCCGTTAGAGTTAGCCAGAGAATTAGAGGTGGAGTTTACTAACCAAATTTTTTCTAATCCCGGTGTTTCTGCTCACGTTTCCCCTCCCTTAACAGATTTAAAACAGGTGCATCATATTTTTTCTAATCATATTTTACCTCATTTACACATTTATTCAGCTGGAGATTAAAGAAAAAGGAGAGTTGTATGTTTAAATTAGGAGATCAAGTAGCTTTAGTGGCCAATTCTAATGGGTTAAAACCCTCACAACAACTAGAAATTAAGGCGTTAATACAAGTGTTAAATAATTGGGGACTAACAGTTAAGGTAAGTCCTTATCTTTATGCTACCTCAAAACAAGTGAGTGCATCCGCTAAAAAAAGAGGGGATATTCTGATGACATACATGAAAGACCCAAGTATTCAAGGGATTTTTGATGTGTCTGGAGGCGATGTGGCTAATGAGGTTTTACCTTATTTAGATATGTCCGTCATCAAGGAGGCTAATACGCCCTTTTTTGGTTATAGCGATGTCACCACCTTGTTAAATGCTATATATAAGAAAACAGGTGTACCCACTTATTTATATCAACTAAGGCATTTAGTTTCAGAAACTGGTGAAAGTCAGTCACAAAAGTGGGCGAAGGAAACTTTTTTTCATCAGCAACCTAGCTTGTTTCAAGTAGATTGGCAGTGGTTAGCAGGTAGTCAGATGACAGGTTTAGTGGTAGGAGGCAATATTCGCTGTTTATTAAAGTTAGCCGGGACGCCTTATTTTCCTAACCTGACTGACTCCTTACTTTTTTTAGAAAGCATGAGCGGAGATGAGGCTAAAATTAGAACCTATTTTGCTCAGCTCCATCAACTAGGAGTTTTCCAACAAGTAAACGGAGTGTTATTAGGCACGTTCACTCAATTAGATCAACGCCTGTCTTTTACGAGTAGTACAGAGTTACTGCTAGATTTGATTGATACCCCTTCGTTACCGATTGTGCGAACAGAACAGATTGGTCATAGTCCTCAGTCGAAAGGATTAATGATTGGAAAAGAGTGGCAGTTGAGAAGAGAAGAAAAAGGTCAAAATTTTTAAACTATGATAAACTAAGCACAATGAAACAAAAGAGAAGAGGTAGTTATATGACAAAAACATGTCGGTTACAAGATGATTTATACACCTATGTCAACCAAGATTGGCTAGAAAAAACAGAAATTCCTGCAGATAAACCAAGTATCAGTAGTTTTCATGAATTAGCTGAAGAAATCGATGAAAAGTTACTGCATGACTTAGATTTATTAGTAGAAAAACTGCCTACTCTAGGCAAATCACCGATGAGAGAGTGTGTGGCTTATTATCAATTAGCTAGTGACCAAGAGTTAAGAGAAAAGTTAGGGGTGTCTCCTTTACTCCCTTATTTAGAAAAGGTAGAGAAACTTCAGTCTTTAGATGACTTAGTCCAACAACTACCAGAGTGGATTCTTTCAGGCATGCCTGTTCCTTTTCAGTTATTTGTAGACACAGATATGAAAGAAGCCCAGTATTATACCTTATATGCAGGAGCTCCTGCTCTTATTTTACCAGACAAAACCTACTACGAAGCAGATAATCCTTCTAAAGAGGCGTTGCTTCAAGTCTTTGATCACATGTCTTGTGAATTACTTCAAGCAGTTGGAAAAACTCAAGAGGAAGCTAAAGAACTGTTAGGGTTAGCTCGGGAATTTGATAGAAAAATAGCCCCTTATACCCTAAGTTCAGAGGAAGCCGCAGATGTTAAAAGAATTTACAACCCAAGAGAGATAGACACAGTAGATCAGTATAGTCAGTCGATGTCTTTTAAACAGTTAATCACTACATTAGTTGGACAAACGCCTAAAGAAATCATTGTTATGGAGCCAGCTTATTATGAGCAGTTTCAACAATTGGTCAATCCAACGACCTTTAAAGAAGTGAAAGCATGGCTTTACCTAAACACTCTTCGTTCGTTTACTAATTTTTTAACGGAAGATATCCGGCAAATAGCTTTTCAGTATAGTCAGGCTCTTTCTGGTAGTAAGGAAATGACCGCTAGTAAAAAACAAGCTTTTTATTTAGCTAGTGGCACCTTTGATCAAGTGCTAGGAGAGTATTACGGGCAGAAATATTTTGGTCAAGAGGCTAAAAAGAATGTAGAAGACATGGTTATGCGCATGATTGGTGTGTATAAACAACGGCTTAAAAAGAATAGTTGGTTGCAACAAGCAACGAAAGAAAAAGCTGTTACTAAGCTAGAAACATTAGGCATCCAAGTAGGCTATCCTAGCAAAATGGCTCCTATCTATGAGCAACTACAGGTTACATCGAAAGAAAATGGTGGCAATCTAGTATCCAATGCTCAGAGATTTACTAACCAAGTATTAACCTATCAGTTTAAACTGTTTGGTCAACAAGTTGACCGAGATTTATGGGAAATGGGGGCCCATGTAGTAAATGCTTATTATCATCCTCAGTTAAATGTCATTGTGTTTCCAGCAGCTATTTTACAAGCTCCTTTTTATGATTTAGAGCAACATCCAAGTGCTAATTATGGTGGGATTGGTGCAGTGATTGCCCATGAAATTTCTCATGCGTTTGATAATAACGGTGCTCTTTTTGATGAAAAAGGGAATATGAATAACTGGTGGACACCAGAGGACTATGAAACATTTGAACAGTTAGCAGAAGAGATGGTCACGCAGTTTCAAGGGTTACCTGTAGGAGAAAAACAAGTCAACGGTCGTTTGACTGTGTCTGAAAATATTGCCGATGCAGGCGGATTAAGTTGTGCATTAGAAGCAGCTAAAACAGAACAGGACGTAGATTTAGAAGCGTTCTTTATCAACTGGGCACGTGTTTGGCGTCAAAAGTCTTCTAAAGAGTATCAAGAATTGCTCATTGCCATTGATGTACATTCCCCTAATTATTGGCGAGCTAACAAACAACCCCAAAACTTGCCTGAATTTTATGACACTTTTCAAGTGAGTAGAGAGGATCACATGTATCTTTCACCAGACAAGCGTGTTACTATTTGGTAAAAAATAAAGTTATCTATTAAAATCACCTCTAATAGAACCTAGATAAGGGTTTCTATTAGAGGTGATTTTATTTTAAAGCACCCTCAAATAAAATTTTAACAAAATGGTTAGCCTGTTCTTTTAAACTTACTGGAGTTAACTGATTATCAATACTCATCATCGCAGCTAGGTGATAAAGAATAAAATTGACAATTTCTTCATGGGTAAACTCATCTTTTATTGGCATTTTTTTTAACAGATCAGTCAATGGTTGTTTATAGGTTGCCTCAAATAGTTGATACATGCTTAAACGGTTATCATAAGATAGTTCTGTTGCAATATCTTGCAGCATACCCATTAGGTTAGTTGGCTGTAATTGGAGTAAGTAGAGGATCATCTCTAGTAAACGGTCTTGAACAGGATCATTTTTTCGGCTAATAGCGACTAAGTCTTCTTGTATTCCTTCTGTAAAACGAGTTAAAACAGCAATATAGAGAACCTCTTTATTTTTAAAATGATGATAGAGATTAGGCTGAGTTATTTGACAAATTTTAGCAATATCTCGTGTAGAGGTCTTTTGGTACCCATCCCGCATAAATAAATCTGTAGCAACCGCTAAAATGTTATCGTAGGTTATTTTAGAAGCTTGTTCCCTAGTTAAACTAGACATAATATTCACACTCGCTTTTTTATAATATCTCTATTATAAAGGGAAAAGGAAGTCTGTGACAAATTATTTTTCGCTAACTACTTATGTTAAATACCCGTCTTCAATTTTTAAAACGCGGTCACAATAAGGTAAAAGACGGTCATCATGGGTTACCATAACGATACCTTTTTCTTCAGAATGGGCTAAGCTAGCTAGTAATTTAGCAACTTCTTTGGCTCGTTTACCATCTAAACTAGCTGTAGGTTCATCTGCTAAAATAATAGCAGGTTGGTGATAAAGAGCTAAGGCGATAGCTACCCGTTGTCTTTCACCACCAGAAAGTTGGGCAGGATATTTTTTATTTAAATGGGTGATATCAAGACGTTTCATCAACGACTTTTTTAAATCGGTTTTGGGAGAACCTTTTCCTACTTTATCTACAAAGTCAAATTGATGACTAACGGTAAGAAAGTCAACTAAGTTAGAGGATTGGAGAATAAAACCAATTTTATTAAAGCGTAGGTCTGATTTCTCTTTAGAACTTAGCTGGTTAAGAGTCACTTCCTCAATCATCACTTCTCCTTCAGTTGGTTCTTGAAGACCTGCCATAATAGTAAGCAGTGTACTTTTTCCAGAACCAGAAGGCCCGATAATAGCGACTAGTTCCCCTTTTTTTATGTGACAATTAATGTGATGTAAAACCGTTACCTCTGTCTCACCAGAAGAGAAAGTTTTACTAAGTTGTTGAATAGAAATAACAGAATTCATTTTTTTAACCTCCAATAGCTTTAAGCGGATTAATTTTAATGACACTTTTAAGTGAAAAAGCACCACCAATTAGGGTAGAAAGAAGTAATATCAGTGAATAAACACCATTTTTTTTGAAATCTATTGCGAAAGGTAAGCTCTCTGGTAAAAAGTAGCTAGTAATAAACGTTAAAATCATTCCTAAAACAATGCCTAGACTACTTAATAAAAAAGTTTGCCATAAAACAGAAGTGGCTAAAAGTCTAGTTGGTATTCCTTGTACTTTTAAAATACCAAATAACTTTTGTTTTTGTAACGTAATAACATAGATAAATACGCCGATGACAAAAGTGGCGATCACAAAGAGAAAATAAATCATTCCATCAAGGGTTAATTTTTGCTCAGAATAACCAGGTATTTTTTGGATGAAAGCCTCTAGAGATAAATGATCATATCGGGAAGCTTGATTCAAATGAAGGTCACTATTTTTCTTTTGATACACAATGCCACTGATTAGGTTATCTTTTTTAGGTATACGGTTAAAGGTTAATGTTTGCCAAGTGTCTAAGGATAGATAAATAACTGGTGCCAAATTGTAGGTGCTTTTTTCAAAAAATCCTACGACTTTAATAGGAGTGTGGGAAGAGCCAAGAAGCAATTCATCTCCTAACTTATAATTAAATTGTTTAAAGTCGCTAGCAATAACCGCTTCGTTTTTATTGTGAAAAGAACGGCCAGATAAGGTATCAGGCTTTAAAAAACTATCAGATAAAATACCAAAGACAGCCGCATTTTGCCGGCTGTTTTCTTTTTGGCCTTTACGCTTGACAGTATACAAGGACTGCCCAATTGGTTCTTTAATCGGCACGTGAATATTTTCTAAGTCAGCCATATCTAACCGAGAGGCTGTTAGGCTTTTATTGGCTTCACTACTGAGAATGATACCATCTGCTTGCCACTGATCGATGGCTTTCCGGTTACCATCTCCTAATCCAGTGGCTAATCCTGTTAGTACGTAAACTAACCAAGCAATTAAGGCGATGATAATCATAATTAATAAAAATTTTCGTTTGTCATATTTTATTTCATGCCAAGCTAAAAACATATATAATTCCCTCCAAAGTGTCTATTCGTTTATCAAGTGATAAGCTGATAATGTAAGAATACCGCTTATCAACTGATAAGTAAACTGATTTGCTTGGTAAAAAGAGGTAATTGACTGACTGATATTTATTTCAAGATAATTGTTTTTTTGTATGGAATAATATGTTGTTGTATCAATGATTTTTTATTTTTTGTTGTTTTTTTACACAAAATTGATGAAAAAAACATCAATTTTGTGTAAGAAGGAATAAGACCTGCTATAACCATTGATATAACAAGGTTTATTTTTTATTAAAAAATAAACCTTGTTATATTATCTTTTTTTGGTTTGTGATAGAACACGCAATTGAGTATATTAGAAGAAATTAGTTTTTTAATAATAATTTGCTAGACAGTTATTATTCAAATAACAATTAGCTAGTAATTAAAAAAATAAAATTATTAAGTTTAATCAATAAAAAAAGGTAGGTGAATATCTTGAAAAAAAATAATAAGTATCGAGTATGTGCAAAAATAGTATTACTTTTTGTTTTTTTTCTTGTTTTTTGTCCTACGTATGATGTTCAAGCCGCAACTGATTTAAGCAGGTTACCAATAAAAAAAACAAGTAACCCATTACCTGAACGAGGTCTTCCAATTTTTGAGTTTTTTAAAAAGCCAGTTGGATCAGGTCCACAACATATTAAGGTACCCTCAACTTCCGATAGCATAGAAGGAACCTTTGAAGACAAATATGGCCGTACTTTTGAAAAAAAGGATGGTAACTATACTTATATTGTGAATGGTCAACGTTATCCAGTTATGTTTGATGAAAATTATGCTTATTATCAAAAAGACAATCAGACTATATATTTCGATAATTCAGGTGGCTATCTTTCGGTTGATATTTTAAAAGATGGTAGCGGATTTTACTATATACAGAGGTATTGGGGGATTATTCGGAAAGTCTCAGTGGCTAGTCGATATATATTAACTAAAAGTGTGCTAGATACTTACGAAGTTTCTTTTTCAGAAGCATTGATGGTCACTGATAAAGTAAGAGGTCAGAACGGAGCCATTTGGTCTAAGTATAAATTAGATTTAACCAAGGATTTTCGTTTTGAGTCTTATTTGTATTTAGGAGATGAAGGAGGAAACGCAGCGGATGGGATGACCTTTACATTACAGAACAATCCGCTAGAAAAGTACTCCTCAGATCAATCTATTTCAATAGGGAGTAAGGGAGTGGGGTTAGGTGCCTATACAGGAGAGTTCCACCCTCCCAATAATAGACCTGATAAACCGGTAGATTATCAAGGAGGGCTAAAGGATAATCGTGTAGGTAATTGGTTAAAAATGTACCGGGTGGAAGAGAGCGGTTTAAGAGCAATCTACAAGATGAAATTTGATAGGTCTCAGGTTTTTGGTTCTAACTATCATCCTATTATTTTTCAACCTAATCCTAACGATCCAGCAGATATTTATGAGCCACTTGTCAGAATCAATAATCAGCTCCATTATTTGGTGGCTTCTAGTGAAAGAGATTCAGCTTTTTTATGTGCCAACGTGGCTAGCGGTGTAGTTACTAAATCACCTGGTGTTTTTCAAGACATGTACATTCGTCAGAAAGGTGACAATCAGTTGATTAAAATCGATAAAAGTATTGGGTTTGCTGCATACGGAGGAAACGATGTAAGACAAGGGCTAGATTATATCCCCAATGCTTACTCGATTGAGTTTGATACTTTTTATAATGCTGATATAGGTAGAGGAAGAGGAATGGATTCTGTCGGTGGAATAGGAAAAGCGAGCGATAAAAAAGGACACCTTGCTTTTGCTAGACCTAATGCAGAATTATATAAAGGAAAATCAAACTTATATCAAGAGTCTAACGGATTATATTACATTGTTGATGACATTAGACAGTATACAGGTTTAGGTAATTTGACAGGGAAAAATTATCAATTAGTTTTGGATGCTAATCAATCCAATATGAATGTTTATGCTAAACATGAGGATCCGATAATAGCTCAGTCTCCTTTATCAGATGGTCATTGGAAACAATTAACCATTCAGTGGGATAGTAAAAAAAGGGAATTAATCTATAGCTTAAAAAACCATTCATTAAGTAACCCTTATGAATTTAATCGCTCGAAAACTTTTAGCGAGGAGGAATTACTTAGTACGTTCGGTGGTAAAGAGGCCTACTGGGGATTTACAGGGTCAACCGGTGCACAAGTACAAGATAATCTGTTAGCCATTACCAAATTACCACAAATTCCTGCTCAAGCATTAAATCCTCGGACAACAATTAATAAGACTAATGAGGCCGACAGTGAGCAAGTGACAGTGGATCAAGGAGAAGAGGTTTATATCAAAGGTTATTTTGATGATTTTAATGAAAAACTCGTTTTGCCTCAAACTAAAGTTGATTTAGTCATGTATTTACAAGAAGGATTGGAAGTGTCTTTAAGTAATGATGAAAATTCCTCCATTGATTTTCCAGAGGAGTTAATACCAGAAGATATTATTAAAGAAGAAAAAAGGCCAGATGGCTACACGCCCATCAGGTTAAAAAATGTGGATGTAAGTAGTATCACCGATGACTTAACTAAAAAAACTTACATGATGCAAGTTAAAGCTCTGGCTAAAATACCTAAAGGTCAAGCAAATCCACATAAAGCCCAAGCTTATTTTAAAATCGAAAATATTCCAGGTGAAGATATTACAGAAATTGAAGGGAATAAAGTCACTGCTGAAATAGAGGATCCTGGGCAATTAAATTTAATTGTACCTGACCAACTACGTTTTGGCGGAGTAGAAGTGACTAACCGAGTACCTTCTGTTTTAGAGGTAGGTGTGGGACAAATTATTAAAGATCCGACTAAACCTCAACCGGAAGGGTCAGATCACTTACAACTAGTTGATACAAGAAAAAAAGAAAAACGAACTTCTTGGCAACTAAGGCTAAAAGTATCCGCACCTTTTAAAGATAATCAAGGAAACTTACTTGTGAATCAAGCCCAAAATGAAGCAATGGGAATCTTTTACCGACAATCAGGCAATGGCCAAGAAGATTTATCTCTTGACCGAGAAGGGTCTGGCCAAATTATTTCTTCAGGAGGGCCGATTGACTCAGATGATGGTATCAAAGAATTAACCCATTTATTACTAAAAACAGGCTTAAATCCAAGTATAGATAATACCGTGATAACCAACCCTGATCAAGGGATTGTAATAAAAATGGCACAGGAAGATATTCTGAATGCTGCCTATAATGAACACCCTTCTTATCAAGCTGACTTTTTATGGCAGCTAGAAAATGTCCCATCAAATGTAGTTCCTGGGAAAGGAGGGGGATTATAGTGGTGAAACATTCTTTTGCAACACCCATCACTATATTAATTGTGTTAGTTTCCCTAGTCGGTGGCTTCTACCAAACAGCTTCTATTGCTGTTGCAGCTAGTCTTCCTAGTTATTCAGGTGTCTCTTTTTACGAAGATGAGGAACAGGTACCGGAAACGCCTGATCCAACCCCAACTCCTGAAGAGCCGTTGAAAGACCATGATTATTTAAATCAACTGCGACAAAAACTTCCACAAATGGGAGAACAACAAAGATTTATTTTGTTAGCTATAGGAGTCATACTCGTCTTATTGAGTGTTTGGTGGAAACATCGGCATAAAAATAGAGAGGAGGCATCAGATGACTCATAAAAAATGCTTATTCTCTTTAGGGGGCTTTATTATATGTTTTCTTTTTGTTAGTCAGGTTTATGCTGACGAAATTCCGTCATTACTAGATGAGTATCACAGAAAGGGATCTATTACCTTTATAGAAGCAGTAGATCCAAATGAACCAACTGGACCAGTAGATCCAACCGATCCAGAAAAACCTGTTGAACCGGTGGATCCAATCGATCCAGATGGACCTCATCCGGGAACTGACGGGCCACTTAGTATTGATTTTGCTTCTAGTCTTTTCTTTGGAAAACAAAAGATAGTGAACACAGAACAGGTGTATTACGCCTCTGCTCAAGAAATACGAGACAATAGACGAACACCAGCTAAATTATTTTATGTGCCACATTTTTTTCAGATTACAGATAAAAGACGGAGCTTCGTTGGTTGGACATTGAGTGTTAAACAAGAACAAACCTTTACTGATGTTAAAGACGCTAAGAAACAGATTTTAGGAACGGAGATACGATTACGTTATCCCCACACTGTTTCTCTGCAAAAAGAACCAGAAGATGAAGGAAATGTTTATGCAACAAATGTGGTTATAAAACCCAATGTGACGTCTCATGTTATGACTGCTAAAGAAGGTTATGGAGGTGGGACTTGGCAAGCTGTTTATGGTACGGGTGCCTATGAAAAGACAGCGAATCAATCAGAAAATCAACCAGCCAATCAGTTGGCTAAAGAAACAATCGATGAAAATCAGACGGTTGGTTATGAAGGGGTGACTAAAAAACTTGACGGAACACTGGTTCAAGACCGGTGGATTAATCAAGGAGTTACCTTGAAAGTACCAGGAAATCAACCTATCTATCCAGTGTTTTACAAAACAACATTAAGATGGGTACTATCCAATGTTCCTATTAATTTAGAAACATAATAGGACGTAATTAATTAATTTAAATTAATTCAACTATAAAAAAAGCGAGGAGAACATAATGAAAAAGAAAGTTTTGAGTAGTTTATTATTAAGTACATTAGTTTTAGGAGCAGTAGCGCCAACAATTGGCCTAGCAGCTGAACCAGAAAAAGCGGATCATTTAAACACAAAAGGGGATATTACCTTCCTTAAAAACATTGTGCCAACTGATCCAGTGGACCCAACTGACCCAGACCCAGACAAACCAATTAAACCAGTAGATCCAACTGATCCAGATCGTCCATTACCAGTAGATGGGTTAAGTATTATTTATGCCTCTAACTTCCACTTTGGTTTTAACTATTTAGAAGCAGGAACTGCTTATTATTCTGCTTTAAACGATTTAGTGTTTAAATCAGCTGAAGCAAAAACTGAGGCAGATAAAAATGTTAATGCTGGATACGAAATTGATACAACTCATGCACACCAAGTAGCTCATTCTGTTCAAGTAGCTGAAACAAGACCAGGTGAGTACGCTTCACCTAATTGGACAGTTAAGGTTAAACAAAATGGTGATTTTGTTACACCTGAATATGATGAGAATGGTATGGCTGTTAAAAACTATGCACCAGATACAGGCAAGCAAGAGATAGTGAGCATTAAAGAAAGAGACCAAGAACCAGGGCAAAAACTAAAAGAGACTGAAATCATTTTAGCTAACGGAATTGGTAAAGTAGCTAGTACAGAAGGAACAAATGAGGACAAAGTACAGAATGCTACGGCTATTGGTTTAAAGGTTAACCAAAATATTACGATTAAACCAACTAGAGAAGATGTAGAAGTTATGACTTTTGAAAATGCCAAGCCTCAAGGGGTTGGAACTTATGTTGCTGCTTTTGGAGATGTGAAAGATGATGATGGGTTAAGTCTTGAAGGAATAAAATTAAACGACAGCGAAAAGGATAACGACCGAGATCCTAACTTTTACAAAATCGTTAATGCTAAAGATTTAGATAAGGTAAAAGTATTTAACGAAGCATTAACAAAATATAATAAAGACCATAAAAAACAATTAACTTTACAACAATTTATTCAAGGTATTAAAAGTGGAGATGTAGATGGAAAAGCTCTTGAAGGTAAAGGGCTTGAGGACTTAACAGACATCCAAGAGTTTACATTTAACAAGTTAAAAAATGAATATTTCGCTAAAAACCGTAATAAAAATGTTCAGTTGAAATTACCTAAAAATACAGAAGTTAATGTTGACGATAAATATATGGCAAGCTTTACTTGGACATTAACAGCTGCTCCAGGAAAAGAGATGCCTAGCGGTGACAACGGTCAAAAATAATTTAGAGATATAAGTATGACGATTAAATGTCAAAGAGAGTTTCTTTTTGGCATTTAATCTGTTTTAATAGGGAAACTATATAGAAGGGAAACTAAGACATGAACAAATTGCATACTGACAGGCAAAAAAGAAGTGGTTATCATTTATTATTTATGGTGATATGTTTCTTTTTGTTTCCAATTATCGGTCAGGCAGAGGAAATGCAGTTTTATCCAGAACCAAAATATCCAGACAATCAATTATCTAGATCAGGTTATTTTGATTTACTTATGAAACCAGGACAAAAACAGACGATTGAAATTAATCTAGTTAATAATGGTGAAAAAACAATTAAAGTAAAACCGGTTATCAAGGTAGCAACGACTAACACAAATGGGGTTGTGGAGTATGGAGAAGCACCGAGTAAACCAGATAAAACGTTAGAGCATTCGATTGAAAAAATTGTAAAACCAATAGATAAAGTAGTGGAAGTAGAGGCAAAAAAATCTAAACCAATGCGTTTTGAAGTAAGTATGCCTTCTCAATCTTTTGATGGTATCTTAGTAGGTGGGATTACTATTATGGATGACAATCAAAAAGAAAATACCTCTGCTCAAGCAGGGATGAACATTAATAATCAGTTCGCTTATGCTATTGCAGTAGTTTTAAGAGAGTCAAAAACGCCAGTTAAATCTGACTTGGTATTAGGTAAAGTAAAAGCAGATCAAAATAATGCTAGAAATGTTGTCAGTGCAACATTGCGTAACACTAAACCTAAATACTTAAATCAGATGAAAGTAGATGCTAAAGTCTATCAAAAACGAAACGATAAAGATACGGTTTTACACTCTATTAAGTCCGATATGCAAATGGCTCCTAACTCTTATTTTAAATATCCTATTCCGTATAACGGAAAGTATATGCGAGCAGGAAAATACATGTTAGACATGACTGTTACTGCTGGAAAAGATGATAAGTGGCACTTTAAGCGAGAGTTTACCATAACTCGTTCAGAAGCCAACAAATATAATGATAAAGATGTTTCTGTAGAACCAGAAAAAGATAACAAACTATGGATCATTATCGCTATTGTGATTGCGGTTGTGATGGTGGTTCTGCTTATTATTTATATGCTTCACAATCGTCGCAAAAAACAAGAGCTAGAAGCTAAGTTAGCAGCAAAATCTAGTGGATCTAGTGGCAGGAAGAAAAAATCTTCTCGGTCTAAATCAAGTTCTACTAAATCAAGTTCTAGTCAAAAACGACGGAAATCTTCTTCACGTCATAAATAAGTGAAATAAAAAATCGACTTGAGATATTTATATCTCTCGTCGATTTTTTTGGATTAAGCTTGTTTAATAAAGTGATACAAGGTTTTAACAGGAATACCACTAGCTCCGTCTGGTAGATAGCTATAAGCACCAGAAGCAAAAGCAGGGCCTGCAATATCCATATGTACCCAAGGTTTTCCTTCAACAAATTCTTCTAAGAAAATACCAGCTGTCATAGCTCCTCCAGGTTTACCTGTTGAGTTGACTAAGTCGCCTAATTTTCCTTTGACTTGCTCTCTTAACTCATCGACAACAGGGAGTGGCCATAAGTATTCACCAGAAACATCTCCTGCTACTCGTAAGCTAGTACAAAGTGCATCATTATTCGTTACAAGTCCTGTGATATAGTCACTTAAACCAACCACACAAGCGCCAGTTAAGGTAGCTAAGTCAATAATCACTTCACTATCAATTTCAGTAGCTGCATAATATAAAGAGTCAGCCAAAGTAATTCTACCTTCAGCATCAGTATTGATGACTTCAATCGAAGTGCCTTTCATTGAACCAATAATGTCGCCATTTTTATAAGCGTCACCAGAAATTAAGTTTTCACAAGCAGCTATTACGCCAACCACGTTTTTGTCTAGTTGGTTACTAGCTACTGCATACATAGCACCAATGACTGAAGCACTTCCTGCCATATCATTTTTCATGTGTTCCATGCCTTTAGCAGGTTTTAATGCGTAGCCGCCTGAATCATACGTAATCCCTTTTCCGACTAAGGCAATCGCTTTTTGGTCAGGATTTGGTAAGTATTTCATCACGATAAAGCGAGGTTCTTTTTTAGAACCACGAGCCACAGATAAGAAAGCTTCCATGCCTAGTTCTTCAATTTCTGGGCGAGTTAATACTTCTACTTGTACGCCTAAAGGTTCTAAGGTTTGTTTCGCTGCATCGGCTAAGGTTTCTGGATCCATATCAACAGGTGGTGTGTTGACTAAATCTCTAGTTAAAAACACCCCTTCCATTAATTTAGTGACTTCTTCGATACGTTTTTGAACTTTTTCTGGTTTGTGATCAGTCACAAAGAAGTAGTTGGTTTCAAATAAAGGTTTTTGTTCTGATTTATACGCCTCAAAGGTATAAGTGGCTTGAATTAACCCTTCTGTTATGTAGCCAACAGACCGGCAAGTACATAAATTAACTAAAGTTGGTAGATGAATAGCAACCTCACTAACTTTTAGTTGTTCCATTTTTTTAGCTAACTGGAAAGCAGCTAAACGAAAGGCTTGGGCATCAGATGTTTCTTTTTCTCCTAAACCTACAAAGGCTTGATTTGCTCCGTTAGGGCCTAGATCGGTAAAAATTTCTCCTTTTTTACCAGTGAATAACTGATGATCTTTCACATATTCCACTAATTGAAGATTCATTTCATCTTGAATCTCTCCTTGATACGTAAAAATTGCTTGTACTGCTCCTTCTTTGCCAATAGTAATCGACATAGGTGCACCTCCGAAATTTCTGAATTTTAATCAAGTAATCAGTTATCTAAAGCAGACTGATCCTTCTCTTCATTTTACCTAGAGCCTGAGCTTAAAGCAACTTTATTCAAAGGTCTTCTTTTGGTTAATGCCTCTTTTTTTGTTAAACTGAAGATAAATGAAAGGAGAGGATTTAGATGGACCCACAAGTTGTGTTAGATTTTTGGTTTAAAGAAACAGAACCTTCACAGCATTTTAAAGTCAGTGCTGACTTCGATGCGCTTTTAACGGAAAAGTTTGGTGTCATTCATAGACAGGCTACTTTAGGAGAATTAGCTCATTTTCGGCAAACTATCCAAGGACGTTTGGCTGAAATTATCATCTTGGATCAATTTTCTAGGAATATTTTCCGAGGAGAAAAACAAGCCTTTGCTTCAGACGGTATGGCTTTAGTGTTAGCCCAAGAGGCACTTAAAACAGGGCAAGTGGATCAGTTGTCTATTCAGGAAAAAAGCTTTCTTTATATGCCTTTTATGCACTCTGAATCTTTAGTGATTCATCAGCAAGCTGCTAGTTATTTTGATGAACCCGGTTTAGAAACAACGAAACACTACGAAGAAAAACACCGAGTAATCATTGAACGGTTTGGTCGGTATCCACACCGGAATACCATCTTAGACCGAGAATCTACTCCAGAAGAAATCACCTTTTTAGAGGGACCAGACTCTTCTTTTTAGTTAACTAATCGCTTATTATAAATGTGTCATCCTATTTTAGAAAAAAAGGAGTTCTTAAATGAAAAGTTATGAGTCAAAAGACGCCTTAATTGAAGCAATTTTAGCTAGTTACCACAAATTTATTCAAGAATTTGAGCAAGTAAAAGAGGAAGAAAAAGACTTACAAGTAGAAGGAGTGGACCGTTCTCCTAGTCAAATGATTAGTTATCAGCTAGGTTGGCTAAATCTTCTAATGAGTTGGGAAGAACAAGAGCAACAAGGAGAACAAGTTGTCACCCCAACCCCTGAGTATAAATGGAATCAACTAGGACCGCTTTATCAAAGTTTTTACGAAAATTACCAAGCAGATAGCTTAGCTAAGCAAATAGCCGAGCTTAATCAATTAGTGCCGCTTTTTTGTCAGTGGGTAGCTAATTTTTCAGAGGAAGAGTTATTTCTTCCGGAAAAACGGCAGTGGGCTACCACACAAGCTAAATGGCCTATTTGGAAATGGGTGCATATTAATTCTGTTGCTCCTTTTACTAATTTTCGGCCTAAGATTAGAAAATGGAAAAAAATGTCCCAGGCAAACTAGTCAGAAGATACGTGTTTCTTTGACAGGAAAGTACGATAAATATGATAATAATTATGTCACAAATAAAACTATCTAGGTGCAGACTGTTTAAAATGTGCTTAGGTAGTTTTGTTTGTATGATTAATATAATAAAAAACATGTTAATACACTTTATTAACTGATTAGTTGATAAAAATAGATAGTTTAATACTCCTTTTGAGTTTATCACGAAGTTTCAGTAATATTAATTAATAGATGTTATTTAATCAAATGATCAGTTTGTCTTATGATGGACGATTAACTTTCTAAAAGGAGATACAGGAAAAGATAAATTAAGTGAAACTTAACGATTCTCTTTAAAAAAATATGTTATAGTCAACAAGTAATGGAATAAAGGAGATGAGTCATCGCTATGAAAATTGTCGTGTTAGCTGGTGGATTAAGTTATGAGAGAGATGTGTCTTTATCATCTGGGGCTAAAATTGCGAACGCCTTAATGACTAATGGACATGAGGTTATTTGTTTAGATGTATATCAATCGATTCAACTTTATACAAGCTTTGCTGAAGGGATAAGAGAGTTGGGACAAAAGAGTTACGAGTATCAAGTTCCTAAAAAAGCGCCCGATTTAGCCGCTCTTATAAAAGAGCATGGGGGAAGAACCCAAGCTATTGGCGAGCATGTGCTAGATTTATGTCAATTAGCAGACGTGGTATTTCTTGCTTTACACGGAGCGATTGGAGAAGATGGTAAAATTCAAGCCTTGCTTGATTTATACGAGATACCTTATACAGGATCTAACTATGCAGGAAGTTATTTAGCGATGGATAAGTTAGTAGCTAAAGAGTTGGTTGCCTTTCATGATATTCCTACCCCACGTTGGGCGGTGTATGATGATCATTTTAAACCAGCTAAATACCCAGTGGTAGTCAAACCAGCTAGTAACGGGTCTAGTATTGGTGTGGAAATAGTTGAGGATGATGAAGCTTTTAGCCAAGCAGTGTCTTATATTCAAAGTATCAACGACACCGCTCTTATAGAAGAAAAAATAACTGGCCGTGAATTTGCGGTCGCTATTTTAGAAGGACAAGCCTTACCTGTCATTGAAATTATTCCTAACACAGGTTTTTATGATTATGAAAATAAATATCAAGCAGGAGCAACTACTGAAATTACCCCAGCTCCATTAGAGGAAGCCGTAACTATTCAAATGCAAGAGCTAGCCCTTCAAGCGCATCATGCTTTAAGATTAGGGTCTTATTCCCGCATTGATTTCTTAATGAATGACAAACAGGAATTATTCTTCTTAGAAGCCAATAGTTTACCAGGGATGACCCCTACTAGCTTAATGCCTCAAGAAGCTCAAGCTGCTGGGATAACCTATCATGAGTTGTGTGAAAAAATAGTTCAATTAGCCGTTAAAAAATAACTAAAAGACTGATAAAACTCATCTTTTTAGCCTTTAGTCAGGTTAAAAAGATGAGTTTCTTTTATTTGGAACTATTTTTATAAATATCTTTTAAAAAAAAACAAAAAAATAAAAAAAGTTAGTTATTTTGTTTATACTTAGAAGCAAGGACCCCTTGTTTTAACCAGTGAATACGCCCTTGGTAAGCAGCCATTAGCTCTTCTTTTGTCCAATCTTTCATAAAATATTCAGCAATACAGCGGTGAACCATTGGCACTAATACACTGAAAAAGCTAAATAATTCTGCTTCAGTTTGAATAGTTAAAGGAGTTAAGTCAATGACTTCTAGGAAGTGGTGGGGAGTAATGCGTTCTGTTGGTTGTTGTAATTTTTTTTCCATTAAGACACTTTGATTTAGAATGATTTGTTTAAAGTATCGGTGATAACGTTCATCTGAAAAATCTTGATACAACTGCTCCAAGTATCTTTCTAACCCGTTAAATAAATCTCCCTGTTCTTGCTGGATACAGCTTAAAACAGAGGTGTGAGAGGTTTTGGTGATGACTTGGTACAAATAGTAGTACAACTCTTCTAAGTCTTCAAAGTATTTATAAAAGCTGCCTCTAGAGATTTGACAGGCTTCAATAATATTGGCAACAGAAGCCTCGTGAAATGAGTGGGTTGAAAATTCTTCTAGAGCAACATCTAAAATAAGTGCTTGTTTTTCTTCAGGTAAGTTTAAAAAGGTGGATTTTGGCATAGCTAAGTCCTTTCTACATGGTTTGATTCAATTGTCCAAAGTATAGCAAATTGATTAAGAATGTCAATATCAAAAAGCGTTAAGAAAGTTAAGGGAAGATATATGAGAATGAACAAGTATCTATTCATTGGGCTAGTCGGTATGTTGCTAGCTAGTCTTGGTTTTTTAGCCGGATTTCATTATTGGTTAGAACCACAATACGAAAAAGTTATGGCAGAGCTAAATAAGGAAATTAGTTCGCAAAAAAAGACCAGTCAAAAATGGGAACACTTGTACCAACAAAAGATAGCGGAAAATAGCGGAGATAAAGAGGGAAAGAAAGAGCAACTGATCCCTAAGAAAAAAATAGAACCAGTGAATGAGTTGGCTAGTCAAATGGAAAAAGTATTAAAGAGTAATCAATTTGTGGGAACGGCTATTTTCTTTCAAAACAATCAACCACTGTTAGCGAAAAGTTATGGTCAGGCTAATCAACGTTTAAACCTATCTAATCAGCTAGATACTCCTTACTTTGTCGGTTCGGTTCAAAAAGGAATGACAGGGGTATTGGTGATGAAATTAATAGAGAATGGTCAGTTATCCTTTGATACTCCTTTAAATAAATTTTATCCTGAGGTGCCAAATAGTGACACTATCACTATTCGTTCGCTGTTAGACATGACTTCTGGCTTAACGTTAAAAGAAACTAGCCAAAGTTTTGCGACTGAAAAAGAGTATTTAGCTTATGCACTAAAACATGTGACTTATGAACCTTTAGAAAAGTGGAAATACGAGTCAGTTAACTACACCTTATTAGCTAGTATTATCGAAAAAGTGACAGGTAAGTCGTATCAAGCTTATTTTAGAGAGGTGTTGATAGAACCTTTACAATTATTTCAAACAGGTTTTTATACCGATTTAAAACAAGAGGAGTTAGTGACCCAAGGCTACCTATTAGGAGAGAACCACGTAGCTAAACAAGTTCCCTTTAAGCCAAGCACTTTTACTAAAGAAATGGGGACAGGAGATATTTATATGACCGTGTCTGATTTGCTTCGTTTTTATCAAGGATTAGCTAGTGGGAAAGTTTTAACTCCTTTAAGTTTGTCCCTGTTACGTGAAAAAACAACTAAGCCTTATACCTATTATTATCAAGGCGGGATGTATGTGTCCGGAGACACACTTTATAGTCACGGAGTTATTTCAGGATTTGAAACTAGCGTTCGTTTAAATAAAGATGTAAGTAAGGGAGTTATTTTAATTACCAATGAAAGAAATCCTAAAAATTCGATTCATCGGTACTCAAAAGATTTATATAACATGCTTTCTCAAAAATAATTGGGAGAATGAAGACGGTTTAGTTGTGCTTGTCAACTATTAAAGGTATGATAAGTATATAAAGAAAGTAAGGAGGGGGATAACATGAAATTAGATGAAAAAGCTAGTAAACTTCGAAATTTTATGGCCCTTCTGTCCAATTACCTAAATCATATTCAAAAGAAAATGTCTGGTTATCCATTTAACTTCAATGAAATCCGCATTATTTTAGATTTGTATGATCGTAAAACTCTTACAGCTGTTGAAATTGAAGAAAGTTTAGATTTGGATAAAGGTTATGCCAGTCGGCTTATTCGTAATTTGGCAGAACAAGAAGTCATTCGTAAAGAACAGTCAGAAGAAGATAAACGCTCTTTTGATTTAAGTCTAACCTCTAAAGGTCGCAAAATTGCTAAAGAGTTACTCCAGGCTTATTTAAATATTTTAGAACGTGATTTAGAAAAAATGAATGACACACAACTTTCTGAGCTAGATATGGCCTTATCTGTCATTCAAAAACTTTATATGGAAATTAAAGAGCAACAAGATCAAGATAAAGAAAAAAGTTCTTTTTAAGAATTTTTTTCTTTTTTTATTGACAAAATGACACCTTGTCACTATACTAAGTAACTACTAGCAAGTGACATTGTGTCACTTTCTAGTAGTTACTTAGATAAGAAAGAGATGAAGATCATGACAGATAAACGTAAAACAGTTGCTTTATGGATTTTTACTTTAGGAGTATTTATGTCTGCTTTAGATAATGGCATTATTTCAGCAGCCTTAACCACTATTAATTCTTCTTTTGATGTAACGGAAATCCAAGGAGCTTGGGGGATTACCCTTTACACATTAGGAATGGCTATAACCACACCTATTGTAGGAAAACTAGCAGATCGTTACGGAAGAAAAAAATTATTTTTAGTAGAAATTAGTATTTTTGCATTAGGTTCTTTATTAGTGGCTCTTAGTCCTAGCTTTATTTGGTTTTTAGCTGCGCGAGTGGTTCAATCAATTGGCGGAGGCGGTATTTTTATTATTGCCAGCTCTTTTGTTTTAACGGTTTATCCAAAAGAGAAACAAGGTCGTTTGTTAGGTATGCTTGGAGCGGTGAATGGAATTGCTTCAGTTGTAGGTCCTAATATAGGAAGCTTAATTCTAAATGCCACTAATCAATGGCATTGGTTGTTTACCATTAATTTACCTATTGCCATTTTGTTAGTTATATTTGGAATAAAATGGATAGATGAAACGAAAAATCCTGAAACAAAACCATTAGATTTATTAGGTTCGATGTTATTAAGTTTTGCTATTTTTAGTTTGATGTTTGCTTTAACTAATTTAGACGGAGCTCATTTACTAGCTAGCTTAGCTACACCTAGCGTTTTTCTGTGGTTAGCATTAAGTTTCCTTACATTTACTTTGTTAGTGAAACTTGAAAAAAGTAATCAAACCAAAGACGTGGATAGCATTCTAAATTATGACTTGTTAGCCAATAAACAATTTTTATTAACCTTATTAATGGGGTTACTAAGTGGTATGTTAATCGCCATTTTTGTCTATATTCCTAGTTATGTGGAACATCATTTAGGTGTGCCGGCTAATCAAGCAGGGGTTTGGATGTCAGGCATTGGCCTAGCTTCCATTGTAGGAGCTGGCATGGGCGGCATGTTAGTTGATAAATTAGGGGCTGTGAAAACGGTAGTTGTGGCTAGTTTATTGTCAAGTCTTGGTTTCTTCTCTTTAGCCTTTTTCAGTCACAGTTTAGGTTGGTTTTTAGCTTGTTCCAGTGTAACTGGTTTAGGTTTTGGGATGTTAATGGGAGCACCTTTATCTGTATTAGCTTCTAAAGCTGCTGGAAAAGAGAAAGGGTCTGCTTTAGGCATGTTATCAGTTAGTCGCCAAGTTGGTTTAACTATTGCACCAATTGTGTATGCCTCTTTAATTCAAACAGGCTTTAATCAGTTGCCTAGTAAGTTATTACAAGTATCAGATACTAGTGCGGTGCAACAAATTTTAAAAAACAACACCACAGAAAACATGTTATTAGCTTTACTTAAATTACCAGATGCTTCTTTAAGAGAGTCTTTAGTGACAGCCTTTAAAGAAGTAGCCGGTCAAGCTTATGGCCATATGTTTATCCTTAGCGGGGGTATCTCAGTAGTGATTTTACTAGCTGCCTTTAGTCTAGGTAAAAAGCAATCAACTACTCGCTAAATCTAAGTGTTTTAAGGCATATAAATAAACGCACACATTTTGCTAGCTACTGCTGGTTAACAAAAGGTGTGCGTTTTAAGTTTGGCTGAACTTGACAAGTTGTTGTAAGGGTCCTCACAAGGTAGGTGAATAAATTCAGCGAATGTTAGTCATGTTTATATCCTTTCTTTTGGCATGATCCTAGTTAGTGGCTTTTTCTAGCCCTAACATAGCAGCTCCAATCGCTCCAGCAAACTGAGCATCTGGATGACTTTTGACTTCTGTTTCAGTATATTGACTCAGTAAGTCACGAACAATTTGACTTTGTGCTAAGCCACCTGATAAAAAGAGCGGTTTGTCTGGCTTAGGTTGGACTTTAGCATATTGATTACTAATCCGGTGCACAATAGAGTGTAAAACACCTAACGCAATGTTAGCAGGTGCAATGTCTTGGGCAATTAGACCAATGACTTCTGATTCAGCAAAAACAGTACACATACTATTAATTTTTTCAGGGGTGGCATCTTTAACAAAGCTATCTAAGTTTTTAATGTCTTCCCCTAAAATCCTCATTTGAACATCTACGAATCGACCAGTGCCTGCTGCACATTTATCATTCATATTAAAGTCTAATACTTTCCCTTTAGAAGAAAGCTTAATGGCTTTACAATCTTGGCCACCAATATCAATAATTTGTTCAATAGTGGGATCTAAGTATCTAACCCCAACTGCGTGACAGGTAATTTCCGTAATACAGTGATCTGCTTGGACTAATTTTCGTCCGTAACCAGTGGAGACTAAGGTCATCTCTTCTGGCTGATAGCCTAAATAATCCAAAACTTCTTCCATACTACCTCTAGGATTACCTTGTGTGCCAATTAGGTATTGGTCAATTTTTTTACCATCTTCAATTAAAACGCCTTTAGTGGTGGTAGATCCACTATCAATACCAATGACTTTCATAACTATCTAAACTCCAATCATTTCTAGAAATGCTGTTACCCGTGTGTTAATTTGTTCTACGTCACTAGTTGAATAGTCGGTTTCTAAATACATATAAGGCACTTCTTTTTCGTTTTGGCAGAATTCTTTAATCCGTTTAGATTCAATTGCGAATGGATGACAGGCTTGTAGTACCATATCTAGTACGCCGTCAGCTTGGTAGTCATCAATCATTTGGTCTAATAATTCTACTCGGGTATTGTTATTAGAAACACAAGCACACCCAATGTTAATGTATTTTTCAGTGAGAGCATCGTAAACTTCTTTTTCTTCATCCACTAATTGTTCTACCGCTTTAGCCACAGTACAGTTTTCAAAAGCAACCACAATCCCGCCGTTATCTTCCACTGCTCGGATGACTTTTTCTGTGACACCACCAATTGGACAACCTGTAATTAAAATACGAGGACGAGGGTCTAAACGTTTGCCTTCTTCATATTCTTGTTGAATGCGAGCAGTTGTTTCATTTAAAGTGTCAATTAGTTTTTCTTTGTCAAAGGTGTAGTTAGCCCCGTACATCACTTTGAAAATATCTGTTCCAGTGATAGCTGGTGGATTTAGTTTGCCTAAACCGTAGAAATCTTTTCGTGCTTGACGTTCTTTGTTTTTAAAGACAATCGCGTCATGAACTTGTTCATCTGTAATGGTTGTTTGTAATGTTTCTTCTAATTTTTCTTTATAACGAATGATTTCATCTCTCCAAAGAGCGAAACTTGCTTCAGTGTCTCGGCTATTAGGAACTTGCATCACGTAAGTTGGTTTAAACTGTGCCATGTATTCATACATTTTTTTCTTACCATCACAAGTTGTTTCCCCAACCACTAAATCAGAAAAGTAGAAATAGGGACATTTGTCTGTTTTACCAAAACCATAACTTGATTTAATTAGTGGGCATAGGTTACGAGGTAAATCTTCTTCAGCTGCAGGAATAGTTTCATCTGAAGTAGAGCATAAACTAATTTGAATAGCTCCTCCTGCAATTGCTAATTCTTCAGGTAAAAAAGTACAATAAGCCCCAATGACTGGTTGACCTTGTTCTTTTAATTCTTTTACTGCTAAAAACCCTGCTTGTCTTGCTTCTCCAAATGAATCGAAAATGACAGGTAAATCTGTTCTTAATTTCATAAATATCCTCCTTAAAATTAAAATAACTGATATAATTGATAGCGCTTTAAACGCTACAGAAAAAGTATAGCATATGTGAAAGTTTAAACAACCTTTTTCAGGGGTTTATAAGAGATGGCTTAAAATTAGTTAAAGAAATCCTAGTGATTTATTAACCGTGACTAATTTAAAAGAATAGTCTATGATGATAATAGAAATCAATTAGAATGGTGGGGTAGCATGGATAAAACAATACGGGATTTTTGTGAAACTTATGGGGTAGAAAGAAAGCAAACTAATTCAGTAAAATGGGATGGACTTTCTGAAAAGTTTTCAAATGATCAACTTTTACCAATGTGGGTAGCGGATATGGAATTTAAAGTCCCTAAACAAGTAGAAGAGGCTTTAATGAACAGAGTAGCTCATGGAGCTTTTGGTTATTCTTTAGTACCAGATTCTTATTATGAGGCTTTCTTTGCTTGGCAAAAAAGACGTTACGGTGTGTTGTTAAAAGAAGAATGGCTAAGATTCTCAACAGGAGTAGTCAACAGTTTCTTTTGGATTGTGCAAGGCTTTACGCAACCAAATGAGGGAGTGATGATTTTATCTCCTGTCTACTATCCGTTCTATGATAGTGTGGAACAAACTGGTCGCCGGTTGGTGGTCTCTGATTTAATTGAAAAGAATGATCGGTATACCATGAACTTTTCTGAAATAGAAGAAAAAATAGTCAAAGAGCAGGTCAAAGTCTTGATTCACTGTTCGCCTCATAATCCAGTAGGCAGAGTTTGGGAAAGACAAGAGTTAGAGCAGTTAATGGCCATTTGTGCTAAACATGAGGTACTGGTTGTATCCGATGAAATTCATCAAGATTTAACTAGTCACAATCATCCAGCTGTGGCTATGCTAAGTTTAGGGGAGCAGTATCATTCTCATCTGATTGTATTAAATGCTCCTTCTAAAACTTTTAACCTAGCAGGTCTACTGAATTCTCACATCATTATCCCAGATGAACATAACCGAGAGATTTACGACCAATATGCAGAGAAAGTCAATAAAGCTGCTAATAGTACATTAGGGTTAGTAGCAGGAGAAGCTTGTTACCGTTACGGAGAAGAATGGCTAAGTCAATTAATGGCAGTGATTCATAGTAATCATCAGTATCTAGTTCAAGCGTTAGCCGCATTTCCTAAAGTGAAAGTCAGTCAGCGAGAAGGAACTTATTTAGCTTGGATTGACTTAGGTGGCTATGTCCCTGCTAGTGAACTAGTCAAGTTTATGGAAGAGGAGTGTCAATTAGCTGTAGACTACGGTGAATGGTTTGGAAAAGGCTATGACACGTATATTCGGTTAAATTTGGCAACCTTACCTAAGTATGTAAAAGAAGGGGTGGACCGGTTAGTTACCCAATTAGCTAAACGGCAAGAAAAATAAAAGATAAATAAAAAAACTGATATTTTTCTAGTCAAATAAAAAATTGTGTGCTACTATTTGGGTAACATAAATTGAAACGGAGGGATCCTGCATTGAATATTTAACTCTTTTGTGGAAGCTGCATTTAGACTACTATCGATTAATTTTTTTATTAATGGGGGTAGTGTGCAGATTTTCGAGGGGAGTAAATGGACTATGCATGGATTCTGATGTGTTTTTTATAGTTAAACAGACATTAGTATCACTATGTGTAAGGACTCCCCTATGAAAATAGGTGAGTCTTTTTTTGAGGTGATAAATATGTCAATTATTCAAATGAAACAAGTGACATTTGGCTATGATAGTCAAGAAAAAAATCTATTCCAACAGGTTTCATTAAACTTAGATCCTAAGTGGAAACTAGGCTTAGTTGGAAGAAATGGAAGAGGGAAAACCACTCTCTTTTATCTATTATTAAACAAATTACCCTATACAGGGGAAATTAATCATCAGGAGAACTTTGTTTATTTCCCTCAACAGGTGAAAGATCCTACTCAGCTAACTTATGAGGTAGTAACAGACTTAACCCAAAAAGAATTATGGGAAGTAGAACGAGAATTGAACTTGTTAAAGGTGGATGAAAGTGTGTTTTGGCGTCCCTTTAATACCTTATCAGGTGGGGAACAGACCAAAGTGTTACTGGCGTTATTGTTTTTAGAGGAGGAGTATCCCTTAATAGATGAGCCAACTAATCATTTAGATAGTCTTGCTAGACAACAAGTCATTAGCTATCTTAATCAGAAAAATCAAGGATTTATTGTCATCAGTCATGACAGACACTTTTTAAATGAAACAACGGATCATACCTTAGCGATTGAAAAAAGTCAGTTAAGTTTATATCAAGGAAATTTTGCGACGTATGAAGAAGAGAAACAGTTAAGAGATGCCTATGAACAAAGTCAAAATACGAAATTAACCCGGGAAATTTCTCGGCTAAAACAAACAGCGGAAGAAAAGAAGGCTTGGTCTAAATCCCGAGAAAAAGATAAATATGGCCAGTCCCATGTGAAAGGCAGTGGCAGTGTGGGAGATACAGGCTTTATTGGGGCTAGATCAGCTAGAATGATGAAGCGCTCTAAAGCCATTATGAACCGAGTCGAAGGACAAATTAAAGATAAAGAACAGCTATTAGCGGATATTGAACAAGTAGACCCTCTTAAAATGACTCCGAGAGAAACCCATCACAAACGCCTTATCTGGGCTGAAAATGTTACCTTTGGCTATGAAGAAACAGGTTTGTTTCAACCGCTTAGTTTTGAATTAAAGCCAGGAGATAGAGTGGCGTTAACTGGTTCGAATGGGAGTGGTAAATCAACGTTTATCCAAGCTATTTTAGGAGAGTTTGACGGGAATAGTTGGGGAAATTTAGAGCGAGCTTCAGGTCTAAAGGTTAGTGTGGTTAGACAGCACTATGAAAACAATCAAGGAGATTTAAAAGAGTTTGCTGAAAAGCAGCAGATTTCCTATCAAGAGTTGTTAAACAATTTAATCAAATTAGGCATGAGCCGAGAAACTTTTCAATTACCAATTGAAAAAATGAGTATGGGACAACGGAAAAAAGTAGAGTTAGCTAAATCTTTAGGAACATCAGCTGATTTATATATTTGGGATGAGCCGTTAAATTATTTGGATGTGTTTAATCACGAACAAATCGAAGAATTAATCTTATCAGTTCAGCCTAGTTTGTTATTTGTAGAACATGACAAAGCCTTTTTGGATAAAATAGCGACTAAAACTTTATCTCTAAAGAAATAAAAAAATAGTAATAGTTAAAAAGATTGATTTCTAATTTTAGAGGTCAATCTTTTTTTGTAGAGAAGCGAGTTTAACATAAATTTAAAGGATAATTTGTTATAATAAACAAGAAAGAGGTGAGGATACGTTGACGCTAAATAATTCAAACCGATCAACTTCTAAACGTAAAAAAAAGGCTCGTCAAAAAGAGTCATCTCATAAGAAAAAAATAGCCTTATCAACGAAAATTTCAGTGAGTCTTTTGTGCTTAATGTTTATTGGAGTTGGTGTAGGAGCTAGTTACGCTAAAAAGCAGTACCAAAAAGTCGTAAACCAAGCAGTAGAAACCGGCTATCAATTAGCGGAAGAAATGAAAGAGTCTGATTTTGTGGCACTAACGCCTACAAGAGTATTGGATCAACAGGATCAGCTTATTCAAGAGTTTCGGTCTAAAAAATATGAATACCTTCCGATTGATAAAATGGATCATCATGTGTACGAAGCACTGATTTCCATTGAAGATAAACGTTTCTATCAGCATCAAGGAGTAGATATTAAAGGACTAGCTGGCGTTGCTGTGAATGCGGCTTTAGGAAAAGGGATGCGAGGAGCTTCTACAATTACTCAGCAGTTAGTTAAAAATATTTATTTAAGTGATGAAGTTACAGTTTCTCGTAAATTAACGGAAATGGTAATTGCCCAAAAACTAGAGGATCGTTACCCCAAAAAGAAAATTTTAGAATACTATTTAAACAATGTGTATTATGGCTACAATTGTTACGGGATTAATACCGCTTCTTTGTATTATTTTAATCAGTCAGTGAATGACATTACCTTATTGCAACAAGCGACTTTAGTGGGAGTGACTAACAATCCTACCCAATACGATCCCATTAAAGAGCCAAAAGCAGCTGAAGCAAGAGGAAAATTAATTTTAAGCTTAATGGCTGAACAAGGTTATTTATCAGAATCTGAGTTGCAAAAAAGTCTAAAAGAAACCTTGAAAACCCAAGTAAATACGAATGTTTTAGACAATCAGGTGAAAGACAATCAAGTGGCAGTTGCTATGGATTTTGCGACGAAAAAAGTGATGGCAGATAACGGTTTTAGATTTCAATATGAATTTAATACAGGAGAAGAACAGCAAGAGTATTTTGCTAGATATAACGAACGCTACAATGAAACTTATAATAAAGTGGTCAGTGGTGGCTATCAGATTAAAACCAGCATCAACCAAGACTTACAAAGAAAGTTACAACAACAAGTGACAGACATCATGTCTCCTTATACTGAAATAGACCCAGATACTCAGTTTTATACAAAACAAGCAGCTATGACAGTCATTGACAATCAAACAGGAATGATTGTGGCTAGTATTGGAGGAAGAGGAGAGGCTAACAATACGTATAACCGAGCTTCTTTAAGTTTAAGGCAACCAGGTTCAGCTATTAAACCGTTTCTTTCTTATGCTTATGCTTATGAACAAGGGTTATTAGAAACCAGTCAAGTGTCAGATGACCGACTTAACGCTAATTATCCTAACAATGTGTATTTAAAATCTATGGGGAATTTAACTTTAAGAAGAGCTTTAGCTATTTCATCTAACGTGGTGGCTTATAAGTTGTTACTAAATGTGGAAAATCCTTTAGAAAAATTAGCAGCGATGGAATTTAGTGGGTTAGATTACCGCGATAAAAACCCGATTATTGCGATTGGGGGCTTTACTATGGGGATTACCAATCAAGATTTAGCTGGGGCAATGGCTACAGTCGTCAATAATGGGAATTACCGAGAGCCTACGAATGTGGTGTCTTTAGTTGAAAATGAAACGGGTCGTGTGATTTATAATCACGAAAAAGCGCAAGAGAAGAAAATTTATTCAGATGATGTCAGTTACTTATTATTAGATACGATGAAAGGGGTAGTCACTGAACCAGGAGGAACTGGGGAAAGTTACCGGTTACCGAACTATCCTCACCTAGCAGTCAAAACAGGGACAACCGATCAAGCGAAAGACAAATGGTCAGTTGGGGCGACACCTTATTATTCTGTGGCTGTTTGGACAGGGTATGACACTCCTACTCCTATGGGCTTAGAAGATATTGACTCAGCTGCCATATTTAAACAAGCAATGGCAACCCTTATTGAAGGGAAACCTGTGATTGATTTTAACCGACCGTCTTCTGTTTATAAAGTCAATGATCAGTGGGTGACCTTAACCTCACAGCGGGAAGATGTGTTAAAAAATCGCCGCTTTGAAGATATTAAACAAAAATCCCAAGATAAAAAACAACTGGAAGACTACCGGTTAGCTGCAGTCAATCAATTGCCACAGGTAAATTTAACTAAACCAGAAGATTATAGGTATTTACAACAATTGATTGCTAACTTAGCTAACTATCCTTTAAAAGTTAGTGTGAATGCTTCTAACTTTAGTGTGATTGATCAAATGTACCGCTCTTTGACCCAATTTATTGGCTTATTATACGACAGTCAAGCCCAACAGGATTTAACCAATCAATTGGAGCAAGCCTATGCTAATAAACAAAGTGAATTAACCCAGCTACAAAATCAGGTCACAGCAGAACATGAAAGAGAATTAGCCCAATATGACTTAGCTCAGCTAAAAGAGAAAGAAAAAGAGAAAGATAAAAAAGAGAAGGAAAAAGAGTCTGACTCAGAAAAAAATTCATCAGACAAACCAAAAGATCAAGAGGATAAACCAAGTCGTCATGATTAGTAAAGAAAGTAGGTAGAGAGATGAATAAACAAAATTGGCGAGTGTTAATCTTGGTTTTTCTCCTGATTGTTGTGGCAGTTCTATTGGGGAAAGGTTACTTGAGTCATCAGGAAGAAGCAGATAAAAAGATTAAACAAACTAGCCGAGAAAATCAAGAACTATTAGATAATTTATTTATTGATAAAAAGCGGCACTATTTTAAAGAGGAAGTGACTGCTGAAAGCTTAGATGAACTAGCAGATAAAATAACAGAAGAAAAAAATAAGTTAGCTGACTTTAAACAGGATGTCACTACCCAAGAAAAAGTCAATAAGTTATTTAATCAACCAGGCCTTGTTGGAGATAAATTTAACGGAGATGTTTTTTTAAAAGAAAAAACGACAGAAGAAGATATCCAACAAGCTAGAGCTTTATGGGAAAAAAGTTCCGCTAAAAAAACTGAATGGGGGAAAACGATAGACACTCTGCTAACAATTGGTCACAAGCAGTGGGAGGCCATTCAGTCAGTGGAACAACAATTAAGCCAGTCATTCCATTCAGATGGTAGTTTAATCGGCACACTTAGTTCAGATGAGGTGAGTCAGTTACTACTAGATATGACAAAAGTTAACAATCAAAAACGTCAAAAAGAGTGGTTAAGCTTTTTAGAGGAAAGTATTCAACAAGAAGTGACGAAACAATTAGCTCGTGCAAGTGAAAACTTTGACCAAGTGATTCAATCTGAGGAGTATCAGCAAGATTTACGGGTGACTGAAGATTTAAAACAAAGTCAAAAACAAATTCAAGCGGCTAAGAAAAAATATGAGCAAGAGAAGAAAACCACAAGTGACAGTTCTTCTAGGGAAGACAGTGACTCTGATCAGGATGATAAAGAGAAAGAAGACAAAGATTCAGATTCTTCAGTAAAAGATGAGGATGACTAAAATAAAAAAAGAGGAAGGATGCAGGTGAAAACAAGACATAAGTGGTTCATTTTTTGGGGAGTATTGGCTAGTTTAATCGCTGTTTCAGTAGGAGTTTTTTTCTTCACCGATGTGGCAGAAATCAGAATTCCTTTTGAAAAAATAATTCCTCCTAAAGAAAAAGACCGAAAAAAAGTAACATATAATAAGGTGAAAAATTTAACCATTTCTCAGCAAGTTATTCAAACAGAATTACAAAAAGTAAGCGAGGAGTTGGCTACTTTAAATGAGGAGTTAGCTGGTACACCCGTTCATTCTTTACTCACTTTGTCTGATTTGACAAGTAAATGGCCGAAAAAATTTGCACTAGCAGATGAAAAAGAATGGCAGCCAGTTTTACGAGAATTAAGCTTAGTAGGTCAATCTAGTACCAGTCAAATTCATTCTATGACCCTGGTTGACTACCGGTTATATATGAATGCTAACAATGAACCTGAAACTGAATTAGGGGTGAATTTAAATATGATAACAGCAGATGACAGTTATCAAATTCTACCCTTAAGTTTAAGGAAAACAAGTGAGCCATCCTCTCTTCATTTAACCGTTAAACAATCTTTAGTAGAGCAAGATCATTTGTTTAAACCCATTACGCCACAAGATGAATTTTTAGAAATTGGTGATGGCTTAAATCAAATTAATCAGTTGTGCCAAGAGTACTCTGATCCAATGGTGTTTAAAGAAGCTGGGGGAGATAAGTTTAATCCTAATTATCCAGACTTTAAAAGTTTAGTGGCTCGTTTTACTTATGGGAATCAAGCAACCTATGAAGACTTATTTCAAAAAAGTAGAGGGAATTTAACGCGATTAGTTTATACAGGGGTAGATTTAACTAATGAGCCAGACGGGACAGCTATTTTTGAGTTGACTTTGCCGTTAGAAAAAGGGGAAGCTAATAAAATTTATTCCTTTAAATATAACCGGTTAGATACGGAGTCAGTGAAACTTGATTAGCTAAAAATGAGAAAAATGTCATAATGTGATGGTTTAATTAACACAAAATCTTTGTTTTGATGTATAATCTTATTTCGAACTAGTGAAATGATGTACAGACTTATATTTAACTAAGAGAAAGAAGTGGTATATATGACAATGACAGTCAATCAACAAGCCGTCCAATTATTGAAGGAATTATCTGAAGAGTTACCGGTTCAAACAGAAAGTGAGCAACAATTGGTTGCCCTAACCCATCAAGTTAGACGACAAATTGCTAAAGGAAACCGGCCACCTAATTTGTCATTACGCTCTTACTATCAAGGAGTTATTTGTAAGTTATTATTAGAAAAAATAAATTTATCAGAATCTGCTGAAACATTATTGACGATGATTAATCGTTTGGCTCATAACAAAGAGTTAAGCAAAGTAAGTTAGGAGGAAAAGTATGGCAGCAACATATGTGAGATTAGCCACCTTAGCTGATTTACCACAGATTATGACTATTATTGCTGAAGCTAAGGAGTTACTGAAAGAAGATGGAAGTAGCCAGTGGCAAGACGGAGAACCTAGTCGTGACACATTACAAGAAGACATTCACTTACAACACTGCTATCTATTAGTAGTTGGCAGTCAAATCGCTGGTGTGGCGGCTTTAGTAACAGAACCTGATCCAAATTATCAACAGATTGCTGGGGAGGGTTGGCAAAAACAGGGTCCTTATGCAACGATCCATAGAATCGCTATTTCTCCAAGCTTTAAAGGCCAGCATTTAGGTCGCTACTTTTTTTCTAATTTGTTGACCTTAGCCTATCAAAAAGGTTTTAGACAAATGAGAATTGACACTCATGAGATGAATATAAGAATGCAAAGTTTAATTCAAGCATTTGGTTTTTCTTACCAAGGGATTATTTATGTGTCACCTAATCCTGAAGGCAAACGGTTAGCCTATGAGTTAAGCTTATAAGTTAATGGAATTAATTTAAGGTAACTAGTAATATAAGACTAATTAAGTCATGTATTACTAGTTTTTTTATAAAGTAGAGATAAAAAAGATTTGTTAGAAAATGTTTTCTATTGAAAGAAAATATCGTAAAATAGAGAATAATTATATTGGAGGAGGAAAGCGATGATTGAAATAAAACAGCTTAGCAAGTCTTACGGGGATAAGGTAGCTCTTAACCAGTTAAACTTACAGATTAACCAAGGAGAAATTTTTGGCTTTTTAGGCCATAACGGTGCAGGTAAGTCCACCACCATTAAAACTTTAGTGAGTATTATAGAACCAACTAGTGGGGAGATTGTGATTGATGGACTAGATTTGGCTACTCACCGGGAAACTATTAAAAAGAAAATCGCCTATGTACCAGATACACCAGACATTTTCTTACAATTAACGGCCAGTGAGTATTGGGATTTAATTGCAGTCGCCTATGAAATTAAGGAAGAAGCTAAAGTAGCTAAATTAACTGAATTAAGTCAGTTATTTGCGATGACAGCTCATCAAGATGAAACTCTAGCTAGTTTTTCCCATGGTATGAGACAAAAAACCATCTTAATTGGGGCTCTTTTAGCAGATCCAGATATTTGGATATTAGATGAACCACTACAAGGGCTAGACCCACAAGCGGCCTATGATTTAAAAGCGATGATGCAAGCTCATGCAGATAAAGGGAAAACAGTTATTTTTTCAACTCATGTTTTAGACACAGCTCAACAACTATGTGATAATTTAGCCATTTTAAAACAAGGGGAGTTACTTTATAACGGGTCAGTTGACACCCTTCTTGAAAGTTCACCAGGTGAAAGATTAGAAGATATTTACTTGAAAATGGCAGGCAGACAGGCAGATAATCAACCAACTGAGCAGACTGAACAGTTGGAGGAGATTAGCCATGAATAAGCAGCATATCACCGCCTTAACAGCAGTTAATTTACGTTATGCTAATCCTCAAGTCACAGATAAACTAAGAAAAAAAGGAAAAAAAGGGAAAAAGCTAACTCAGTCATTAGCCAATCAATTTCTTTTTTCTGGCCTTATTTTTTTAGGGATTTACGGCGTAACCATGGTTTTAATGGACTTTAGTAAAATGCCAGGCTTTTTCACTTATTATGTAGCCCTTTTTTCTTTACTAGCTTTTTCCCAAGGCATTTCAGTTATTTACAATGTGTTTTTTGAAAGCCAAGATCTACAAGCTTACTTGTCTTTACCTTTTCGGCAAACAGAAATTTTTTTAGCTAAAAGCTTAGTGGTAGCTATCACTATTTTACCTTTCGTCTTTCCTATGTTAGTAGTCTTTCTACTCACAGGGTTTCGCTCAGGAGTGTTTTTACCTGTGACGATTGTGATTTCCCTCCTTTTATTTATATTAATTTTAGCGATTGTGTTTAGTTTGAGTAGTTTAGTTGTCTTTGGCTTAACGAGAACTAAATTTTTTCATGAACATAAAAAAGTGGTCACTAGTTTATTACTGGTGATTTCGATGGTGCTAACGGTTTTAGGAATTATTTTTATGAGTAACCAAAATACTCAAAGTGGCTTGAATCAATTAGATCGAGTGCCGATTCACTTTTTATTACCTATTTACCGGATAGCTAGTGCTCCCTTGTCTAAAACCGGACTTGTGGCACTGGTTAGTCTATTAGCTTTCTTTTTAGCCTTACTTTTGGTGATCAAAGGCTTAATTTTACCTCATTTATATGATCAACTAACTAGTGCGTCTATGGCCAAAGGGGAAAGCAGACGGTTACATAAAACCGGTCAAAACTTATCTCAGTTATTACGGATGTATAACTTACAACTTGTTAAAGATCCTAACTTGTTAATGCAAGTGATAGCTAGTTCCTTTTTAATGCCAGTTGTTTTTATTGTGAGTTTTGCATTAGGTGGCTCGGTTAAGTTAAATCATATTGATCCTCACTTAATCGGAGTGGTGTTTGGAGTAGGCTTAGCCCTAGCTACTATGACAACTAATGCCACCTCATTTATTAGTTTGTTAATCTCTTTAGACCAAGAAAATTTTAATTTTATTCAGTCTTTACCTATCTCTATGTCTAATTATTTGCGGACTAAATTTCGTTTAGGTTTTGCTATGCAGCTCCTTCTTTCTGGAAGTTTAGCGTTAGTAGGTGGCTTAGTCTTTCGGTTACCAGTGATTTTTATAGTCGCTTTGTTACTGGGAAATAGTTGGGGTACTTACTTACTCAGCCATCGTTATTTTGCTAGAGATTACCGTCTACTTCTTTTAGAATGGACCAATGTGGCTCAATTGTTTACAAGAGGAGCTGGGAATAAAGGTTTAGTGTTCAACATGTTTGGTAGTCTATTAGGGAGTACCATTGTATTAGTTCTTTACGGAATAGGGAGTATGAGCACTTACTATAAACTGGTTAATCTAGTGGCAGTCTTCGTCTTACTAATAGGAAGTGGCTTATGGCTACGTTACTATCAAAAGAAATTTTGGCAAACATTTCAGTAAATAAAAAAAAGACACCTAAAGAAAAAATCTTTCGGTGTCTTTTTATTCATTAAGCATTTAACGCTTCTGCCATAGACTTAGCAAAGGTTTCTAAATGTTCAATGTCATCTTCTTCAGCAGCTAGATCCACTTTAACTGAATCTGCCCCTTTTTTAGCTCCTGTTTTAAGGAAAGCTTGTTCAAAATCATCAACAGATTTACAGAAGAAGTCGTAGAAAGTATCTCCTGAACCAACTACTCCAAAGATTTTTCCGCTTAAATCAAGTTCTTCTAAATCTTCATAAAAGTCTACGATTTCGTCAGGTAAATCTCCTTCACCATAAGTGTAAGTTGCTACGATACATAAATCAGCGTCTTCAAATTCATCTGCGTCTACTTCAGTACATTCATGTTGTTCAACATCAATGTCATAATTTTCTAAGGCTTCTGCTACAATATCGGCAATTTCTTCTGTATTGCCTGTTAAACTAGCATAGACTATTTTAGCTACTGCCATGTTTAATCGCTCCTCTCTTTATTTCACTTATATTATAACAGAACCTAAATTGATTGGAAACTAGTTTACAAAGGGATTGTCATTGGATAATTAGAAAGCTTGTGATAGAATATAAGAGATTTTGAAAGAAGGAGTGGAAAAGATGATTTCAATTAAATCAGAACGAGAAATTGAAGCAATGGAGAAATCTGGAGCTTTACTTGCTGAGGTTCATCACCAATTGCGTGATTTTATAAAACCAGGCATCACAAGCTGGGAGATTGACCAATTTGTAGATAATTACATTACAGAACATGGAGGCTATCCGGCTCAAAAAGGGTTTGAAGGCTATGAATATGCTACTTGTTGTAGTATTAATGATGAAATTTGTCACGGATTTCCTCGTAAAAAAACTTTAAAAAATGGTGACCTAATCAAAGTGGATATGTGTATTGACTTAGATGGAGCGATGTCTGACTCTTGTTGGTGTTATGTAGTAGGAGAGTCTACACCAGAAATTGATCGCCTAATGGAAGTGACACGTAAAGCTCTTTATTTAGGGATTGAACAAGCGCAAGTAGGTAACCGAATTGGCGATATTGGCCATGCGATTGAAACGTATGTAGAAGGGGAAGGTTTTTCTGTTGTTCGTGATTTTGTCGGTCATGGTATTGGACCAACCATTCATGAAGATCCAGCGGTTCCTCACTACGGTATTCCCGGGAAAGGTGTTCGACTAAAAGAAGGCATGGTCATTACCATTGAGCCGATGGTTAACACAGGTACTTGGAAAATGAAAATGGATGACAATGGTTGGACAGCTAGAACCCAAGACGGAGGATTAAGTTGTCAATATGAACATACTTTAGCAATTACTAAAGAAGGCCCCCGTATTTTAACGAGTCAAGGTGACCAGTAAAAAGTTTCTTGAACAAGTGAGGACAGCTATGAAACAAGCAGATAATCAGGAAGATTTATCTCAAAAGAAAAAATGGCAAGTGGTTTTTCATGCGGCACAAATTCGTATGACAGGTGCTGAAGTCACGACGTCTTCAGCGGCAATTGCGTATTATTTACTTTTGTCTTTATTTCCCCTAGTCATTGCAGTCGGAAATATTTTGCCTTTTTTAGACATTGATCCAGAATTAGTTTTGCCTTATATTGCGGCAATGGTACCTAGAAATGTTTACGAGCTATTAGAGAGTACCATTCGTTCCTTGTTACAAAATACAAGTGGTAGCTTGTTGTCTATTTCAGCATTAGCTACTTTATGGGCGGCTAGTCGTAGTATTAATGCTTTACAAAATTCCCTAAATAAAGTGTTCGGGGTTAAAAAACGGCGAAATATGGTGATTACTCGCTTATTTTCTTTTGTCGCTGTCTTTTTCTTTTTAATGGCAGTAGTGTTTGTGGCTATGTTTTTCATGATAGGTCAGTATTTAATAGAATACTTAACGCCTATTTTTAACATACCTGAAAGTATTCAAGGCATGTTTGGCACATTAAGATGGCCTGTTACTACTATTACCTTATTTGTAACGTTGTTTATTATTTATTCAGCTTTACCGAATGCTAAAGTTCGGCTATGTTCGATCTTACCTGGGACGATTTTTGCTACAGCAGGTTGGATGATTTTAACTCAACTGTTTGGGTTATATACTCGCTTTTTTTCTAAAAACATTACTAGTTATGGTTTAATTGGTAGTTTTATTGTGTTTATGTTGTGGTTGAATTTTGCAGCAACGGTGATTATTCTAGGGGGCATTATTAATGCAGTCTGTGAGATGACTATTTCTGGCAAGATTGAACCTAGACATCCTTCGATTGAAAGTATGACTAAAAGAGTGTTTGGAAAATTTAGAAAAAAATTCTAGGTCTTATATAAGAAAAAATCCTGAGCCAATTAAACTGGCTCAGGATTTTTTTAGGACGGAGAGTCTTCCGACTGAGAGGAGGACTCATCAGTATCTGCATCTGGCTTGTGTTGTTTTTTTTGACAACTAGCCATATCTTTATTTTCTTTGTAACATTCTCGGTAATGCTTACTCCCTATGTAGCTTATCACATGTAAGAGAGGTTGCCGGTTAGGGCCTACTAATCCAATCAGTTCCACAAATAATTCAAGACCTAATAGAAGAATGATGGTCAGAAGGACGGCTCCCCAAAAACTAGTGTAATTATAAACGAGAGCGGTAAATGAAAAAATTAAAGCTAATCCGTAAATAGTAAGCACGGCTCCTCGGTGAGTAAATCCCATAGACAACAGACGGTGATGTAAGTGCATTTTATCCGCTGAAGAAATAGGTTTATTGTTGACTTTTCTTCGGATAATAGCGTAAAGAGTATCTGTAATAGGAACACCTAAAATCACTAAAGGACTGATAAGAGATATAAAGGTAACTGTTTTAAGCCCTTGTAAAGACATAACAGAAATCATAAAGCCTAAAAATAAAGCACCAGTATCTCCTAAAAAGATTTTAGCTGGATGGAAATTGTAAGGGAAAAACCCAGCAATACATGCGACTAAAATAAAAATCGTTAAGGTAATGTGGAAATCGGTACGTAAAATAAAAAAGTTAGCAATGATTCCCATAGTTGTTAGAGCAATCATGGAAACACCAGAGGCTAAACCATCTAATCCATCAATTAAATTAACTGCATTAGTAATCGCTGTAATCCATAAAAGTGTGACAGGTAAACTAAAAATACCTAAATTTAATTCACCAAGAAAAGGCAATTGAAAATGTTCTAGTCGGATGTCTGCCCAAAAGTAAACAATGAGGGCCGCAATTAAAATCCCGATTAATTTCTTTTTTGGTGATAACTCTTTAACATCATCAATGACACCTGTTAAAACAATGACCGTACTGGACACGATAATAGGTAAGATATAGTCAAAGGGAATAAAGGGCCGAAACACGATTAATGTTGCTAGGACAAAGGTCAAGTAAATCGCTAAACCTCCCATAGTGGGCATAACGGTTTTATTAACCCGCCTAGGACCTGGTTTATCTGTTGCCCCAATTTTAAAGGCCAACATACGGACAAGTGGGGTTAAAATGACCGCAATAAATAAGGTTAGGAATAACCGGATGATTAATCCTAAAACACTATTATTCATATAGAAACCTACTTTCTGTGTGACTTCTTTTACATTATACAAATGAACTTATTAAATTACAAATAAATCTTAAGTAATTTACTAAAACTAAAGGATTTCTACTTAGGAAATTGCGGAAATTTTCAGGAAAATTAGCTAAAACATGGTAATTTTTGTAAAAAACTAGAACTAAGCTAGTTTTTTCAAAAAGAATAGTGTAGAATGAAACAGATGAATTTTAGAAACATTATCCAAACAAGCAATTGAAAGGATGCCGACCTCATTGGAAAAAAAGAGAACAAGATCAAGTAGACATTCAAAACCGAAAAAAAGATTCTGGCCTACCTTACTTAAAGGAACGATTATTGTCGCTTTAATGGCCGTAGTAGCTGTCCTAGGTTACGGAGCTAAATTACTAACAGATGCAGAAGATTTAATGATAAACAACTATCGTCCTCGTTCAACTGCTAATGGAGAAAACACTAATGATAAGATTATCCCAAGAAAAGATCCTTTTTCTATTTTATTATTAGGAGTCGATGATAACGACGAACGTGAACTTGGCTCAAACCGAACTGACACGATGATTTTAGTCACAGTCAATCCTAAAAATTCTCACATCAGTATGGTTAGTATCCCAAGAGATACGTATACTCATATTGAAGGAAAAGATTATGAGACTTACGGGAAAATTAATTCTGCCTATACAGTAGGAAAAGAAGAGTCTTCTATTAAAGCAGTGGAAGAATTAGTCAGTGTTCCAGTTAATTTTTATGTAACAGTAGACTTTGAAGCCTTTGAAAAAATTGTGGATGCGTTAGATGGCATTGAAGTGAAAGTTCCAGTAGAAATTCATGAAGCAAATGCAGAAGTCACTAAAATGATCCACTTAAAACCAGGAAAACAAACGTTAAACGGCGAGCAAGCTTTAGCTTTTGCTAGAACACGTAAAATCGATAATGACATTAAACGTGGCGAACGGCAACAAATGGTTGTAGAAGCAGTCATTCATAAAGCGATGCAAGTAGGTTCTATTGGGAAATATTCAGAAGTATTAAATTCACTAAACAATCATTTTTGGACAGATATGAATAAAGATACCATGATGCAAATTGCTAAATCTGGTTTTACTAATGATTACAAATTTAAATCTTATACTTTCTCTTGGATGAGTTTTAATTATGAAGGTCAAAGTATGGTAGGACTACATGAAGATAGTCTGGAGTATATTAGCCACAAATTAAACGTTGAACTAGGAAATGAAGAAGAAGATGAAAGAGATCAAGAAGATTACGTGTTTGAAAGTAATAATCAGGTTAGCTATAAAACATACCCATCTTACGGTGCGGTAGATGATTATTAATTGGTTTAAAAAATTATATTAACAGTCATAAACTGACACATCAAGAATCATCCTTGATGTGTCAGTTTTTTTAGTATGAGGAAGTAAAATTTTCCTTAAATTAGAAGAGATAACTAGAGTTAGATTTATTTTATTTGGAAAAATTCATACAACAAAATAGATTTATGGTATAATAATAACTGATTTTCTAAAGTAAACGAGGAAGAAGATGCCATGAAGATTTTAATTGTCAGTCAAAGTTTTTATCCAGATCATTTTAAAATAAATGAGCTGATCAAAGATTTTGCTAAAGCAGGCCATGAGGTTACCGTACTAAGTGGTCTTGGTGATTATACCACCGGAAAAGTACATCCAAATTATCGTTTTTTTAGAAACCGGACAGAACAGTATAACGGTTGTACAGTTAAACGAGTTCGAACGATTTCTAGACGAACGGGTCCCATTTTTAGATCATTAAACTATTTATCTTTTTGGTTTTTTGGTTCTATCTGGGCTTTTTTTGCGGCAAAAAAATTTGATATGGTTTATGTGTATCAACCTTCGCCAGCAACGATGATTTATCCAGGGATTACGGCAGCTAAAAGAAGTCAGGCGCCGCTGTTAATTTATTGCTTGGATATTTGGCCAGAAGCCGTTAAAGCCATGAGTATTCAAGAAGAGTCTATGCCATTTCGCATGATTCATAAATTAAGTACCCATGCTTATCAACAAGCCTCTTTTATTTTAGTTAGTTCACAATCCTTTTTAACCTATATGCATGAGGTGAACCACATTCCTTATGAAAAAATGGCCTTTTTACCTCAACACGCTGAGGATAGTTTAGAAATACCGAAAGAGATACCGATTTCTATTCAACAAGCCAAACATAATTTTGTCTTTACAGGCAATATTGGTTATGTGCAGGATATTGAAACGATTATCAAAGCAACGGCATTAGTTCCGAAAGACTATGACTTTAGAGTACATATTGTAGGAGACGGATCTAACTTAGCCACCTGTCAACAATTGGCTAAAGAACTTCAACTAGAAGAAAAAGTCGTTTTTTACGGACGACAACCTTCTCATTTGATGCCAGTTTTTTATGACATGGCAGATGCTTGTTTGTTAACGTTAAAATACGAAAATAAAATTGGGCTGACTATTCCAGCCAAACTTCAAGGCTACATGGCTGCAGGGAAACCTGTGCTAGCAGCCATCGAAGGAGATGCTAAACAAGTCATTAAAGAGGCTGACTGCGGCTTATGCGTAGCTGCTTCTGATGAACAAGGCTTAGCCGATGGATTGGTTCAGTTTATGGCCTATTCCCCTCAAGAGTTAAAACAAATGGGGGAAAACGCTAAGACTTATGTAGCCGCTCATTTTACGAAAGATACATTCGTTACAAAAACACTTGAAACGATGAAAAAGCTCGTTCGAAAAAAAGGGAGTCATGACTAATGGAAGAATCAATATTTAAAGACCGAACACTACTAATTACAGGAGGAACAGGTTCTTTTGGGAATGCTGTGTTAAAACGTTTTTTAGACACAGACATTAAAGAAATTCGTATTTTTTCTCGTGATGAGAAAAAACAAGATGATATGCGTAAACATTATAAAAACGATAAAATCAAATTTTATATTGGAGACGTTCGTCAAATTGAAAGCATTCGTCAAGCTATGCGCGGGGTGGACTATGTGTTCCATGCGGCTGCCTTAAAACAAGTGCCTTCTTGTGAATTTTTCCCAATTGAAGCGGTAAAAACGAATGTATTAGGCACCGATAATGTATTGACTGCAGCCATTGATGCTGGGGTTAAAAAAGTTATTTGTCTCTCAACAGACAAAGCAGCTTATCCAATCAATGCGATGGGAACCTCTAAAGCGATGATGGAAAAAGTCTTTGTAGCTAAATCCCGTAATGTTGATCCTAAAGATACCTTGATTTGTGGAACACGTTACGGCAACGTAATGGCCTCTCGTGGCAGTGTGATTCCATTATTTGTGGAACAATTAAAAGCCGGCCAACCTTTAACCGTAACTGAACCAAATATGACTCGGTTTATGATGAGTTTAGCAGATGCGGTTGATTTAGTATTATTTGCTTTTGAACATGCTGGTCAAGGAGATATTATGGTTCAAAAAGCGCCAGCTGCAACTATTCAAGTCTTAATGGAGGCTCTACAAAAAATCTTTGGCACAAATGTTCCAGTCAGAGAAATTGGGGTTCGTCACGGAGAAAAAATGTATGAAACCCTTCTAACAAAAGAAGAAGCAGCCCACGCTGTGGATCAAGGCGGTTTTTACCAAGTTCCAGCAGATAAACGAGATTTAAACTACGATAAATACTTTGTCAAAGGTAACACAGAGTACAATCAAATTGAGGAATATAATTCAGATAACACTCACCGGTTAGATGTCGATGAAATGATTGAGATGTTAATGAAACTAGACTTTATTCAAGAAGAATTAGCTGACTGGGGGAAATAACATGCAAATTTTAGTCACAGGAGCTAATGGCTTTGTAGGTAAAAATTTAGTGACTCAACTAAAAAATGCAGGGTACACAGATATTACTACCTTCACGAAGGAAAACACATTAGAAGAATTAACTAAGTTAACGGCTACATGTGATTTTGTTTATCACCTAGCAGGAGTTAACCGGCCAAAAGACACTCAAGAGTTTTTTGAAGGAAATGGTACGTTGACGGAACAACTGATTGCTTGTTTAGAAGCCAATCAAAATATTGTTCCTGTCATGTTGTCTTCTTCTACTCAAGCAACTCTAGGGAATGATTACGGTAAAAGTAAATGTCAAGGGGAACAAGTGGTTAGAGAATACGGCAATAAACATCAAGTTCCTGTGATGATTTACCGCTTTCCTAATATTTTTGGAAAATGGAGTCAGCCTAACTATAACAGTGCCATTGCTACATTTTGTCATCAGGTTGCTAGAGATTTGCCTATTCAGGTGAATGATCCAGCCGTGGTGATGCAGTTAGTTTATATTGATGATGTGGTGGCAGAGCTTATCCGTTGTCTGACAGGGGATGAACTAAGACAAGGAGAATTTTGTTACGTGCCAACAGTTCATACTCAAAAATTAGGCTGGATAGCCGAAACCATTCAGTCCTTTAAAGAAACGAGAGAAACTAGAGAAACGCCATTTATGGGAGATGCTTTGACTAAAAAGTTATACAGTACTTATCTTAGCTTTTTACCAGAAAATGCTTTTTCTTATGAGTTAAAAATGAATGTGGACCAAAGAGGTTCTTTTACCGAATTTCTTAAAACAGTAGATTATGGCCAAGTTTCGATTAATATTTCAAAACCGGGTATTGTCAAAGGCAATCACTGGCATCATACGAAAAACGAGAAATTTTTAGTGGTTTACGGAAAAGGGGTTGTGCGTTTCCGTAAGATTGAAACAGATGATGTGATTGAATACCACGTAAGTGATGAAAAATTAGAAGTCGTAGATATTCCAGTAGGCTATACCCATCATATTGAAAATCTTGGAGACACAGACATGGTAACGGTAATGTGGGCGAATGAACCATTCGATCCAGAAAATCCGGATACTTATTATTTGGAGGTTTAATTGTGAGTAAATTAAAAGTAATGACGATTATTGGAACACGTCCAGAAATTATTCGACTTTCTGCGACAATCAAAGCATGTGACAAATATTTTGACCATGTGCTTGTACATACAGGACAAAACTGGGACTATACTTTAAACCAAGTCTTTTTTGATGACTTAGGTTTACGTCAACCAGATTATTTCTTAGAAAGTGTAGGAGATAATCTAGGAGCGACTATGGGAAATATTGTAGCTAAAAGTTATGAAGTTATCGCTAAAGAACAACCTGATGCATTGCTTGTTTTAGGTGATACTAACTCTGCCCTTTCAGCGATTAGTGCTAAACGCTTAAAAGTGCCAATTTTCCATATGGAAGCAGGTAACCGCTGCTTTGATCAAAATGTGCCAGAAGAAATTAACCGAAAAATTGTGGATCACATTTCTGATATTAACTTACCTTATACTGAGCATTCTCGTCGCTACTTATTGTCAGAAGGTTTCCGTAAAGAACATATTTATGTGACTGGCTCTCCTATGCAAGAAGTATTAAGAGATCATTCAGCAGCGATTGATGCTAGTGATGTGTTACAACGTTTGAATTTAACTTCTGGTCAATATATGATTGTTTCTGCTCACCGAGAAGAAAATATTGATAATGAAGAAAACTTTATGAGTTTAATGGCAGCTATTAACCGAATTGCGGAAAAATATCAAGTGCCAGTTATTTATTCTACTCATCCAAGAAGTCGTAAATTTATCGAAAAACGTCACTTTGAATTCCATCCACTAGTCAAAACTTTAGAGCCATTTGGATTCTTAGATTATAACCACTTACAAAAACATGCGTTATGTGTGTTGTCAGATAGTGGCACATTATCAGAAGAAAGTGCTATGTTAGGATTTACTGGGGTACTACTGAGAACTTCAACTGAACGACCAGAAGTGTTAGACAAAGGTTCTGTGGTCATTGCAGGAATTGAAGGAGAAGACGTAGAACAGGCAGTGGAATTAGCAATAGCTATGGCTAATAATCAAGAAGAAATAGTGATAGCACCAGATTATGAAGATACTAATGTTTCAGTTAAAGTCGTGAAGATCATTCAAAGCTATACTAAAATTATTAACCAAGTAGTTTGGAGAAAACATTAAACAAAGCGTTATACATAAATAAATTAAAACAAGTTCGATGATGTTTAATCATTGAACTTGTTTTTTTTTTGTATAAAAAGCAGGTTAAATATTAAAATTTTTTAAAGAAAAGCCTACTTTTTTCAAAAAAAGCTGATAAATAGAATTTTTTATGAATTAATTTTTAAAATATACTAGTTATTTAATAAGAGCTGATTTAATAAGAAGAAAAAAGATACATAACATATATAATTTAAAAGCAACTAATAATAAGTAGGTTAAGGCTTATCCACTAGCTATTTTTATAAAAAATAATAATTATTTCACAAACGTAATTTTTATGAAAATAAATATAAATTTATTATATTTCACTTATATTATGTAAGTAAGTGTTTTTTTATACTAAACTGACGTGATTTGTGTCAAAAGAGTGTAATAATTACAAGGTGATACTGTGTATACTTAATATAAGGAAAATAAATAACGTTGTTTATTTGTGAAAACAAGGAGGTGGGGGCATGTGATAAAAATAAATTTATTAGCTAGGTTTAAACAAGTCGGCGTTGGTTTTTTGATGTTAGTGACAGTGTTTCTAGTTAGTTTAATTGGTTTCAGTCAACCTTCATTAGCAGCTGTCACAGGTAGTCCAACTATTCCTAAAGGCGCTATCACATTAGGCAATTTATTTGCACCACCTAATGGAAAGATAACTATTGAAACAATTCAAAATTCGAATGAAAATAATGGGCTACCTTACTCACTGCTTTCTTTATCTGGAAGAGGGAATTGGGCATCTATATGGGCAAATGAGCGTTACCGAATGGATTTTAATCAATCTTTTAACGGAAGAATGTATATTAATCTGGGAATTAACCAAGCAGATGGATTTGCCTTTGTCATGCACAATGATTCTAACGAAACTAAGGCTTCAACGAGTAGTAAGGGAGATCCTGACGGGCAAAACTTAGGTGTTTACGGAAGAAATGCTAGTAAATATATTGATAATGTTATTAGTAAGGACGAAAAGTATACACCTGAAGATACAGCTATTCAAAATTCAGTTGCTATCGAATTTGATACATATGTCAATGGAACTTCTGGAAGTGCACAATTTGACGTAGACCCAAGTATTTCTGGTAAACAACTAGAAGTTCCGCACATGGCTTATGCTTTTCCTGGAAATTTAAATAAGAGCTATAAACCTTTAACCGTGGATAATAAGGATGCTTCTGATTGGTTTTATACTGAGTGGTTTAAGACTAAAACTAGGAATGCTCGTCTAGTTCATGAAGGGTATCGAAAACTTAATACAGTTGTGGGAGATAATGTTCAAGATGGTACTTGGTATGAGTTTCGTTATAACTTTGATAAAAATACCCATCAATTTAGCTACTATTTAAAAAATCCCGTTACTAATAGTCAAACGACTGTGGTGAATATACCTTGGGCTGATTTGCAGTCAGAACTAAAATTAGCGGAACATGATAATAAAGCTTATTGGGGATTTACAGTAGCTAATGGTGCTTCAGCAGGAGAAACTAAATTCGTCTTTACCCAAGTTCCAGTTGATTTAGGAGCTAGTTTGTCTAATGATGTAGCTAGAGAATCTGATGATTCTGTTGCAGTGGAAGAGGACGCTCCTTTAGCAGATAAATTTTTAAAAGCAGGAGAAAAGGGTATATTTAAAAGTCATTTTATCGTTAATGAAGGGGAAGCAGATATTCATATAAGTAAGTGGATGGGGTATCTAGATCCTAAATATATCCAGTTGACTAACAATGATTCTATTACAAATATACAAGTAGTTAAAAATGGCCAGACTAATGAGCCAATCGGTGGTACAGCAACAGTTAATCCGACAACTGGAGAAGTTCAAGTCACTCTTTCTTCCCCTATATTATTAAAGGTAGGAGAGGAACTTAATCTACACTTTCAGGCAAAAACTCATGACAGTATAACCACCCCTGTTCAAACAACCTTTTATAGTAACTTAATCGGTACGGAAGTCGGCTCACAACAGGCAAACACCTTTTCTAGTAATCCTGTTTACTACTGGATTAATAAAATGAATGAACCACCTGTGATTACTCAATTAGTGCCAGATCCAAAGGAAAGTTTTACAGATTATACAGATACCTTTGGCTTAAAGTATAGCTATGAAGATTTAGATGCTCAGATAAATGAATTAACTTATCAATTATTGGTTAATGAGAAAGAAGTAGCTAAAGGTGTATTAGAACAACCTAAAGCTACTGATATCAGTTGGCAAGACCAAGCTCCAATTGATTTATTAGATCCTAATACCCTTTATCATTTAGGAGAAAACCAAATGAAATTAATTGTAACAGACGGTTCTGGAGCAAGTGATACTAAAATTAGTCACTTTACAGTAGAAGGTTATCAAGGGTTTGAAGAATTAACCACAGATTATACTTGGAAGTATGCAAGAAGTAGCTTAACCTCTGAAAGAGAAAGCAAAGCTAGACAAGCAGAAATGAAAATCAAGCCAAGAGATACTCGAACTAAAAATAGTCAAACAAGGGTGACCATGACTATGTCAGATATTACTGACGGTCAAGGAAAAGTGATGATTCCTAAAGAAGAATTTGTCTTTAAACAAGCAGGACAGGAAGAAAGTCTTGGGGAGGTTCAATTTCAAGTCAACCAGTCCTACACCTATGATGCCGCTAACGGGTTATTATTACGCTTATCTAATCAAGATCAACCTGGTTTGTGGCAAGGAACTGTTACTTGGAACTTTATAGATGCGCCTTAGAAAGGAACGTCACCAAAACACCTAGAAAGGGGGAATGAGTATGAGATTAATGACCTTTCTAAAGCCATCTAAAAACTGGTTCCGTTGGATGAGTATCAGTTTAGTATTAGTCGTTCTCATGTTTTATTTGTTTCCACCTAGCCAAGTTTTCGCTGCTGACACAGAAGATAAGACCAAAGAAACCAGTCAAGTCTTTGTGGAATTAACCCCGTCTGAGCAGCATAAGGGTGGGGGGAATGGAGGAGGATCTTCTAATCAATCAGGCCAAGATAATAATTGGCTAGGCAAGTTACCCCAGTTAGGAGAGCTTCAACTTAGTCTATTATCTTTTTTAGGCACCCTGTTTTTAATCGGTATTTTCTTTTTCCTGATTTGGCGACATAAGGAGGGGAAAGAAAATGAAACATAGATTCTTAACCACTTGGATGATTAGCAGTAGTCTTCTACTTATGAGCCTGTTTCTCGTCACTGTTTGTCCTATTCAAGTACATGGAGCTGAAGGAAGTGGAAGCACTAGTTTAACTATCTTACCCTTAGATGAAGACTTACCTCGCATTTACCAAGTCAGTGACATTGAGTTTGGAAAGATTAACCAAGATGATGTTAAACAAGGTCACTTGGCTAAAAATGATTTAACAATTGAAATATTAGAAGGAAGAAGTCAACCCTCAGATTGGCAACTTGAGATGAAGTTAGGAGGGTTTACTAATCAAACAGGACATAAGCTAACAGAAGTGAATTACAGCTTAGGAGTTGGGCAATTAGCAGACAATGTAGAGCTTGAGGCAAAAGAACTAAAGGGAGTGACCTTTTCATCCCAACAAACACCAAATACTTTTGCGCCGTTACTTGTATCAAAGGCCCAAACAGAGCACGGCTTTATCACCTATATTATCCCTAAAGAATTAGTGCAATTAACCTTCGGAGAGCATAACGCTACCGGAAAATATCACGCAGTAAGTTATTGGCAGTTAGTGAATGCCGATTTGTAATAGAGATAACTTAAATCAGATTTAAACATTATGAGGAGGATTTTAAAATGAAAAAAATTAAATTAATGAGTACATTATTAGTAGGTGCAACTCTTTTAGCAGCTGCTTCACCAGCTTTTGCGGCAGATTTAAAGGTGTTAGAAGAGAAAAAGGGAACAACTACAGTAGAAATTACCGACTATACAATTAATCCAGACACAGATTTACCAAGTGACCCAGGAGCTTATACGCTAGACCAAGTCCCTAATATTGATTTTGGACAACATACACTGAAGGATATTAAACCAAATGTTGTCATTGGAGGTACTTATGATAAAGATTTAGGTGTGACAGATACTAGACCAACTCAAGACAGTATTACTAAGGCTTTAGCTCAAATTGATAAAGTTGAAGCAGAAGGAAAAGTTGAGCAGACTGAGATTGATAAGGCTAGAACAAAATGGATGAATGCTGTTCCTGCTGGAGCATGGAAAATTACTGCTAGTGCAACCGAGCTAGATGGTATTGGTTCATCATTAACTATTGACAAAGACGGAACAGCTGTAGAAGTTTTAAAAACTCCAGGAGTGATTGTGACTGAAGCATCTACTATCCCAGTTGGAACTAAAACATATACATTAGGGGAACCTAAGTTAACAATTGCAAACAATAATTTACAAGTGAAGAAATACAATGGGACAATTACTTATACAGCACAAAACGCTGAGTAATAGGATTAGGTAGAGAATTAATCAAAACAACTAACAGACGGTCTAGCTAGGCCGTCTCTTTAGTTATAGGGGAGAATATGTCATGGGAAAATTTAGTAAACATCAGCCATTATTATCTTTTTTCTTAATATGGGGAGTTCTTTTAGGCTTAGTGGGAACTAGTCTATTAGCGCCTATGGAAACTTTTGCTAAAGGAGAAGAGGAACAGGCAACTTACGGAGTAGCTCCGATTTTACCAGAGAATCAACTAGACCGAGGTCGGACTTTTTACGACTTACGAGTAAAGCCTGGCCAGAAACAAACCATTCAAATAAAAATTAACAACTTATCAGAAAAAGAAGAAAATTATTTTATTCAAGTCAACACTGCTCAAACCAGTGGTGGCTTTACGATGGACTATTCTAAACATAAATTACCAGAAGGGACGCCTAATAAAACTCCGCTTTCTACCTTTGTGACCTATCCTAAAAAAGTAACAATTCCCGGTAAAAAAGCAGGGGTAGTTTCTATAAACATTGAGGTACCAGAAAAAGCATTTGAAGGCATCCAACTAGGAGGCATTCAAGTTAAAAAAGATTTTTCTAGTGAAAAAAAACAGTCAAAAGAAGCTATTTTTAGTGAATATGCCTATGTGGTCGGGTTGATGTTGTCAGAAAACGACCAACCAGTTACCCCAGAAGTGACTTTTAAAAAAATCGAACCTAAAATTATTACCAATAATGCTGGGGTAGAAGTTACCTTAGTTAATACTCAACCTACTACGATTAAGGGAGTCACTGTTGATACGAAGATTTATAAAGACCAAGAGGAAAAGCCTGTGATGACTCAAAAAACCTCTGAAGGAACGATTGCCCCAGAGTCAATTATTCGGGCGGCTATTTTTAACGGAAAAGCAGGAAGTACGAAGCCTTTAGATGCAGGTAAGTATCAAATGGACATGACCATTACTGATAAAGATAACCACCGCTGGCAATTTAAAGAGCCTTTTACGATTACGAAAAAGCAAGCTCAGCAAGTCAACGAGAAAGTCTTTGTGGTTAAAAATGAAACTAGCCCTTGGTTATATGTATTAATTGGCATTTTAGCGGCGATTATTCTCTTGTTTATCCTGTTCTTCTTACTTAAACGTAAAAAAGAGAAAGAGGAAGAAGAAAAACAACAACTGGCTACTAAGAAAAAAGGTAAAAAAAGAAGAAAAAGTTCAAGAAAATAAATAGAAAAGTCTAGACGGTTGCCGTCTAGCCTTTTTTTAGCGAATGCTACAAGTAAGGTCATAAGTATTTAGTATGTCTTTAAAAAAAGTTAAGTCTTCAGTATGTAGTTGGCTCACACCGGTTAAGGCATACTCTCGGTTTAAGTAGGTGTATTTTTTTTCGCCAAATTGATGAAAGGGTAAAATTTCTACTGTTTTTACTCCTAACTGTTGTAGTAGCTGACCGAATTGGTAGGCGTCTTTTGCTTGATCGTTGTAGTTAGGGATAATAGGAATTCTAACAATTAAAGGCTGCCCACAGTCTACTGCTTGTTTCAAGTTGGTTAATATTCGTTCATTCCCAACACCTGTGCCTAGTTTATGTTTGGAAGAGTCGTAGTGTTTGAGATCCATATATAAAAGGTCTGTGTAAGCCAGTAGGGACTGGAAAGTTTTCGGTTGGGTATAGCCACTAGTTTCACAAGCTGTATGAATGCCTTGTTTTTTTAATTCTTTTAGTAGCGCTAAGGCAAAGGGAGCGTGCATAAGCACTTCGCCTCCAGAAAGCGTCACCCCACCACCTGACTCCTCATAAAAGACTTGATCTTTTAAAACTTCTTCCATAACTTGTGTTAACGTATAATCTTTTCCAACTAAGGTATTTTGCTCATCATTCATTCTTTCAGGCTGTTTGTTTTGTGATTCCGGATTGGCACACCAGTCACATCGCAAAGGGCATCCTTTAAAAAAGACCACGGTTCTAATGCCTGGGCCATCATGTAAGCTAAATTTTTGAATATTAAAGAGACAGGCTGTTTTTTCCATTTTTCCTACTCCTTTGAGTGAATTTCTTTAAAGCAAGTATAGCATGTTAAAGTTCAAACGTAAATGATATGTATTTCATTCGTAAGTTTTGTGCTACGGTATAAAGTAACTAAAATATGTATTTCATTCGTAAGTTTTGTGCTACGGTATAAAGTAACTAAAAAGGGTAAAAAAAACACAATTGTTTTTTTATGGTATAATTAAAATGGAAGGTTTTTTATTATATGATAAGGAGGAAAATAAATGAAAAAGAAATTAGCAACATATGTGAGTTTATTAACAATGTTGTCCTCGTTTTTAATTGGTCCTATCAATGTCTTAGCAGAGCAGTTAGATAATCCTTTAGATGTTGAACAAGTGGATCAAAATGTGGTCTCTACAGAAAAAGAGGATGACTTGTTAAATGTTGAACAAGTCGGGGTAGATAGGTCAGATACAGCTGTGACAGATAAGGAGGTGGATTTAACTCAGTCAGATAATAACCATTCGGCAGAAGAGTTAACAGGACTAACTTTAAAGGAAAAAGAAAACACAGTTGAAAACGATTCTAATGGTTTAGATTCGGAAAAAAGCAATCCTCAGCAGGAAGATTATTTAAAAGAACAACAGGCTCCGTTACCTGCTTCATCCGAAATAAACTTTGATTTAAGTGTGACCGATTATGACGGAAAACCACTAGATAAGCCAGTAGGACAATGGGATAGTTTCCGAGTGAATTTGGATTTCACTATTCCCAATGATAGTACTTTAAAAAGTGGATCTGAAACGATTATTCAGTTACCAGCGGAGCTATTAATAGGAGATAATATAACTGACTCTATTAAAGATGGGACAGGTGCTGTTGTGGCCAATGTAACTGTAGACGGTTTAAATAAGGCCTTAACATTGACCTATACTGATTATGTTGAATCCCACTCTGATATTAAAGGGAATTTCTTCTTTTTTGTAAGAGTGGATACCTCTGTTGTGCAAAAGGAAGAATTATTAAAGTTAGATATAGACATAGACGGTGAGATTAAGCCTTTTGAGATAGAATTTGAAGGAGTAGATTATACTGCTCCCCCCTTTAGTAAAGCTGGTTGGTTTTTAGATAATGATGCCCGTACGATTCAATATTATTTAGCTGTCAATCGTTCTCAACAGGCGTTTAAACATGCAGTAGTAAAAGACTCGTTGATTAGTCCTGATATTACTTATGATCCAGATTCATTTGTCATAAAACAAGGAACTTGGGTACGAAACGATGAAGATACGGACTGGGTATTAGTCGATGAGAAAGAAGTAACAAAAGAGATTGTTTTATCAGAAGATAAGCGAAGTTTTACCATTGACTTTGGAGATATTCAACAAGATGATCATTTTGCTGTTTATTATAAGGCAACTATAGCAGATGATATTTCTGTTACAACCGAAGATGTTTTTTCAAATAAAGCGGTACTAGAATCTAATGATACAATCATTACAGAAGAAATAATTGACACTATTTATAAAGGAAGTGGCGGAGAGGCAGAAGGTGCTCGTTATAGTATTAAGATTCTTAAACTAAATGAGGATAACCAACCTCTGGGAGGAGCCGTTTTTGAAGTGAGAGAAATGTCCTCCAATGAAATACATGGAAAAATTGAAACAAATGATGCTGGTGAAGGCTCAATCGATCATTTATTGAAGAAAGATTATGAAATAACAGAAATAAAAGCCCCAGAAGGTTATAAACTATTAGATGAGCCAGTCATAATCAAAGCTGAGGATTTTAAGAGTGAAGAGCCAGTTGTTGAGAAAATAGTTATCAATCAAAAAGAAACAGTCCAGGTAAAAGGGGAAAAAGTATGGGAAGATAATCATAACCAAGATGGCTTACGGCCAGATAGTATTCAAGTGCAGCTTTACGCCGATGAAGAAACTTACGGAGAACCGGTGACTTTATCTAAGGATAATAACTGGACTCACACTTGGGATAATTTACCAAAATTATCTAACGGTAAAGTTATTAAGTATACAGTGAAAGAAGTCACCAAAATTCCTGGCTATACCACAGAAATAACAGAAACTTCACCTGGTAATGTGGTGATTACGAATAAACATGTGACAGAAAAGACGGATATTACCGGTCAAAAAACATGGCAAGATAACCACAATCAAGACGGCTTACGTCCTGAAACCATTACCGTTAATTTATTAGCCAACGGTCAAGTCATCCATAGCCAAACGGTGTCAGAAAAAGACAACTGGCAGTACAGTTTTACAGGCTTACCTGTTTACGAAGACGGAGAGTTGATTATTTATACCGTGACAGAAGATCAAGTCCCTGGTTACACTACTCAGATTAAGGGATATGATATTCTTAACACCTATCGACCTAAGAAAACTGGTTTAACAGTGACAAAAGCTTGGGAAGATAATCATAACCAAGACGGCTTACGGCCAGATAGTATTCAAGTGCAGCTATACGCCGATGAAGAAACTTTCGGAGAACCGGTGACTTTATCGAAAGAAAACAACTGGACTCACACTTGGGATAATTTACCAAAATTATCTAACGGTAAAGTTATTAAGTATACAGTGAAAGAAGTCACCAAAATTCCTGGCTATACCACAGAAATAACAGAAACTTCACCTGGTAATGTGGTGATTACGAATAAACATGCGACAGAAAAGACGGATATTACTGGTCAAAAAACATGGCAAGATAACCACAATCAAGACGGCTTACGTCCTGAAACCATTACCGTTAATTTATTAGCCAACGGTCAAGTCATCCATAGCCAAACGGTGTCAGAAAAAGACAACTGGCAGTATAGTTTTACAGGCTTATCTGTTTACGAAGACGGAGAGTTGATTATTTATACCGTGACAGAAGATCAAGTCCCTGGTTACACTACTCAGATTAAGGGCTATGATATTCTTAACACCTATCGACCTAAGAAAACTGGTTTAACAGTGACGAAAGCTTGGGAAGATAATCATAACCAAGACGGCTTACGGCCAGATAGTATTCAAGTGCAGCTTTACGCCGATGAAGAAACTTACGGTAAACCTGTGACTTTATCTAAGGATAATAACTGGACTCACACTTGGGATAATTTGCCAAAATTATCTAACGGTAAAGTTATTAAGTATACAGTGAAAGAGATTACTAAAGTTCCTGGCTATACCACAGAAATAACAGAAACTTCACCTGGTAATGTGGTGATTACGAATAAACATATGGTAAAAAAACTGACTGAAGTCCCTCTAGATGAACCTAAGCATAATAAACCATCTACACCATCTACACCTTACACTGAAGTAAAAAATAAAAAAGCTTTACCACAAACAAGTGAAAAAGCTAATAATTGGGTTATGTTACTAGGTCTTCTTTTAATCGGTTTTACTTTAATGATGTCAAAGAGAAAAACAGAGTAAAACACAGCTGAAATAAGTAGGACAAGGGAATTTCCAAAAAGTTAATTTTTTAAGGAGCGGAGCGATCCGCTCCTTTTTTAATGCCAGTAACTATCCCGTAACCATGCTCACAGACTAGTCATTTTAACCTTAGCTAAGTGGTGAGTCTTTCACAAACATGATACAATAAGAATCAACATGAATGCCTTTTAAAAGCAGTACGCAGAAAAGTTTAGAAAGAAAGGGTGAATCAAATGAGTGAGGGATATGCTCGGTTGTTTCAGCAATTACCAGAAAGTATGCTAAATGAGGTGATTGGTTTAGCAGGTCAACAGGAGAATTTGATTAATTTATCCATTGGAGATCCAGATATGAGAACGCCTATTGCCATTATAGAGGAAGCTAATCAAAAAGCTTTGGCAGGAGAAACTCACTATACAGACTCTCAAGGGCTTAAAGAATTTCGTCAACAAGTCTGTCAATTTTATAAAGAGCAGCATGACTTAACCATCTCTTCTAATCAAGTGATGGCAACGATTGGTGCCTTACATGCGTTAGGCTTAGCTCTTAAAGTATTACTGAATAAAGGAGACGAAGTCGTGCTTATTTCTCCTTATTTTTCCCCTTATGAAGAACAGGTTTATTTTAATGAAGGAGTCCCTGTCGTCATTGATACTTTAGCTGAAAATGGCTTTCAAGTAACCAAAGAGCAGTTAGATCAAGCTATTACTGCTAAAACGAAAGCCGTTATTATCAACTCCCCTAATAATCCAACTGGTGCTGTGTTAGAGCCAGAGCTTTTAGCCTATTTAGGTCAACGAGCAGAGGAAGCAGGTTTTTATGTGTTGTCAGATGAAGTGTATGAAAGTTATGACTACAGTCAAACATTTACAACCATGTTAGGCTATGCTCCTAATCAAACCATTCTTTTACATAGTTTTTCTAAAACATTTGCGATGACTGGCTTTCGGATTGGTTACTTAGTAGCGCCAGAAGAGTTTATTAACCGGTGTGTCGCATTTAATGACGGTCTTACTTACAGTGCGCCAACTTTAGCTCAGTACGCAGCTATTTATGCCTTAAAGCATTACCAACCTTTGTCCCAACCTCTTGTAGAAACTTTTCAGAAACGCTTAGCCTATATGGAAAAACGGGTAGCTGATATTCCTTACTTGTCAATGGCACCAGTCGCTGGTGGGATGTACGGCTTTATTGATATTTCAAAAACAGGCAAAGATTCTTTAGCGGTGACTCAACATTTACTTAAAGAATGCCAAGTATTAGTTTTACCAGGGATTGCGTTTGGAAAAGCAGGAGATAACCATATTCGAGTAGCTGGCACTAGAGACATAAAGGAATTAGCAGAGGCCTTTGACCGAATGAGTCAGCTAACTTGGTCTAATTAAGATTATTCAAGAAGTGGAGGGGTTGAAGTGTCTAGAACAGAGGACATTATTGCCTTAGTCAATCAATTTAAAAAAATAGAAGTCAATGAACTAGCGGAACGATTAGATGTATCCAAAGTCACCATGAGAAAAGATTTAGACAAATTAGAAGCACGAGGGTTACTTCACCGAGAACATGGTTACGCTGTGTTAAACAGCCAAGACGATATTAATTACCGACTAGCCCAACATTATGATTTGAAACGGAAAATTGCCTTAAAAGCGGCTGAAACTGTTTATGACGGAGATGTGGTGATGATTGAGTCAGGTTCAACCTGTGCTCTTTTAGCAGAAGAATTAGCTTATCACCGTAAAAATGTCACAATCATTACCAATTCATGTTTTATCGCCTCTTACATTCGTAAAGCTCCCTCAGTTAAGATTATGTTAATTGGTGGGGATTACCAAAAAGAGTCCCAAGTGAATGTAGGGCCTTTAGTTCGCCGGATTATTAGTGAATTTTGTGTAGACCGTTTATTTGTCGGGGTAGATGGCTTTGATTATAACCGAGGCTTTACAGGAAATGACTTACTAAGAGCGGAAGCCGCTGCTACTTTAGCAGAATCTGCTAAAGAACGGATTGTTTTAACTGACTCTAGTAAATTTAAACAAGCAGGCATGGTGTCAGAGTTTCCCTTTTCGGCTATTCAAACCGTTTATACCGATACAGGAATTGGCGCTAGTGAGGCTAGCTTTTTAGAAAAACAAGGTATTAAAGTTATCCAAGTTTCTTAAAGACCACCTTTCTCAATGTTTGGGAAAGGTGTTTTTTTCCTTTTGTGAATGATTGACCAAGTGCAAGCTGTATGCTATGATTATTACGAAAGAAACTTAAAACAGTTACGAAAGAAAATAGAAAGGAAGATCATCATGGGGACTTTGACATCTGACTCACCTACTTTAAGCAATCCTTTTGGCCAATTAACAGAAAGAATGCAGGCTTACCGAGAAGCTATTTTAACGAAAAAACCTTATATTTGTGCGGAACGAGCTGTTTTAGCAACGGAAGCTTACCGGAATAATCCCAGTGAACCTGTTGTAATGAAGCGAGCATTGATGCTCCAAAATATTTTAGAAAATATGTCTATTTATATTGAAGAGGAAACTTTAATCGTGGGAAATCAAGCCGCTTCTAACCGAGATGCCCCTATTTTCCCTGAATATACGTTAGAATTTGTGTTAGATGAATTGGATCAATTTGAAAAACGAGATGGAGATGTTTTTTATATTACGGAAAAAACCAAAGAGGATTTACGCAGTCTGGCAAGTTTTTGGGAAGGTCGTAACTTGCGAGCGAAAGCAGGGATGATGCTACCAGAAGAAGTAGCGGTTTATATGGAAACTGGGTTTTTTGGTATGGAAGGCAAGATGAATTCTGGAGATGCTCACTTAGCAGTTCATTATGATAAGTTACTTAAAAAAGGTCTAAAAGGGTATGAAGAACAAACTCGTCAAGCAAAAGCGGCACTAGATTTGACTGATCCAGAAAGTTTGGATAAGTATCACTTTTACCGAGCAGTGTTGATTGTGATAGAGGCAGTCAAAGCTTTCGCTAAACGATTTTCAGAGTTAGCTAAAGAATTAGCCGAGCGAGCAGAGGAGACTAAACGAAAAGAAGAACTTCTTGAAATCAGCCGTATTTGTCAAAAGGTGCCTTATGAGCCAGCAGATACTTTCCAAGAAGCCATTCAAGCTGTTTGGTTTATTCAATTAATCTTACAAATTGAGTCAAATGGTCACTCTCTTTCTTATGGTCGGTTTGATCAATATATGTATCCTTATTTACAACAAGATTTAGCCACTAACCGAATAACCGAAGCAGAAGCGGTGGAACTCTTAACTAACTTATGGATGAAAACCCTTACGATTAATAAAGTTAGAAGTCAAGCTCACACCTTTAGTAGTGCTGGCAGTCCTTTGTATCAAAATGTCACGATTGGTGGACAAACGCCAGAAGGAAAAGACGGAGTGAATCCTTTATCTTATTTGGTGTTAAAAAGTGTGGCTCAGACTAAATTACCGCAGCCTAACTTGACTGTTCGCTATCACAAAGGATTAAGTGAAGAGTTTATGGATACTTGTATGGAAGTGATGAAGTTAGGCTTTGGCATGCCGGCCTTTAACAATGATGAAATCATTATTCCTTCCTTTATGAAGCTTGGAGTTAAAAAAGAAGACGCTTATAACTACAGTGCCATTGGTTGTGTGGAAACAGCAGTTCCAGGCAAATGGGGTTACCGCTGTACTGGCATGTCTTATATGAATTTTCCAAAAGTATTACTGATTACTATGAATAACGGGGTGGATCCTGTTTCAGGTAAACGGTTTGCGAAAGGATATGGTCACTTTACCGAGATGACGTCTTTTGAAGAGTTAGAACAGGCTTGGGATCAAACTTTGCGTGAATTGACTCGGATGAGTGTCATAGTAGAAAATGCGATTGATTTAGCTTTAGAGCGAGAAGTGCCAGACATTTTATGTTCTACCTTAACCGATGACTGTATTGCTCGGGGAAAAACCATTAAAGAAGGCGGGGCTGTGTATGATTTTATTTCCGGTCTTCAAGTAGGGATTGCCAATTTAGCTGATTCTTTAATAGCGATTAAGCAGTTAGTGTTTGATGAAGAAAAGATAACTCCAACTGATTTGTGGCAGGCTCTTATAACAGACTATCAAACAGAAAAAGGGCAAGACATTCAAAAAATGATTATCCAGCAAGTTCCTAAATACGGTAATGACCAAGACGAGGTAGATGAATTATTAGTCAAAGCTTACGATAGTTACATTGATGAAGTGAAAAAATATCCTAATACTCGCTTTGGCCGAGGACCTATTGGAGGCACACGTTATTCTGGCACATCTTCTATTTCAGCTAACGTAGGACAAGGTAAGGGAACCATGGCAACTCCAGACGGAAGACATGCCTTTACTCCTCTAGCAGAAGGTTGCTCTCCCTCACATAACCGAGACCAACAGGGACCAACCGCTGTGTTAAAAACGGTAGCGAAACTTCGGACGGAAGAAATAACAGGTGGGGTGTTATTAAACCAAAAAATCAACCCTCAAACGATTGCAAAAGAAGAAGACAAACAAAAATTAGTGATGTTAATTCGAGCTTTTTTCAATCAATTACAAGGCTATCACATTCAGTATAATGTGGTATCTAGAGAAACTTTAATTGACGCCCAAAAACATCCAGAAAAACATCGAGATTTAATTGTCCGTGTGGCAGGATACTCTGCTTTCTTCCACGTATTATCAAAAGCAACCCAAGATGACATTATTGAGCGGACAGAACAAGTCTTAGTTTAACTTAAAAAGGAGTGAATGGAAAAATGGAATTTATGTTAGATACAGCTAATTTAGAAGAGATTAAACACTATCAACGGATTGCTCCTATTAGTGGGGTAACCTCTAATCCTTCCATTGTCAAAAAAGAAGGAAAGATTGACTTTTTTGCTCATATGAATCACATTCGGCAAATTATTGGGCCAGATAAATCGTTACACATTCAAGTAGTCGCCACAGATTATAAAGGCATGCTACAAGATGCTAAAAAGATTTTAGACAAAGTGGACCGAGATGTTTTTATTAAGGTGCCAGTAAATGAGGTTGGACTAAAGGTTATCCAAACCTTAAAAAAAGAAGGGGTGAATGTGACAGCCACGGCTATTTATACTAAATTTCAAGCTTATTTAGCCATTGCAGCAGGAGCTGACTATATTGCTCCTTATTTTAACCGAATGGAAAACGTTAATGTGGATCCAAGAGAAGCCATTAACCAAATGGCCAAAGAAATTAAGCGCACCAACAGCTCGACTAAAATTTTAGCTGCCAGTTTTAAAAATGCTGGTCAAGTCAATGCAGCACTAGAAAACGGTGCTCAGGCAGCAACGATGAGTCCAGATATTATTAAGCATGCCCTAAACTTGCCGGCTATTGAACAAGCGGTGAATGATTTTACGCATGATTGGGAAGAAGTATTTGGTGAAAATCAACCAATAAGTAAGTTGGATTAAGTAACAGAAAAAATGAGACATTCAAGTTAGCGTAAAGACAAAGAATCTAAAAGCCGGTTCTTTGTCTTTTTTTGTTTTTTCTAAAAAAATGAAAAAAGAGGGTAACACTTAGCTAGTTCATTCGTTACTAATAATAGAAAGAGAAAAGGAGCAAATAATATGACTCAAACTATTATCCATCGAAAGAAAGTCACCGATAATTATTCTATTATTCATAATGAATTGTTGAGACGAGCTGATTTAAGTTGGAAGGCAAAAGGGATTATGTGTTACTTGTTAAGTTTACCTTCCGATTGGATTATTTATCTAGATGAACTAGTGAAACATGCTAGTGACGGCCGAGATAGTTTTCGCTCAGGTTGGAAAGAACTACAAAGAAAAGGGTATGTGAAACGATATCCCGTTAAAGAAAAAGGAAAAATCATTGAATGGCGAACCGAAGTCTTAGAGGTGGCTGAAAAAAGTGTGGTATCCGATGAAACAGAACCACTAGAGGAAAAGCCACCACTGGTTTTGTCACAGGTGGAAAAACCCTGTAAGGAAAATCCTACACTACTAAGTACTAAAGGAACTAAAGACTTATCTAAACAAAAGACTAAAGAAACTAAGGAAGAGGCTTCTTCGCTACTTTCACCCATTTGTAAAAAATGGCAAGAGTGTTACGGCGAATTGACTAGTTTTACTAGACACCAGTTGATTAGTCTATCGGACAAGTATGGGGAAGACTTGGTTATGTACGCTTTAGAAGAAACTGCTAGTCGGCAAATTAAGAAAAATTATGTGCTAACGTATATGAAACGGATACTAACTTCTTTTGAGCAGGCAGCAGTTACAACAACCCAACAGGCAAAAGAATATCAAGTAGAAAGAAATAAACCAAAGCCATTCAAAGAAAAAGCTAGGCAACAAGGCGGAAAAACTTTGCGCCGTGAAACGTTACCTAGTTGGGCTTACGAAACCCTTAGTGAAACAGAGCTATCTTCAGAAGAAAAACAAGTTATTTTAGCAGAGTTAATGGCTTTAAGACAATAAAAAAACCAGATAGTAGTCTTTGACTAATATCTGGGTAGTCTATTACTTGGCAGCTAAAATCAGTTGGATGAAGGTTTCCCAACTAGAGCTTTTGCTTTCTGTCATTTTTTTTGAAACAGGAGAGACAGGAAGTAAGTGAATGTCTTTAGTTAAACATTTTTCCATTAAATCAGCTAAGGCTTGTTCCTCTTGATAATTAAAGAGATAAGCATTTGGATAACCTGTTAAGATTTCTCTAGAAAAATCTGTATCAGAGGCTAAAATCACTGTTCCGTAAGTTTTAGCTTCCATTAAAGGAAGACCAAATGTTTCGATATAAGAGGGAAATAGTAACACCTGTTCTTGGTATTTTTGATAAACTTGTTCAAGCGGAAGGCTGCCTAAAAATTGGATATGGTTGGTTTCAGGATATTTTTCTTGTTCTTTAGGATCTAAGGTAAGTTCTACGGTGAAATCCTTATATCCACGCTGTTCTAATAGGTTAACTGCTTTAAAAATCAAGTCATGATTTTTATATAAAAAGTTACCTGCTGGATAGAAAAAGCGAGTCAAGTCAGGGTTAGCTAAGGGAATCGTTTCTGACTGAATGCCAATATCTGGAGGCAAGACTAGCACATTCATCTTAGGAAATTTTTTCAGTAGGGCTTGTTTCATCCAGTTAGTTTGCACCACTACTTGGGTGGCTTGTGGCAATAAATGATTAAAAATACTGCCTACAAGATGTTGTAACACGGCAAATTTTAATTCCCCTTGTTTGAAAAAAGAAAAGTTTTTATTCGTTTGGTAAGGTAAAGATTGGTGTAAATAAACAATTTGAGGAATGTTTAGTCCTTTGGTTGCGGTGTTTTGTAAAGAAACATACACATCTGGGTCAAAAGATTGAATGATTTTTTTCCCTGACCAAAAATCAAAGGCTAACCGTTTCCCCCAACTTTGTTTAATCTCTGGATAACCATGCACATGGATATAGTCAGTTTCTTCAAAGTGTTCAGGATAAGTATCTGCCAGTAAAAAATGCCACTGGTGCTGTTGTCCATGCTCTTTGGCAGCTTGATAGACGTTTTTTAGAACGGTAAAGGCTCCCCCAGAATGTTCATCTGCGGCAATGTCATTAACCACAATGTTCATAAAAAAGTCCTCCTTTCTAGCGTTTCGCTCTTATTCATTATAGCGATAACCTTACTAAAAGTCTTAGATTTTAGAAAAACTTTAAGGGAAAAAAAGAATCATCAATTAAAATTTCTTAAAATAGTAGAATAAGCCTATAATTATCAAGGGATTATGATAAAATGAAAGAGTTAATTTGATAAATAGCTTGTCTATTAATTTTAGAAAGTAAGGAGTTAAGAGCGTGTTATCGATGAATAAAAAAGATTATTTTGTTACTGGATTTATTACGTTGCTGTTTTTATTAGCCCCAGTAACCTTTTCAGTTATTCAAACCAACCACTCAGTAGGAGGTTCAGCGAGAGCTTATTTAATTGAAGTTCCATTAGTTATTTTAGGATGTTATGTGGTGGTCTGGCAGTTATTAGTAAAAAGAAAAATAAAAGAGATGAGCCGCTTGTCTCAAATCATTTTAGCTGGAACTATTTTGTTTGGGTTATATTATGTGGCTTCATTAGGTGTTAGATATTTAACAGGTTCTTTATCCTTTGGTGGTTTTTTCTTAGCTAGAGTGATTGTAGAAACCTCTATTTTATTTTTAAGTTGTGAGTATTTTAAAGTCAAAGGAAAAATTGTTTTAAATAGTTTTGTGTTAATTGGTATATTAACCACTCTTTGGCAATACGGTATTTTGTTTTTTGGAACAGGCTTTTTAAGAGGGAATGATCCGGTTTTAACTATTAGTTATGTATATGTTATCTTTTGTAATGTGTTTCATGTTATTTTAGCTTTTTATTATTTACATACAAAGAATAAAAACTTGCGTCTGTTTTATGTATTCTTGTTCTTATTTAATTTCCCAACCGTTCTTTTAACAGGATCACGAGTAGGAGCTGTTGCTTCAGCCTTTATTTTAACCATTGTCTTACTGTTAGATCATAATCGTTACTCAGTTGGTCAAAAAGTCGGTCAAGTGTTAGGGATGTATCTGTTAATTGTTTTGGCCACTGTAGGAGGATTATTGATTTCAGATGGAGAAAACAAAGGCATTATTGTTCGCTCATTATCTATTCCAGTTGAGTTAGTTAAAAAAGTAACCCCAACTTCTGTAGACACTAAAATTGATCAATTGCTAACCTTCAAAGTTACTGAACAAAAATTTGAAGATTTAAAAACAGAAAAAGAGTATAAAGATACATCTAATTATGTAGAAGATTCTAAAGAAGTCAGCAGTAATCAACGAAAAGAAGCGAATAGTAAAGCTTATGATCAAATTTTTGCTAATTGGAAAAATTTTGTGTTTGGTACGGGAACCACGATGATTCACCGATATGATAACAAGTATCAAAAACCGCATAATTATTTTGCCCAGTATACACTAGGGTATGGAATAATTGGGTTTATTTTAACCACCATCATCTATTTTATTCCGTTTATTTATGTTTTGAAAAGAAGTTGGCAAGATTTTTTTGTGTTACTAACATTTCAATTTCCTATTTTATTAAATTCATTTTTACAACCAACTTTTGGAAATATTGTCACTCTATTTTTATTTATATTAATTAATTATGCCTTGTCATTAGGTGTAAGTTCTTGGAAGAACATCCTGAAAGAAGGAGATTAGTTCATGCTTGCAGTGATTGTGATATATCAACAGGAGAAAGTAGAAGTAGTCGCGTATCGCACTTTGATACAGGCTCTTTCTACTCTTTCTTTTAAAGAGCCAGTGGAGATTTTGATTTATGATCATTCTCCTCAAGCTTTTTGGCAAAGGTCTGATTTTCAACATGAAAAAGTTCCAGTGACTTATGTAGCAGATCCTAGAAATTTAGGTTTGAGTACAGCCTATAATTATGGTTGGGAGTTGTTAAAACAGCGGCAGTTAGATTGGTTATTGTTGTTAGATCAAGATACAACGTTAACCAGTGACTATTTGGCAGAATTAATGGATGCTATGGCTCATCAGCCAGAGGCAGTGGTAAAAGTGCCACAAATTTATCAAGGAGAAACCTTGTTAGCCCCAACTAAAGCAGGACAAGCTGTTTTGCCAGGTATTTATGAAGGAGAAGCAGTGGTTAGTCTTAATTCTGGTACCTGTATTCATCAAAGTGTGCTAGAAACGCTACAAGGATTTACCGATGAATTTCCCTTAGATTATTTAGATCATTGGTTTTTCTTTCAAGTGATGAGCTTAGGAGTCAAGCTTCAAGTATTAAGGAGTAAGTTAGAGCATCATCTTTCTATGAGTGAGATTGAAACAGTGTCGGCCACTCGCTTACGTAGTGTACTAGAAGCAGAAAAAAGATTTATCTACCGCTATCAACCAGAGAAAAAAGGCCAGTATCGTCGCCACTTTTGGTTAAGATTAATAAAATATTTAGTGAAAGATCCTAAGAAGGTTCCTTTAGCTTGGAATATTTTTAGACAACCAATTTCTGAGAAAGGTTATGAGGGAGGGAAGGTAAATGGAAAAACAGATTAGATTGAATCCATTTAATATCCAATTTGCTGCTATTTTGGTTGTATTAATGATTTATAGTTTAGGTTGGTCAGATATAACTAAACCATTAACTTGGTCCACTTTTTTATTTTTTGTTTTTGTTTTATTCAATTTAGCTATTTTTTCCACCTTGTATAATGCTTATTTTCCTGAACACAAAATTAGAAAAACAACTTATGAAGGTTCTATGACAGCTTGGTGTGTTTTAGGTGGCTTAGCAATGTTAGCTGAGTTTTCTTATGAAAAAGCGATTCCTATTTATGAAATTTTTATTTTGAAAAATGGTTATAATTACGTGAATTTTCAAGGCATTCCAGGTTTTCACGTATTTGCAGTTACCTATACTTCCTTTCTAGGTTTGTGGTTGTGGCAACAATTTTTGTCTAAAAAGAGATGGTACCAATTGGGTTTAGCTATCTTGTTTGTTTCCTATCCACTGATGTTGTTTAATCGGGGTGGTTTTATATTCAATATGGTTTCAGCTTTTTTTATATGGCTATATCAAACGAGGTATTTTTATCTTCAATTGAAACACCTAGTTATATTAGTACTAGTATTACTTGGATTAAGCTATGGTTTTGGTATTTTTGGAAATTACCGATCTTTTGGGGCTAGTAAAAATGGCGCAAAAAAAGAGTTTTTTACTGAAAGTACTTATATTTTAAATACAGGTAAAGCTACAAGAGAATTTAAAGATAGTTCTGTTCCAAAAGAATTTTTTTGGACCTATCTCTATGTGGCTACCCCAGTGGCTAACTTGCAAAATATCATAGAAAAAACCGAGCCAATGAATGATTCAGTTTCCTTTTTAACTCAGTCTATTTTACCAGACTTTATAGGAAAACGAGTGGATAAAAAAAGACAGGTAACCATTCCAAAAGATAAGTTAGTATCTCCTGTTTTTAATGTGTCGACTTACTTTTCATCCGCCTTTAAAACATTAGGCTATACTGGCTTGATTTTACTGCTATACTATTTTGCTTTATTCATATTTGGTTTTACGTATTTATATTGGAAATTTAGTGGAGTACAACTAGTGGGATTAGGTATTTTAATGACATTAGCCAGCTTTAGCTTGTTTGACAATATGTTAACTTTTTCTGGTTTAAGTTTTCAATTAATATTTCCAGTTTTATTCGGAGTTTATGAACGGTTGTAATACAAAGGAGAGAGAGTATGTTAATTAAATTAAAGAGAAATTCTTTATTTAGATTTGTTCAGCGTCGGTTTAAAGTTATTTTAATTACGATGTTATTGTTTACAGTAGGGTTTACCTTGATTAATAAATCAATGGAGGATAAAAAACAAGAAGAGATATCCCAACAGCCAACAAGCACAGAAAAAGTTGAGTACTATGGTAGTGATTTTTCTATCATATTAGTTAATAAAATTAGTGGCACACCGATGATTAATACGACCACTGTTAAAAGTATTTTAACAGGACAGTCTGTATATAATCACTTAAATAAGGCTGGGATTAAAACAGAGGGAATGGATTTAAAAAATAATATTAGCGTATTTACTCGGGGATCAACAGGAGAAGTGCTGTTTATCCGTATTAAAGGAGACAATGAAGCTGTCATTAAACAAATCGTTCCAGCTTACATTGAGATGTTAAAAAATAAAGAGGCAGATTTTTTAGCTAATACAGATGTATCTATCATTAACTCTCCAATTGAAGTGACAAAAGATTTGCCAGTTTATTCAGATTTGTATAGTATGTCTAATCCGATTAATCCGCAAAATCAAAATACAGTGGTTGTGCAAACTAATGTGAGTAAAACAATTTTAGTCGGCGCTCTATTAGGCTTAATTTTAGGTGGTTGTGTGGCCCTTGTAGTGGATATTAAAGATAAAAAAATTCATTCTGCAACATTTATGACAACTTTATTCGCTGAACCTATCCAACTTTATCAAGTGTTACCAGGAGATAAAGAAGGAGTCACTCCTATTTTAGATGTGCAACTGGCAGCTAGTCATCAACGGTTAAATGTGGTAGCTAATCCTTCTCATTCAGATATCGATAACTGGGTGATAAATAACCAAGAGCATAGCCAACTATTACCGCAAGTCAATAAAGAGGTGGCAGGTTATTCTTCTTTTACAATGTTAGTCGTAGTGGAAGATCATACGCCAATAGACTGGATTAAACAACAGTATCAATTATTAACAAGTGCTGGTCATCATGTTTGCTTCTTGTACATGAAATAACTAGTACTAGTATAGGGAATTGGAGAAATTATGAGTAAAAATGCGTTAATTGTATTAAATTATAATAACTATGAAGAAACAAAACGCTTTGTAGAAGAAGTAAAGGATTATCCTAGTTTAGAGGCTATTGTGATTGTGGACAATGCATCTAAAAATGAGTCCTTTCAAGAATTATCTAAATTAGCCAGTGACCGGATTCATGTGATTTTATCACCGACTAATCAGGGCTATGCTAGTGGCAATAATTTTGGCGTGAAGTATGCCGAAACACATATTAAACCAGACTACTATATCATCTCTAATCCAGATGTGATTGTGACTAATGACGCCATTCAAACCATGACTGATTTTGTCACAGAAAAAAGTCAAACAGAACAGGTCGGAGTGGTTGCGCCAATTATGTTAGGACCAGATGAGGCCTTTCATTTGAAAAATACTGGCTGGAAATTACCTACTTTTAAGTCAGACGTTATTTCCATGTTTGCGGGACTTGCTCGTCGTCATCCTAACTATTTAAATTATGACAATCAAGACTTAGTTGGGACAGAGTATGTTCCAGTGGATGTTTTACCAGGTTCTTTTTTCATGATTCCAGCGACTTCTTTTAAACAAGTGGATTTCTTCGATGAGCAGACTTTTTTATTTTGCGAAGAGCGAATATTAAGTCATAAACTACTACATCAAGGCTACCACAATTATTTATTAACCAATTGTTCGTATATTCATAACCATTCCACGACGATTAAATCTAATATAAGTAAAATTAACACGTATAAGCATTTTTTAGCCAGTAAGAAAATTTATCACCGAGATTATTTAAACAATTCTTCCTTTAAACAAGGGGTGTTCCACGTGCTAGCGGCATTAAGTTTACTTGAGAAACAAATCATTTACCGCTTGCAAGACAAGATAAAATAGAGAGGAGACACGTCATGAATAGTAAGTTTAAAAGTTTGCTAAAAAATATGAGCTATACATTGTCTTCTAATGCTATTACGTTAGTTATTTCTGTATTACTCACCTTGTTTGTCCCAAAACTTTTAGGCACAGAAGAATATGCTTACTGGCAACTTTATATTTTTTACACCTCTTATGTAGGCTTTTTTCACTTAGGGTGGATTGACGGTATTTACCTAAAAATTGGTGGGGAAAATTATGAGGAGCTAGATCAAAGAAGTTTAGGCACTCAGTTTTGGTTACTTAACGTATTAGAACTTGTGATTGGGATAGGGATTTCTCTTTGGGCCTTGTTCTTTGTTCAAGGCGAGATGAAACAACTCATCTTAATTTACACGGCTATTTGCGGGGTAATTACCATTGCCCGAACTTTCTTACTGTTTATTTTACAGTCGACTAGTCGGATTCAAGAGTATGCTAAATTTACTCGTTATGACCGAATGTTTTATTTTGTCTTAGCTATGACTTACCTAATCTTAGGGGGACGAAATGTCCAGTTTCTAATTTTACTAGATATTATCGCTAGACTGATTGTGCTAATTATGTGCGGAAAAAGTTGTCAGTCCTTGATTTTACCGCCATTTGCTAAAGTAAAAGACGTCTATCCAGAGATTATTGATAATATTCGGATTGGTAGTAAGCTGATGTTAGCCAATGTGGCCAGTATGTTAATTGTTGGGATCATTCGTTTAGGGATTGAACGGCAATGGAATGTGACGGTTTTTGGTAAAATCTCTTTAACGTTAACTATTTCTAATTTATTTTTGACGTTTATTAATGCGATTGGGGTTGTGCTGTTTCCTTTACTTAGAAAAACGGAACACAGTAAATTGGTGCAGTTTTACGATGCCGTTAGACAACTACTAATGGCTGGCTTGTACGGAATGTTACTGTTTTATTATCCAGCTAGAGTTATTTTAGGAGCTTGGTTGCCTAAGTATACCGATGCCCTTGTTTATATGGCGATTTTATTTCCTATGTTTATTTATGAAAGTAAAATGTCTCTGTTAATTAACACGTATTTAAAAACGCTGCGAAAAGAAAAAACCATTTTAATGGTCAATGTGGTAAGTTTAGCCTTTAGTTTAGTCTTTACTTATTTGTTTGCAGTGAAACTGCATCATCTATTCTTGACAGTATTAGCCATCATCATTGTGTTAGCTATTCGTTGTAATTTAGCTGAGATGGCTTTATCAAAAGAATTGTCCCTTAATATTTGGCAAGATATTTTTCTAGAAACGATTCTCACTGTGATTTTTGTGTTTGTTAGTTACTTCTTACCAATGAAAGAAAGCATTGTGATTTACTTAGTGAGTTACTTAGCTTATCTAGCAGTCAAAGCTAAAACATTAAAAGGCTCCTTCCAAAGTTTTAAACAAATTATGAAGGCGTAGTATTTAAAGACAGTTAATGAAAAAACTCTCTAGCCGGTAAAGGTTAGAGAGTTTTTTTATATCTAACTATTTGTTTTTAGGTAATTTTAATTAGAATTTCCGTCGTCTTGCAAAATCTGTAAACTTAAATTTATCTAGTCGGTGTCTGGATTCTGTATATTCAAAACAGGTAGTATCATCTAAGAAGACGACGCTCCGAACAACAACTACATGCGTATCTTCTGGATGAAGAGTCATAAGTTCTTTATCTTCCTTAGTAATATGTTCAACAGTTACTTCTTTGTTAGCATAGCTAATGACTAATTCAAGTTCATTTTCAATATAGTCATAGATAGAGTTTTCACAAATATCTAAAGATAAATCTGGAATGATATCTTTTCTTAAGTAGTCTTTATCTAAGATAATTGTTTCACCATTGATATTTCTTTGTCTGATTAATTTCCATACTTCAGTATCTTCTTTCCAGCCAGTTGCTTGGCTCAGTTTTTTAGACACTTTAACGACTTCTAAACTAACTACGGCGGTTTTTGCTTGAATATGTTGCATTTTTTGCAATTCTTTAAAACTAGTTAATCCAGAGATGGGGAAGTTGAACTGATGAAAATCTAATACGATCGATCCTTTTCCTTGTTTTTTTTGAATATATCCAGCATTAATAAGTAAATTAAGTGCTTTGCGGACTGTTTCTCTAGATGTATTGTAAATTTCCATTAGTTGATTTTCACTAGGAAGGAGAGTATTAGGAGGATATTCCATTTCTAAAATTTTTTGTTCTAAATCTAAAAATATTTCCCGATATTTATGCATTTATTTCACCTAACTTGTTTTGTATTCTTTCGTATCATAGCATCTTTAAGATGGAAAATCCAACAATCTTTGAGAATAAAAAAAGACGACCAATGAGATCGTCTTTTTTTATTCGAATAGGGTAGTTAATTTGATACTCGGTCTATTTTGTTTAAAATATTTTGTTTTCGGAATATGACAGTTAAAAGAAATGGAACAACAATTGCAATCAACATACAAATCCCGTACTGTAACCAATATTGTGGTTTGATAGATAAAATAGCAGGTAAACCACCTACACCTACACTGTTTGCGGTTACACCAAAGAGGGTAGAAATCATACCAGCGATGCCAGAGCCAATCATTGCTGCTACAAATGAATAAAGATATTTTAGATTAATCCCAAACATAGCAGGTTCCGTTACACCTAAGTAACAAGAAATCATAGCAGGAACAGAAACTTGTTCTTCTTCTTTGTTGCCACGATGCAAGAAAATAATAGCTAATACCGCTGAACCTTGGGCAATATTTGATAACGCAACCATTGGCCAAAAATTAGTACCACCAAAGTCGGCTATCATTTGAAGGTCAAGTGCTAATAGCATGTGATGCAGGCCTGTAATGACTAATGGTGCATATAGGAAACCGAACAATGCCCCAAATAACCAATTGACACTACTTGCCAGACCAAAAGAAACAAAAGTAGAGACAGCAGAGCCAATCTTCCAACCAACTGGACCTAGAATAACATGGGCAGCTAAAACAGTTGGAACTAATGAAAACAGTGGAACAAAAATCATGGAGATAGATTCTGGAATGATTTTCCTAAAGAATTTTTCTAAGTAACAAAGCATAAATCCTGCTAACATAGCGGGGATAACTTGTGCTTGGTAGCCAATCATATCAATTTTAAAGAAACCAAAATCCCAAAAAGGAATGTCTTTTGCGGCAGTTGTGGCAACGGCATAAGCATTTAATAATTGCGGAGAAACAAGAGTAATACCTAAAACAATACCTAAAATTTGAGTTGTTCCCATTTTTTTAGCGATACTCCAAGTGATGCCCACTGGTAAGAAATGGAAAATCGCTTCACAAATCAACCATAAAAAGCTATTAACACCATTCCAAAACTGTGAAACTTGAACAATTGTTTGATTGTTTAACGCACTAAATTGAATTCCTTCTAAAATATTTCTAAAACCTAGTAAAAGCCCACCCACGACAATTGCAGGAATAATAGGAGCAAAAACTTCTGCTAATGTTCCAACTAATCGCTGTAAAAACGATTGATTCTGCTTCGCAGCTATCTTTGCTTGATCTTTTGAAACGCCTTCAATTCCTGAAATTCCAATAAATGCATTATAAAAATCAGAGACTTTATTGCCGATAATGACTTGAAATTGTCCTGCTTGAGTAAAAATACCTTTAACTGCAGGGATTTTTTCAATCATTTCTTGGTTAGCTTTTGTTGAATCTACTAAGACAAATCGCATACGAGTTGCACAATGAGATACAGCAGAAATATTTTCTTTACCACCTAAATACTTAAGTAAATCTTGACTGTCTTGCTTAAAGTCTGACATTTTTTGTTCCTCCTTCTAGCAACGATTAATCTTGTATGTACATGTTGTAAAATCGCTTGCAAAATTATCGTACACTAAAGATTTAAAAAAATCAATAATAAAATTCATATATTTCAGCTTTTTTATTTTGGGATGCTACTAAGATTTATTTGAAATAATTAAAAAAATTATGTATAATGCAAATTAAGTTAAACATGTCTATACAAGTTTAAAAGGATGGTTAGCATATAATCTAATACAAGCTAGTTCTCCCAAGAAGCAGTTTAGTAGTCTTATATGAAAACTTATGAATTCATTATTTATAACGTGAGAAAAGGAGTTAATTAAGATGAAATGGTTAAGTGTGGAATTTAAAGGAGCACATCTAAGTACCTACCACTATCAAAATGAAACATGTGTCGGCGTTAATACTTATGATAATCCATCATTTGAAGAGTTATTTATAGCACTAAAAAAAGAACCGATAGAGGGAATTATGCTAAAAAACTATCCGAGTGAGATGTCGCAAGAAAAGCAAACTGCTTTTTGTCAAGAATGGATGGAAAAGTTGAATATACCAGTAGTTATGGCAGATATGCTTTCTAAAGAGTTAAGTTTGTCTGAGCAATTTCAACAAATAGCTGATGAGTATACTTGGCAATTAACCTATACAGGCTATCAACCCGGTAAAACAGAATATTGTGTAGAATCTTTATTAACCGTTGGCAATGGTTTTATGGGGTTAAGAGGGACCACACCTGAGATGGAGATATCAAAGAATCACTATCCAGCGACTTATTTAGCAAGTCTTTATGATGAAGCTAAATCAACAGTAGCTGGTCATGAAGTAGTTAATGAAGATTTTGTCAATGCGCCTAATCTACAAGGCTTAACGGTGAAGTTAGACGATGAAGATTATTTTAAAATCACTTCAGATAATGTGAAAAATTTAACTCGGCATCTAGATTTAAAAACAGGTTTGTTTACTTCGGAAATGATTGCTTATTTACCTAAAGGCAAACTGCTTAAGATTAAAACATCTCGTATTGCTAATATGAAACACTGGCAACAATATAGTATGCAATATGAAGTCACCCCTTTAAATTTTTCTGCCCACCTTACGATTGTCTCTATAAGTGAAGGGGATGTCTATAATTACAATGTCGAACGATATCGAAGTCTTCAGTCTCATCATTTAAGTGTCACCGATACGTATGTAGATTCTAGACGAAGTTGTCTTTTAGCTAAGACAAAGACTTCAGATATTCAAATTGCTCAAGTTAGTACGCTTCATTTATCTAAAACATTAAAAGATAGTCAAGTTACTTATACTCGTACAGCTAAGCAAACAACTCACTGTATTCGTTTCTTTGCTAATTGTCAGGAAACCTATCAATTAGATAAGACTGTCTTTATTGAAAAAAGACAAGCGGGGCAACATTTAACTTTAGGAGATTTTTTAGCTAAGGAGAAAAGTTATCAGAATTTTCAAACTAATTATAAAGAAAGTGCTACTGCTTGGGGGGAACTGTGGGAGCAAAGTGATATTCAGATAGAGGGAGATATGATGTCACAAAAAATGCTCCGTCTTCATACTTTTCACTTACTGGTATCTGCTTCTCCTTATAGTAATCCTCATCTAGATGCATCGGTTACAGCACGGGGACTTCACGGTGAGGCTTATAGAGGGCATGTTTTTTGGGATGAAATTTATATATTACCTTTTTATGTGATGCACTATCCAAAAACGGCCAAACAATTATTAATGTATCGGTATAATCGATTGAACCAAGCTAAAATTGCTGCAAAAGAAGCAGGCTACAAAGGTGCTATGTTTCCTTGGCAATCTGGCTTAGATGGAAGTGAACAAAGTCAAAAGATTCATTTAAATCCCTTAAGCGGAGAATGGGGACCTGATCATAGTCGTTTACAACGTCATGTTTCTTTGGCGATTGCTTACAATGTTTGGTTTTACTGGCATAATACTCAAGATCAAACGTTTATGGAAATGTACGGATTAGAATTATTACTGGAAATTGCTAAATTTTGGTTGAGTGTAACTAGGTTTGATTCCCAAGATAATCGTTATCATATTGAAGGTGTAATGGGGCCAGATGAATTTCATGAGGCCTATCCTAATAGCGAAAAAGGTGGATTAAAAGACAATGCCTATACCAATATGATGGTTGTGTGGTTATTTGAAGAATTAGAAAATTTAACTAAAACTGTTTCGTTAGAAACCTTGTCTTCACTGTATCAAAGGACACAAGTTACCGTTGCAGATTTAGAAAAAATGAAAAAAATTCGAGCTAAATTAGCTTTAGCAATTAATTCAGATGGGATTATTGCACAGTATGATGGCTATTTGAGTTTAAAAGAAATAGATTGGCAGTATTACCGAAAAAAATATCAAAATATTTACCGGATGGACCGTATTTTAGGAGCAGAAGGAAAAAGTGCAGATGATTACCAAGTGACTAAACAAGCCGATACCTTAATGCTTTTTTATAATTTTAATCAAACACAAATCGATTTAATTTTAGATGACTTAGGGTATCATCTACCTGATGATTACCTAAAACGAAATTTAACTTATTACTTAAAAAGAACGTCTCACGGATCGACATTATCACGCATTGTTCATGCAAAACTAGCGCAAGAAGTAGGACATGAAGAGTTAGCTTGGCAATTGTATCAAGAAGCGTTATTTTCTGATTATCAAGACATTCAGGGAGGAACGACAGCAGAAGGCATTCATGCAGGAGTGATGGCAGCGACACTTTATGTGACACTAACAACGTTTGGCGGTTTAGATTTAAGAGAAGACATAATTCAGATAACACCAGATTTACCAACACATTGGAAAAAGTTGGCGTTTAACTTTACACATCGAAATATTGACTACCGTGTAGTTATGACGCAAGAAGAACTTACAATCAAATCTAGTGAGGATAGTATGATCAGTATATGTGGAAAGCATTATTCATTAGTAAAAGAAAAAACATTAGAGATAATTATTTAGGAGGAAAAAGATGAAAAAAGGATTTGTTTTTGATTTAGACGGAGTGATTGCAGATACCGCAAAATTTCATTATTTAGCCTGGAAAGAGCTAGCTTCTTCTATTGATATTACACTTGATGAAGTGTTTAATGAGGAACTCAAAGGAATTAGTCGAATGGATTCGCTAGAAAAAATTTTAGCTTTTGGTGGGAAAGATAAAGAGTATTCGATTACAGAAAAAGAATGTTTAGCTACTCAAAAAAATGAAAGATATGTCGCACTATTATCAAATGTAACACAACAGGATGTGTTACCAGGAGTTTTATCTTTTTTAGAACAAGCACGTCAAGCTAATATTCCTTGTGCAATTGCTTCTGCTTCTAAAAATGCACCCTATATTTTAGACAAATTAAGAGTGGATGACTACTTTGTTCATATTGTTAATCCCGATACATTAAAAAAGGGAAAACCAGATCCTGAAATTTTTATCAAAGCGGCTAAAGCAATTCAAGTATTACCCTGTGAAGCAGTAGGGTTTGAAGATGCTCAAGCAGGTGTAGATGGTTTGAAAAAAGCTGGCTTTTATACGGTGGGGATTGTTAAAAATCAACCCCTAGTAGGAGCGGATTTATTAGTGAGACAATTAGATGAGATTAATTTTTCTAAACTTATTAACTAAATAAGTAAAAAACATTAGACTGATATCCTAGTATGTAATGAGTTATTGTTGTGTGCCTCTACTAGACTGTCAGAGCTATCATCAAACACATAAAAAAAGAGACAGAGATGTCTTTTTTTTTATTTCACAAACAGATGTTTTGCAGAAGATTTCGATTCTACGTATAATTAAGGTATTAAATATAAGGAGGATGGTTACATGAAAGTTATCGTAATAGGTTCATCTCATGGTGGCTATGAAGCAGTCGAACAATTGTTAGTTAGCTATCCAGAGGCACAGGTTCAGTGGTATGAAAAGGGAAATTTCCTTTCATTTATGGCCTGAGCGACTCAACAGTACCTGGATGGTATTATTAAAGATGTTGATTCTATTCGTTATATGGACGAAGAAACGATGAGAAATCGCGGGGTTGAGGTTTACTTAGAACAAGAAATCACTGATATTCACCCAGATAAACATGAAGTGACAGTGAGAGAAGTTGTTTCTGGTAAAACTCGTCAAGAAAGTTATGACAAGTTAATTGTCAGCTCTGGAGCTGTTCCTTTTGAATTACCGGTACCTGGTAAAGATTTGGATAATGTTTACTTAATGCGAGGGAGAGATTGGGCCATTCGCTTGAAGAAAGCTACTGTTGATCCTAGCATTCAAAAGGTAGTAGTAGTCGGAAGTGGCTATATCGGGATTGAAGCAGCAGAGTCATTTGCCAAAGCTGGTAAAGAAGTCACTGTTATCGATTTGATTGATCGCCCGTTAGGTGTTTATTTAGATAAAGAATTTACAGATATTTTAGCAACAGAACTTAACCAACATGGGGTGAAGTTAGCCCTTGGTGAAACCGTTTCAGAATATGTAGGGAACGGAGCAGTCGAAAAAGTTGTCACAGATAAAGGGGAACATCCAGCTGATTTGGTGATTGTGTCTGCAGGAGTGCGGCCTAACACTAGCTGGTTAGAAGGTATTTTAGACCGACATCCAAATGGCTTAATTAAAACAGATGAGTATATGCGGACAAGTGCGCCAGATATTTTTGCAGTGGGAGACGCTACCATGTTACGTTATAATCCTGGTGATACAGAGGTGAACATTGCTCTAGCTACTAATGCTAGAAAACAAGGAAGAATTGCTGCTCGTAACTTAGTAGAAGCGACACACCCATTCCCTGGAATTCAAGGTTCTTCTGCTTTAGCAGTATTTGATTATAAATTTGCTTCAACTGGTTTAAATGACCAAATGGCTAATAAATTACAGATTCCGATTGAGTCTGTCACCGTTAACACATTAGACAAAATGGATTTTGTGCCAGTGGATAATGAACAAGTTTGGTTTAAATTAGTTTACGATAAAGAAACTAAAAGAGTATTAGGTGCTCAAATTCTTTCTAAAAAAGATGTGACAGCTAATATTCATGCCATGTCTTTAGCAATTCAAGCTAAAATGACTATTGAAGATATTGCTTATGCTGACTTCTTCTTCCAACCTAGTTTTAACCGCCTACTAAACATTATGAATGAAGCAGGTCTTAAAGCTATGGAACAAGAGAAGATGGCTTAGTTAAACATCTTCAAGGTTTTATGTACACAAAAAAATATCCTCCATCATTAAAGGTTGATGGAGGATATTTTTATCTAATGAATCGGAATATTTCCTTTTATAGCTTCTTTCATATAAGGTAACTGAATGGTTAAGATACCTGCTTCATAAGTCGCATCAATTTGGCTAGGATCAATTTGCCCAATATGATAAGAGCGACTAGCATGTCCAGTTGAGCGTTCATTCCGCACGAAACGATGTTCACTGGTTTCCTTAGATTGATGGGTATGACGTGTACCGCTAACTGTTAAAATACCTGATACATAAGTCAAAGAAATGTCTTCTTTTTTAAAACCAGGCATGTCAATATACATCACATACCCATTGTCTTTTTCTTGAATATCAGTACTCATGAAATGAGAAAAATGTTGAAGAGTAGGGTTATTCGCCATCACAGAACGGAAGAAATCTCGCCCGATTGAATCAAAAAAAGGATCAGTTGAAAATGCATCAAACATAGGGACACCGTTACTATCTTTCATCATTTCGTTTTTCATTGTTCATTCCTTCTTTCTATCTATAGGTGTAAGCCATGATTACTTACAAATTCATTATAGGTATAATAAATGAAAAAAGAAAGAATAAGCCCTTTTGGCTAGAAAAAATGTCATCAACTCGTTATCTTCTTGACATGTAACTGTGCTATAATGGAGAACTGTTAATGAGATAGCACACAATGGAGGAGATTATATGAATAAAAAGAGGAGACTAACTCTTCTAGTTTGTTTGGCTAGTTTGATTGTATTAACTAGTTGTAGCAAGCTTTCTTCTAAGCAAGATTTTTCAGAAGAAATAAAAAACAGTCAACCGAAAAAAACGGATCTTGAAAAATTATTTCAGGAAGTGTTTAAACACATTAAACAAGATGATTATCAGGTAGCTTTAGTAGCACTGGAAAAAATGGAGGAGACTCATCCAAATAATGTCTCTATTACTCGTTTGTATACACAAGTGGAACAACTGGTTTATATAAAAGAAGCAGTGGAAAATAAAGAGCTTAATCAAGCTCAAAAATTATGGCGGAGTCTTATGAAAGAGGACTCCCTTAATAAAGAAGTGAAAGCAGCTAATCAGCGGCTAAAAAAAGACATCACGGCGTTAGAAAAAGAACAAGGGAAACAAACAGCTGGAAATGAGTCAGAGCTAGATTTAGATCAACCAGAAGAGAAAAAGTTAGAGGCAGAAACTGCTTCTAGCGCTACGTCTAAACCTACACAGGAAGCCAGCCCTTCTTCAAGCACGCCTTTAATGGAAGTTGAACCAGAAGAGATTGACTATGGTTTTTTCAAAGAGCAGTTAGTCTTATATGCAGGATTTCCTCAAGCGGTAGTAGATCAGATTAGTGAAGCCGAGATTAAATTAGGGGTAGACCGTGCCCAAGAAACCATTGCCAGTCAAGGTGGCTACGGAGATATGGGATACTTTTTTGCGGAGATGGAAAAAATGTATCCAGAAGTCAAAGACACCCCTCATCCTTCAGAAAGTGACACACTGAAACAACCTTTAGCCAATTGGACAGGGTTAGTTGCTGAAAAAGTTAAGGAAAGGAATGCTTCTTACGAATTTGCTTACTCCCTTCAGCTAGATGATAGCCTAGAAGGATTACAAGAGATTTATGTGAAAAAAGCTGGAACTAATCAAGTGTTAAAAGAGCCAATTGGCAAGGTAAATGTATATACTGGAGACATTACTTGGTACTGATAACTAAATACTTTGCATAACAAGTAAATTCAGAGTATAATGATGAAGAAGTAGAAGACTTGGTTTCAAGTTAGTTTAATTCATTCGTTAAGTACTAAATCGTCATAACTTGTTGCGTATGGGGATTTCTTTTTTCAACTGGAGCTTCAAGCTGTTTATTAATCGTAAGAAAGCACTTGCTAGATAAATGAAACAAGAAAATATGCACAGAAGTACGGTGAGGTTTTATAAAAAAGACATCTAAGGATTTCCTTAGATGTCTTTTTTTTTATTTGTTCATGGATTGTAAAAACCATGAGGCAATGATAACTAAAATCACAGCTCCAAGAATAGATGGAACAATGGACATACCAGCGACTTGTGGACCCCAATTAGGGAAAAGTTTTTCTCCTAATAATGAGCCGATTAAACCTGCGGCGACATTACCCCACCAACCAGCTGGGACATTTTTTTTGGTAAGGGATCCAGCAATTAAGCCAATTACCCCACCTACAATTAATACCCAAATAATATGAAACATAGGTGTTCGCCTCCGTTCTATATAATAACTCTATTATAAAGTATTCTTTAATGAAACGGAACTAAAATGCATTTAGGAGGTAGTGTGGTTAGTCTGTTAAGTGTTTATATTTATCCTCAGCAAATTCTTTCGCCATTAGCCAACCGTATGCTTCTGTAATACTAGCAGCAGTGGTACTATTGATAATATTCCCAGCAACGGGGATTTTACCAATAAAGAAACGAGAAATAAATTGACCGGCTTCTTGAGCTAGGTACTGAGTGGCTAATGCTTTAGCTGCCCCTCGGTCCATTTTTTTGTCAAATACTTTAGCCAAAGCCACAATCATAGTGGTTTGAATGGGAACAAGCGCCACAGAATCTGGGACAGGGAGCTGAGCCATACCAGCACCAATAGCACCAGCAGAAACTGCAGCAGTATGAATGATACTGTGACATTTTTTTCTTTCAATAGGTGAAATAAACTCTTTCATTAATAAAACTCCTTTATAAAATAAACTTCACGGTTGTATTCTAATCTGTTTGTAGGATAATTATAGTAGATATATATTATTTTCGCACAAAATTTAAAGAAATTATGCAAATATTAATCTATAACACCTATATCCATAAGTGTTTTTTTAAGATTAATAAAATAAACATTGTCATTATTAAAAATTATTGATAAAATGAACGTTATTGTAAGCAAAGGTTGTGGGTAAATGAAGCAGTTAGTGATGAGTAAAAAAGATAAAACTAAATTAGATATGTTTAAAGATATTTTGTTTAGTGGTCAAGAAGGCATGTTTGTCCAAACGTTAAAAAAGGACTATGATTTATCTCAAAGTACTTTAGATAGATATCTAAGAGAAATCCAACAAGATTTACAAGTTACTTTCGATAATGTGCGTTTAATCTTATCCACCACTTCAGGTAGTTACCTCATCTTAAAAGATATTCATTATAGTGATGGATATATTGTTGAAACCCTTAGTTTTCATTATATGAAACACAATAGTTTCTTTGTAGTTCTCCAAGCTCTTATCCAAGATGTCTATCACTCTGTTGAGGAATTGGCTAGGGATTTAAATCTTAGTAGTTCTAACATCTATAAACAAGTGCGTTTGTTAAATGAATTAGCAGCGCCTTTTAATATTTCAGTTGATTTAAGTGTGAATGGTTCAAATTTTAAGGGCAGCGAGTTAGGCATTCGGTATTTTTTTTACTATGTGTATTGGAGACTTTATCAAACCAATCGTCCTTTACCGTTCAATCAAGAGCAATTTCAAGACCTGTCAGATATCACCCATTTAAAAGAAGTCTGTTTAGGAAAGGGTTCGGCTCTTTCGAGCTCACAAATAGTCAAATTACGGATTTTACAAACCGTTACATTATATAAAGTCATTTATCGGCATAAAAATATTTGTTTAGAAGATGAGTTTTATCAAGATATTGTTTTTTTAAAAAATCCCAATATCTCTATCTTTGATTCAGTTAGTCATATTTACACAGAAAAAGAGTTAGAAATGGAGAAATGCTTTTTTTGTTTTGCTACTCAAGGGTTAATTTACGATATTACCCCTTTTGATTGGAAAAAACAGGTGGTAGAGCGGTACCGACAATCTGAGTTAGAAATAGCTAGGCAAGTGGAAAAATTACTAGAAGAATTTGTAGATGTTTTTCAATTTAATTATACAGAAGAAGGTTATTATACTTCTTACTATTTACTGTTGATTTATTTGTTATATGTAAAACATGTTCATATTGATGCTTATGGAGCAGAGGGCAACATGAGTCGTCCTTTTGATGTAAAAGATTTTGGTTCGTTAAAATCTCAATTAGCGATTGAGCGTTTTGTGAGCTATTCGATTAAGCAAATCTGTCCCCAAAAAGAGTTTGTTTGGACAGAAGTGTTAATTCAGCGTCTATCTCATTTGTTTTACACGATTTATACGATTAATAAAGCAGTCGACCCAGTGACTATTTTAGTGCAGTTTACGGAAAATAATTATTTAGGAGAAATGATTAAAGCTAATTTGGCGAATTATTTTAATGATAAGTTACTTGTGTTTGTTTCAGATCCTGCTCAGGCAGATTTAGTTATTTCAGATGTTTACGAACCTAATGCTTCTACTCAGTATCACTTTTATTTAGACGATATCTATGATGGGGAACAGTCGAAAAAAATGTTTTATTTTGTGTCGGAATACTTATATCATTATTCCTTCTTTAGAAAATTTCATGAAGAAAAGCGTGAGAGAACTAGTGAATAACTAGTTTTCTCACGCTTTTTTAGTGATGACTATTTATTAAAGCTGAATTAAATCATGGGGAATCCAAATGAGATTCTCATAGCCCTGTTCCGTTACAATTACTTGATCTTCAATTCGAACACCGCCCCAACCAGGAATATAAAGACCAGGTTCAATAGTGGTGACCATGCCTGGCTCAAAAACATCCTCATAAGCGTCACTCATCATTGGTTGTTCGTGAATAAACAAACCAATACAATGCCCAATATTACCGTAGTGGTAAGGGAGGTACTCTGTGTTTTCAATAGGTTTTAATGATTGGTGGTAAACTTCTTTCGTTTTAACTCCTGGCTTAATATACTCAAGAGAGCGCTCTAACATTTGTTTTTCTAACTCGTAGACTTCTAGTTGTTTGTCAGTTGGTTGACCTACTACCACGGTTCTAGTCATGTCAGACAGATAACCGTCATATTGACAGCCAAAATCCATTAGGACAAAATCCCCGTATTCAATCGCTTTTTCAGAAGGAATCCCGTGGAGTAGAGAGGTTTTTGCGCCAGAGATGAGAATGTTGCCGTATGGCTGAGTATCCGCTCCTTCTTCTACCATATATAAAGCTAGTCGTGCAGCTAGTTCTTTTTCGGTAATCCCGACACGAATATCGCCTAAAATCCGTTCAAAAGCTCGGCAGGAAATGTCGCAGGCTCTTTTTAGTTTTTCTTGTTCTTCAGGCGTTTTAATCCGGCGCATTTTTTCAATGATACCAGGAGCTGGAATGAAGTCTGCCTCCACTTTATCTTTTAAATCTTGATAAGTTTGATAAGTTAACTGATCGGCTTCAAAACCAATAGTGGTGACCTGATTATCTTTGGCTAATTGAGATAAGGCATCTCCTAGGGTTTTTCCTGCTTGTCGCCAATTAATGACGGTATAATCAGGGGCTTCAATCGCTACTTGTTCAGTATAACGAGGGTCGGTGATGATATATTGGTTAGTTTGAGTGATAAAAACAAAGGCATCATCTCCTTTGTAGCTAGTAATGTAGCGAACATTGACTTTCTTGGCAATAAAATAAGCATCTAGTTGATTTTTTTTCATTAAAGCTCTTAATTTGTTTTCCATGAACATGTCCCACGCTTTCTTTAACAGTAAGGGTGAAAAGAGGAGAAAAGTGATTAAATCTCATCCTTATGTTTAATTTAACACTATCTATAGTATACAAAAATTATAACAGATAAGACATCTTTATCATTTTTAAATTTTAAGTTATTTTATGATGTATCTCGTGAAAATATTTGGTAAGATAAAGGTAATTACTAATGTTAGGAGATTATGTCATGGAGCATCTTTTCATTAACCGTAAGGAACAAATCAAACTAGCTATTTGTAAAGAGATTATCTTTCAAGCAAAGTTTGGCGTCACGTTTAGCCAAATTCAAACCAAATATGACTTATCTACTACAACGTTAAATCGCTACCTAGCTGAATTAGATGAGGAGTTAAACCAAGTATTTCAAGGGGAAATTCAGCTAGTGTTTAATGATCATCTAAGTGCCTACTTTATCGAAAGTACCGAACCTCAGATTCATAGCTATTTTATTAAAATATTACGGTATCATTATATGAAAGAGCAAACCTTTTTTATAGTATTTGAAGCGTTGCTCCACCATATATATGATTCAGTAGAGGAGTTAGCGGAGCAAATCAATCTAAGTCCGCAAACCATTTATAAACAGTTGCGGTTGTTTAATCAACTGCTTGAACCATTTGGGGCAGAACTTTACATTAAAAATGGTCGGAGTAATTTTAGAGGAAGTGAGATTGGTTTAAGATTTTTCTTTTACTATGTTCATTGGTTTATTTATGGATCAGTTATTCCCCTACCTTTTGAGCATCCTAGTTATTCAGATTTACTAGACACCACCGATTTAGTTGCCAGTTATTCTAATCAGGGAACAAGGGAGCTAACCTTATCTCAAAAAACTAAGCTGAAAATCATGCAAGCTATCACCTTGTATAAATTAAAAAGACAGCATCGTACCCTTGAGATGAGCGATGATTTTTATCAAGACATTCAATTTTTTAGTCATCCAGCGGTGACCTTGTTTGATCAGTTTCAAGGGGAGTATGATAAAGAAACATTAGATAAAGAACAGGCTTTCTTTTGTTATGCGGTATCTTCTTTAGTTTTTGATAGTGACAACGAAACAAGACGAGCTGAGATTGTTAAAGCCTATGAAGACAGTCATTTAAGTATTGCTAGAGATGTGGAACGTATGTTGGCTAAATTAGCCGAAGAATTTTCTTTCCAATTTCAGCCAGAAGGGTATATTACTTCTTATTATTTAGTCTTAATTTTTGCGATTTACATGAAATATTTTGCCATTGATACTTCAAAATACTGTGAATATAGCATTCAATTTATGAATTTAGCTTACAGTGAACAGCAGCAAACACAGGTGAATGAAAAAATGCTGTCATTTGCAAAAGAACAAGCGAAGCGACTAGACATTAATACCCACAATTGGAGTGAGTCTGCTTTTCAACATTTAGCTTATATTTTAACGATTTGTCATGATTTAAATCACCCATTTAACACGATCCATGTGTTACTCCAAATTACTGAAAATGTTTATATGGGAGAAATTATCCGTAAAAATATCAAAGACTTTTTCCATAGTGACTTGCTGCAATTTACAGATGATCTTTCCAAAGCGGATTTGATTATTTCAGACACTTACGAACAAGAGCAAGGGATGTGTCCGCAAGTTTATTTGGATAACCCATATGATGCTAGTCAGTGGGAGCGAGTCTTTGCTTTTCTATCAGACTTTTTATATAAACATTCTTTTTATAAACGGATGAACATTCACTAATCAGAAAAATAAAAAAAGACTAACGTTATGATTAATCTATGGTATACGAACTTACAGCTAACATGTTATAATGAATCATCTAAATAAAGAGGTGATAAAATGAGCTGTCAAAATGATATGGTTCAAGTAGATGCCTATTGGGTGCCTAAAGCAGAGGCTACTCAGTACAAAGAAGAACGGGAGTGGGCGTTTTCTGAAATTAGTGCTGTTTTCAACGAATTTTGTCAAGAAGTAAAACGAGAATGGGCTGGTTCAGAAGATGGAGAAGCAGTGACAGGTTACAACGAAGAAAAGGAATTGGTAGCAGTGATGCATTTAGATCCTTATACCATTGCTGGACTGAAAGAAGCAAAAAAGGATAATCAAGTAACTGAGTATGTACTAGAATGTAATGGTTTAATCCCAAATAAATAACCTTTCTTTTAAGTAAGAGAGACCAAAGAAAAGCTTGCTATCTAAAAGATAGCAAGCTTTTTAATTGAGTTTGATTGGATTAATGAGCTAGTGCGTGACAATCCCTAGTTTATTTAAGGCGTCTTTAGGCACTTCTTCTAAGGAAACTTCCTCCCATTTTCTGACACATTGCCCCTTGGTTGTTAGTTTTAAGTATCTGTAAGGGGTTAATTTTTTGCCAAAAGATGTATAGGATAAAGTCCTTTCCTTTCCAGAAGGCGTATAAGAAGTATCGTGATAAACATAATCTTTAGTCTGATCCACAGAATTTTTTTGCGTGTGATGATAGTGGTCAGTTGTTAGTAAGTAAACCTCTTCTTTTTTTACAGCAGGATTGATTAAATCAATGACCATGGCTTGAGTGCTAAGATTATTTTTAGTAAAAATAGGGGTGATAAATAATACAGCTATAAACGTTAAACAAATGCCTATAATTCGGATGAACATCTTTTTCATGAGGGGCCTCCTTTTATTTCTTCTTTAGTATAAAAGAGTCTAAAATAAAATAACAGAGGCCTAAGTTTGAGAAAAACTCAGTCGAAAGTCTGATTTTTAATCAATTAGTGATTTTTAGACTGGGCTAAAATAGTGTCAATTTGTTGTAATTCTTCTGGGGTAAAGTCTAAATAATCTAAGGCTTTTAAATTATCTTGTAGCTGACTAACTCGGCTAGCCCCAATTAACACACTGGCCACAACTTTTTCCCGTAATAGCCAAGCAATTGACATTTGAGCTAAAGATTGTCCCCGTGTTTCCGCTAGTTGATTAAGTTGCTGAATGGTAGCCAGTTTTTCTTTCACTTGTTCAGGTTTTAGAGAATCTGTATCAGAGCGAGCGGCTCTTGAGTCAGCTGGAATGCCTGTTAAATACCGATTAGTTAACAAGCCTTGAGCTAAAGGACTGTAGACAATGGCCCCTTTTTTCTCTTTAGCTAACACATCTGTTAAACCATCTTCAATCCACCGGTCAAACAAATTATAGTTTGGTTGGTGAATAATAAAGGGTGTTTTTAACTCTTTAAAAATAGGTAAAATGGCTTGAGTCTGGGTAGCGTTATAATTAGAAATACCAATATATAAGGCTTTTCCAGCTTTCACAAGAGAATCAAGAGCTAAGGCTGTTTCTAATAGGGGTGTATCTGGGTCTGGTCTGTGACTATAAAAAATATCCACATAATCCAGTCCTAAACGAGTAAGACTTTGATCACAACTAGCGATAATGGATTTTCGTGAGCCCCATTCGCCGTAAGGGCCAGGCCACATTAAATAGCCAGCTTTTGATGAGATAATCAGCTCATCTCGGTAAGGTTTTAAGTCTGTGGCTAGTATTCGACCAAAGTTTTCTTCAGCACTACCAGGAGTTGGGCCGTAATTATTAGCTAAATCAAAATGAGTAATCCCTGAATTAAAAGCTTCTTGGACAATCTGACGTTGATTGTCCCAAACATCGACACTGCCAAAGTTGTGCCATAAGCCAAGAGAAATAGCAGGTAATTTTAAGCCACTATCTCCGACTCGGTTATAAATCATTTGTTCATATCGTTTTTCATTTGCTTGATACATTGAGTGAACCTCCCTTTTTCTAAATTGTACTCTAAAGGTGGGTAAAATGATAATAAATAAAACCAAAACAAGTGTTTCTTTTATTGTTAGTTAGTCTATAATAAAAGAGAATCATCTAAGAAGCAAAGAAATGAGGAGTTAAGAAAAGATGTATGGAAGAAAAATAGGGTGGTTGTTTGTGTTAATAGGATTAGGCAGTTTATGTCCTACCCAAGCGTCGGGAGAAGAATTAGCCGGATTAAAAGCACAAGCCCATGTCCAAAATATAGGCTGGATGCCGCCAGTCCAAACGGAACCAATCCAAATAGGAACCACTGGGCTAGGTAGACAGTTAGAAGGAGTAATCATCCAAGTACCAGATGCTAGTCGAAAAGAAGAGTTGACCTACCAAGTTCATGTGGCCAACATTGGGTGGATGTCTCCCGTTCAAGCAGGTCAATTAGCTGGTACAGTAGGGAAAAATTTGCGAATTGAAGGTATTCGCATAGACACCACTGGCCAGTTAGCTGAAGATTACCAGTTGACTTACCAAGCTCACGTTCAAAATATAGGCTGGATGCCAGTGAAGCAAGCAGGACAGCTAGCAGGAACGACTGGTAAAGGGTTAAGAATGGAAGCATTACGTTTACAATTAGAACCAGTTGAAAAACCAACACACCTTCCAGTGATTGAATTAGCCCCAGTGACCTTAGAAGAAGGAGAAACCTTTGACCCTCAAGCAGCTTTTGTTAGTGGCACAGATGAGCAAGGGGCACCGTTAAGTGTTGACTTGCTTCAAATAGATGCTAGTCAAGTGATCCCTCAAGTACCAGGAACTTATCCTCTTTTATTTTCCTATCAAGAGGTGCTAGCTAAAACCTATGTGACAGTTTTACCTCACTTGTTTCAAATAAGTCAAATCCAACAAGATTTGTTAGCATTAGTGAATGATTACCGGGAACAAGCAGAAGAGTCTCCTGTGGCTTTTCGTCCATCACTAGAAGAAGGAGCTAACCTACGGAGTCAAGAAATTGCGTCTTTTTATAGTCATACAAGACCTAACGGATTAGGCTTTCAAACAGCTTTTAATCAGCTGCAAGGGGAAGAAATTTTAGGAGAAAATCTCGCTATTATTCACTACGAACCCAATATGACAGACCAGCAGATTGCTGAAAAGTTTTTTTCAGTTTGGCAGGCTAGTCCTAGTCACCGTGATAATATGTTAGCCAGTGATTATAAGGCTTTTTCTTGTTATGTGACAGCTGGCTTTTACAATCAAAGACAAGTGCTTTACGGAGTTCAATGGTTTTCATCTATCTCAACGGATGAATAAGTGCATAAAAATAAAAAGTAGCCAAGACTGAATGAAAGGTCTTAGCTACTTTTTATTTAGAAAAGAGAAGCGGGTGACGAGAATCGAACTCGCGACGACAGCTTGGGAAGCTGCAGTTTTACCACTAAACTACACCCGCTTGTTATTCATTATAAAACTCTTTGTTTGATATTTCAAGGTAAGGAATAAAAAATATTTAAAAAACTAAAGTTATATAATGGGTGTTAAATGAAAAAAATAAAAAGATGTGATAAATTTAATTTAAGAGGAAAAATGTTTTTTTTAGCATGAATCTAGGTAAAAAAATTAGCATATAAGGAAGGGCTGTCTGAAAGTTTAATCAAGTTGATTTCATAAAGTATCTCAATAAAAAAATCTAAGGATATCCCATTAATGGGTAAAAGAGGTGAGAAGATGAAAAAGAAAAAATTCCTCCTAATAAGTGTGTTATTGGTAGGTCTATCCAGTTTTCCCTTACCCCAAGCGTTAGCTAAGGAAGCAGCTTTTTGGCAGGATAATTTGGAAGAGGGATGGGAATACGAAGACGGCGCTACTAGTCAGCTGAAGATGTCTTTTAAAAGCGTGTTAGATCCAACTAATCCGGATCAAAAAGTAGTGCCAAAAGATCCGGATGCAGTAGAGGTTTCATCTGGTTACTTAACGATTGACTATGTGTCTAATTACCGTTTTGGCAAACATCCTGTTCATAAAAGGGCGGACTATTATTATCCTAGTTATGATATTGTCAGTTTAGGGGCCTTAACCCAACAAGATCTAACTTCACAAGGAAGTCACTCTCTTCAATTAAAAATGGTGCCTCATTTTATTCAACTAACAGATGACAGAAGAAATTCAGATAATACTCCTCAAAAAAAAGGCTGGAAATTATGTGTGTTACAAGAACAAGTTTTTGAAAGTCCCACCGCCAGTCTATCTGATACAAGCATTTCATTAAAAAATGGCCACCAAGCCACAACCAGTCAAGACACTCAAACTATCCCCACTTTAGAAAATGATATTTCCATCACATTTAATCAAATGGAACCAGTTTGGAAAGCAGAACAAGGACAAGGTTACGGCACTTGGCTAGCTTATTTTGGTAAACAGGCCACAGCAGAGATGCAAGACATTATTAAAGATAAAACCAGTGTGCCTACGGATAAATTAGCTTATTTAAACTGGTTAGATGAAAGCATTCCAGACAATGATAGTGGGGTTAGTATGACAATACCTAAATCTGAAGGTTTAACAGATGAAGGATATGAAACGACTTTTAGTTGGATTATTGATGCCAGTCCAAATTTTGAGGAGCCTGGATTATGAGAAAAAAATTAGTCAGCTTATTACTAGGAATTGGTTTTTTTCTGATGGTCTATCTAAGTCCCACTTGTCAGGCAAGTTCGTTATTATTCGAAGCGAAAGTCATCCCTCCAGCCAATCAAGAAGATAAAACCTTGCCTTATTTTGATTTAAAGGTAACTCCCTCGCAGTCTCAAAGGATTGAGGTGTTATTAACTAACTTTAGTTCAACCGATATTCAAGTCAGCTCGCAAGTTTTTTCAGCTGAAACTAGCCCTTCCGGCAATATTGTATACGGTTCCCATCAAAAAAGTGTGGCAGCTAAAGGAGAGACACCTGATATTAGAGAACTGGTTTCCATAGAGGAAGATTCTCTAGTGATTCCTAAACATAGCCAAAAAAAATTGAAAGTAGCGGTGCAAATACCAGCAGAAAAATTTGAAGGGATGGTGTTAGGCAGTCTGTTTATGAAGCAACTAGATCTCACTGAAAAACAGGTAGCTACCTCTCAAACCCAATTAGTTACCCATCAATTTGGGTATAATTTAGGGCTAGTATTAAGGGAAGACACTACTCCAGTGGTGTCTGAATTAGTCTTAGATCAAGCCCAGTTTTCTTCTACTAAACAAGCCTTAGAAGTGACTATGACCAATCCAAAATCTAAAGTGATGAAAACCAGTCAAACAGATTATAAATTATTTAAAGAAGATGAGATAACCGAAGAACCTCTAGTGAGCTATCAAGCAGGTCAAATAGCTTTTGCGCCTAATTCTACTTATACAGGACAGATTCCTCTAAAAGAAAACTTAACACCTGGTAAGTACCATTTAGTCGCAGAAGTGAAAGAAGGAGAACATATTTGGAAGTTTGACAAAGAGTTTCAAGTAGTCAAAGAAAAAGTGGCAGCCAGTCCTAAAAAAATAGTGAATAAACTAGCTAAAAAAAATCCCACTCCCTCTAAACTTTTAGGAAATGGTTTAATCAGTCTGTTATTAGGTCTTTGTGGTATTTTTTTAGGCATATATAGTTACTACTGGTTAAAATACGGAAGAAAGGGAGGGAGATCTAGATGATCACTAAAAAATTAGTTTATGTACTCTGTTTATCAGTGAGTTGCCTGTTAATTGGGTTAGGTATAGTTAGTCCAAGAATAAATTTTGCCGAAGAACAGGTCTGAAACTCCTGTAATCCCCCAGTTTTGGGGCAAGAAACAGAGAAGATAAAAGATATAATGGGTTATATGAAACGAGAAGAGCACCCTGAATTAGAAGAAGAATTTAAAAAAGTAGATGCTAGTTTTTTAGATGAGTATAAGGAGTTTGAAAATGATCTGGTAGTCAGTGAAGAAGAGTGGAACCAACTTTTTGAGATATTAGACAGCTTTGAAAAAGATGAGGATAAGCCTTTATATACATTAGGGAAATGTTCTGGGTCAGGAACTTATTTAGTTAGACGAGTAATTGATTATAAAAATCCCAAGCCAGATGGATTTTTTTATGCGTTATTATTTAGAGATCTTGGTTCAGAACGAGCTGGCGCCATGTTCTCAAAACAGGCCATGGATTTAACCCAGTCTTTTGAATTTTCAGCCTATGTATTTTTAGGAAATCGTTTTGGTGGTGAGTATGGTACTGGAGATGGACTTAGTCTTCTTTTAACTAATGACAGTCGACTAGAAACTAGTGAACGGTCTCAGGTAGTAGGATTACCCGGTGAGTTTTTAGGAGCCATAACTTGGGGAGATAGTTCTGGAGTTCCAGATCCTAATTTCAAAGAAAGGTATATTGACAGGGGAATGATGGTTGAGTTAGATACTTATGATAATGATAAGGATTCTGACCAATACTATAAATCAAAAGGAACAGGACATGTTGCTTGGCGAAAAATACAAACAGCTCGAGTCAAAGGAGGTGGCAAGCCAAATTATTTTCTACACAATGATCATCAAGCACCTGACTTTCATTTAGTTGGGAATCGGTGGGATGAATTAAGTTTTAAATGGGAACCAACAGTAGGTCAGGAAAAAACACATGCCAAATTAACTTACTCCTATAAAGAAATTCCCCAATATCCTTGGCCATCATCTACAAAAGATTTAGGAAGTGAGATTGACTTTCCAATAACTGATGATGAGGTTCTGTATTACGACCCCTATCGTAATGTGTCACAGATTTTTGGTACAAATGCTGAAGGTCATCCTCAAGCTTATTGGGGCTTTGCTAGTTCCACAGGTAAGAGTGTTTGTGATTCTTGGGTCATTTTAAATTATGCGAGAAAAGAAAAAAGAGAGTTAAAGGTGAAATATGTTTACCGAGATAACAGTAGTGAAACCGTGGAGGAAACGGTAGAGGTGGTTAAAGACAAAGACCAAGTCCTTGTCACCCCTAACCAAAGTAAATATAATGCGAAAGATTACGGGATTTACTCTTACCAAGTCGATTCAGAAAAAGAACAGGACTGGAATAGTTCCCAAAAGCAAATTAGTGTGCCTGAAACAGAGGAAGAGCCTATTCAAGAGGTAACCTTCTACTTAGAACCAAGAGTTTTAACCTTTAATTTTTGGGAAAAAGGGCAAGAAGTGACAAGTAAGGAAATTGTTATTTCTAAAGTAGAGGAAGAAAAGCCGAATGAGCTATGGAATCAACTTTGGCAAGACCAAGATAAAAAAAGTCAACATTTCCGTAAACAAGATTTAGCGGAGTATCCAAAGGGAAAAATAACGTTGGAACAAGTGTATGCCACGCCAGACATTAAACGAGATGGGTATCTATTGTATCAAGACGGGGAAGGAAAACCAACCCCATCGACAGCTTATGGGTTAGGGACAGGTCTTTCCTTTAAAAAAGTAGTGGATTTGGAATTTATCGGGAAAAGATACTTAGTTGGCACTAGTCAAGTGTTAGAGTTTAATCCTGTTCCTTTAGCTTCTTCATTCATTAAGCAGCCGGAAACCTCTGTGCGCTACATTCAAAATAATTTACCTAAAATTAAGTCAAGTGGTAAGAAAAAACAGGCAAGTAAAAAGCCAACTGATTTAGAGTTAGCTGCCTTAGTGGTCAACCGAAAACGAGGAAATTGGCGATTAACTGCGCGTTACGGGTTGTATGAAGAAGTGACTACCGAAGAAAAACTTGATACTAGTTATTTGCATCTCCCTCACTTTACCACTCAAGGGGAAACCCATGTGCTTCCTCCAATTGGCTCTAATAAGTATCAGTGGACCGAAATTGTATCTGCCAATCAAAAAAAAGGACTGGTTTACTTAAAACAACCAGTCTCTGAAACAAACAAGGTTTATATGCGGCTAGATCCAACAGCTGCCTTGCCAAAAGGACAGAATTATCAAGCACCCTTATATTGGCGTTTAGAAGGCGAAATTTTAACGCCGTAACGGATAGTCTAACTAGTCTAACCTTCAGACTGGTTAGGCTTTTTTTGTTTTCTCTGTTCAAAAAATAACCTATAAACTATAATAGAAGTAAGAAGGAATAGAAGGAGGAAGGGATAATGAGTACAAAAAATCAATGGAAACGTGAAGAGATTTCTTGCAACAATCCTTCATTTTCCAGATTTAGAACAATGATTGAAACAGCTTTTTATGGCAATCATGTGACAGAATTACAATCGGTAGAAGAAGCTTACCGAGAAGCTTTAGAAGCAAAAGGTACGATTATTACAGATTTAACTGTTTACAAGCCAGATTTTTTTGATTTACCAGAAGGCACTCGGGTCTTAGTGGATAACGGAGGAGCTGTAACTGGCCGCACAGCTTTTGCCAGACGGATTTTAGGGGAACCTGGCACAGATGATGAGCAGTTAATCCAAGTAGTACAAGAAGCTATTTACCAGAAAAAAGCCACAGATTTTTGGAAAACCAGTGTGGTGGTAGGTCTGGATTCTGATTTTATGGTAAAAAGTCATTTAATGATACCAAAGGGAGAAGAAAATAATTTATATTCTTATGTGTTAAATTTTCAGTTTTTAAATAAAGAGTATCGCTTAGATTATGAAGCCTCTAAAGCTTATGAGGAAGGGGATATTTATATCTATGCAGATCCTAGTTTTACTCATCCTGATTATCCTCATGGCTTAGTAGTGTTTGATGAAACACATAATGCTTGTGCAGTTCTTGGCTTAAATTATTTTGGCGAGTTGAAAAAAGCCACCTTAACTCTAGCTTGGGCTTTAGCTAAACGAAATGGCTATGTACCTTGTCATGGTGGGCTAAAACAATTTAAATTAGGAGAAGATGAGTACTATACGATGGCGGTTTTTGGGTTATCTGGTTCTGGTAAGTCTACGATTACGTTAGCTGACCACGACCACCGTTACCAAGTGGCTGTGCTACATGATGATGCTTTTATTATTTCTAAGGAAAACGGCTCTTCTATTTCATTAGAACCAGCATACTTTGATAAAACCCAGGATTATCCTATGAGTGACCCTGGTTGCCGTTATTTCTTAACTGTCCAAAATGTTGGTGTCACACTAGATGAAGAAGGAAAACGGGTGTTAGTTACAGAAGATTTAAGAAATGGCAATGGCCGAACCGTTAAGTCACTGTTCGCTACCCCTAACCGAGTTTATTCTGTTGCCACACCTTTAGATAGTATTTTTTGGATTATGAAAGAGCCAACTTTACCGCCTATTTTAAAAGTAACCGACCCAGCTTTAGCTACTTTGTTTGGTTTGACTTTGATGACAAAACGTACGACAGCAGAGCATCGTGTACAAAAAACAAAGGCAGACCAAGTCATTGAGCCGTTTGCTAATCCTTTTAGAATTTATCCGTTAGGGGAGGAATATCAAGCTTTCTACGAGTTATTTCAATCACAAGACATCGCCTGTTATATTTTAAATACAGATTATTTTGGTGATAAAAAAGTAACAAAAGAAGATACCTTACAGGTGATAGAACAAGTGGTTGAAAATCAGGCAGAGTTTGTGCCCTTTGGTTCTGTTCAGTCTGTAGAATATTTACCAACACCAGGTTTTGACGTAAATTGGACTGAGGAGTATGCACAACAGTTTAAAGAAAGTATGGAAGTAAGACTTCGTTATTTAGAACGGCTGCAGCACGCAGATAATGGCTATCATCAAATTCCTGAAGTAGCGGTTAAGAGATGGAGAGAGTTAGTTACGACTTTATTTTAAAACTAGAGCAGCTCAAGCTTAGTTGAAAGATTAGCTAATATCTCGTATACTCATACACTGTAAAGAGGTGTTCAGGAATGAGTCGATCAGAATTAGCTATTTTTACGAATATGTGCTGGATAGAGAATCCTTCTGGTTATGTATTGGTTCAAGATAGACAGAAAAAAGAGTGGCCTGGTGTAACTTTTCCAGGAGGTCATGTAGAGAAAGAAGAATCTTTTCACCAATCAGTTATTAGAGAAGTTCAAGAGGAAACAGGATTAACCATTGAACATCCTGTGTTATGTGGGGTTAAACAATTTCAAACAAGCATGAAAGAGCGTTATGTGGTTTTGTGCTATAAGGCGAAAAAATTTAGCGGAGAATTAAGAGGTTCAGAAGAAGGAGACGTTTTTTGGGTGGACCCAGCCAAGCTTTCCCAGTATCCTTTAGCTCGGGATTTTGATAAAATGTTGCCTTTATTTTTAGATGAATCAACCTCTGAATTTTTCTATGAACAACATGGGGATCAAGTGATTGATCGTATCTATTAATAAATAGCGGAGAGGCCGTCAGCTTCTTCGCTATTTATTTTATTTACATCTAAATTATTTCTTTTAGGTTTCTAAAGTGTTACAATTAAGTTACAAGGAAGGAGGGATGGATAATGAAAACAAAAGGGATTCAGTTAAGTCTCTGTCTTAGTTTAGTGTTAATCGGCTTTAGCACCACCAGTTTGGCACAGGAGCCAGAGACAGATATAGGAAGACCATCAGAAACTGGGGTGCTAATAGACCAAGCAAAAGACCTAGAGATCAATAAACAGGAGGCGTCAGCTAGCGATGGGGTTCACTCAAATACCGAGGAAAATACTGGTGAGCCTTTAAATGAAACTAACTCAACTAGTTTAGAGGAAGAAAACACCAATAATGAGGCGTTGCCACCTAGTGAGAAGCAGCCAGTTTCACCTAGTGTAAAAGAACCTAATACCAACACTATCTATCAAGATTTAACCGGCTATTACGGCGTACAAGTGAATAAACAAGCCCCGTTAACTGAAGCCGATTTTTTGAAAGAGCTACAACAATTAGCCAGTTCCCAGTCTTTAGGTTTTAAGCAAATAGAACAACTCAAGCTAGTACAGCCTGTTTCTACGGAGGTTCCAGGAAATTTTGTGGCAACTTTAACCTTTAAAGAGGGCAATCAGCAGTATAAAGTAACCATGCGTTATCATGTAAATAATACAGAAGCTACCCTGCCTCTTGAGATAATTCAAATTGATAAAACAGCCTATCAAATTGTGGCTAAAAGTGTTCCCTATGCAACATTTGCGTTAAGATTTTATCCATTTCCTCAACCTAGCATGTACCGAAGCGGAGAAACAGGGATTATCACCCTAGACTATTCTCCAGCTACTTTCCCCAAGGATACCGACTTTTCGGTGCTGAAGGCAGAGCTTAACGTTTATGATGACCATGGCAATTTTAGTTCACCGCTAGCGTTATCTCACCAGCAGTTATTTGAACCAACTAGTCTACCTGAGCCAACACCTATCCTTCAGCCAAAAGACACGCAACTACCTGTTAGTTCACCTGTTATCAAAAATCAGAAGACTGATAGAGAGCTTCCTCAAACTGGTGAAAAAAATCAAGGAATTTGGACCATTACTGGGCTAATATTACTAGGAAGTCTGACGTTTCTATTAAGCAAACAGCCTGCTAAAGAGAAGGAATAACTCTGAGCTTTATTTTTTGGCATAATTTCTAACAAGTGTTATAATTTAGATAGAGGAGATGAAGACGCTTTCTCCTCCTAGCTAGCTGATTAGTTAAAAGAACGATCACTTAGAAAGAAATCAAGGTGATTCTAACCAGTGAATAGAAAGGAGTTGTTTAGACCATGTTAGGTAATCTATTAATCGCAACCGGTATTATGTTACTAGGAATGAAAAAAATGGTCACTCAACGCTTACAAAAAGTGAGAGTGAAAAAATAAGGAACCAAGACTAGAGATACTTTCTCTAGTCTTTTTTTGTGAAGCTTGGTATAACTAAAGTATAAGGAAATAGGAAGAAAGATTAGGTGATAGGATGTTCATAAAAGAGTATCAGTTAAAGGATTATCATGATCAATGTGGAGTAGGACAATTAAGCATCTATTTATGGAATAAAGAACAAGTAACCCCAAGAGGAGAAAAACGGCCCTTTGTTTTAATTTGTCCAGGCGGTGGATATGAATTTCTATCTCTAAGAGAAGGAGAGCCAGTTGCCTTAAAATTATTAGGGGAAGGTTATCATGTGGGCATTTTATCTTATACCACTGTGACCTGTGAACAGGGAGCTGAGTATCCTTGTCAACCTTTAGTTGAATTAGCGACTGCTTTAGAGATTTTGCATGAAAAAGGCCAGGCGTTAGGAATTGATACGGCAGACATTCACTGTCTAGGATTTTCAGCAGGAGGGCATTTAGTTGCCACCTATACAGGAGTGGCTCAAAAACAGGGAGCAGCTCTTGGGTTAGTTAGCCATGATTTAGCTTGGCATTTACCTAAGACTCAGTTATTAGCCTATCCTGTGATTGATTTTTCTTTAGGATGGCCAAGAGAAACAGATCGATTAGGACAAGTAAAACAGGATTTACCTGCCTTTTTTACGAAAGCTCAAGTATTAGTCACAGATCAGACTCCTCCTACTTTTATTTGGCAAACAGGGGCAGATCAAACGGTGCCTATTCAAAATGCCTTAGTTTATCTTCAGGCACTGGCTGAACACAAAGTAACATTTGAAAGTCATATTTATCCTTTCGGTAGACATGGGTTGTCTTTAGCTAATTTAGCAGGAGCTAAAAAAGAAGCCCTAGAAGAATACGATTTGCCTTTTGTGGCCACTTGGTTGCCCTTAGCTCTTCATTGGTTAAGTCAATACTCTCCGTATGTATCCTAGTCAACAAAAAACCGACTTGTTGTCAGTGTTTAGCTAGACAATCAGTCGGTTTTTTTAGTTAATAAAAGCTTCTAAGTGGCTGTTGACCAAATATTCTAATAGTAAGGCTGCAGTAGGCGTTAAAGGTTCATTTTTTTTATGCACAATCACAATATCAAAGCCGGCTAATTTTTCATTCAAAGGTATCCAACTAAGAGGGAAGTCTTGGTAGTCTTGTTTAAGTTCCAAGGGGACAATCCCTACAGCTTGGGTAGCTGCCACTGTTGCGATAAAGGTTTTGTAGTTGTTAACCACTAAGGAAATATTAGGAGTAAAACCATACTCATTACTTTTTTTCTCTAAAAGATGATACAAGACATTGTCTTTAGACATCGAAATAAAAGTTTCCTGTTTTAATTGTTTAAAGGATAACTGATTAGCGGTGCCTAACGGATGAGTATAACTCATGATTAAACAAGGATGATACTGAAAAGTATGATGATTATTTTCCTCAATCTCTAAATTTGACTCTACAATAGGATAGGAAACCAGACCTAACTCTAACTCTTGATGAGCCACTTTATATTGGGTTTTTAAGGAATCATTTTCTTCTAAAAATAAGGTAACATTAGGATGATCTTGCATAAATTGCTGGATAGATGTTAAATAAAGAGAGGAGATAATTTCACTAGAACCAATTGCTAACATTTTCTTTTCATAAAATGTTTCCTCGATTGAATGATGGGATAGTTGATCAAAAGCTTGCACGATTTTTTGACTTTCTTCATAAAAATCAGCTCCGACAGTGGTTAATTTAATATGGTTGCCTACTTGATAAAATAATTTATTACCAATTTCTTCTTGTAGGTTAGTCATGTTCCAAGACAAAGTAGGTTGTGTGACGAATAAGTTTTTAGCAGCCGTTGAATAGCTACCTGCTTTGACGATTTCAATAAAATAACGTAATTGTCTAATTTCCATCAGCATTCTCTTCTTTCTTGAAGGGATAGTAAATGATAGTAACATTTATCTGACTATTATTCTTAGTGTAAGTTTACTACATTTAGTGCAAAAAACAACCGATATAAAAACAAAAACCTAAACTTAATTAAAAAAAAGTTTCATGGTATAGTTAAAGCCAGATGTAACCAATTGATATAAGATGAGGGAATAAATATGGCAGAGTTAAATAAACAACCAAAATATGTAAAAGTATACAATCAACTACTAGCTTTAATTGAAACAGGGATTTATCCTAAAGAAAGCAAACTTCCTTCAGAGCTGCAGCTAGCCAAGAAATTGGGAGTCAGTCGAATGACGTTAAGACAAGGATTAAATTTACTCCAAGAAGATGGTTTAATTGAGATTAAACACGGCTTAGGTAGTTTTGTTACAGGAGAAGGGACCCCTATTAATGAAGGGCTAGAAAGACAGGGGCAAGTGTTAGATAAACTAACTGCTACTTCTTTTGAATTAGTGAGTTGTGAGCTAAATCTGCGTCCAGCAGATCACTATATAGACAAACATTTTCATCAACGAACAGGGCAAGTGCTAGACGTGAGACGGTTATTTCAAGGAGAAAAAGGGCAAGCTTATTGTTTTACAGTAGTAGCAGGGCCAGAGTTTGAAAGCCTATATCCTGATTTGACTGAGGAGAGGATTCATGACTGGTTAGAACAAGACTTGTATCAACATTCTGTTTCTTCTCATCTTCATTTCCAAGTGTTAGAGGAAACCCACGTCCTAAAGGAACAAGGTTTGACTTCTCAGTTCCACTGTGTCGGATTAGTTACGGAAAAAGTGTTTGGCCAAACAGGTCAACTGTTAGCTATTCATAAGTATTATCTGCCAGTAGAATGGATTAGCTGGGATGTTTTAGCGAAAACCGGTTACTAAGTTCTTTTGATTGACAAATAAACTGTCCTCTATTACTATACAACTATAGAGATGTCTAATCAGTTGTCTAATTTGTTAGACAAAAATTTATATAGAGGTGATCAACATGTTTAATCGTGTTCATTTAATTGTATTGGATTCTGTTGGAATTGGAGAAGCACCAGATGCCGCGCAGTTTGGGGATGTAGGTTCTCATACGTTGGGACATATTTCAGAAATAGCTGGCTTACATGTGCCTCACATGGAACAACTAGGACTAGGGAATATTGCTCCCTTAAAAACGGTCAAAGAAGTAGCTAAGCCAAAAGGTTATGCAACGAAATTACAAGAAGTGTCTGTTGGAAAAGATACCATGACAGGTCATTGGGAAATCATGGGCTTAAATATTCAAACGCCTTTTAGAGTTTTTCCAGAAGGCTTCCCAGAAGAATTACTAGAAAAAATTTCTGAATTTTCAGGTCGCGGCATTGTGTGTAATCAACCTTATAGCGGCACAAAAGTGATTGATGATTACGGTGAGCATCAAATAAAAACAGGGGATTTAATTGTTTATACCTCAGCGGATCCTGTGCTTCAAATTGCCGCTCACGAAGATATTATTCCGTTAGAAGAATTGTACCGAATTTGTGACTACACTCGGGAAATTACCAAAGAGGATCCGTATATGATTGGCCGAATTATTGCTAGACCATATGTAGGCGAGCCAGGTAACTTCACTAGAACTCCTAACCGTCATGACTATGCTCTAGATCCATTTGGGGATACTGTGTTAGACCACTTAAAACAAGGTGGAAAAGACGTGATCGCTGTAGGTAAAATCAATGACATTTTTAATGGTCAAGGAGTGACAGATTTTGTGAGAACAAAATCTAACATGGACGGAGTGGATCAATTACTTACTGTTATGAAACAAGACTTTACCGGTTTAAGTTTTACTAACTTAGTAGACTTTGATGCCTTATTCGGACACCGCCGGAATGTGGCAGGTTACGGAGAAGCTTTAGAAGAATTTGACGCTCGCTTACCTGAAATTATTGAGGCAATGGCAGAGGATGATTTATTAATGATTACAGCAGATCACGGGAACGATCCAAGTTTTAAAGGTACCGATCATACTCGGGAATATATTCCCTTAATGGTTTACAGTAAACAAATGAAAGAGTCAGGGTCTCTACCAGTTGGTCATTTCTCAGATATTGGGGCAACGATTGCAGATAACTTTAAGGTCACCTTACCTGAAAACGGTCAAAGTTTCTTAACTGAGTTAAACTAATTAACAACATAAAAAGATATCTGATGAAAAAATCAGGTATCTTTTTTTATAGGAATATGTGAATATATTAACCAGTCAAGTTATATTATCAATTAGTGAACAGATGAACCTTTAAAAAGATAAGGTTACATGATAAAGTAAAATAGACTAAACCACATTGGAAAGGAGTGTCTCCATGAAAAAAGGGTATGGGTTATGGGTAGTTAATGTGCTTTACGCTTTAGGCATTTTTAATTTTTTAGTGACAGCAGGCGGCATTATTGCTACAGGCTATATATTTAGAAAAGAGTTTGGCATTGACGTACAATATGTGTTAATTGGTTCAGCATTAGTCGGCTTGGTGATTGGCTTTTTAGTCTATGCAGGTTTTTATGCGTTTGCTAAATTATTTGAGAATATAGCAACTATTGCTTGGCATACAGAGCAGTTAACTGAAAAAAGAACTAAAGATTAAGCTTTAGTTCTTTTTTTAGTTTTATTTATCTATCAATCTTGACTAAAAAAGTTTAACTTTTTAGTCATTAAATGGATTTTATTAGATAACTACTAATTTAAAGATAATAGCTATTGACAACATATAGATAACCGTCTATATTTAGAATTATAAATAGATGGCCGTCTATGTGTTTTTTTGTAGAAGAAAGTTAGTAAGTCAAGAATACAAAAGCTTATAACACTCATTGTAGGGGTAAGTTTTGTTCTAGCCGTCTTATACTTTTTAAACGTCAATATTTCTACCAGATTACTTATCTTTATTTTACCTTACGTTGAAAAGAGCAAAGAGAGGAAAGAATAAAATGAACTATGAACAATACGCAGCAAAATTAAAAATTATAGCCGATCCTAAACGAATGAAAATCATCGATTTATTATCATGTGGAGAAATGTGTGCCTGTAATATTTTAACCTATTTTGATTTTACCCAACCAACTCTTTCTCATCACATGAAAGTATTGGAACAGGCAGGCTTTGTTACAGTTACCAAAAAAGGAAAATGGAATCACTATAGCTTAAATCAAGAAACCTTAACAGAGTTTATGAAAGAGTTTAATCAATTATTTTCTAGTAAAGATGACTGTATCTGCCGAAATAAACCGACTAACAAAAAATAAGGAGTGCTTGATATGATAAAATTAGAACTTTTTGAAAGAGCGCTATGTTGTTCAACTGGGGTATGTGGTCCCTCAGTAGATGAAAATTTATTAAGAATTACCGGTGTTTTTGAGTCACTTAACCAAGTCGACAAGATGGAAGCCATTCGTTACAATTTATCCTCCACCCCGAAAGCTTTTGCGGAAAATCCCGCAGTGCTAAAAGAGCTAAAAGAAAAAGGAAAAGAGGCACTGCCTGTAACCGTGCTTGATGGTAAGGTAGTAAAAACTGGTGCTTACCCAACAAATGAAGAAATCCAACAATTTACTGGTGTTATATTAGTAGAACCTAAATCATCTACTGGTTGTTGCGGAGGTAATGGAGGATGTTAAAAGAGGTTGACTTATTTAATCCTTCTAAACTAACTTTAACCCAGTATTTGTTTTTTACTGGTAAAGGTGGGGTAGGAAAAACAACAACAGCTTGTGCAACAGCAGTCAAATTTGCTAGTGAGGGGAAAAAGGTTTTGTTAGTAAGTACTGATCCCGCCTCTAACTTACAAGACGTTTTTGAAGTCGAACTATCCAATAAATATAAACCGCTTACAGAAATACCTAATCTTTCAGTTGCTAACTTTGATCCAATTTCAGCAGCCGCAGAATATATGGAATCTGTTGTGGCTCCTTATCGAGGTATTTTACCAGACTCGGCGATTGCCAATATGGAAGAACAATTATCAGGCTCATGTACTGTTGAAATAGCTGCTTTTAATGAGTTTGCTAACCTTCTAACTGATCAAGTGGTTAATAGGGAATTTGATTATATTATCTTTGATACGGCACCAACAGGTCATACGTTAAGAATGTTACAACTTCCAGCTGCTTGGGATAATTTTTTAGATGAAAACACAACAGGCACTTCCTGTTTAGGACAATTATCAGGACTTGGAGAGCAAAGAGAAACCTATAAACAAGCAGTTGACACGTTAAGAGATTCTTCCAAAACTACTCTGATTTTAGTATCACATCCTAAAAAAGCGTCATTTATTGAAGCCAGTCGTGCTTCGCAAGAACTACAGGAACTGAAAATAAATAATCAACTATTAGTTATTAATGGCCTGTTACCTGAAGCCGATGATGAGGTTTCAACACTAATATATAAGCAGCAACATCAAGACATTAAACAGCGGCCTCACCATTTGAAACAATTTAAAACGTATCACATCCCGCTTAGAGCTTATAATGTTACTGGATTAGATAAGTTACGTATTTTGCTTGATAATGAGCAACCTAAAGTCACTGCCAATGTGATGATCAAAGAAAATTATCCTGAAATATCTGTGTTAATAAACGAGTTAGATAAGAAAAACACCAAAATTATTTTTACGATGGGAAAAGGTGGGGTAGGGAAAACCAGTATTGCTATTGAAATAGCTAATGAACTAGCTCAAAGAGGGAAACAAGTACGTTTAGCTACAACTGATCCAGCCGATCATCTCCATTTATTTGCCCATCATGATAATATTTCAATCAGTCATATTGATGAAAATAAAGAACTAGAAGATTATACAAATGAAGTGCTAGACAAAGCTCGTCAAAATTTAAGTGAAGAAGAACTTGCTTATGTAGAAGAAGATTTAAAATCGCCTTGTACACAAGAAATAGCAGTTTTTAGACGTTTTGCAGAAATTGTTGCCTATGGGGAACAAGATGATGTTGTTGTGATTGATACAGCCCCAACAGGTCATACTCTGTTATTATTAGAATCATCACAAAATTATGCGAAAGAAGTAGAGAAAACATCTGGAGAAGTGCCAGAAACTATTACTCAATTACTTCCAAGATTACAAAATCATAATGAAACTGAAGTTATTATGGTCACTCTGCCAGAAACAACGCCAATCTATGAATCTATGCGCTTAGATAAAGATTTAGACCGAGCTAAAATTGCTCACAATTGGTGGATTGTCAATCAAAGTATGTTTGCGACACACACGACTAACGAGCTACTACAAGTAAGAGCTATGAATGAAGTAGAGTGGATGGATAAAGTCGCTACCTTATCTAATGGTCAATTTGTCGTTAAACAATGGAAACCAGAGAAATAATTTTTTTAGCCATCATATAGACAATAATCTATGTGATGGCTAAAAGATTTAGGAAAATTAAGACGTAAAAGGATCAGGTATAGCTAGCAATATAAAATAGGCGACTAACAGCTAGTAGCAGTAGTTCCTATCGGTTTAAAAAGGAGAGAGTTATTATAGTGAAAAAAATTTATTTTTTGTGTACAGGAAATTCTTGTCGCAGTCAAATAGCTGAAGGATTAGCTAAAGCTATCTTAGATGCTAAGGAGTGGGAAGTTAGAAGTGCAGGGATTGAAGTTCATGGTATTAATCCAAGAGCCGTAAAAATTATGGATGAAATAAATATTGATATTAGTCAAAATCAATCCGAAATGATTGACATGGCTTATTTAAATTCAGCGGATTTAGTGATTACATTATGTGGAGATGCTTTAGCCAACTGTCCTGTCATTCCTAAAACAGTGGAGCACCAGCATTGGGGATTAGAGGATCCTGCTAAGGCAAGGGGGACAGAAGAAGAAATCATGCATAAATTTAGAGAAACAAGAATGGAGATAGAAAGACTAGTGACGTCTTTATTAGCTTAAATAACATGATTCAATAAAAAACTTCTTAGCCTTTAAGCTAAGAAGTTTTTTACTATATGAGGAAAGGTAAAATATATCACGATATTTTAGTAGAGCGTCATAACACATCTTGATAAGTTGGATTGGCATCGATAATCCGTTTGGTTTGAGGACATTTGGGGACAATTTTTTTATGTTCTTTTCTAGCATAGGTGACCATACCTGCCACCAATTCTTTCACAATACGTTGATTTCTAAGACTGTTACTTGTTGTAAAGGTTTTGTCCACTTGCCAGACATTTGGAGCTACTTCATGATAAGTGATGGCAGCACTTATGTGACCGCTTTCATCCACTTGGTACAAGCTGTTATCATTTACCAAACAATTCATAAATAAATCCCCCAATCTTTTATTTCCCATAACTTTCTATCTCTATTGTAACGAATGTAGCAGAATTAAACACCCTTTTTTATAAATTTTTAGCCATTTCTCATAAACCACTAGGATAAAAAAACAACCATCAAGAAGGAAAGAAATAATTCCGTTCTAATGGTTGTTTTTTACAAGCTTTTTATTAGGCTGCAATAGCAGAGAGTAGGGCGATTAAGGTAGTAATTAAGATAACTGTTGTGTGTTGTTTTTTATACATAACGATTAGGGCGATGTATTCTCTAATCATCGCATTTAGCCAAAAGTAAAAAGGAGTTTTAGAGCCAATCCCTTGACTATCTAGTTCAGCTAAACGAGCGTAAATACCTGCTCGAAACAAATGAAAATCGTTGGTAGTAAAGATACTATGAAAGTCTTGACTACCAAAGTCTTGAAACATAATATCTTTTGAAAAGCGCATGTTTTGCAAGGTGTTACGAGAGTTTTCTTCCGTTAAAAGATGCTCACTAGGAATCCCTTTTTCAAGGGCATAGTTTTTCATCCCAACACTTTCAGGGATTTTTTCATCATCTCCTCGTCCACCAGAAAAAATAATTTTAGGAATTTTCCCTGTTTTTTCTATTTGTTTGTGGTAAAAGTCAATAGCTTTATCAATCCGACTGCCAAGTAGTGGTGGCACTTTATTATCAATTAAGCCACTACCTAACACAATAATGTAATCTTGGATATATTTTGGTCGATTAAAGCGGTATAAAAATGAACTCATAAGAAAATTAAAGACGCTAAATAAAAAATAAAAACTAAGTAAACTCATTACTCTAACAAATGTAGCTAAAAAGCCAGGAATCATCCCTTTCTCTGCTCCTGTTGTGAAAATCCATAAAATGAGTGGATAGGCAATGAGCGCTATAGCTAATAAGAGAGAGAGCATGTTGTGGAAACTTTTTCCTTCTCGTTTAACGAGTTTTCTACCATTTCTAATCAAAATAAAAATCAGAGCATATAAACCAAAAATGGCGACTAGAACAAAAAGCACTAAGCTTAAAATAAAGGGAATTTTAAACCAGAAGCTATTGGTGACAACACTGCCAATCATAAAGGTAATGCCAAGACAAATCAGAAAAAAATTAAAGAGTAACCCAATTCTAAGTCGGCGTCGATCTTTTAAATAAGACAGTAAAAAAATTAAAAAAACCCCAAAGGTTCCCATGAGAGCAATGGATAAAAGCGTGGTATCTTGCATGGTTTTCTTCCTTTCTATGAATTAATCCTTATTATTATAACAAATAAGGACTAAATAATCTTTTAAAACGAGTAAGAAAGTCTGAAACTGCTGGAATTTTACTGAAGATATTAGATAAAGAGGATAAAAAATGGCTATTTTTATTGACTTGATGTTTTTTTATATTAAATTAAAAAAATAACTATCCATAACGTATCAAAGAAAAGACAGAAATAAAAAAAGGAAAAAGAAAAGAGTAATTATAAAATAACTGTTGTTTTATAAAGGCTTATAAGTGCTAACTTTGTTTTATTATGGTACATTTAATTTGCAAAATTATTCCTAATAGTCGGGAGTGTTAAAAATGATAGCGAAAAAAAACAGCTATTTTTTATATGGTGTTTGTTATATTTTATTAGGAGTTGGCATGATTGCTTTTCCTAAGCAAGTCATGGGTGATAACTGGGTAGAGGAAAATACACTTGAAACTATTTTTAGATTTAGTTTTCGGTCAGTGATAGATCCTACTACCCCATCTGCTACTAAAAATGTCCATATTGTTCCGAAAGATCCAGAGAGCATGGGGATGTCCCACTCTGCATTAGCCTTAGATTATGTTTCTAATTTTCATTTTGGTCTCCATCCAGTTAGGTCGGAGTCAGATACGTTCTATGCCAAATATGATGTGGTCAGGGTGGGAGATAGAGGACGTGAAGATAATGAAGATACAAGCCAAGAAGGGAGTAACCGGGTATTACCTCATTTTATTCAAATAACAGATAAGCGTTTATCTAAAGAGGAGGGTAACCCAATCAATCCAGCTGGTTGGCGGTTGACTGTGAGTCAAGAAGATGAGTTTCGTTTAGACTTAAAACGCCAAGACGAATTAAATATTACCGGACAAAGTGCGCGGTTGAAAGACACGGTAATCAATATGAAACAAGTGACCCAAAGAGACGGCCGTTTTTTAGAAAATTTAGAAACTGCTGCTCCTCATCCTATTTCTGACATTAACATCTCACCTAGTCAACCTCAGTTAGTTTGGTATGCTAATGCAAATGAAGGGTATAACACTTGGAGTATTTACTACGGAAAAGTCACAGAAGAACCAGAACCTGAAGAAATTCAAAATCAGGCAATTCCTCAAGATGTAAAACAATACTTTGCGTTGTTAGAAGAACACATCCCTGAAAATAAACAAGGAGTTAGTTTATATATTCCGAAAAAAAATAAGTTATACAGTGGCAAGTACAGTGCGGTGTTAAATTGGAGTTTAGAAGATGTGCCTAATTTGTAATGAAAAGAGGTTTCACCTATGTTAAAAAAATGTTTTCACGTGTCAGTTTGGATTTGTCTATGTTTAGCTAGTTGGTTATTACTAGGGGAAACATGTCAAGGAAGTAGTTTGGATTTTAACGCAGAAGTTAAACTGCCAAATAACCAAGTGGACGCCAATCTGACTTATTTTGATTTACAAATGAAGCCTAATCAAAAACAACGATTACAAGTAGATTTAACCAACTTATCAGATAAGGCTGTGAAGATAAAAGCCGCAGTAGCTACAGCAACTACTAACGATCAAGGGAAAATTGTCTATCAAACATCCAAGAACCGTTTGTTAAAAAATATCCCAGTAAAATTAGAAGAGGCAGTGGTTATCCCTACGAAACAAGTCGTTATTCCTAAAGGAGAAACTCTTCCTTTCTTTCTAGAAGTAACAATGCCTGCTAATTCTTATGAAGGGGTTTTAGTTGGTAGCGTTCAGTTTACTCAAATGGATTTAGGAAAAGACACCACTAAAAAATCTCAAGAGATGATGATTAAAAATGTATTTTCTAGAACCATCGCCATCTTAGTGAGAGAAAACAAACAGCAAGTATCAGAAACAGTGGATCTTACTAGCTTTTCAACTAAACAAGAAAAAAACCGCACCTATGTAGTAGCCTCTTTAGAACACCCAGTAGCCAGTATTTTGTCTCCGGTTACAATCCAAACTGAATTAATAGATCAACATAATCCTACAGAAGTACTGGCTAAACAAGTTACCGAAGATATTCAATTAGCTCCGTTTACTCAGACGGATTTTCCCGTCATTAAAACAGAAGAACCATTGAAGTCTGGCGTTTATTCCTTAGATGTCAAAGTGACTGATAGTCAAAATCACACCTGGAAATTTAAAGAACAAGTCAAAGTTCAATCTAACAAGGAGAAAACGTTAACTCAGCCTAGACCAAAACAAGTGACTGCTTCTAAGCCAGTCTCCAAAAAAACATCCCCTTTGTTAGTTAAACTTTGTGGGAGTTGTTTAGGCTTGATTGCTATAATCGGAGGCTATGATATTTATCTAGTTAAGAAAGGAGGAAGAAAATGAAAAGCTATCAGTCTTACATTAAGTGGTTGTGTGTATTAATAGTAGGTATGTTAAGTTTGCTTAGCTATTCTGTTTTAGCGGAAGAACTTCCCTGACAATCCTGTAATTCCCCTGTAACGGGTCAGATAACAGAAGCTATGCTAGATAAAATTGGTTATATGAAAAAAGAAAACTTACCTGAAGCAGAACAAATGAAACTGAAACGACTAGAAGCAAGTTTCATTACTCAAGAAGAGTTAACTGATGAAGAAGTAGATATATTACTAGGACAGTACAAAGATTTAGAAAAACCTTTAACTGTTTTAGGGAAATGTGCAGGTATTGGTACCTATGCTATTCACCGTCTGCCTTTTGATAACCCAGACAAAGCCTTTTACGGCATTTATTATACAGATTCTAAAGATCAGGCAGGAGCTATTCACTCCTATAAGCCTTTAGATTTTCAAAAAGCATTTGAATTATCTTTCCAGATTTTTTTAGGTTCTAGACGAGATTTAGGAAGCGATGGTTTCTCATTTGTTTTACATCGAGATCCTAGAATGGACAATGGAAATCGTGCTGAGGTGATAGGCTTACCAAAAGAATTTTTAGGTGCAATGGGTGCTGTGGACGAGACAGGTGAATTGATTGAATCGTCCATCCAAAAAGGTTTAATGATTGAAATAGATACAGAACCTAATTTGTCTTCTTCTGATAAAGATATTGATTATCCAAATTATTCCAACAAAAGCTATGGACACATGGCTTGGCGGGTATTAGACAATCTTCCGGCTAAACAAAAAGAAGGGGTTTGGACAAGTTTAGAAGGCTTTTCCCATGAAGGTTTGTGGGTATCCTCTGTACCGTTAATTAATAATCGGTGGGACAACTTAACTGTGAAGTGGGAACCTGATTTAAACCAATTGGAAAATGGCCAAGTTGTTTCTGGTAAACTAATCTATAACTATTTGCCTAGCGTTAAACCAATCGTCAATTGGGATTCATTAGGGAAGCCTATAAAAGAGATTGTGATTGGAAAAGATACACCTAAATTAACGGAACTATTTGGAGGGGATTCTCAAGCTTTTTGGGGATTTACTGGAGCGAACTCTTCTAAAAGTTGTGATGCTTGGGTCATTCCAGATAGTTTAATTTTTCCTGATGAAACCAGTGATATTCAGGTGGAATATATAGAAAAAGGTCAAACTACTCCTACTACTATAGATAAGTTAACAGATACCACAGGAAAATTTGATTGGTTTGTAGCCAATAGTGAGATCAACCAAGATTATGCTATAGAAACAGTCGTGGTACATTATTTAGACCGAGAAGGAAATCCAAAAGAAAAAGAAATCAAGTGGAAAAATGAAGAAAAAAATCAAGATATTTTATTGGAGTTTGGCAGTACGACTAAACTAGAAGTTGTTTATTCTAAAAATTATGTGCAGTTTGAGTTTAAAGACGTGAATCAAAATCAAGCCAGTAAAGAAATTTATAGTTACCAAGACCGTTTTATGGTAAATGGTACCCAGCAAGTAAAGGAAGTACTAGGGGAGCGAGTTAAACCTACGATTAAAATTTACGGGGAAGTTGGAAAACAGATACAGTTATCAGATATCTATAGTGAAGAAGCTAGATGGAAAGATGGGTACCGGTTGACTAAGGAACAAGAAGGTCAATTGAGTTATCAAATAGGCAAAGGAGGGCGAAAAGAAACGATTAAATTAGAAGGGGTTAGATATTTAATGAATGTATCAAAAGTATTTGATTATTATCCTATTCCTAAACCTGTAGGTAAAGGTTATATGCATATGCGACAAATCGATAATGACACTCTTCCCTTTATTAATAAACATGATAAAGTTACTGCTTATCAGTCTAGACATCAAGTGCTACAGGTGATGGATAGAAAAACATCCAATTGGAGAGTAAGAGCAGCCCATCATGGATGTTATGAAACTGATACAAATGAGTATTTTTATATTTTTAGTGTTAATACAGTTAACTACAACACAAAAGGCCATATTCAAATATGGAGGACAAATCGCCCAAAGACACAAATTGTCGAATGGAAGGAAAAGAAAGGACAAGGAATAGTTGAATTAATTTTAAACATTAAAGATAAGCCGAATGCACATGCTGTTTATATCATGGACACGGATGTTCCTAAATATGGCCGGGCTTTTGAAGGAAAAGTGAGTTGGACACTAGAAAGCGAAGAGTAGTTTCTTTATAAATTTCAAATTTCACAAAAAAAGGAGATAGACGAGACATTTTACACCTTGTTTTAGTCATTTAGTGCTATGATAGTTTTATCAAGTAATCAAGTCTGATAACTGTTTATATGGATGGTTTTTGTGAAGTAGGAACAAAAAGTAAGTTCTTAGTTCTTCTTTCCTATCAAAAATAGTCTATCAGCTGAAAGGGTGGAAAAAAATGGTTTATCAAATAGTCAATCCTTATACCAATCAAGTAGAGAAAGTGTATGACAATCATACAGATGACGATGTCGAAAAAACATTGGCAAAAGCCCATGATTTATATCAACAATGGCGTAAAGACACCATTTTAAAACGTGTAGATATTTTAAAACAAGTCAGTCAAGTATTAACGGATCATGTAGATGAAATTGCTACAGCTATTACGAAAGATATGGGAAAACGTTTTGTGGAAGCAAAGGGAGAAGTGCTAACTTCAGCGGATATAGCTAATTATTATGCCGAACATGCCTATGAATTTACTGGGACAAAAACCTTTGACTCACGTATGGGGAAAGCCCAATTAGTTCCTCGACCAATCGGCATTATTATGGCAGTTGAACCATGGAATTTTCCTATCTATCAACTAATGCGGGTGTTTGCTCCTAACTATTTATTAGGGAATCCGATGGTGTATAAACATGCTAGTAACACACCAGGATCAGCGGTCATCTTTGAAGAGATGCTAAAAAAAGCAGGAGTAGAAGAGGGAGCTTGTACTAATTTATTTGTAAGCTATGAACAAGTTAACCAAATTATTGCAGATCCACGAGTACAAGGAGTCGCTTTAACTGGTTCAGAACGAGCAGGCAGTGAAATTGCCGCTGAAGCTGGTAAAAATCTAAAACGCAGCTCTCTTGAACTTGGCGGAAGTGATCCATTTATCGTCTTAGATGATGCTAATTTAGATGAAATTCAAAAAATTATTGGAGCCGCTCGTCTGTTTAATGCTGGTCAAGTTTGTACCTCATCTAAACGTTTTATCGTAACAGAAAAAAATTATCAAGGAATTTTAGATATGCTAACAGAAGCTTTTGCTAATGTTAAAATAGGGGATCCTTTTGATGATAGCACTACGTTAGCTCCTTTAAGTTCTTATAAAGCGAAAAAAAATCTAGTGAAACAAGTAGAAAAAGCGATAGAAAACGGAGCTACCTTAGCTTATGGAGATATGGCTAGTAATCAAGGGGAAGATAGTTTCTTCCGTCCAGTTATTTTAACTAATATCACCCAAGATAACCCAGCTTACTATGAAGAATTTTTTGGGCCAGTAGGTCAAGTCTATCAAGTGAAAGATGAACAAGCAGCGATTGATTTAGCCAATGATTCTGTTTACGGTTTAAGTGGGGTACTCTTTACTGGTTCAGTTGAAAAAGGAGAAGCCTTAGCTAAACAAATTGAAACAGGTTCGGTTCATGTGAATAGTTACGGTGGGACTTTAGCTGAATTACCATTTGGCGGAGTTAAACGCTCTGGTTATGGTAGAGAATTAGGCAGTCTAGGTATGGAAACCTTTATGCATCAAGAATTAATTGTATCAAGAGAAAAACCAATTGATTTAGAAGAAACAACTGGTGGATTTGTTTAAGCCAAATATCCTAGTTAGGTGATAACCTAGCTAGGATATTTTTTTGTTTAGCCACCTAAGACACAAGTTACTTCAACTACTCTTTTTCCTCTCTCTTATTTTATGAAATGGGACTAACTAGTTATGTTATAATATAGGTAGTTAAATAAAAAGGGGAAGAGGAGAGGAGAAAAGGTGAAAAAATTAGGGAAGCTATGTAGTGTGATCATGTTGTTAATGGTTTTAGGAGGCTGTCAAGCAAAAGAAAAACAACCTTTAACTGATGAGGTAACGATTAATTCAACCACAGTTAAGAAAAAAGCTCCTAGTAATAGTAATAAGAAAGCAAAACCACAGGCTAAAAAGGATAATCAAGCACAAAACAAACAAGAAAGAAAACAAGATGGTAGTTGCTCATCTGAAGACAAGCAAGGAGAAAACTTGTGGAATAGCGAAAAAGCGGCTGCTTTAGAGAGTTTCGTGATTAAGTGGGGGGAAACATTGGATCAAACTTATCAGTCCTATGCGCCTAAACGTAATGTAGACTTATATGGACTATATTTACCAGATGCTGTATTAGACAATAATAGCCACATGGTGTTATCAGAAAATAAACAACCTGTAGATATAGAATGGTCTAGTACAGGGTGTGGCCAAAAACCTTATCAGTTAGTTGCAGTTTATTCTGATGCAGCTAGTCAACCTTATCTAAAACAACATGTCTATTTCTTTGTTTTAGAAGGACAAACTCCCCATGTTTTCTTGACGCAACAAAATCAAGGAAATCCTGAAAACAATCTTTATTTTTCTGAAACGCAAAACGAAGCATTAAAAAATGGGTTTGCTAGTATTTTACGAGGAGAAGAACCTGTTGTGCCAGTTAAAGAAGCAGCTCCTCAAGTGAGTCATGATTATAATCAAATAACCGCTAATTTCATCCAACAAAGAGCCGGTACTTATTATGATGAGAACAATCAGCCTGTCTTTAAATTAGATGAGACTTATTTTACACATGTTCAGTCTGGTAAAAAATATAAAATAGCTGGCATAACTGACTCAGAACCTCAAGGTATGTTAACGATTGCGTGGGATATAGATGATTTTGCGGCTAGATACGGCCAAGAAAACTTAGGCCCAGGACCTCAACCTTTTATGTATGTTATGACAGATAATCCAGATGTGTTGGAAAGTCAACGAGGGGATAGTTATACAAGGAGATAATAGTAACCCCTTATTCTTGTTTGAAAGACAACTTGAATAAGGTTTTTTTTTATGCTAAATAAATGAACGGTTATTAGGTTATTTGTACCTATACTCTAGACAATACACTAACTTATCAGACAAAATAAGCAATACATAAACAGCACACTAGCAATACACAAAAAATGAAACCGCTATTTCTCTACAATACACAAAATTGGCACAGGTCTTGCTTTTAGTTAAATGGCAAGACCAATAACTAGAAGAAAATGGGGGAAAAGAAGTGAGAAAATTAGAAACAAAACAAGTGATTACTACTACGGCAGCATGTTTCTTTTTAGGTACAGCAGCTCTAGGTGGAATGAAACAAGCAGAAGCCGAGGTCATTAGAACGAAGGTAGATGAATTTTCTAACGTATTGGATTTATCTGCTCGACCAACTAAACAAACTTACGGGCCTTATTCTACTAATTATTTTAATAATTTTTCAGATATGGGGGCTTGGCATGGTTATTATCAACCAGCCAAAGATGCTAAAAAGTTATTAGGTGGCTTTGCTGGGCCTGTTATTTTTGCCGAGGAATATCCAGTCAATTTATCTGATTCCATTAATAAAATTGTGATTAAAAACGAAAAAACAAAAGAGACTTATGATTTAAGTCAAAGTCGCTATATCGATACTGCTTCCTATCCAGGTAAATTAGTTCAAACTTATGATATGGGAGAGTTTATGTTAACCTTATCTCTTATTTTTGTAAGTGATAGAACCGCGTTAATTCAAACAGAAATTACTAACCAGACAGAAGAAGAGCTGAAGTTAGGCATTAGTTGGCAAGGGAGAATTTTTGATCACATTCAAGATGGTGAGAAGTTAGATATTGGGACAAGTTTAGAAACATCTGGTCAAGATATTAACGTAAAATTTGATAAAGTCAGAGAAACATGGAGCTACTTTGCCACAAAAGAAACAGCTTATCAAATTCATCATGCTGATAAAGTTAAAACGAAAATAAAAGGATTAAGTTATACTTCTGAATTAAGTAAACCAGTGAAACTTAAAGCAGGGGAAACATTTAAAACCCATACAACAGAAAGTTATACCTTTACGAAAAAAGAGTTAGAAAAAGAACAAAAACAACTAGATACTTATGTGAAAAAACATGAAGACTATTTCAAAGAAAACAACAAGAGATGGCAAGGTTATCTAGATAGTGCATTTAAACATGAGTCTGCTAAGAAAAATGTGGCTTATCAAACTGCTGTGGTTAAAACAATTGAAACTTTGACAACTAACTGGCGTAGTCCAGCAGGGGCTATTAAAAATGATGGAGTAGTTCCGTCTATGTCTTACAAATGGTTTGGTGGTATGTGGGCATGGGATTCATGGAAAGAAGCCATAGCTGTGGCAGACTTTAATCCAGAGTTAGCTAAAAATAATGTAAGAGCTTTGTTTGATTATCAGATTACTAAAAAAGACAAAGTCAGACCACAAGATGATGGTGCGATTATTGATGCCATTTTCTATAACCAAGATAAAGACCGAGGGGGAGAAGGTGGCAACTGGAATGAACGTAACTCTAAACCTGCCTTAGCTGCTTGGTCTGTCTGGAATATTTATGAAGCAACGAAAGATGAAGCTTTCTTAAAAGAGATGTATCCTAAACTAGTTTCTTATCATAATTGGTGGTATACCAACCGTGACCATGACCAAAACGGTATTGCTGAGTATGGTAGCATGGTGAGTGATGCTAACTGGGAAAGAAATGACAAAGGAAAAGTAGTTAAAAATAAAAAAGGTCAACCTAAATTAAATAAAGAAGCAGTTATTGAAGCAGCAGCTTGGGAAAGCGGAATGGATAATGCGACACGTTTTGACCAAGAAGGTGTAGGAGAAGATGACCCAGGTGTGCTAATTTTTGAAAACAGAAAAAATAACCAAGTCATTGGTTACTCTATTAACCAAGAATCTGTGGACTTGAATGCTTATTTATATGCTGAAAAAGGTTTCTTAGCTTCTATGGCTGAAGTATTAGGAAAAACAGAAGATGTGACTAAATACACAGAAGAAGCTAAAACAGTTCAAACCTATATTAACGACAACATGTTTGATCCAGAAACTGGTTTTTACTATGACTTACAAATCAACGAAGATGGGTCTAAAACAAAATTATTAGTGAACCGAGGCAAAGGAACGGAAGGCTGGTTACCACTTTGGGCTAAGGTAGCAAACAAGGATCAAGCAGAAAAAGTAAAAGAAAATATGATGGATCCTGAAAAATTCAACACTTATGTACCATTCCCAACTGCTTCTAAAGACAATAAAAAATTTACTGAGTCAAAATATTGGAGAGGTCCTGTTTGGTTAGATCAAGCGTTATTCGGAGTAGAAGCTCTACAAAATTACGGATACACAGAAGAAGCAACTTCTATGACTGAAAAACTGTTCTATCATGCAGAAGGCTTAATGGGAAATGGCCCAATCCATGAAAATTATAATCCGTTAACTGGTAAAGGATTAAGTACGAAAAACTTTAGTTGGTCAGCAGCTTCTTACTATTTACTTTATAAAAACTGCTTATTAGAAAACAATCCAACTACACAACATGCCTTTGATAGTAACAACTAAAAAATAAATGGTAAAAGACTTCCTTCATGCGTAGAAGGGAGTCTTTTATTTAGTGTTTTTCAGCCAATTGTTGTAAACTGAAAGTAACTAAATAACGGAAGAGAAATGAAGAGAGGTGACCGGTCATGGCTCAAGTGAAACAAACAGATTCACCAAACTATTCAGAACTAGATTTACTCAATCAACGGATTGAAGATCTAGAGGATGAAAATGAGCAGTTGCGTTTTCTTTTAAGGAAAAAACCAGTCAAAAAAGAATGGAACTGGTTGTGGCTACTCGTTCCAGTAGTAGTTATTTTAGCAGAAGTCAGTCGTGATATTTGGCAAAGTCTTTGGTCTATGTTAGTTGTAAAATAAATAAAAAGCTTATCATCCATGAAAGGTGGATGGTAAGCTTTTTTTATCCTTAGACAGGAGCTTATTGTAAGTGAACTAAGGTATATTTTTTCTTCCCTTTTCTAACAATAATAAACTTGCCGTCAAAAGAATTTTCCGCAGTGACTTCAAAGTTTGTGTCAGTAATTTTATCTCCATTAATAGAGATGGCTCCGTTATTAATATCTTCCCGTGCTTGACGTTTAGATGGTTCAATGTTAGTGGCAATTAACCAATCTACTAAGTTCATAGACTCTTTGCCAATTGTTGCAGATGGCATATTTTTAAAGCCGTCTTCAATTTGGTGAGCAGATAATTGTTTCACATCACCTGAAAATAGAGCGTCGGTAATAGTTAGCGCATCATTTAATGCGTCTTCACCGTGAACGAATAAAGTCATTTCACGAGCTAACGCTTTTTGAGCTGCTCGTTTATGAGGTTCTGTTTCCACTTGGTTAGCTAAATCAGTAATTTCTTCTTGAGTTAAGAAGGTAAAGAATTTCAAGTATTTAACTACATCTCGGTCATCTTGGTTAACCCAGAATTGGTAGAATTCAAATGGAGACGTTTTGTCTGGGTCTAACCAAACTGCCCCACCAGCTGTTTTACCAAATTTAGTTCCGTCAGCTTTAAGCATAAGAGGAATAGTTAAACCAAACGCTTTAGCTTCTGCTCCTTCTTTTTTACGAATTAAATCTAAGCCAGATGTGATATTTCCCCATTGGTCAGCCCCACCAATTTGTAGGCGAACATCATGTTTTTGGTACAAGTGTAAAAAGTCCATAGATTGTAGAATTTGGTAAGCAAATTCAGTAAAAGAAATCCCCACTTCTAAACGACTAGCTACAATGTCTTTAGCTAACATTGTATTAACGTTAAAGTTTTTACCGTAGTCACGTAAAAAATCAAGTAGACTTAAATTGTGGGTCCAGTCGTAGTTGTTGACCATAGTCAATTGTTGTTCGTTATCTTTGTCAAAGAATAATTTTTTCATTTGGTTCGTTAGACAGTCCACATTGTGTTGAACTTGTTCCATGGTTTGTAGTTGACGTTCACTTGTTCTACCACTAGGATCTCCAATTGTACCAGTAGCTCCACCGATTAAAATGTAAGGGTGGTGACCAAACATTTGGAATCGTTTTAACATCATAAAGGGAATTAAATGCCCAATATGCATACTATCTCCAGTTGGATCTACCCCGCAGTATAGAGAAATTTTGTTATTTTCTACATATTCTTTTAAACCTTCTGCATCTGTTTGCTGGTTAATCGCGCCTCGCCAAGTTAATTCATCAATAATATTGTGACTCATATTTATTCTCTCCTTTATTAAATAGTCTATTTAAATTAAATAAAAAAAGTCCCTACAGAATTACTCTGTAGGGACGAAATGATCATTTCCGTGGTACCACCCAAATTGTGTAAGAAATATCTTACACCACTTATACGTATCTGGTAACGGTAGATTAGCCGCTTGAATCTGTTATAGAGTGTAATTCGTCAAATTATGTGTGCTAATTTCCACCAACCATTAGCTCTCTTTTAAACAGGGATAATTTGCTACTTCGCTCTTTCAAGTTATTTATTAACTTGTCTCGTATTCTAGACCAACACTAAAAAATTGTCAAGCTTTGGGATAAAAAAGCTAAAAAATATAATGAGAATATAATTAAAAATGACAGTTCATAATGATAGGAGATAAAAAAACTTTTTTTCGTTTTATATATGTTTAATATTTATATACATTTATTAAATGCTTTATTATCAATGCTTTGCATTCTTTTTTATGGCATAAATCAAGCAATGCTTTACTGCGCAAAAGCGTTAAAGCGGAGATTTATTTTTCTAATTAATTTTTAATAAATTACTAAAAAAGTTTTTGACAAACAAAGATTCCGCTCCTATACTGTAAGTCGTCAAGTAGCTTTCACAGAAAAAAGTTTCAATCATTTAGGCCTAAATTTTTTTATTCAATTCATTTAATAGAGTTGAAGAGAAAGAATGAAACAAACGTGAAACTTTGAAAATTGATTTTCCTATGTAAGAGGAAGAAGAGGAGAAAACAATGAGTCAAGGTAGTAAAAAATTGTCATTAGCTGGTTTAATCGGTATTACAATGGCTTTTTTTGGCACAGTTCGTAGTGTGCCAACGTTAGCGTCTACTGGTTGGACACAAATTTTCTATATGGTAATTGCCGCGTGTGCATTTGCTTTACCAATTGCTTTAATGTCTGCTGAATTATCTACAGCATGGCCAGAAGAAGGAGGTCCACAAGTTTGGGTAAAACACGCTTTAGGTGAAAAATGGGGATTTGTTACTTCATGGTTACTTTGGGTGCAAATGTTTTTTGGCATGGTGATGGTAGCATCAACTGTTGGCGTTTTGTTCGGTTATGTTATTAACCGTCCAGAAATTGGAAATAATAACTTATTTATTTTAGCAGTTATTTTAATTTCTTATTGGGGGATTACTTTGTTGAATTTAAAATTTGACATGGTTAAAGTAGCCGGTAATTTAGGCTCGATTATTGGTGTGTATATTCCCTTTGTTGCATTGGTTTGTTTGGGGATTGCTTATTTTTTAAAAAATGGCATTAATCCACAAGGTTATCTAGCTGGTTTTGAACCTAAAAAATTATTACCAGATTTAACAAATTTAGGTAGTTTACCTACATTAACAGGGATTATTTTTATTTTTGCTGGGGTGGAAATTTCTTCTGTTCATGCTAATAACATTGATAATCCTAAAAAGAATTATCCGATTGCGGTCATTGTTTCCGTTTTGGTTTTAGTAGTTTTTAACTTAATAGCTGGTTTAACAGTAGCTGATGCAGTTCCAGCAGGGGAAATGAATTTAGCTAACATTACTCAACCTTTTGTCATTATGACAGAAGATTTAGGTATTCCACCTATTTTTAATAATATTATTTCATTCATGATTTTAATTGGGGTATTGGTTCAATTAAGTGCTTGGGTACTTGGGCCAAGTAAATCTATGATCAAAGTGGCAGATGAAGGTAATTTACCTCCATTCTTTCAAAAAAGAAATGCTAACGGGATTCCAATCAATATTGTTTTAGTACAAGCCACAGTTATTTCTCTTGTGTCTTTACTATATGCAGTAATTCCTGATGTAAGTGCAGCTTTCCTAATTATTACTATTACGACTACTATTTTATATTGCATTGTATATTTATTGATTGCTATTTCAGCTATTAAATTACGTTATACTATGCCGAATATAGAAAGACCGTTTCGCTTAGGTTCTAAAGGAAATGGCTTAATGTGGTTAGTGTCTGGTATTTCAATTTTGAGTGTTATTTTAACAATAGGTGTTAGTTTGATTCCACCTGCTTCTGTAGGGGAAAACCAGCAGACTGGCTACATTATTTATCAAGTAGCCGCTACTGTCATTATGGTAGGGGTGGCACTTTTCATCTATCGCCATAAACAACCATCTTGGAAAAAAACAGACATTAAGTAAAAAGTGAATATTATCGAATGTAATTAACTTAAATAAAATGGATAAAGATAAGGGAGAGGTTTGGAATGACAAAGAAAAATATAATCAATCCAGCACAAACAAACTTAAAAGCATTATTTTTAGGAGATAAAGGGGAAAATGTCGATATTTATAAAACTATCTTGAACCGCATGATTGATGAACATGTAGGGTGGAGACAAAATTACATGCCACAAGATTTACCAGTTATTACTCCTCAAGATCGTCGTAGTACCAGCTTTCAAGCAACTGTTGATAATATGAATGAAGTATTTAATGTGTTAAGTTCTCGTTTACGAACAGACTCACTGCCTTGGCATTCTGCTGGACGTTTTTGGGGACATATGAATTCTGAAACATTGTTGCCTTCTATCATCGCTTATAATGCCGCAATGCTTTGGAACGGAAATAACGTAGCTTACGAGTCATCTCCAGCTACTTCAAAAATGGAAGAAGAAGTAGGGTTAGATTTTGCTACTTTAATGGGCTATAAAAAAGGTTGGGGACACATCGCAGCTGATGGTTCTATTGCTAATTTAGAAGGGATTTGGTATGCACGTAACTTTAAATCCGCTCCATTAGCTATTAAAGAAGTCGTTCCTCATGCATTAGAGGATAAAACAGAGTGGGAATTATTAAATATGCCAATGGAAGAAACATTGGATCTATTAGAAAAATATCAAGATCACTATGATGACATTAAAAACCGAACAGCTCGTAGCGGTAAAAACTTAGAGAAGTTAGGTAAATGGATTGTTCCACAAACTAAACATTATTCTTGGCTAAAATCAGCAGACATCATTGGTGTTGGGTTGGATCAAGTGATTGCAGCAGAAGTAGATAGTGAATACCGAATGGATGTAGAAAAATTAGAAACATTAATTCGTGATTTAGCTAAACAAGAAATACCTGTATTAGGGGTAGTCGCTGTAGTTGGTTCAACTGAGGAAGGTCAAGTAGACCGTGTGGACCAAATAGTGGCTTTACGTGAAAAATTAGCTAAAGAAGGCATTTATTTCTACATTCATGTGGACGCAGCTTATGGTGGTTATGGTCGTTCGATTTTCTTAGGAGAAGATGATGAATTCATTCCTTACGAAGATATTGAAGAAGTGTACGCAAAACATGGCGTGTTCCAAGGAGAAAATCATTGGTTAACACGTGAAGTATATGACTCATTTAAAGCTATTTCAGAATGTGAAAGTGTTACGATTGACCCACATAAAATGGGGTATGTGCCTTATTCTGCAGGTGGAGTAGTGATTAAAGATGTGCGCATGCGAGACATTATCTCTTACTTTGCAACTTATGTCTTTAAAAAAGGAGCAGATATCCCTGCGTTATTAGGTGCTTATATGTTAGAAGGATCTAAAGCAGGGGCGACTGCAGCAGCGGTTTGGACAGCTCACCGTGTATTGCCACTTAATGTGACAGGTTTTGGTAAGTTGATTGGTGCAAGTCTTGAAGGAGCTTTCCGTTTTTATAGAATGATAGATGGACTAGAATTTAAGGTTGGCGATAAAGTAATCGAAATGCATGCTCTAACTCGTCCAGATTTTAACATGGTTGATTATGTTTTCAACGAGAAAGGTAACACAGACTTGAAGAAAATGAATGACTTAAATGAAGAATTTTATGCCTATGCTTCATATGATAAAGGCGGGACATACGGAAACGAATTTATCACATCTCATACTGATTTTGCTGTACCTGATTACGGTAATAGCCCATTGAAATTTGTTAAAGGGTTAGGCTTCAGTCAAGCTGAATGGGATAAAGAGCAAAAAGTGACAATTTTGCGAGCATCTGCTATGTCTCCATATGCTCATGATGAAAAAGTGTTTAATGAGTATTCAGAAAAAATTCAACAAGCTATCCAACATAAATTAGAAGCAATTTATCAAGCGTAAAGGTTACAAGTTAATAAAGTCGATGTCATTTTTTGATTAATGCATCGACTTTATTGGCATATTTAAAAATAGATGTTATCAGAAAAGAGGGGTTGTATGGAAACAAAAGTTACCTATAAAGAAGGGGTCATCTTGTTAATCGTCATTCTTTTGACGATGGGGTCAAGTATTATTTATTGGAAATTACCTGCTCATATCGGTATTCTAGCAGCTATTTGCTTGTTAGTTGGCTGGATGATAAGTAAATCTTATACCTGGGATGATTTACATGAAGGAATTATTTCAGGGGTGACGCCAGGCATCATACCTATTTTATTATTTATGTTAATTGGTGCATTAATTAGTATGTGGATTGCTTGCGGTACTATACCCACCATTATGGTATACGGATTTTCAATGGTTTCTCCTCGATTTTTTCTAGGAGCAGTTTTTTTACTTTGCGGAGTAATAGGTGCGGCAGTAGGAAGTTCTTTTACCACAATCTCCACTGTAGGAGTAGCCTTTGTCGGTATGGGAAGCATGTTAGGTTTTGGTTTAGGACCAGTAGCTGGCGCAGTTGTTTCAGGCGCTTTTTTAGGTAATGTCCTATCTCCTCTTTCTGATACAGCTAATTTAGCAGCTGCTACTGCTCAAGTTGATTTATTTGCTCATTTGAAACAAGTGTTAAAAACCAGTGGGCTAGCGAGTATGATGTCCTTTGTTTTTTTTATCGTAATAGGTAGTCACACAGGAAACAATGTGCAATTAGAGGAAGTCACTCAGTTAAAAGCAACCCTTTTGACTCACTATTCGATTACTCCTGTTGTGTTATTACCTGTTTTGTTGTTGTTTGTTTGTGCAATCAAAAAAGTTCCAGCTATTCCAGCCTTACTGTTGAATAATTTGGTGTCGATTATTTTATTAAAAATTTATCACCCTAGGCTAACGTTACCTGTTTTAGGTAAATGGTTGCAAGAAGGCTATGTGTCCCGTACAGGAAATAAAATGGTAGATCATCTTTTATCTAGAGGAGGAATTCAAAGTATGATGTGGTCTGTTTCTTTGATTCTTCTCGCATTGTCGTTAGGAGGATTATTGATAAAAACGGGCATTCTTGATATAATACTTCAAGAAATTGAAGGGATTCTTACCACTCCTATGGCATTAATAACTTTGACAGCTTTGACAGCGATAGGCGTTAACTTATTAATTGGCGAACAGTATTTGTCAATTATTTTACCTGGTGAAGCCTATAAGCATAGATTTAAACATTTAGACATTCCGTTAGTGTATTTATCAAGAACATTGTGTGATGCAGGAAGCACAGTTAATCCACTTGTTCCTTGGGGAGTAAGTGCTGTATTTATTACTGGAGCATTAGGAGTGCCCACTAGTAATTATTTTCCTTATGCTATTTTTTGTTACTTGCTACCTCTTATCACTTTGGTATCTAGTTTTAGTGTCAATAAGCAATTTGTAATCAGTGAAAGGCGGTAGTTTATGAGAATCAATCAAATTCCACGTGAGGAAATTATCGATTTATTTCAGTCAGTTTTACTATTAGAACATTTAGATGATTGTTATGATTTTTTTGATGATTTAATGACTTTAAGAGAAATGAAAGTGTTAGTGACTCGCTTCAATGTAGCTCAAATGCTATTAGAAGGGAAAACTTATCAAGAAATTGAAGAAAAAAACCCAAGCGAGCACAGCGATTATTTCTCGAGTAAAAAGATCAATTGAAGAAGGAAATGGGTCTTATCAACGCCTTAGACAACGTTGTTTAGAAGAGAACGGTCAAAAATTATCCGATCAATAAGCAATAACAGGAATATTTTGATAAAAAATAAGTGCTTTAAGGCACTTATCTTTTATCAGTATGTTCAAAAAATCATGATTTTTTTGTTCTTTTCAGAAAGTTTCATTATTTTTTTAATTACAGTATGTTATACTAAATAGGTAGACAGGTGATGGTTTAGTCTGAATTAAAAGGCAACAGGGTAAGTTTCTCCTACTGTTTTATTATCCATAGATACGATACTATTCTCAGAAATCATCCTCATCATTTTTCCAGAAAGTTCTCTAATGCCTTTTATTGTGAAAAAACTCACATAAAAACTATTCCAATTATTTGCCTACATCGGTAGAGTAAAAAAACCGTTACTGACAACCATCAGTAACGGTTTTTTTACTTCTTTAATGCTTGTTTTGATAAGCTAGAAAAGCTTCATAAATACGTTTAGCATTGTGCTGATCTTGATAGGTAAAATAAGTTGGTAATTTTTCTAAATATTTGGAATCTAAAGTTGGATGAGTTAGGCAAGTATCGATTTGTTTGATTAACTCCCTTAAGTCTTTGACTTGCGGTCCAAATAAATCCGTTTCAAAATCCAGATAAGCTCCTCTAAGTTCATTGTACTTAGCCAAGTCTGGTTGATAGAAAATCACTGGTTTTTCTAAATAGTAAAAATCCCAAGCCACACTAGAATAGTCAGTAATCATGAGTTGACTGTGGATTAGGTAGTCTTGAATTTCTGTTTCAATCGGTAAAAATTCAATCCATTTACTGGTTAGTTGAAAGGCTTCAATATATTGATGGAAATAAAAATGAATATAAATTTTCATCGGTGTTTGATGTTTTTCAAGACAAGCTGCTAACTCTTTTGATTGAACCATATTTTCTATCATGTGATAAAAACCGGTTTGCTTCAACTCTTCAGGAGTCAGACCAACTAACCATTCCCGCCAAGTTGGCATATAAATGATTTCTTGTCTTAACTGTTTAGGCAAGATAAGTTGATCGTATCTCGCATAGCCTGTTTCCACAATCTGATCTGAAGGAATATGCCAGAAGTCATTTTTTATCTGTGTTTCAAAAGGAGCACAGGACAGAAAGATATCTGCTTCTGGTCCATAATGGTCTGGTTCAGGTTCTGTGGTAGAAGCGTGATTGGCTTTAGCTTTTTTAAAGCCAGTGACTCCGTGTTCCAAGTTAGTTTTGACTGGTTGAGGTAGCCAGTTAAACCGATGCAAGATAGGGGCTAAATCAGAGGCACTGTGACTAAAAAAGACACCTGAAGCTTTCATATAATATAGGTAGCTTTTAATAGACCCTCTGATTAAATAAGGACCAGGAACATGAGTTAAATCTGGGCTATCTGGATTAATCACCCAGTAAACTTGGTAGTCTGTTTGATGGTCAAGTAAATAAAGGTACATAGCTTTACCATTATCGATAAATAATTTCCCTTCATGTCCTCCCACCAATAAGATTGGTTTTTTAGGACCAGCTAGTTTAAAAAATGGATAGGCAAGGATGGCCCCTAATAATTTAACGCCTTGAGTAATTTTTGACATAGAAAAACTCCTTTAAGTGTGCTAAAAACATCATAGCACAAGTTGGCTAGGAGAAAAAGCTTCGTTTATTATTTAAAAAATAACGTATTTTTTCACAAAAAATGGGGGAATAAAGTTATTTAAAATACTTTGTAACACAAACGTTAAGAAAGACGGTTGAGAACCAGAAAAAAAACAGGTATACTTTTCATGTGAAAAAGAGTAGAAAGGAATGGCTATGAAAACAACGGAAACGAAATGGATGGTAGCTTTAATGACTTGCAGTTTATTAAGTGCACCTATTGGAGAAACCGTCTTAGCAGCAGATCAACTGTTAAAAGAATCAGTTGAGGTGAAAGAGTCTCAAACAGATGAGGCCAAGACCGCTTTAGACCAAGACAATACTGCAGAAAAAGAAACAGAAGGAGACAATTCCGCTAATAACACGGAGAAAGACCAAGCTGTCCCTTCTGATTCAGATAAAACAGCACCAAAAGAGTTAACGGAAGAACTTAAACAAAATCCGTATTTCCCTAAAGAACCCACTCAAGAAGACATTGAAGGGGCCTATGTGGAACCAGGAGATATTGCGCCACCACCAGCGGCATCTATTTACGGCAAACGGAGTAGAGGGTCTAGCATTAATGATGAAATTATTCGAGGACTTAACTCTGGCGTGTTTAAGAAAACTAAAATTGAGTTTCGTCACAACACGATTATTGACCGGTTTAGTTACAATGACGGAGTAGGGAAGCCACGAGGAATCGTGATTCACGAAACGGCTAACCCAAACTCAACCATAGAAAATGAAATAGCTTATATGCTAAACAACTGGCGAAGTGCTTTTGTTCATGCGTATACAGACAAAAGTAAAATAATCGAAGTCCACCCAACAGATTATGCAGCTTGGGGAGCAGGACCAGTGGCTAACCAGTATTTCATGCATATTGAACTAGTGGAGCATCCTGGTGATCAGCAAGGATTTTTACAATCCGTTAGTAATGATGCTTACTACGCAGCTTATAAACTAAAAGAATATAACTTAGTTCCTTCCCGTGCTTACGGTAAGGGTGAGGGAAACTTTGGAGGAACAGTTTGGAGTCACCATGAAGTGTCTAGTTATTTAGGTGGCACAAACCATACAGATCCAACTGGTTATTTTGCTAAGTTTAATTACGACATGGGTCAATTCTTTGAGTTACTGTTATATCATTATAATCAAATCGATGCGGATATCTTTGATATGGATGAGTCTTATACGAGTTACGGAGAAATTGTCAAAGATGACAAACAAGGAATTTACAGTGACCCTTACAACAGTATCAATGCAGAAAAAGTAGGAGATGAAGCAACGTATCTCCATAAAAAAGTCAGCATTACAGGTAAAGCCACTAACAAACGCACCAAACAAGTTTACTATCAGTTTAGTTATGAAGGTAAAAAAATTGGTTGGCTAGAAGCTTCTCTTTTCCATGAGTTAGATCAAGTGGCATACAATAAAGCAGTAGACTTTGAAGCTAGCGTGAAAAGCCAAAGTGAAACAAGTTGGCATGGCATTTATGACGGTATTTACAATACAGAAACCAATGTCAGTGAAATTGGCAAAGGCTCTCAATATGCGGATAAAGCTGTTCACATAAAACGAGAAGCGAAAACTAAACACGCTACTTGGTATCTATTTGAATTAGCCGGAAAAGAAATTGGTTGGATGGATAGCCGAGCATTCAATAACTATCAAAGCATTAGCTACGATAAAGAAGTTAAGTTTGATAAAAAAGTAGCGAAAACAGGTTCAATCACAGATGATATTCCTAATACCCATGCAGGTATTCAGGTAGTGGATCAACTGAAAAACTACACAGGGGATGTTTTAGCTGTAGTAAGAGAAGCGAAAACAGGAGAAGGTATTTGGTACCAAGTGAAAGCGAATGGTCAAGTGCTAGGTTGGGCTAGTCAGACAGCCTTTTCTGATCCTGATAAAATTTACGGTGAAAAACCTGTTCACTATGAACAAGTTGACGTGGTAGATGAACAAGCTAGTGTGTACAACAAAATTTTAGGAACTAGTTCAGACGTAAAAGAAGTCGGAAAAGTAGGGGATTTTAATACTAAGTACGCCAGTCTTATGCGAGCTCGTTCCGCTAAACAAATCAGTGCCTTAAATGTGGTAAAAGAAGCTCGAACAGATGCAGGCCTTTGGTACAAACTAGCCAATAAACAAGATAAAAAAATTGGTTGGGTAGAAAGTCAGGCTATTAGTATTCCTAACCGCTTAGAATACCGAGCTCACGTTCGAAATAAAGGCTGGTTGCCTTATGTGTCAGCAGGAGATTTGTCTGGGACAACTGGGGAAAACCGTCCGTTAGAAGCTTTTAGTATGAATTTAAAAGACACGAAAGATTTAGATATTTCTTACCGAGCCCATGTTCAAAATGTCGGATGGATGTCTTGGGCTAAAAACGGTGAAATTGGTGGAACGGTTGGACAAGTCCAACATGTAGAAGCCATGAGTGTTAAATTAACAGGGAAAGAAAAAGATAATTACGACGTTTATTACCGAGTTCACGCTAAAAACTTTGGTTGGTTAGACTGGGCTAAAAACGGTGAAAATGCTGGGACACAAGGGTACAATTACCACATTGAGTCCTATGAAGTAGAAATTGTTCCTAAAGGAGAAAAAGCTCCTGGTAAAACGGACCGGCCATTTGTAGTAGCACCGCCAACGGTTCGTTACCAAGCCCATGTGAAAAATGTCGGCTGGCAAGGGCCTAAAACTAACGGAGCAACCAGTGGCACAGTAGGAGAAGCCAAACATGTAGAAGCTATTCGGGCGGGGTTAACTAATCGTCCTTTCAGTGGCTCTATTCGCTACCAAGCTTATGCTCAAAACAAAGGTTGGTTAGAACCAGTAGACGCTTTAGGTAATGCTGGGACAAGTGGGGAAAATCGGCCACTTGAAGCCTTTAAAATGGAGTTAACGGGTGAAATAGCTAAACACTATGATATTTACTACCGAGCTCATAGTGCCACATATGGCTGGTTAGGTTGGGCTAAAAACGGCGCCAGTGCAGGAACCGTAACCTTAGCTAAACAATTAGAAGCTTACCAAGTTCAAATCTTACCAAAAGATGCCAAAGAACCGGAAAGTGGAGATTTACCTCCTTTATTAGGGAAAGTCGTAGCAAATAATCCAGAAGATAAGGCAGAATTAGCCCAAGTCAAATTTATGAATAAAATTTTGCCAGACGTGCAAAAAGTAGCACCTAATCAAGATTTATTTTCATCAGTTATGATAGCTCAAGCAGTATTAGAGTCGGCTTCTGGAACTAGTACCTTAGCATTACCTCCCAATTACAATTTATTTGGGATCAAAGGGGAGTATGAAGGACAATACGTAGAACTTCCCACTTTAGAGCAACAGACTGACGGGGAATGGATTACGATTGTAGCGAAATTTAAGAAATACCCTTCTTATAGAGAGTCCTTTAAAGACAATGCCTACAAATTAAAAAATGGAGTAAGTTGGGATGCGAATTATTACCGAGGGGCTTGGCGTTCTGTTGCCAAAACCTATCCTAATGCTACCAAATGGTTAACTGGCCGGTATGCAACGGATCAACATTACAATGAAAAATTAGATGATTTAATAAAAAAATGGTACTTAAATCAATTTGATTAAAGAGAGTAAGCGAGGTAGACAAGATAAGTCTATCTCGCTTTTTTGTTTCTACCTCAAGGGAAAAAAGACTTCCTCACAACATTGTGACTATTTTCTCTTTAATTTTTGCTAAAATCTTCTAACTGACACTGTAAAATGAATTATTCTATGGTAGAATAATAGCTATTGTGATAAAATTTTTATGAAACTCGGTGTTAAGGAGAGAAAGTCATGCAAACCGAAGAATTACTTATTAGTATCGTAACCTATAACAGTAAAGAGATGTTTCGTGTCTTGGATAATTTACGAGAAACGTTAGCTACCTCCAATTTTCACCGAATTGTTATTTTTGATAATCATTCAGAACCTGCTTACCAAGACAAGTTACGAGAATACGAAGATATAGCGGCTATTCATTTTCACGAAAGCAATGAAGGATTTGGATTTGGTCATAATTATAATTTATTAGAGGCTTCTGCCCCTTATTATTTGATTTTAAATCCAGACGTTATTATAACAAAACAAGCCTTGGAAGAATTACTAGCTCTTATAAAAACAGAATCAGATATTGGCTTAGTGGTACCAAGAGTGCTCTACCCAGACGGAACTCCTCAATACTTAATTCGGGAGCGAGTATCGGTATTTGACTACGCTTTACGTTTTGTGCCCTTTAACTGGGTCAAAAAATTATTTGATAAACGTTTAGCTAGTTATGAGTGCCGAGATTTACCTACAGACCGTGTTTCTCAAGTTCGGATTGGCTCTGGTTGTTGTATGTTAGTGAGACAAGAAGCCTTTCAAGCAGTTGGCGGCTTTGATCCTCGTTACTTTATGTACTTTGAAGACTATGATCTGTGTTTAGAATTAGGCAAAAAAAATTACCGAATCTTATACACCCCCATGACCACTATTTTCCATTATTACGGCAAGGCGGCGCATAAAAGTTACGCCATGTTTAAAATTTTTATGCGGTCCATGAGACAGTTCTTTAGTAAGTGGGGCTGGAAAGTATTTTAGGAGTGAGAAGATGATATCTGTATGTATGGCTACCTACGAAGGAGAAAAATTCATTACTAGACAGCTAGATTCTATTGTGGATCAATTAGCTGAGACTGATGAGATTATCATTGTAGATGATCAGTCAAAAGATAACACTGTCTCTCTAATAAAAAAACGACAGGATCCACGAATTAAACTTCAGGTTAACCCTAGTAATTTAGGGCCTATTCTTAGTTTTGAAAAAGCCATTCAGCTAGCACAAGGAGATTATTTATTTTTAGCTGATCAAGATGATATTTGGTTTCCTAACAAAGTAGAAAAAGTGATGGAAGTGTTCAAAACAGAACAGGCAGAATTAGTGGTACATGATGCCAAAGTGGTAGATGGTGATTTAGAGATGATTCATCCTTCTTGGAATCATTGGAATCACAATTATATTGGCCCAAGTATGTTTCGCACTATTGCTAAAAATGGTTATACCGGCTGTATGATGGCTTTTACTAAGTCCTTAAAAGATAAAATTATTCCGTTTCCTTCTATGATTGAAATGCACGATCAATGGATTGGTATGACAGCTATTTTGCAAAAATGCCAAATCATTGAATTAAATGAAGCCTTGATGGATTATGTCCGTCACGGTGAAAATGCTACAGCCATTAAGAAACGGTCTTTATCTGACAAAGTCAAAGGACGACTGTGTACGCTAGAAGCATTAGAAATCGCTAAAAAAAGAGTCAATTAAAAAATAAAGTCAAAGGTGGAAGACAAGGATTAGGTCTTTCACTTTTTTTCATGATTTTTGAATACAAAACTAGCAGAGAAAGGACTGCTACTTACATGGAAAAAACCGAGCTGTCTGTCTATCAGCGTATCTTAATAATTGGTTCTCCCGGTTCAGGTAAATCCACATTAGCCAATCAATTGGCCAACCAGCTACACTTGCCACTGATTCATTTAGATCAGCTTAATTGGCAGGAAACCAATACTACTTTAGCTCCAGAAGTGTTTGATCAAAAACTTGAGCAAGTCTTATCCCAAGAAGCATGGCTAATTGACGGTCATTACAGCCGAAGTTTAGAAGCTCGGCTGAAAGCATGTGATTGTGTGATTTGGCTAGATTTTCCTAGACTGCTTTGTGTCTACCGCGTGATCAAGCGGTATTTGGTAGGGAAAACACAAGGGATGACACTTGGAGGTAACCCGTTGCTGCTAGAAAAAGATTTCTTGAAATTTGTTTGGCAGTTTAACCAAGAGAACAGGGCTAACATCAGCCAGTTACAACAAAACTATCTTGACTTGCCTTGGTTTCACATTCAAAGAAAGAAAGATCTGCCAAAGTAAGTGGTCATCCTCTAAAAAAGTGTTATACTGTTAATAAATTTAGCGACTTACTAGGAGGCATGTAGATGAGTGATGTACGCAACAACCGACTATTTATTTTATTAAGTTTGTTAGATATTGTAGCCAGTCTGTGTGTGGCTAAAGTATCTATATTATTACAATCCTTATCACGGTGCCTTTGACTTACTATTGCTCATCCCAATTAATGTTGTTGGCATCTTGTCTAGCTTACAGGTAAAAAGACAAGGCTTAAAAATCACCTTCATCATCATCCAAGTCCTGTTAGGTCTTAGTTTTCTCCTTCCTTGGCTATGGTGGCTAGTGTTAGAAGGCTAAAGCTTTGACTAAAGGCAAGGTAGTACCCAAGAAGCCAGAGACTAAAGGAATAAATACCAAAAGAAAGAAGCAAACTCACATGGCAAATAAAGAAGAAATAAAAGCAACTATTCACCAACTTTACAATTTAATGAATCAGTGGCCAGATCAGTCTGCAGAAGTATTAGACATTACCGACGTATTACTACAAGTCTATACTAAGCTAGACCAAGCAAAACAACCAGAAGTGTTAATCAATAAATTGGTGCACTACATTCGCAGTATGGCTTTAAAAGGCAGACTACATTTTCCTAAAAAAGAAGAGGAACTGATGATAGCCTTAGGATTAGTTGGTCAAAAAGCCGGTCTAAATGGTTTATATCGGGCGGATTACTCAGATAAGTCACAATTTTATTCTTATGCTGAGTTATCTCAAATGAAGATAAGATAACTAATCAAGTACAGGAGAAACTTCTGTACTTTTTTTTGTTTCCCCTGAGTGTTAAATTTTCTTTAATGTTTTTTAATTCTTCTCCTAAAAGCCTGTATATTCTGAATATTTCTTTTCTATTTTCTTTGTTTCATTGTATAATGAAAAAGAATGTGATAATTTAACTATCACTGTTACAGACAATTTGTGAACCATAAAGGAGAAGATACCATGAAAGGGATTATTTTAGCAGGTGGTAGTGGGACTCGTTTGTACCCTCTAACTAAAGCCACATCAAAACAATTGATGCCAATTTACGATAAACCGATGATTTACTATCCAATGTCTACCTTAATGTTAGCTGGCATTCGGGAAATTTTAATTATTTCAACCCCAGAGGATACCCCTCGTTTTGAACAATTATTTGGTGACGGTCATTCATTAGGATTGGATATTTCTTATAAAGTACAAGAAAGCCCAGACGGATTAGCCCAAGCCTTTATTTTAGGGGAAGAGTTTATCGGGGATGACTCTGTTTGTCTTATTTTAGGAGACAATATCTACTACGGTGGCGGTTTGTCTAATATGTTGCAACGAGCAGCTAAACGTGAGGAAGGTGCCACAGTTTTTGGCTATCACGTAAACGATCCTCAACGCTTTGGCGTAGTGGAGTTTGACAAAGAGAATAAAGCAGTATCTATTGAAGAAAAACCAACAGAACCAAAAAGTAATTACGCAGTCACTGGTCTTTATTTCTATGATAATGACGTAGTAGAGATTGCTAAAACCATTACCCCTTCTGAAAGAGGCGAGCTTGAAATTACAGATGTGAATAAAGCTTATCTAGAACGAGGGGATTTACGAGTAGAATTACTAGGCAGAGGGTATGCTTGGCTAGATACTGGGACTCATGAGTCTTTACTAGATGCTTCTGTTTTCATTGAAACCATTGAAAAACGACAAAATCTAAAAGTCGCTTGCTTAGAAGAAATTGCTTACCGCATGGGTTATATCAACCGAGAACAATTAATTGAGCTGGCACAACCATTGAAGAAAAATCAATACGGTCAATATATGTTACAAATTGCCCAAACAGGCAAATAAAGGAGTTAAGTCAACGTGAAAGTTATTGAAACGAATTTACAAGATGTTAAATTGATTGAAACTGATGTATTTGGGGATCACCGAGGATTCTTTACTGAAAGTTACACTAAAACTAAATTTCAAGAAGCAGGGATTGATTTTGATTTTATCCAAGACAATCACTCTTTATCAGTAGAGCCTGGTGTTATTAGAGGGATGCACTACCAATTACCACCTAAAGCTCAAACTAAAATTTTACGCGTAACAACTGGGGTCATTTATGACGTATTAGTGGATATGAGAAAAGGCTCCCCAACTTACGGTAAATGGGAAGGTTATATTTTAAGTGAGTATAATCACCGTCAATTATTAGTACCAAAAGGCTTTGCTCATGGTTTTTGTACTTTAACTACTAATTGTAACGTGCAGTACAAAGTAGACGAACTTTACTCACCAGAGCATGATAGAGGGATTGCGTTTGACGATCCAGATATTGGTATTTTCTGGCCAATGAATCATCCTATCTTATCAGAAAAAGATAGCCATCATCCTCGTTTCAAGGATGCAGAAAACACATTTGTTTGGGAGGAAAACAACTAATGAATATTTTAGTCACAGGTGGAGCAGGTTTTATTGGGAGTAACTTTGTTCACTACATGTTAGAAAAATACCCAACTTATCAGATTGTTAACTTAGATTTACTAACCTATGCAGGAAATATCCATAATTTAGATGATGTAATGGATCACCCTAATCATCACTTTGTTAAAGGAAATATTACTAACCGAGAATTAGTCCGTCATTTAGTTGAGGAGTATCACATTGATACCGTGATTAACTTTGCAGCAGAGTCACATGTGGATAGAAGTATTCGCCACCCAGAAATTTTCGTGGAAACAAACGTACAAGGGACACTAGCCTTACTGGATGTGACAAAAGAATTAGGTCTAGCTAAGTTCTTACAAGTGTCAACCGATGAAGTTTACGGCTCACTTGGAGCAGAGGGCTACTTTACTGAAAGTACTCCACTAGCACCAAACAGCCCTTATTCAGCAAGTAAAACCAGTGCAGACTTATTAGTGAGAGCTTACTATGAAACTTACGGCTTAAATGTTAATATTACTCGTTGTTCTAATAACTACGGCCCTTACCAGTTCCCAGAAAAATTAATTCCGTTAATGATTGGGAATGCCTTAGACGGTAAAAACTTACCCGTTTACGGCACAGGGGAAAACGTACGTGACTGGTTACATGTGTATGACCACTGTCAAGCGATTGATCTAGTGTTACATAAAGGGAAAAAAGGGGAAATCTATAACGTTGGTGGCCACAATGAGCGGACAAACAACCAAATTGTAGACTTAATCATAGACAAATTAGCGGTAGATACCTCTCTTAAAACGTATGTAGAAGACCGTTTAGGCCATGACCACCGTTATGCCATTGATCCAACTAAATTAGAAACAGAACTAGGATGGAAACCTAAATATACCTTTGAAACAGGGATTGTGGAAACCATTGATTGGTACTTAGCTAATGAAGCTTGGTGGCGTCCCTTACAAAAACGGGCAGCCCTAGACTAGAAGTAGAAAGGATCTGTCCATGGTGAAAACCTCTAGAAAGAAAACCGCCACTAACTTTCTCTCACTTGCTAGTGTGGAGTTGTTAAATTTTTTACTGCCACTTATTACCATGCCTTATTTAATTATGGTATTAGGGGTTAAAAATTACGGACTAAACAGTTTTGTCCAAGCGGTCATGCAGTATTTTATTATTGTGACCAACTACGGTTTTAATATTTCAGCGACTCAAGAAATATCCGTGAACCGAGAGGATAAAGAAAAAGTGGAACAGATTTATACCAATGTCATGACATGCAAGGTGCTTTTAACCCTTGCTTGTTTTGGCATTTTACTTTTAATGATGACCTTTATCCCTAAAATGAACCAAGATCCTAAACTTTATTTATGTATGTTTGGGATTGTCGTAGGTAGTGTGTTTTTACCTGTGTGGTTTTTTCAAGGAATGGAAGAAATGGCCAGCATTGGCGTATTAAATTTTGTTTCCAAATCGATTTTTACAGTAGGCTTGTTTATTTTTGTTAAAAGCCCAGCCGATATTTATGCTGTGGGAATTTTAAATTCATTAGGCTATTTAACCATTGGAGTAATTGCGACTCTCATTGTTAGATACAAATACGGTATTCACTACCGTAAGCCAAGTAAAACAGGGATTATTAGCCAGTTTAAGTCTTCTTGGTATTTATTCTTATCCACCTTAGCCACCAGTGTTTACAACACCACTAATATTTTTGTACTAGGACTAGTGGCAGGGGATACAGCGACTGGTTACTTCAATTTAGCCAACACCTTAATTCGAGTGTGTGCTAGTGTAGCCACCCCGATTGTCCAAACCTTTTATCCAAAAGTTACCCAGTTAATTCAAACTTCTAAAGAGGACAGCCTTAAATTAATTCAAAAAATTTGGCTAGTGGTTACGGTGTTATTTACTTTAGGCTGTGTGATTTTATTAGTAGGGTCTGGACCGGTGTTAACGTGGCTCTTCCAAGATAAATTTAGTCATTCCGTTAGACTGATTCAAATTATGGCATTTTTACCGTTAATGGTTGCTTGGAGCAATGTATTTGGGGTGATGACAATGACCACATTTGGCTATCAACGGGAATTATCTCGCATTTATTTAGTTACAGGGTTGATCAGTTTAGTTTCCATTATTCTGTTAACTGTGACCTTTAAAGAAACAGGAACAGCAGTGAATGCTATCTTGATTGAAACCATTGTGACCATTTCCATGTATCTATTTTTACAGAAAAAAGGCATTCAGGTGCCAAAAGGACAATTAAAGGAGAGGGTTAAATGAGTTGTTTAGTGACTGGAGCAAAAGGCCAACTAGGCACAGAATTGTGTCATTATTTAGAAGAAAAAGGGCTAGACTATGTGGCTACTGGGGTAGAGGAATTAGATATTACCAATCAGGAACAAGTCACAGCTTATATAACAGAGATGAAACCAAGTGTGGTGTATCACTGTGCAGCGTATACTGCCGTGGATGCTGCAGAAGATGAGGGCCAAGACTTAAATCATCAGATTAATGTTCAAGGCACAGAAAATATTGCCAAAGCTTGCGGGCAAGTTGGAGCCAAGTTAGTCTATATTAGTACAGACTATGTGTTTGACGGTAACCAACGAGAAAATGGTTATTTAGAAACAGATGTAACTGCACCGATTAATGCTTACGGAGCTGCTAAGTTAAAAGGGGAAGAAGCAGTCCAAACTTATTGTCCAAACTACTACATTATCCGCACTTCTTGGGTATTTGGGGCATACGGGAAGAATTTTGTATTTACCATGCAAAATCTAGCCAAAACCCATCCGAAACTAACCGTTGTGGATGATCAAAAGGGTAGACCTACATGGACTCGCCATTTAGCCGAGTTTATGGTGTATGCGGTGCAACAGGAGATAGCATCAGGGGTTTATCATTTTTCTAATGAGGGGATTTGTACTTGGTACGAATTTGCAAAAGAAATCTTAAAAGAGACTGAGGTAGAGATTGCCCCAGTGGACTCTAGCCAATTTCCGCAAAAAGCGACTCGGCCAAGCTATTCTGTTTTAAACTTGGATAAAACCAAAGCAACTGGCTTTCACATTCCAACATGGGAAGAAGCCTTAAAAGAGATGTTAGCTACTTTAAACTAACTAAATAAACTAAAACCAGCGACTAGGAAGACTAACTAGTGGCTGGTTTTTTTTAGTGATGAATAAAAAGACAAGTGCTTGACCAAATAAAAAAGAATTATTAATAACGCAAATAAGTTATAACAAAAACATTCCCACTTACCTTAATCTCTTTAACAAACTTATTTTTCGCCCTTACCAAATTAAACTAATCAGCTACCAAGAAGTTAAACCTTCTTTAAAAAAAGATAGAGGCTTGAAATAACAGAGAAGATTCCTTTATAATGAACGAGATAGATATTTTTTTAAGAAGATAATCCAAAAGAAAGTAGAGTGAACCTATGTCAATTTTAGTATTAGGAGGAGCAGGCTATATTGGCTCTCATGCCGTGGACCAATTAATTACCAATGGTTATCAAGTCGTGGTAGTCGACAATTTACTAACAGGTCATCAACAAGCCATTCATCCCCAAGCCACTTTTTATAAAGGAGATATTCGAGATAAAACCTTTTTAACACAAGTGTTTGAAAAAGAATCCATTGAAGCAGTCATTCATTTTGCGGCTAGCTCACTAGTAGGGGAATCTGTAGAAAATCCCCTTAAATATTTTAACAACAATGTTCAAGGAACTCAAACCTTACTTGAAGTCATGCAGGAACAAGGGGTAAAACAAATCGTGTTTTCATCCACTGCAGCTACTTACGGAGAACCAAAAGAAACCCCTATTACAGAATTAACGCCTACTCAGCCAACTAACCCTTACGGCGAAAGCAAACTGATGATGGAAAAAATGATGAAGTGGTGTGACAATGCTTACGGTATTCGGTTTGTAGCTTTACGGTATTTCAATGTAGCAGGCGCTAAAAAAGATGCGAGTATTGGAGAAGACCATCATCCAGAAACTCATTTAATTCCAATTATTTTACAAGTCGCTTTAGGTCAACGAGAAACCTTAGCTATTTATGGAGATGATTATCCAACTCCTGATGGCACTTGTATCAGAGATTATGTACAAGTAGAAGACTTGATTAACGCTCATTTATTAGCCTTAGACTATTTAAAAGAAGGACATCCAAGTGACATTTTTAACCTAGGTAGCAGTCAAGGCTATTCGGTTAAAGAAATGTTAGAAGCAGCTAGAGAAGTGACTGGAAAAGAAATACCTGCTAAAATTGCACCAAGAAGGGCAGGAGACCCTAGTGTGCTTGTTGCTTCAAGTGCTAAAGCTAAAAAAATATTAGGTTGGGAACCAAAATATACTGATATTAAACACATTATCCAAACAGCTTGGAACTGGCATGAAAGTCACCCTTTAGGCTATAAGGATAAGCCCACTCAACCAAAAGGAGAATACCCATGCTAAAAAAACTATTCAAAGGATTACTGGTGCTATTACTGCTAGTAATCGTAGCAGTCGGTGCCTATGCGGGCAAAGCTTATTTTGACATCAAAAAAACAGCCAGTAATATGCACCAACCTTTAACAGACAAAGGAGATAAAAGTCGACCAGATCCATTAGATGCTAAACAACTAGAGCCATTTTCAATTTTACTTATGGGGATTGATACAGGAGATGACGGACGAGTGGACCAAGGAAGATCTGACACCATGTTAGTGGCAGTGGTTAATCCTCAAATCCCTCAAACCACTTTAGTTAGCTTGCCTCGTGATACTTATACAAAAGTTAACGGTCAATTAGACAAACTAAATCATGCCTATGCCTACGGAGGAGCCAGTCTAGCTGTTCAAACCGTGGAACAATTACTAGCGATTCCGATTGACCACTATGCTTCGGTAGATATGAAAGGGTTAAAACAAATGGTGGACTCTGTAGGAGGAGTAACTGTCAACAACCAATTTGAATTTACCCAAGACGGTCACACTTTCCCTAGTGGCTCACTTAATCTAAACGGAGAAGAAGCGCTATCTTACTCACGCATGCGTTATGAAGATCCTAACGGTGACTACGGTAGACAAGGTCGCCAAAGACAAGTGATTACAGGAATTATGAAAAGCGCCATGAACCTTAATACGGTTTTAAACTATCCAGAGATTTTAAAAGTCATGGCTAAACACATGCAAACAGACTTAGACTGGCAAGACATGATGGAAATTCAAAAAAATTATACAGAAAGCTTCAAACAAGTCAAAGAAGATAACTTGCAAGGCGAAGGGATTATGGTTAATGATATTTCTTACCAACAAATTCCGGAACAAGAATTAACTCGTGTGCAACAGTTATTACAACAACAATTGAAGAAATAAATAAAAACCTGGCCAAATAAAATTGGTTAGGTTTTTTTGTGATTATAATAGCTCCTGTACCATATTAGTTACATAATATTCTATTTACGTACATAAAATAAATAGATTGAACAGATTATTATATAACTAATACGGTTTATCTAATAGACAGTAATTATGATTTAGTAAAATAAAAAAAGGAAGAAATATTTAGAAAAAGCAACTAGTTTATTTTAAAAATTAAAATTTTGTTAAATTAGAGTTATATCTATGCTATAATAACATTTGGTGATAAGACTATTTACCAAGATTAATTAAGTAGTTTTTTTTTAATAGGTAATTATAGATAAACAAATATATTTTAATAACTTACTTATTGACTTAGGTTTCTTATTTTTTGATTTTTAGTAGCTTAGATAAACACTTTTTTTATGTCTGATTAACAAATGAAGAAATCATGAAAAATCTTGTCTTTATCTAAAAAAAGAGAAAGAAATAAGGGAGATTTTCCACTAAATATTGACAAGTGTTTAAAAAAAAGCTACTTTAAAAAAGATTATATTTGATTGAAAGAAGTATTAAAAGCGTGATGCTTATTAATAGATAACTGTATTTAAATGGAGGATGTTCATGGAAGAAACAATTGATTTAAAGGATATTTTTTCGGTGTTAAAAAAACGAATGGGTATGATAATATTGACGACTTTGCTTGGCTTAGGTTTATCAGGTGTAGTGACTTTTTTCATAATCACCCCCAAGTATAGTTCTTATACCCAACTAATTGTAAAACTCCCACAAGGCGGAGAACAGGCATCAACAGGAGTGAATGATGTTAACTTTAACTTAATGATGATTAATACCTACAAAGACTTTATCACTAAATCTGATACAGTGGCAGAAGAAGCCCAAAAACAATTAGTGAAAGCGGACAAGTTTAAAGGTAGTGTAGCGGATCTTAAGGGCATGTTAGAGGTTAACCAAGAACAAAACTCCCAAATGTTTTCAATAAAAGCAACTGCTACTAATCCCTATCTGGCAAAAGATATTGCCAATGTAGTGACAGAGGTTTTTAATGAAAAGGCACAAGACATTATGGCTATTGATAAAATTACTATGATTTCTTCTGCTTCAGTCAATCCTAATCCGGTTTCTCCTAATAAAAAACTGAATTTACTAATTGGCCTATTATTGGGTATGTTTGTCGGAATCGGGATTGCTTTTTTAAGAGAGTTTTTAGATCGTACAGTCAAAGACGACCGATTTATCACAGAAGAGTTAGGACTATCTGTTTTAGGTGTGATCCCAGAATTTTCTAGTCAAGAATTCAAAAACAAAGTTAAACCACATGCTTCTTTTACTTCTAAAGATGACTATACACCATCACCAGTTAAAGAATCTTTAAGTAGAGTTGAAAGCAGTCGAGTAGAGCGACGTCAACGTCAAAAATTATAAACGAGGGGATACAAGCTAATTATGTTTCGTAAAAAAAATAAAAAAAGTAGAAAACATGAAGGAGTAAATCTGATTACTTATATAGATAAGATTTCTCCTATCTCTGAACAGTATCGTACTATTAGAACTAATATTCAATACGCTAGTATCGACAAACAGCTACAAACCTTTGTGGTGACTTCATCTGGTGCAGGAGAAGGAAAATCAATAACAGCGGCTAACTTAGCTATTGTATTTGCGGACACAGGGAAACGGACCCTTTTAGTAGATGCAGATTTACGAAAACCGTCCATTGCTGAAAGTTTTATTTTGGATGCTCACAAAGGCTTGAGCAACTTAATTGCTGATATAGATACAGGGGTAGAAAACTATATCCAACATTCAGATATTCCTAATTTATCTATTTTATCTAGTGGGATTATCCCACCTAATCCATCTGAGCTTTTAGCTTCTCAGCGAATGAACTTAGTGATTGAGAAACTAAAAAATCATTATGAAATTATTATTTTTGATATGCCACCAGTCTCTGTAGTAACAGATGCTCAAATTATGTCATCTAAGGTCGATGGCACTATTTTAGTTGTAAGAGAAGGTCAAACAGAAAAAGAGGGCATAGCTCATGCAAAAAACTTACTAGATAGAGCGCAAGCTAATATTTTAGGCGTTGTTTATAACGCTACTACCAGAGCGGATAAAGTTGGTTATTATTATGCTTACGGAGCAGATAGCTAATACTAAAAAAGAGAGGAGCCAGATTTATTCATGATTGATTTACATTGCCACATTTTACCTGGAATAGATGATGGCTCAAAAAATATCGAAGAAGCCTTAGCTTTAGCTAAACAAGCAGTAGCTGAAGGCATTGATCACTTACTGTGTACACCTCATCATCATAACGGGGTGTACCTTAATCCAAAAAACACTGTCATCCAACGAGTCGCAGCTTTTCAGCAGATTTTGGATGATGAAAACATTCCCTTAACCTTATATGAAGGACAAGAAGTCCGCATCCACGGAGAATTACTGGATCATATCGCTCAGGGAGATATCTTATTTGCGGATTTGACTGACCGATATGTGTTGATTGAGTTTCCAGATTTAGAGATTCCTACCTACGCGATTAAGTTACTATTTACTCTTTGCTCTCACGGCATGATTCCGATTATTGTTCATCCAGAGCGCCATCCTGCTTTGATTAAAAATCCTAATGAACTACTTCCTTTTATTGAAATGGGCTGCTTAGCTCAAGTCACAGCAGCTAGCTATGTCGGTTTTTTTGGTAAAAAAGTCCAAAAAACCGCTGAATTAATGATGGAACATAATATGGTGCATGTCATGGCTTCTGATGCGCATCATGTGACCAAACGGCCTTTTTTAATGAAAGAAAGTTTTCAGAAATTAGAGAAAGAAATGGGAAGTGACACCAGTCAACTCTTTCAAGAAAGAGCGAAACATATCTTAAATGGGGATAGGTTTCAAGTACTACCAGCCATTTCTTATGAAAAAACAGGGTTTAAACTGTTTAGAAACTAAAACATATAGAAAGAAGTAGATGGATTTATGGAGTTATTGACCAGACGGGCAAAACGCTTAATTATTTTAACAGTAGACACGCTATTAATTTTACTGGCTAATGGGATTGCCTATCTCTACATGCAACCTTTTGACTTGATTTTACCTCACAAGTTTTTATTTGTGTTAGCCATCCAGTTGATTGGCTATCTTTTTTTCGGCACTTTTTTCCATGTTTTCCAACGAGTAAACAGATACACTAGCTTAAAAGAATTGATCGATATATTTAAAGCCTTAATGGCCTCAGCTTTTATAGAATTTATCATTTGTTTAGTTTTATTAGATCACGCTTATAGCCGAAGATATTTGTTACTGGTTTACTTGTTATCCATGTTTTTTATCATGGCTAGTCGGATTGCTTGGCGGATTATGTGCGAATACAAACAAAATCAACTGACTCATCCTAAAGATTGCCAGCGAGTGTTAATCATTGGAGCAGGTAATGGGGGAGTACTAATCGCCAATGATTTGCGTCACAACCGCTCTATTAATCAAATGGAAGTGGTGGGGTTTGTGGATGATGACCTGAATAAAAAAGATACTTTCATCAATGGCATGAAAGTCTTAGGTACTACTAAAGATATCCCTAAACTAGTCAAAGAAGAACACATTGATTTGTTAACTATAGCAATTCCTTCTTTAAATCCAACGGAATATGAAAGAATTTTAAATATTATCCAACCTCTAGACTGTGTTATCAATACTATGCCCTCTATGGAAGAAATCGTAAACGGCAGTGTCCAAGCCACTAAACTGAAAAAAGTGGAGATTAAAGATTTACTTGGCCGAGCAGAAGTGAAGTTGGATATGCAAAAAATTGCGACACAACTGGAAAATCAAACAATTTTAGTCACTGGGGCAGGAGGGTCGATTGGCTCAGAAATTTGCCGCCAAGTTTTTCGGTTTAAACCGAAAAAAATGTTGCTACTAGGTCACGGAGAAAATTCTATTTATCAGATTCATAGAGAACTTCTCCAAACAGAAGGAGCAAAAGACATCCAAATTGTACCTATCATAGCAGACGTCCAAGATAGAGAACGTATTTTTGAAGTCATGGCGACTTATCACCCAGATATTGTGTACCATGCAGCAGCTCATAAACATGTGCCACTTATGGAGTACAACCCACGAGAAGCTGTAAAAAATAATGTGTACGGTACTAAAAATGTGGCAGAAGCCTCTAAAGCTCACAAGGTAAAATCTTTTGTCATGATCTCTACCGATAAAGCTACTCGACCTCCTAATGTGATGGGCGCTACTAAACGATTAGCTGAAATGATTGTCACTAGTCTAAATGAAACAGGAAAAACTAAATTTTCAGCCGTTCGCTTTGGCAATGTACTAGGTAGTAGGGGAAGTGTGGTGCCACTGTTCACTGAACAAATCGAAAAAGGTGGACCAGTGACAGTGACAGATTTTCGGATGACTAGATTTTTCATGACGATACCAGAAGCAAGCCGCCTAGTCATTGAAGCAGGCTCACTTGCTGCAGGTGGTGAAATCTTTATTTTAGATATGGGAGAACCAGTTAAAATTTATGATTTAGCCAAACGCATGGTAGAGTTAAGCGGTTATCAAGAAAATGAAATTGACATTATAGAAACAGGTATTCGGCCCGGAGAAAAACTATATGAAGAGCTATTAGTAGATAAAGAAAAATCACCGAAACAAGTTCATGACAAAATTTTCATTGGCAACATTTCCGGTTTTGATTTTCCAACAATTGAAACATTTTTACAACAATTACCAGAAGATGATGAAGCCTTAGCAAAAGAAGTTGTGAAGTTTGCTAATGAATCAAGTATGAGTAAGCAAGAAGAAGTCAAAGGAGAGTTAGAATATGTTTAATAATAAAGAACATGGGTTTAAAAAATTTGATGAAAAAGTTTGGTTGTCTAGTCCTACTATGCACCCAGAATCTCTTGCTTATATGACAGAAGCTTATGAAACCAACTGGATGTCAACAGTTGGAGCGAATATTAATGAAATTGAAGCATTGGTTTGTCAAAAAGTCGGATGTCACTATGCAGTGGCTTTATCTGCAGGAACAGCTGCCCTTCATATGGCAATGAAATTAGCAGGAGTCCAACCTGGAGAGTTAGTTTTTTGTAGTGACATGACATTTGATGCGACTGTGAATCCTGTTGTTTATGAGGGAGGTATTCCAGTATTCATTGATACAGAGTATGATACATGGAATATGGACCCAGTAGCTTTAGAGAAAGCTTTTGAGTTATATCCTGAAGTTAAATTAGTCGTTGTAGCACATTTATACGGAACACCTGGAAAAATAGATGAAATTAAAGCTATCTGTGATACTCACGGAGCAAAACTGATAGAAGATGCTGCCGAGTCTTTTGGCGCAACTTATAAAGGAAAACAAACAGGATTATTTGGGGATTACAACGTCATTTCTTTTAATGGCAATAAAATCATTACAGGTTCTGCAGGAGGTGTGCTTTTAACAGATGACTTAGAAGCAGCTAATAAAGTAAGAAAGTGGTCAACCCAATCTAGAGAAAATGCTCCTTGGTATCAACATGAAGAACTTGGCTATAACTACCGAATGAGTAATGTTATTGCAGGAGTAGTTAGAGGACAACTTCCTTACTTAGAGGAACATATCGCTCAAAAAAAAGCTATATACAACAGATATCAAGAAGGATTTAAAGATTTACCAGTCAAAATGAACCCTTATGACGCTAAACAGTCAGAACCTAATTTTTGGTTATCTTGTTTGTTGATTGATGATGAAGCTATGTGTAAACAAGTAAGAGGAGAGCAAGAAGTTTTATACATAAGTGAGCCTGGAAAAACTTGTCCAACTGAAATTTTAGAAGTATTAGCTTCCTTTAATGCAGAAGGAAGACCTATCTGGAAACCTATGCATATGCAACCTATTTACCGAATGAATGGCTTTGTCACACGAGAAGGAAATGGTCGAGCAAAAACTAATGCCTATATCTCTGGTGGAGCAGTAGGACAAGATAATTTACCATTAGATGTAGGTATGGATATTTTCCATCGTGGTCTATGTCTACCTTCAGATAATAAAATGACTGTGGAACAACAAGAAAAAATTATCCAAATGGTTAAAGCTTGTTTTGAATAATGATGAGAAAGTAGGAAAGAGCTACATGAAAAAAAGCACATCTATTTATGAAAGATATATCAAGCGACTGCTTGATATAATTTTATCTCTTTCAGCTCTTATTTTATTTAGTTGGCTATATTTACTTGTGGCTTTATTAGTGAGAGTGAAATTGGGTAGTCCAGTGATTTTTTCTCAGTTACGACCTGGTAAAGATGAGCAAATTTTTAAGATGTATAAATTCCGGACTATGACAGATGAGCGTGATGAAGAGGGGGATCTTTTACCTGATGAGGTTAGACTGACTTCCTTTGGTAAAAAACTACGAGCAACTAGTCTTGATGAGCTTCCAGAATTATTTAATATCTTAAAAGGAGATATGAGTCTTGTTGGGCCAAGGCCTCAATTAGTTAGAGATATGGTTTTTATGACGGATAAGCAAAGAAAACGCCACTCAATTCGTCCAGGCTTATCAGGTTTAGCTCAAGTTAATGGTCGGAATAATATTGATTGGGATGAAAAATTAAATTGGGACTTAACTTATCTAGGAGAGATTACATTTTTAGGAGATGTAAAAATTATTTTACAAACCGTTCTTAAAGCTTTTATTAAACAAGAAGGCATTTCTCAAGAAGGTATGGAAACTGCTGAAGACTACGGAGATTATTTATTAAATTCATCTCAAGTTGATGAAGAGAAATACTATAAGCTTCAAGAAAAAGCAAAAAAAATTTTAAATAATTAAATAAAAAGGGATTTTAAATGGAAAAATATAGCGTTTTAATGTCTTTATATATAAAAGAAAAACCTGAATATTTAACAGAAGCAATCGAAAGCATGGTAAATCAAACTTTAAAACCTGATGAAATAATAATAGTAAAAGATGGACCAATTACTTTTCAATTACAAGAAGTTTTAGATCATTTTACAAATAGATATCCAAATCTTTTTAATATTATTGGATATGAAACAAACAGAGGATTGGGCCTAGCGTTGAACTTCGGGTTGAATCATTGTAAAAATGATTTAGTTGCTAGAATGGATACGGATGATATTTCCAAATTGGATAGGTGTGAGAAGCAAGTTTTATTTTTTGAAAATCATCCTGAAATTTCTATTTTAGGATCTGCGATTGATGAATTTAACGGTAATATTAATAATATTACTGGTCGAAGAGTAGTTCCGATTACTTCAGATGAGATATACACTTTTGCAAAAAGAAGGAGTGCTTTCAATCATCCAACTGTTATGTATAAAAAAAGTGATGTGTTAAAATTTGGAGGATATGATGATTTAAAAAGAAATCAAGATGTAGATTTATTTGGACGTATGTTATATGGTGGATGTTTAGCCAGTAATTTTGAAAACTCTTTGCTTTGGTTTAGAGCAGATGACGATTTAGCGAAGAGACGTAAAAGTTGGGAAAATTCTAGGAGTTATATTAATACAATTAAGAAATTTTGGAAGATGGGATATGCGTCTTTTGTGGATTATTTGGTTGTAGCGATGGGACAATCAATTATGTATATTTGTCCAATAGGTTTACAAAAAATTTTATATAAGAAATTTTTGAGAAGTTAATATGTAGGTTGGAAGGTGTTTAAAATTAATGAAAATATCTGTTATTGTACCAGTTTATAATGCTGAGTTATACTTAAAAAAATGTATATTAAGTGTTGTTCATCAAAGTTATAAGAATTGGGAGTTAATTTTAGTAGATGATGGGTCCGATGATAATAGTTCTTCTATCATACAAGCATTTGTTAAAGAAGACTCTAGAATTAAGAGTATTTGGCAAAAAAACTCTGGTCCTGGTATTGCAAGAAATCAAGGAATCTGTCAAGCAACAGGAGAGTATATAGTATTTTTGGATTCTGATGATTATTTAGATTTAGAGTATTTTCAATATTTAGTACCTAAAGCCCAAATTAGTGACGTTGTTTTTATTGATGTTTGTCAGATAAATTCACAAGGAAAATTGTTGAGTAATGAATTTATGTCACGCTATCGAAACTATTCTAAAGATAGACTTATAAGATCTCAAATGACTGGTAAAATCCCTTGGGGGGGTGTACGTAAAGCAGTTAGAACAGAAATTATTAAACAAAACAAAATTTATTATACTGAGCAAAGCATAGGAGAAGAAGCTTTATATAGTTTTAAAGTTTTATATTATTCTAAACAAATATCTTTTCTTGAAAATAAACCGGTATATTATTATGTAAATCATGAAAATAGTCAATCAAAATTATTGCATGATGACCCGTGGGGAGAAGCAGTAAAACAGATTGATAGTTTTTTAAAAAAAGAAGGTATTTATGAAGAATATGCTAATACGCTGAATTCTTTTAATATAACGTCAACAATAATTTCTATATCTAATATGTCTAAAATCTATTCAGATGAAAATACATTGAATAGAAAATGTGAAGAACGTATAATGCAATGTAATAAATTGTTTGATTCTATATATTCTGTTGATATCAAAAACATGATGAAAAAAACATATCCATTTATATCAATATTAAAAAAAAATAAATATAAGTTAATAATTCTTTGTGGTAAATTAAGATATAGATAAATTTATAAAGGAGTAGTGATATTTTGATAATTTTGAGATCAATTGGTGGGTTAGGTAATCAAATGTTCCAGTATGCTTTTGCTAGAGCAATACAGCTAGAATCTGAAGATAAAGATTTATATATTGATACAAGTTCATATAAAAAATACAAAGTAAGAGAATATGATTTAGATAAGTTAAATGTACGATATACAGATTTTCAGAGTATTAAATTTTCAAATTTAAATTATAATTTAGTTAGGTTAACACAGAAATTTTATAGAGTATCTCATAAAATTGTAAGAACTATTTTAAAGAAACCGTGCTTAGGCGAAAATAGCTATAATTTTTTTTGTAATCTAGGATTTTTATACAATTTTGATTTTTGCTATTATGATACAAGCACGAAGGGTTTAACTAAAAAAAATAAATATATATATGGCTATTTTCAAAGTGAAAAGTATTTCGAAAAATATAAAGAGATAATTTGTTCTGAATTAAAGGTGAAAGTCCCTTTAACAGAAAAAGAAAAAGAAATTTTAAAATTAATTAATAATACGGATTCTGTTGGTGTCAGTATAAGAGTTGGAGATGATTATGTTAAAGATCCATTAACATATGTATGTACACCTAATTATTTTTATGAATGTATGGATAAACTAAAAAAAATAAATAAAGATTCATCTTTTTTTATTTTTACTGATGATGTGAGTAAAGTGAAAAAAAATTATGATTTTCCATATGATGTTGTTTATATTGAAGGATTTAATGCTATTGAATCCTTGAGATTATTATATTCATGTAAGGATTTTATTATATCTAATAGTTCTTTTTCTTGGTGGGGGAGCTATTTATCAGATAACCAATCAAAAATTGTGATGGCTCCATCATCATTTTCTACAAATCCTAACTTAAATGATAATGATATTTTTTATAAACAAATGGTAAAAAACAATGTTAAAATAGCTGAATATAAAAAATAATAATCTAAAATCATTCGTTAATTTAAAAAAAGAGAGGTAAAGGAATATGAAAGGATTATATTTTTCAGAAGGTGTAGCCATTGAAAAAGGAATTGCAGGTGATGGGATAGAAAAGAAAGTTTTGTCACAAATAAATCAGTTAGAAGATATTTCTTCAATTGAAATATTAAGTCTACCTTGTAATCAATCTTTTTTAGACAAAATTTTATTTTTGTTGCCCATAGTTAATAGTAAAAGAGATAAACAACGTAATATCCTAAAAAAAAAAGCAATGGGTAAAGATTTTATTTATATTAGGAAACCTACACTTACAAGAAAATTTTTGAATATATTAAGAAATATAAAGAAAAATAATTCTAAGTTACTAATTTTGATGGAGGTACCTACCTATCCTTTTCATAAAGAATATAAAGGTATATCAAAATTATTGATATTAAAAAGTAAGTTTTGTGAAAAAAAATTAAATGAAGTAGTTGATAAAATAATAACTTATTCTAATGATAAATTTATTTGGGATATTGAAACAATAATGATTTCTAATTGTGTTGATTTTTCTTTGGTTCCAATGCGAACGACTTCTTGTCTAAAAAAAAATACTATTATAATGACAAGTATAGCTAATTTTAATTATTGGCATGGATTAGATCGGCTCATATTAGGAATATCCAACTATTCAGGAAAATATAAAATATTATTAAATGTTGTAGGGGAGGGAAAAGAAATACCTTCTCTCAAAAAATTGACTAAAAAACTCGGATTACAAGATTCTATAATATTCTATGGCTTTCAAGAAGGAGAAGAACTTACAAAAATTTGTAATAGAACAGATATTGCCATAGATTCACTTGGAAGACATAGATCAGGTGTAAAGTATAATAGTTCATTAAAAGGAAAAGAATATGCAGCTAGGGGAATACCGATTGTTTCAGGAGTTTTAACTGAATTTGATAATATGGAAAATTTTCCATATTATTTAAAAGTCCCTTCTGATGATACAGCAATTGATATAGAAGAAATTGTAAAATTTTATAAAAAAATATATATAAATAATAAAAGTGTTAAACAAATTACAAAAGAAATTAGAACTTATTCGTATGGCTATTTTGATTATAGTACTGGATTTAATCCTGTTAAAGAAGCTATTTTAGAAAAAGTGGAGAATTAAAATGATTATGCAAATATTTTTATATATTACCTTTATATTGATGATTTTTTTTATGATATTAAGTAATAAATTTTATAATCAAATATTTAATCCTGTTTTTTTAATATTATTTTTTTATTTAATTTGGTTTTTAATGGGAAGAAGTGGATATTTAGGTCAATATAAGCCAACATATGTTTCATCTCTATTTTTAGCAAGTAATATTATTTTATTGTGTATAAGTACAGTGGTAAGTACCTCATCAAAAAAAATATGGATTCTAAAAATGAAACAAATAAGGATGAGCGATAATTATAAAAATATTATATTACAATTTGTTAGATGGTTTTCTTTTATCTTGAGTGTTTTTATTTTTATTAATTTATTTAAAAAAATATTGGGTGGAGATATAATGTCTACTCAAGTTAGAAATATAAGTTATAGTGTCTCATATAATTCTGATGAATATATGAAGATTTATTATAATCCAACAATTTATTACATTTATCAATATTTTATTAGAGGATTTGCTTTTTTCGACATGGTATATAGTACTTGTATGTTTTTTGGAAGTAAAAAAAAATATGAGTTAATAACTATAGCTAACTTTCTTTTGTTTGTTACTATTATGCAAAGCCGTATAGAAGTATTAAAACTTGTTATATTTATAATACTGATAGTTTGTTTGAGTAATATCAAGATAACTGAAAAAGGAAAAAAATATTTAATAAGGGTTTCAGTGATTATTTCTATACCTACGTTAATTGTGTTTTCATTAAGAACTAATTCAAATGTTAATGTAATTAAACATAGTATTGATAGTTTTATTATAGATCATTCAGGCTCAAACTATATGTTTTCAAAATTTTTTGATGAATATAATGAAGGATTGCGCTTATCTAACTATTCAATAATACAAGAATATATAGGTGGAATAAATTCTTTTATTGATAGCTTAAAAACATTGTTTAATATTCCTATACTTGATAATGATGAAATGTTACGTTATATAAGAGCTCCACATTATATAGGATCTTCGGATCACTATAATTACTTTTATACAATGTATTTTAAGTTTTTAGATACTGGTGGATATTTGGGATGTTATTTATTTTCAGTTTTTTTGGGTGTTTTTTTAGGTTTTTCATACAATAAGTATATGACTAAAAACAATATAAAAAGTTTGTATATTTTATCTCTATTAACATATATCTCAGTAATGGGAACATATAATTATATATTATCAGGTACCTCTAGTCTTATATTGTTTTTAGGTTTATTAATAGTTGAAGATAATAAAGTACAAATTGAGAATAGATAATTATAAATACTAAAAAACAATAATTTGGAGAAATTTATGAAAAAAAAAATAATCATCACTGGTTCAGCTGGTTTTATCGGTTCAAATCTTGCTTTAGAATTACTTAAAACACAATCAAATATTCATATCATCGGCATTGATAATATGAGTGATTATTATGACGTGTCTATAAAAGAATATCGATTGAAAAAAATTGAAGAAGCTGCTAATAACTTTAGCGAAAATAAGTGGACTTTTATTAAAGGTTCTATTGCAGACAAAGAATTAATTGATCAACTTTTTGATGAGTATAAGCCATCAATTGTTGTTAATTTGGCTGCACAAGCAGGAGTTCGCTATTCAATTACTAATCCTGACGTTTACATAGAATCTAATATGATTGGGTTTTACAATATTTTAGAAGCTTGCCGTCATTCATATGATGATGGTGAAAGTGGCGTAGAACATTTGGTCTACGCATCTAGTTCATCCGTCTATGGTTCAAATAAAAAGGTACCTTATTCTACAGAGGATAGAGTAGATAATCCTGTTTCACTTTATGCTGCAACTAAAAAATCCAATGAGTTAATGGCTCATTCTTATTCCAAATTATATAATATTCCTTCGACTGGATTGCGCTTCTTTACTGTCTATGGTCCGGCTGGTCGACCAGATATGGCTTATTTTGGGTTTACTAATAAACTACGTGAAGGCAAAACCATCGAAATTTTTAACTATGGTAATTGTAAGCGAGATTTCACTTATATAGATGATATCGTAGAAGGGGTAAAACGAGTTATAGAGTGTCCTCCTAAAAAACAAGTAGGAGATGATGGTTTACCTATTCCACCTTATGCTGTTTACAATATTGGAAATAGTCAACCAGAGAATTTGCTTGATTTTGTAGATATTTTACAGCAAGAACTTATTCAAGCTAAAGTTCTTCCAGAAGACTATGATTTTGACACCCATAAAAAATTAGTTTCAATGCAGCCTGGAGATGTACCTGTTACATATGCGGATACTACACCTTTACAACGTGACTTTGGTTTTAAACCAAGTACACCGTTAAGAGAAGGTCTTAGAAACTTTGCAGAATGGTATAAAGAGTTTTATAAAATATAAAAATGTTAAAATCTATAGAAATTTCAATAATTTTACGGAAATATAGAATTATTAAGCTTATATGGCGTTTTAGCTAGAAATAAATTTAAAGAGGGGTTTTATGTATAAAAAAATATTGAAATATCCATATACTATTATCAAAAATCACTTGAATAAAGTTTCGCCTATTTATGCAACTAAATTTGTTTACACGATAAATACAAAATCATTTTTAAACTTAAAAAATCCGACTAATTTTAATGAGAAGATTCAATGGCTTAAACTTTACTGGCAACATCCTTTAGTTGTTCAAGCTGCTGATAAATATGCAGTGAGAGAATATATAGAGAAAAAAGATTGTGGTGAAATTTTAAACGAATTATATGGTGTTTATGATAATGCTAATGAAATAGATTGGGAAGAACTTCCACAAGCCTTTGCATTAAAAACGAACAATGCCTGTGGAACTATGTTCGTTACTAAAAATAAAAATGAATTAGATGAACTATTAGTCAAAAATCAATTAGATAAATGGCTGAAGGAGGACTTTGGAAAGGTTAGTATTGAGCCTCATTATAGTAAAATGCTTCCTAAAATTATTTGTGAGAGATATTTAGAAGATAATACAGGGACTTTTCCGACAGATTATAAAATTTTTTGTTTCAATGGCATACCTAAATTTGTCAATGTTATTACTGATAGAGATGGAAATAATCAATATGAGAGACATTTTTTAGATTTAGATTGGCAACCATTAAACTTTAGTAAAGATAGCTCTAAATCTACTCCTGTAAAGCCAAGGACGTTTGGTAAAATGGTCGAGTATGCCAGAATTCTTTCAAAAGATTTTCCTTTTGTTAGAGTAGATTTATATGATATTGACGGCAAAATTGTGTTTGGAGAGTTAACGTTTACTCCTGTAGCTGGCATGGCAACTTATTATACAAAAGAAGCGTCAGAATATCTTGGATCACTTATAGATTTACCTCCAAAATATATAGGAGATTAATATGAATAAAGTCATTAAAAATTTCGCTTATCAGTCTATTTTTCAAATAGCTAAGCTACTATTACCGATTATCACTATTCCAATTGTTTCTCAAGCATTAGGACCAAAAGGAATTGGGATATATAACTATATCAATTCTATTTCTCAATATTTTATTTTAATAGCTAGTTTAGGCTTAAATGTTTACGCTAATAGGGAAGTAGCGATGAACCGAGATTCAAAAGAAAAGCGCTCTAAAACTTTTTGGGAAATTTTTTATATTCAACTTATTTTTTCAGTCATATCCTTTGTGTTATATCTCATGATGATACTTTTTTTAGTGAAAGAATATCAATTGTTATATGTGATTCAAGGTTTAGTAATTTTGGCGACTATTTTAGATATATCTTGGTTTTTTATGGGGTTAGAAGATTTTAAAAAAACTAGTATGACTAATTTAGCTATTAATATGATAGCTTTTATTTTTATATTTTTATGTATTAAAGAACCAAATGATCTTTATAAGTATGTTATCATTCAAGTTGCGTCTATTATTCTATCACAAGGTGTAGTCTGGTTTTATTTAAAAAACTTAATCACCTATCATAAAGTCACGCTAAATGGTATTATGTCTCACTTTAAACCAGCATTGACTTATTTTATCCCGAAAGTATCAATTGTCCTTTATACGAATATGAATAAAACATTACTAGGTTTACTCTCTAATAAAACCGACGTAGGTTTTTATTCCAATGCTGTGCTGATTAATACTATTTTTGTAACTATACTTACCACATTAGATTTAGTACTAATGCCTAAAATGAGTCATTTATTTTCCAAAAAAAATACACAAAAAATGTTAGAGATAATTAATTATAGCTTGCATTTTCAGCTGTATTTTTCTATTGCGATTATGTGTGGTATGTGGGCTATCTACGATAAATTGGTCTACTGGTTTTTTGGATTGAAATTTATCCAGTTAAATGATTATATTCCTATATTATCTATTTTAATTGTCATTATTCCACTAGGTATGGGTGTGTCAAGACAGTATCTTCTACCAATGAATAGGATAAAAGTTTATAATATTGCGGTTATTATGGGAGCAATTCTTGGTATACTGCTTAACTTATTATTAATTCCTAGTATTGGAATATATGGTGCTATTGTGGCAACGATTTGTTCTGAATTTTTTGTGACATTTATTCGGACTAGGTCTTTTATAAAAGAAACGCATTTTAGGTTTGATTTAAAACAAATTTTTGGTAACTTAGCGATTGGTTTATTAATGGTCTTTTGTGTAAGGCAGTTAACGGGTAATTTTCCTAGTACTATTTTAACTACCTTGATACAAGCTCTTATAGGAGCGACGATTTATTTGTCTTTAACAACGGTATGTAAAATTAATCCATTATATAATTATTGGAAATTAACTAAAGTAAAAGAAGGGTAACTATGAAAATTTCAGTATTTGGTTTAGGGTATGTTGGGTTAGCTAACGCTTTACTACTTTCTCAAAAAGAGGAGGTAGTCGCTTATGATATCGTATCAGAAAAAATAGAGTTACTTAATCAAAAGGTTTCTCCTTTAGTAGATAAAGAGATAGAAGATTTCGTTAAGCGGGATGATCTTCATCTCACTTATACAGATGTATTAAGTGAAGCTATTTCTTCTGATGTAGATTATTACATTATTGCTACACCGACAGATTATGATGAAAAGAAAAATTATTTCGATACGTCCACAGTGGAGGATGTGTTAGAAAAAGTACTAGCAGCCGATCCTAAAGCGACTTTTATCATCAAGTCAACAGTTCCAGTTGGCTATACAAAAGAGATGAAAGAAAAATTTGGGATAGATAATATTATTTTCTCTCCTGAATTTTTACGGGAAGGTAAGGCTTTATATGATAATTTATATCCTTCTCGGATTATTATTGGGGAAAATTCTACACGGGCTAGTGAAATAGGCCACATGTTTTTAGAAAATACTGTAGAAGAAAGTGCCCCTGTTTTATTAGTGGACTCGACAGAAGCAGAAGCTATTAAGCTATTTTCTAACACTTACTTAGCGTTACGTGTGTCTTATTTTAATGAATTAGATACTTATGCGGAGTTAAGAGGACTAGATACCAAACAAATCATCGAGGGAGTAGGACTTGATCCACGGATTGGTAGTCACTACAACAATCCATCTTTTGGCTACGGTGGTTACTGTCTACCGAAAGATACCAAACAATTATTAGCCAACTATGAAAATGTGCCTAATAACATTATTGGGGCAATTGTGGCTTCTAATACGACTCGTAAAGATTTTGTGGCTAATCAAATTTTAGCTAAACAGCCTAAAGTTGTGGGGATTTACCGATTAACTATGAAATCTAATTCAGATAACTTTAGATACTCTTCTATTCAAGGAGTAATGAAACGCTTAAAAGCTAAAGGAATTGAAGTAGTAGTCTATGAACCGACTTTAAAAGCAGAGACTTTCTTTAATTCAGAAGTTATGTTAGATTTAGATGAATTTAAAGAGAAGTGTGATGTGATTGTTTCTAACCGGTTTGATGCGGTATTAGAAGATGTGGAAGATAAAGTCTATACGAGAGATTTATTCAGACGAGATTAAATCAAAAGGGAAGTCAGCTATTTTAGCTGATTTCTCTTTTTTGTCTTATAACTTATATGTTATAGTAGACAAGGTTAGTGGATTAAAACTAAAAGAGAGGTTAGTAGTATGTTGAAAATTATCGTAGGGCTTGTTGTTGGAGGGATTATTTTATTAAGTGTCGGGATTTCTCTTGCTATTAAACTGACATCTCCAGGTCCAATTCTTTTTAAACAAAAACGTGTCGGTAAAAATAAACAACCTTTTTACCTCTATAAATTTCGGACGATGTATATAGATGCACCTAAACAGTGTCCTACAGCGGATCTTCATCAACCAGATAAATACATTACCCCAGTAGGTAAGTTTCTAAGAAAAACTAGCTTAGATGAATTACCTCAATTGTTAAATGTGTTAAAAGGGGAGATGAGTTTAGTCGGGCCACGTCCGGTTCTTTATAATCAAAAAAACTTAATTGACTTGCGAGATAAAAATGGGGCCAATCAGGTTAAACCAGGCGTGACAGGTTGGGCTCAAATTAATGGACGAGATGAATTAACTGATGAAGAAAAAGCTTCTTTTGACGGAGAATATGTCCTAAAAAAATCTCTCTCTTTTGATTTATATTGTCTAGTTAAAACAGTGAGTTGTGTCTTCAAACAAACAGGGATTAAAGAAGGTCGGCAATCTATCTAAATGAAAACCCTCTAGTCTTCTCAAATGAGAGAGGACTAGAGGGTTCTTTGTGTGAAAAAGAGTGGTTCGCATATATTATTTTTGATTGGTTGATCATGTACTTCATGGTTAAAGTAAAACAGTTAAGGCTGGTTAAATAGTTGTGTCACCAAAAATTGGGGTAACAATAGTTTCTGTGTAATAAGCAGCTTTTGGCGTCGCGTACAGGTCAATGCCGTCTTTGACAAAGAGATGGCTGTCACTAATGACTGTCATCGCCGCTTCAATCACTTCTCGTGGTAAATCTTCTTGGCATAAATTTTGCCGGAAAGTAGTTTGTTTGTCTTCACTGTTGCTAAAAACTAAGCGTAATTGTTTCATAATAGTTTCTCCTTTTTCTTGTCTTTTTTAGTCGTAGTAATTAACGTGCTTCTTCTTCTGGTGGTGTCACTTCAGGGACTAATCTGGTTTGGACAATCGTAACGCCGGCTTCGTAGTGGTGATCTGTTGGTAATAGTGTTTCTAGTGCTTGACCGATGGTGTGGACAGCCACAGGGGAAACATTGGCTGTAGCGTTACGCAGCACTTGTTTTACCTCTTTTTCTTGACCTGGTGCAGTGAACATCATCTCTAACGTCGTTTTTTCCCATAATTCCATGTTGTTGTTCTCCTTTTTGATTGGTTAGTTATCAGCTGACATATATAGTAACGAAATGAACTAGCCAGGTGTTACCCCCAAATGGCTAATTTTTTTATTTTTTCTTTTAACAGATGTTGGTGACGGTAAAGGGTCTTAGGGGAAATCCCGTAATTTTTGGCTAATTGTCGTCTACTTAGTTCTGGATTGACTAGATCATAAAACAACCGGCGCTCTTTTGGTGTTAGGTAATTTTCCACAATCATCATCAATTCTTTAAAGAAAATTTTTTCTTCTAGATTAGGGAAAATCAGAGAATCAGGTAAGATCCCTTCTTTAGTCAGGGTAGCGTGATCTCCGTTAACCCTGCGTTTTCTAAGAGTATCGATCATTTTCCAATAAATTTTTTGAAACATGTAGCCTTGCCACTTGGTTTGATCAATGCTTGGGTCATGTAATAGTTCATCAATTTGTTCCAGTAGGATGACACTACCTAATTGGACTAAATCTTCATAATCCTCATCTAAAAGAGAAACGTTGGCTTTTTTAAGGGCACTGTAAATCATTTTTTGGTACTGATTGAATAGTTGGATGCGTCGCTGTGAATCATTTATCATAGTTCATGTTCCTTTGTCTTAGGATACTGGCCAGTTCTTAGTCAGTATATAAAAAAACACAGGTTAGATAAAAAAAAGATTGGCTAAAATTGAGATTAATTAAGAAAAAATTCATAAGAGTATTTACATAACAAATGAAATGTTTTTATAATAAGGATAAGTTCGATAAATTCTAAGTATTTTTTGTCAAATTCGTATAAAAATAACCAGAATGGGAGCTAAGTAGATGGATTTAGAAAAAAAGGAACAACGTTACCAACAGATGAAAACAGAGCAAGTATTTTTAGTCAGTCAACCAGAGTCATTTTTAGAGTATGCGGAAGTTAAATTGTCAGCTGGGATTCAGTCCAATACGATGCTTGTGTTAGATGTCATGTACCGGAATAAGCAGCATGGGTTACTTATTAATGAAAACGCCTCCCCGATTATTTGTCAAAAAACCTCTAAACAGTTAATCGGAGAGTTAGATCATCATCGGTTTTTACTGCCAAAAGATGTTTTGAAAGACTTAATTAAAACAGTAGAAGGTCGTTCCCCTTATCATTGTCCCTATATCAATTCTATCTATATTTTTCAACCTGTTGATGCCCTAGATGCCCCTAAAAATGTTTGGTATAATTTATACTATTTAGATGCTTTAGATAAATATCAAGTGAACAATCAGTCTCTAGGAACTATTTTATGTTTTACTGATCAGCTCCAGCTTGCATTAAACCGGCAACTGGCTACTGTTCGTCAGACAGTTAAAAAAGCGATTAATTACGTCAGTTTTTATTATCAGTTTCTAGGCTTACTACTAGAAGGAGAAGAGATGGAAGTGAAAGTCGAAGTACCTAATCGCTTATCCGCTTTATTCGCTCGGTTTAGTCAGGCAAAAGAAAGTCAGCCTGTTTATTTAGAGAAAAATCTGTTGATTAAAAGGTGGGCAGAGCTACAGTTTTATTTAAACAAAGCTAATTGTCTGCCTAAACTATCCCTGCAAGAAGTAGCAGACTACTATGAACAGACCAGTCTGTCTTTATTTGATGAATATTAGCCAAAAAACTCTCTTTGACTATGACGAGTCAAAGAGAGTTTTTTTGTAGGGAACATAAAAAAAGAGTGACACAATCACTCTTTTAACAGGCTAAATTATTTGGTTAATTTCGTTAATTTAACTACCACTTCTGCTCGGGCAGTTTGGGGGAACATGTCCACAGATTGCAAGTAGTGAACGTTGTAGACTTGGGTAAGTTTAACTAAATCTCTTGCTAGAGTGGAAGGGTTACAAGAAACATACACTAGTTTTTCGACTGGATAGGTTAAAAGGCTAGTGATAAAGGCTTCTCCTAAGCCAGTTCTCGGAGGATCTACTACAACAGCAGTGGGTTTTAGTCCTTGTTTTAACCACTGTGGGAGTAAGGTTTCCGCTTGGCCTACTTGGTAATGAGCGTTAGTCACCCCTATTCGTTTAGCATTTTCTTTAGCGTCAGTAATGGCTTGATCAATGGTATCCATGCCCCAAACTTCTTTCACGTGACTGGCTAGACTTAGGCCAATCGTTCCTACACCGCAGTAGGCATCTACTACAATGTCTGTTGGTTTCGCTGCCAAAGCTTTTCTCGCTTCTTGGTAAAGCACTTCAGTTTGAAGCGGATTTAACTGGAAAAAGGCTTTAGGAGATAAGTCAAAGATAACTTCTTCTAAGTGTTCTTCAATCCTTGTTTTACCAGCTAAATGAATGGTTTCCTCTCCCATAATTTGGGAAGATTTTTTAGGTTGCACGTTTTGCATAACAGATGCGACAGTAGGTAATCTTTCTTCAATCAGCGTTAGGACCTCTGCTTTTTTAGGGAAGGTAGCATCTCTTGTGATAAACACGACTTGAACTTCTCCAGTTTTGATTCCCACTCGCACCATTAAGGTTTTCAGCCAGCCGGTATTTTTTCTTTCGTGATACATCTCTAACTTAAGTTGGTTACAAATAGCTAAAACTTGTTGGTAAACGTGAGTAGTAGCTGGGTGCTGAACCGGGCAAGTTTCAATAGGCACAAGTTGATGACTATCTGGTTGATACAATCCTCCGTAGCAAGTCCCTGCTTGTGTCTGTCTCATTTGAAATTGTAATTTATTTCGGTAACCCCAAGGCGTTTCCATGCCAATGGTTGGGTTTAGGGTATAACGCTGGTAGCCTTTAGGTTTAAATTTATGCAAGGCTTGTTTCACCACATCTCGTTTAAATGCCAGTTGTCCTTGGTAACTCAAGTGTTGCAGCTGACACCCTCCACATGTGTCATAAATCTCACAAGGTGGGGTAATTCTTTCAGGACTTTTTTTTAGGACTTTCTCTGTTTTGGCTTCCACAAATTTGGGAGCGACTCGAGTGATAGTGGCTTTCACTGTTTCCCCAGGCAAAGCGCCTTTTACAAAACAAATGGTTTTTCTAAAATAGCCAATGCCTTCTCCGTTAATCCCTAAGCGTTTAATCGGTAGGGTGATGGCTTGATTTTCTTTTAATGTGTGTTGGATCTTCATAGACTCACCTATTTCTTTCTAGTCTTTCTCTCGTTGTTAAGTATACCTTATTTTGTTAGCTTTGCCAGTGAAAATAACTAGTTTTTTATGCAAGATATCTCTTATGTAGCAAGTAAAAACACTGCTAGTTAGCTAGGTTTATGATATAGTTAGACAGGAAAAGAAAGGTGGGAGGTCTTTTGGACAAAACGATTGCCCAAGTAGAAACAAGTAAAAAAGGCTATTATACGTTATGCTTTCATGACGGAAGTACGTTACAGGTTTCAGAAGACGTTATGGTACGTCACCGATTATTAAAAGGCACCGTGTTAACGGAAGCTGATTTTTTAAAGATTCAAGCAGACAGTCAACTAGATTTAGGCTACCAGCGAGCCTTAGTCTATTTAAATTATCAAATGCGTACGGAAAAAGAAATCTGGGATTATTTAGCTAAACAGGAGATTGACGTAAGTAGTCGGCGGGAAATTATTGCTCGCTTAAAAGACTTGCATCTCTTAGATGATGTTAGTTACGGAGAAAGTTATGTTAGAACCATGATGCGTACCTCTGACAAAGGGCCAAAAGTCGTGGCACAAAAGTTACGACAAAAAGGGGTGAAACAAGAGGTGGTAGACCAAGTTTTACCGCTGTTTACTGAAGAAACAGAACAAGAAATAGCCAGTCATGTGGCAGAAAAAGCCTTAGTTAAGTACCAACGAAAAAGCTATAAAGAACAGCTTCAAAAAACCCGTCTGTTTTTAATGACAAAGGGATTTACTGGTGAGGTGATTGATCAGGTAATGGCTAATTTATCTGTAGAAAAAGATCCAGAAGAAGAGGTAGCCTTACTCCGCCGTGAAGGAGAGAAACTTTGGCGTAAACACGAAAGAAAAGGGTTAGCTATTCGTAAGCAAAAAACCTTACAATCTTTGTATCAAAAAGGCTTTGATATAGGGATGATACAAGAATTTATTGGAGAGAAAGAATTAGAAGATGAAGAAGACTAAAGAAGACAGAGATACACGAATTCAGGAGTATTTAAGCCAGTGGACAGAAGAAGAGGTTAGCCAGTTTCAAGCCGATTTTTTAGCTTGGTATGATCAACATCAGCGGGATTTACCTTGGCGAAGAAGACAAGACCCTTACGCCATATGGGTGTCTGAAATTATGCTGCAACAAACCCAAGTCAAAACAGTGATTCCTTATTTCAATCGGTTTATGTCATGGTTTGAGGAAGTGTCTGATCTAGCAGAAGCTCCAGAAGAGAAACTGTTAAAAGCTTGGGAAGGACTAGGTTATTATTCACGGGTGAGAAATATGCAAGTGGCAGCTAAGCAGATTATGACTGAGTTTTCTGGTGAGATGCCAACCGATATAAAAGACATTCAAAGTCTAAAAGGGATTGGGCCTTATACTTCAGGAGCGATTGCTAGTATTGCCTTTAACCAACCAGAACCAGCTGTAGACGGAAATGTTATGCGAGTGTTTAGTCGCTTGTTTAAAATAACAGAAGACATTAGTAAACCTGCTACTCGGCACGTGTTTGAAGGGGTGGTAAGACAGGTTATCTCACAAAAGGATCCTAGTAGTTTTAATCAGGCTATTATGGATTTAGGTGCCAGTATTTGTACCCCGACTAAACCAGTCTGCGAAGCCTGTCCTTTATCAGCTTACTGTGAAGCCTTTAAAGAAGGGAACATGACAGATTATCCTGTTAAATTAGGTAAGGTTAAAACCATTCCCGAGTATTATATTGCCCTTGTTTTAATAGACGAAAACGGTAAAATGTGTTTAACTCGTCGAAAAAAACACGGCTTACTAGGAAACTTTTGGACATTTCCTTTAGTTAGTGTCTCAAAAGAAATTTACCAAGAGATGCAGCAACAATGGGTCAGTGAGCCGAAAACTTATTTAGAAAAAGAACAAGGTCAGCTTTCTTTTTTAAACGTGGCAGAAACCACTACGTTATTTGAAGAGCAATTGGAACAATTAGGAATAGAGGGTCAGTTTAAACCTTGGCCTATTGGTGAAGTGACTCATGTGTTTAGTCACCGGAAGTGGCATCTCTTAATGGCGCAAGGAACGATGTTATCTAACCAAGTCTTAGATGTTGAAGAAGAGACACAGTGGGTTCACCCTAAAGAGTTTTCAACCTATGCCTTTCCTAAGCCCCAACAAAAAATGTTAGAAGTTTTAACAAAGAATAAAATTATTTCGAATGGATAGTTTTTGCTATCTATTCGTTTTTTTTATGCTATAATAGTTAACGAAATGGTACGGGCATTATGCCAAAATGAAGCGTTGATGGAAAGTAGGTTCAAAACATGCGCATTCCAAAAGAAGGCGAATTCATCACGATTCAAAGTTACAAGCATGATGGCAGCTTACATCGAACATGGCGAGATACCATGGTTTTAAAAACAAGCGAACACTCAATTATTGGCGTAAATGATCACACGCTAGTAACAGAATCTGACGGAAGGAGATGGGTTACACGGGAGCCAGCTTTAGTCTATTTTCACGATAAATTTTGGTTTAATATTATTACCATGATTCGTGAAAAAGGCGTTTCTTATTATTGCAATTTAGCATCCCCTGCAATTTTAGATGAGGAAGCGTTGAAGTATATTGACTATGACTTAGACATTAAAATTTTCCCAGATGGCAAAAAACGCCTACTAGATGTAGACGAATACGAAGATCATCGTCGCCAAATGGGTTATTCTAAAGAGATTGATTATATCTTAAAAGAAAATGTCAAAATCTTAGTGGATTGGATTAATAATGAACGTGGCCCATTTTCGCCAGAATATGTGGCGCTTTGGTATGAAAGATATCGACAGCTGTCTGGCAAGTAATGAGTGAATCAGTGTTGTTTTACAGTCTAACAAGGTAAAAAACTTTTTATCTTTTATTCAAAGAAAAAACGAAGACTCTTGTAGAGGAGCCTTCGTTTTTTTGTTAGGTAAAAAAGAGGGTTAGAGATGGGCAGTAACTAGTCGTTTCACTGCATGATAGGCCTTAAAAAAAGCGATTAAGGTAGGAACCATAGCAATCAACGTTAGTTCATGCAAGCTAGCAGGGGTTAATAAAAATAAGGTAATGGTAAAGAAAAAACAAATACTGGTAATTAAAAAGAAATTTCCCCAATAATGACACATATCAGAGGCTGCTGGATGTTTTCGGTATTTAGCCTTGAGTAAGCTGGTCAGTTGTAAGCCGCCTAATAAGTAGGAAATAATTAAGAGAATAAAGGTACCGACTAACCCAATGTAGATAATTTGATAGCGTTGGGTTAAAAAGTGACCAGGAAGTAGCAACAATAAGCAAATGAGAATTAATAAAGGTTTTGTTAAATGAGCACGCAACCAATTCATGTATGAAAATCCTTTCTTATCCATATGAAACATATCTAAGCAATGTGACACAACAAGTGTTCGGTTACAAGTTTTAAAACCTGTACTTGTAAGTTTTATTATACTAAAAAATAAACTCAAACTGTTAAAAGACAAAAAAAATTCACAATTTTTTAGGTTTCTAATCAAATATCCTAGATATTTTGCCATTATTTTATCAATTTTTATTTGTCTTAGAGAGGATAAATTGGTATGATTTTTTAAGAGTGGTTGGCAGAAAGGATGCCAACATGTTTAACAGTAGCCAAGAGCAAGGAGTTTTTCTTTTTTCTTTACTGAAAGTAGTGGTCAGTCTTTTACTGCCTATTAGTAGTTTTCTGCTAAGTGCTTATAGCTTATGGCGTAGTGGTAGATGGCGGAAAGAGGAAAAAAGAAGGCAATTAGAGGGGGATTTATTTAAGTATCTGACAATCCTAACTAAAGACAAAGAGCAGAGCCAAGAGGAATTTTTAACTAGCTTAATAGAAAAATGGCAAGATAAGACCTATTCTGATTTTTTAGTCGTTTGCGGCGCACGTTATTTATTTTCTTTTTTAGAAAAAACTATCAGGGAAAGTTCATCATTTTATGAGATAGATAGGCAAGAAAAAATAACATTGGATCAAGAGATGACTAACCGAGAGTATGTCATTCAACAACTGAAAGTGTATGATTTTGAAACAGGTTCCCCGTATGAAAAGGAACAACAGTATTTGTTACAATTATTAACAGATAAAAAATGGATTTCTGGCATACGACTTTGGGTGCTATTAAATCAGCTAATGTCTGCTCCTGTTATCAAAGCCCAGTGGTCAGTTAATCCTTATCAATTTGCCTTACATCCTAAGTGGCAAGGAAGCAATCACTATCACGGCTTTTACAGTAAGTTTCTATTAAAACAAGTAGCTGGCAGTTGGGTTAGGCCGAATATTCTTTTGCCTTTATTAACTTATCATCAAAGCACGGCGCCTAAATTAAGCTTAACCTTAGAAGACGTGAGGGTGGTGTATCAGCATTTGTTAAAACAAGGGGATCACACCTATTACCAAGAGCTAAGAAAGTGGCAGCACTTTTTACAAGAGCGGACGCATCGTTTTTCAGAACGACAACACTTTTGGCAGTGGTTCCGTTACTATGTTTGTCCAGGTATGTACGTGTATATATATTTAACCAGTGTTTACCGGCCGGAATTAGCAGCTAGTCTGTTTCAAACAAGGAAAGAGGGGGCTATGTTTTTCAACTGGCAGTGGGACTCCTTTAAAGAGCAGGTAAGCTTACCTAATCTACCAGACCAGTTGCAAGGGTTTCTATTAGCTGAAACCTGTTTTTTGATTCATCTCTTTCCTGTCACAAAGAAACAGCTAAAGCATCAGGTAGATGAGGAATTATTTAATCAATCTTTTTATCACCAGCAACTTCAGTTTTCTTTTTACTCAGGAAAAGAGTAGGGGAAAAGTTGTAGTTACTCACTTTGTTTAATATGTGACGTGAAAACACATTCTTTTTCACCTAAAAAAACCGCTTCGTTTCTTCCCTCTTACAGGAGGCATCTCTTTTAAGAGGAAAAGAACTTAGCGGTTTTTTAGTTTGAATTCATCGCCCTCTACTTTTTATTAAGGTTAAGCTAATTGTTCCAGTGGCTCTAATTGTTTAATCATAGGTAAGTGGAGAATAGTGGTTTTCGGTAAGATAAAAGTTTCTTCTCCAGTTGGCACATAGTTTAATTTATCATAAAAAGGAATGGCATGTTCCTGGGCATCTAGTACTACAGCTAAGTAGCCGTATTCTCTTGCTAAATTTTCACCAGCTGCAATGATTTTAGACCCAAGCTTTTGTCCTCTAAATTCAGGTAAAATAGCTACACGTTGAATTTTAGCTATATGGGCCGATAAAGGATACAACCGCAAAGTCCCAGCAGGCCGTTGATCGATATAGTAGACTAAATGAATGCATTTAGCCTCATCGTAAGTGAATTCTACTCGAAGGGGCCGTTGTTGTTCTTCAACAAATACCTTTTTGCGAATGTTAGCTCCGTCACGGAAGATTTTAGTATGTAAGTTTTTGGTATGTAAAATCATTAGTTCATCTCCTTTTTTTTTCATGAAAAACTAGAATACATATTTTTCAAAAGAATTGCAAGTATTTATAAAAAAACAAACAATATAAGAGGATTAGATGAAAAAATAACAAATGAATAAAATTAAAATAACCGTTAACTGTCTGAAAAAGTATCATAGGATACATCTTAGACAATTAACGGTTATTTATCTTGGGCTCTCCGTCAGTTGTTAGGCTAATTTTAATTGACCTTCTAACTGCTTCATCATAGGTAAATTTTTAATGGTAGCATTTGGTCGGATAAAAGCAGGTTCCCCAGTTGGAACATAATTCATTTTTTCGTAAAAAGGGATTGCTTGTTCCTGGGCGTCTAGTACCACAGATTGATAGCCGTAAACACTAGCCAATTCTTCCGCGGCGTTAATCAGTTGAGAGCCTAACTTTTGACCGCGAAATTCAGGTAAAATAGCCATACGTTGGATTTTAACTAAATCGGCTGTCATTGGTAATAACCGAACAGTTCCAGCCGGTAAATCTTGAACATAATAAACCAAATGAAGACAGCTTGCTTCGTCGTAAGCAAATTCCAATTCTCTTGGCCGTTGCTGTTCTTGTACGAAAACTTTGTGCCGAATCATTAAGGCATCATGATAGATGATTGAATCTAATTCTCCTGTGTGTAGAATCATGACATCCACTCCTTTTTTTATGTATTGAAAGATAAAGATGCCATTTTTTTCACAAAAAATCAATCGTTTTTTCAGCCATTAAAAAAATTTTATTTTTAGTCTGTTTTAAAGAAAAATAAGTTCAAAATGAAACCCTTGATTTATCAATAAAAAAACAAAAAAATCCACACCTTTTCATTTAAAGAGGAAAAAGTGTGGATGTGTTGATTTTCATGAAATTTTAATTTGTGTAAACATAAGGCTGATCTTTTTCTAGTTCTTTGAAATAGACCACATGGGTTGTATTCATATAAGGAATGACATAAATAAGGGCTAAACCAAATGTTATGGTGGCTAGTATTTGCCACAAAATAAAGGATAGGTCTAAAACAAATAAATTCAAACGATTACCTTTCATTAATTTCTCACTTAACTGAATAGCTTCCATGGGAGTCAAATCAGGATGTTGTTTGATCAGATACATTGTCATGCGGTAACTATAAGCTTTCATAATACCTGGTACAATTAACAGTAAGCTCCATAAGAAAATAAATAGTCCCATTAACAGTTGTGACACGATAATGCGGCTAGCATCTCCAAACACATCATCTAGTAAATTGCCTACGTTAAGATAGGGCTTTTCTAGGGTATCTACACTGGCAAAGGTATATAAGGCGTCTAAAACAATACTAATGAAAAAGACGGCTATGTAGACACAAATTCCAAAGAAAACAAAAAAGCGGTTAGAAGACTCAACTAAAACCCCACTAGCTGCGTATAAAATCCCTACGACAATACTTGGAATGAGGATGATAATAAGCCATTTTCCAAATTTACCTGTTAAATTTTCTTTGGCGGTATTTTTTAAAACACTGCGGTTCATAAGCGATCACTCTCCTTTTAGTTAAGTGTAGCGAAAAATGAAGGATGAAACAAGTGATTTTATTTAGTCTAGTCAGTTACCTCTCCTTAGTTTCTTCTTCTTTTTCGGCGAGTTCTCGGTTATCTCTTAATTTAAGTTTATCTAAACGAGGTTAAAAGAACAAGTTTTTATACAAAAAAAGAAAGAAGAACAAGACTTCTTTCTTTTAGCTAGTTAAATTAATGTTTTAGCCATCAGTTTATGAGGAATATTAGCATCCAGGAATTCTTCACTGATGACGTTATAGCCTAATTTTTCATAGAAAGGCAAGGCTTGGAGTTGGGCACCAAGTTGTAAGGTAGCTAAGCCTTGATTTTTAGCGACTAGTTCGACTTCTTTCATCAAGGTTTGACCTAAATAATGCCCTCGGTAGTCAGACAGGACAGCCATTCGCTGAATTTTCCCTAGTTCAGAAGATAAGGGAAGTAACCGCACCGTTGCAACAGGTAAACCGGCTAAGTAGCTGACAAAATGGATGCAGGCAGCTTCAGATTCAAATTCAAGTTCTTCTGGGACTTCTTGTTCTAACACAAAGACTTCTTTCCGAATGTGAATAGCATCTGTATAAATTTTTGAATCTAATTCGCGGGTATGAAAAATCATAAAAAAGCCTCCTTACCTAAAATCTTTTTCTTATAGGTAAGAATACGCTAATCTTTGGCAAAATAAAAGTGAAATTTAGCATTTTTTTTAAAGATGTTAGTTTAAAATAGGCAAGAGAGAAAGAATTAGTTATACTAAAGGTAACTAAAAACAACGAAAGGGGGAGAAAGAATGCTTGATAAATTAAGGCAATCTAAATTAATGTTTTGGTCAGTAGAATTACTGGTTTTAGCGACGTTGATTTTTGTTTCCAGTAAAATTCAGTTTTTATTTAAACCTATCGGCACGTTATTTTCTACCTTGTTTGCCCCTATTCTGATTGGGGGATTTTTCTATTATATGACCAATCCTTTGGTATCTAAACTGGAGAAAAGGTTTAAGATGAAACGGATTTGGGCCATTGTCCTTGTATTACTATTAATGGTTGGCTTAATTGCTGTCCTGTTAGGTGCAGTCGTCCCCGGCTTAATTCGCCAGGTAAGTCAATTAGCTGCTGGTTTCCCAGATTTTATTAAGGCAGCGGAAACTTGGTCCAAAGAATTAATGACTCATCCTATGTTCCAGCGGTTAGATTTTCAGGAGTACTTAGATAAAATGGACATGTCTTTTGGACATATTGCTAAATTATTTATGAATAGTTTATCTAACGGTTTAGGTTCATTTGTGTCAGTGATTGCTAACGCTACAGTGATATTAGTTACAGTACCCTTTGTTTTGTTTTACATGCTAAAAGACGGCCATAAATTTGTGCCAGCTCTTTCTAAATATTTGCCTAGAAACCAAAAAGATGAGGTAGTGGAGCTTTTACATAAAATGAGCGAAACCATCTCTAAATATATTAGTGGTCAGGCAGTGGAATGTTTATTTGTAGCAGTAGGTACATTTCTTGGGTATCAATTAGTCGGTGTTCCTTATGCCTTTTTATTTGGCTTTATTGCAGGAGTTGCCAACATGATCCCTTATTTAGGCCCTTATATCGGCTTAGCCCCTGCTTTAGTCGTGACTGTGGTCCATTCACCAGTTAAAGCCTTACTAGCTTGTGTGGTGGTATTAATTGTCCAGCAAATTGACGGAAATATTATCTATCCGAATGTGATTGGTAAGTCTTTAGATATTCATCCTTTAACGATTATTTTAATCTTGTTAGTGGCAGGGAATATGGCAGGACTTTTAGGGATGATTTTAGGTGTTCCTTTTTATGCGGTTTGCCGAACAGTCTTTTTATATGTCTTTGATATCTTGCGTTTAAACCGAGATAAAGAAGGACTTGACAAGAGCCAAACAAAGGAATAATATATTGAATTATGCCCTTTTCTATGATACGATTTTAACCGTATAGAATTGAATTTGAGGCGGATATGTAAGGGCATCCGCATTAAGGAGAGAACAGCGTATGAATGCTGACCCAGAGAGTCAGTCGTTATTGGCACAATTTTTACTTTTAATCATTTTAACCTTGTTAAACGCTTTTTTTGCTGCTGCTGAAATTGCCGTGGTTTCCCTGAACAAAAATCGGGTGGAACAAAAGGCTGAGGCAGGGGATAAAAAAGCCAAAAGATTGTCACATTTATTAAAGGACTCTAGTAACTTTTTATCCACTATTCAAGTGGGCATTACCTTAGTGAACATTTTGTCCGGGGCGTCTTTAGCAGATTCCTTGTCACAAAAGTTAGCGCCAGTTTTTGGCGACGTGGCTTGGGCGACACAAGTGTCTAAAGTGCTAGTATTAATTGGCTTAACTTACATCTCGATTGTGTTTGGAGAGCTTTATCCCAAACGAATTGCCTTAAACAAATCAGAAGAAGTAGCCCGTTTTGCAGTAGGACCTATTCAATTTATTGGTATGATTGCGAAACCTTTCGTGTGGTTATTATCTGCTTCTACCAATTTGTTAAGTAAGTTAACTCCAATGGAATTTGATGATGTGGACAATCAAATGACCAGAGATGAAATGCGTTATCTATTAGAAAAAGGTGGCGTACTTGAGCCAGATGAATTAGAGATGGTCCAGGGAGTTTTCTCACTAGATACAACTCTAGCTCGTGAAGTCATGGTACCAAGAACCGATGCCTTTATGATTGATATAAATGATCCGATTGACGAAAATTTACAATTGGTGTTAAACCAAACTTTTTCTCGTATTCCTGTTTATGACGATGATAAAGATAAAATAGTCGGGATTCTTCATTTGAAAAACTTACTAAAAGAGTCTTATACATGTGGGTTTGATCAGGTGAATTTAATCGATATCTTACAAGAACCTTTATTTGTTCCAGAAACGATTTTTACTGATGACTTGATGTATGAATTAAAACGTACTCAAAACGCTATGGCCATCTTGCTAGATGAATACGGCGGAGTAGTTGGTTTAGTTACATTAGAGGACTTATTAGAAGAAATCGTAGGGGAAATTGATGACGAGTCAGATGAAGTGGAAGATTTGTATAGTCAATTAGATGAGCGTACTTATTTAATTCAAGGACGTATGCCGATTGATGATTTTAACGAATTGTTCCATACTCATTTAGAAATGAATGATGTGGATTCCATGGCAGGTTACATTATTACTGCTTTAGGTACCATTCCAGATGACAATGAGCAATTGTCCTACGAAGTACCTGAAGACAATTTAACCTTAACTTCTGCAGCATCTGAAGGAGCTAGAATTTTGACGATTAAAGCAGAATTTCATGAACCTCCTCAAGCAGAAGAGGTTTTAGACGAAGTGGAAACAGATGGGGAGCGCCACTTTCCTCGGCGGCACAGCTCTTCTAGTGATGAAGAGGATAATTAGCCCCCTTAAAATGATTAAAAAACAAAACACATAACGATGGAACCACCTGAATGTTAATAAGATTCAGGTGGTTTTTTTGATTGTTTTAGATAGAACACGTGTTACTTTTTTTGAAATGATATTTCTTTTTGTTATTAAAATAAAAATATTTGAAATATCATTTCTTTTAATGTATAATATAGGTATAGTTTAAAAAAGGAGGAAACACACATGACAATGTCACTAGGTATTATTTTGATTTTATGTTTATATGTAATTATTGGTGTACTTGATCAAATTTCTATTCAAATTGGTCCGTACACACCGCTTTTTGCTGCCACCTTCACTGGTTGGGTAATGGGGGATTTACAAACAGGTTTAATGATTGGTGCCACCCTTCAATTAATGACATTAGGTGTCGCTACATATGGAGGCGCTACCATCCCTGATTTTCTATCAGGAGCCATTATGGGCACGGCTTATGCTATTATCTCTGGTAAGGGAGCGGAGTACGGAATTGGGGTAGCTGTTCCTATTGGTTTACTTTTGACTCAATTGGATATTTTAGGCCGGATGTGCAATACGTTCTTCCAACATAAAGCTGATAAATTTGCTGAAGTGGGAGATTACCGTGGAGTAGAAAGATGTAATGTATTAGGGATTATTCCTTGGACAATGTCTAGAATATTACCTGTGTTTATTGGCTTAGTGTTTGGGGAAAAAGTAGTTAGTTTAATTAATGAGATGATTCCTGCTTGGATTATGACAGGGCTTAAAGCTTCAGGTGCCATTTTACCTGCTATGGGGATTGCTATTTTAATGCGTTACTTGCCTTTGAAAAAATATTGGCCTTATTTCATTATTGGGTTTGTCTTATTAGCATTTGGAGCAGAATTCTTTTCTGTATTAGGTGTTGCTTTAGTCGGTTTAGCTTTAGCAGCTATGTATGTAATGAATCAGCAACATAAAGTGCCAGTTACCTCTACTAATAATGTGGTAGATGAGTACGATGATGAGGAGGTTGAAATTGATGAGTAAGCAAACACTAACCAAAAGTGATATTAAAAAAGTCTATGTTAGAAATTTATTTTCACTACAGTGGGGTTGGAACTACGAAAAAATGCAAGGATTAGGCTATTGTTATGTCATTATGCCTGCACTTAAAAAATTATACGGAGATAAACCGGAAGAAATGAAAGTTGCGCTTCAAACCCAATTAGGTTTCTTCAACACAACACCTGCCATGTCTCACTTGATTATAGGCGCAGATATGGCGCTAGAAGAAGAATTTGGCATGGAAGATCCTTCTGCTATTACTGGTTTAAAAACAGGATTAATGGGACCTTTTGCCGGAGTAGGAGATACTGTGTTTATTGCTATTTACCGAGCTATTGTCTTTTCTATTGCAGCTTATATGGCACAAGGTGGACAAGCAATCGGATTATTAATTCCTATTTTAGCAGGATTTGCTGTTATGTGGGTTCGTTATAAGTTTACTTTCTTAGGTTACAATCAAGGTCGACGTTTAGCGGTTGAATTTGCTGATAAAATGAAAATGCTAACGGAAGCCGCAGCTATTTTAGGACTAACTGTGGTAGGAGGCTTAATTCCATCTGTAATTACTTATAAAGTGGATTTAACCTATAAAATGGGGAAAGTAACCTTATCAATGCAAGAAATGCTAGATAAAATTTTACCAGGCTTAGTGCCTTTAGCCATTGTCATGCTATCTTATTGGCTACTTGGCAAGAAAAAAATGAATTCTAACAAACTGATTTTTGTCTTGATTTTATTAGGCATGTTATTAGGAAATATGCAAAGTATATTAGGATGGATTGGTCAATTATTTTAATAAGTTACCGAGTGTTTAAACAGAAAGAGGAGATTATATATGGGAATTATTCATGCAAGAATAGATGAGCGGTTGATTCATGGACAAGTTGCAACAGTTTGGACGAATACATTAGGTGCTAACCGAATCATGGTGGTTAATGATTTGGCGGTTAAAGATCAAATGCAAATTGCTGCCTTAAAAATGGCGAAACCTGCCGGGGTAAAATTGTCTATTTTATCTAAAAGAAAAGCTGTTGCTAATATATTAGCTGGCAAGTATGACGAAGATAAAGTTTTTTTAATCACTCGAGATATTCCAGATATGGCATATTTAATTGATAATGGTGTGCCCTTAGAGAGCTTTAATGTTGGAAATATTTCTCAAAAAGAAGGAAGTCGCCCAATTAAAAAATCAGTGGCTTTAACAGAGGAAGACATCCAAATAATTGAACGGTTAATTCAGAACGGTACATCTATCACTGCTCAGATGATTCCATCAGAGTCAAAAGAGTCTATTGTAAATTTTATTAAATAATAAGTAATGGATAGGAAGGTGAGATAGTTGCAAGCACAAGGTTTAACTGTTATTCGAAAGAATTATAGTCAATTATCTAAAACCAATAAGAAAATTGCCGATTATATTTTGAATAACCCCAAAGCCATGATTTCTCAATCTGCTTTAGAAATTGGAGAATCTAGTCATACTTCTTCTGCATCGGTTACTCGATTTGCTAAAAAGTTAGGCTATAGTGGTTTAGAAGAATTGAAGTTTGCAATTGCCGTTTCTGAAAGAAAGGTAACAGAAGATATTGATACAATCGTTTCCTCTGATGATAGTTTGGAACAATTGTGTGGAAAAGTGAGTCATATTGTCACATCAACTATGTCTGATTTATGGCAAACAGTAGACAAGCAAGCATTAAATCGTTCTATTGCCTTGCTCAATCAAGCAGAGAAAGTTTACTTGTTAGGAATGGGGGCATCATCTCTTACAACGTATGACTTGTATCACAAATTAAATCGAGCAGGGAAAATGACTTTTTTCAATGTTGATCCTCATATGAACTTAGAGTTTTTAGTACATGCTAAACCGACAGATGTTATTCTTGCTTTTTCTTATAGTGGCTTGACGGCTGAAGTGTTATCAGGTTGTCAGATTGGGATAGAAAATCAAGTTCCCGTTATTTTGGTTACAAGTAATATAGAGGAATCCATCCTTAATTTATGCACAGAGCGTTTATTAATACCTAATACTGAGCATTTAATAAGAATTGGGGCAATTTCTTCTGTAACAGCTTCTATGGCAATTGCTAATGTCTTATATTTAGGCTTCGTTCAATTACAAGATGAAACCTTCATTGAAGATAATTTGGTTCAAACGAGACAAAACTTGAAAAAATTTAAAGAAAGTAAGAGGAAAGATAAGTATGTTAGATAAATTAACCACCGAAACTAGAAATCCCAACACCATGAATATTGATGAATTAAATGGGGAAGAAATTGCTCAAATTATTAATCAGGAAGATCAGCAAGTCGCCCTAGCAGTTAAAGAGGTTCTTCCAGAAATTGGACAAGCTATTGAGTTAGTTAGTGAAAGATTTCAAGGAGGAGGTCGGTTGATTTATATAGGGGCAGGGACAAGCGGCAGATTAGGTGCTTTAGATGCGATTGAACTTACACCTACTTATAGTGTACCTAGTGATCAGGCCTTTGGGATTTTAGCAGGCGGAAATCAAGCTATGTACGAAGCAGTTGAAGGGGCAGAGGACTCAAAAGAGTTAGCTATAACTGATTTAAAAGAACATCATTTAACGGAAAAAGATGTTGTGATTAGTATCGCAGCCAGTGGCAGAACCCCTTACGCTATTAGTGCCATTGAATATGGTAATCAGGTAGGAGCGTTAACTATCGCTGTTACTTGTAACCAGCACAGTCAAATGAATCAATTAGCACAAGTAGGGATTGCCCCTGTTGTTGGGCCAGAGGTAATTACTGGATCTACTAGAATGAAAGCAGGGACAGCTCAAAAAATGGTGTTAAACATGCTTTCAACTGGTGTTATGATTCGTTCTGGTAAAGTCTATCAAAATTTGATGGTTCATGTTCAACCTACTAATGAAAAACTAGTAGCAAGATCGATTCAAATTATTTCAGAAGCAACCGGTTTAAGCCAAGAACAAAGCAAGTATTATTTTGACGAAAGTCATCAAGAAGTAGCAACGGCTATTGTTATGGCAAAAACAGGGAAAAACTATCAAGAAAGTGTTCAATTACTTAAAAAACATCAAGGGCGAATAGTAGATGCTATCGGAGATTGAGAATAGAAGATATGGTAAGGCACTGACTTTTTCACAACTTTTACGTCTAACAGATGAATTAGTTCAACATAATTTAGTACCAGGCATCTCTTTAGCAGTTGTAGGTAAAGACAGCCGTTATTATCACTATCAGGGAATGATGGGGGTTTTACCTCCTTATTCTCACCAACCTATCCGTTCAGGTTTATTGTATGATTTAGCTTCTTTAACTAAAATTATCGGAACTACTACAAGAATATTACAATTAGTAGACACTGGAAAACTAAAGTTAGAAAGTCAGGTTTGCCAAATCATACCTGAATATCCTAATCTGACTATGACCATTGAATCTCTGTTAACTCATTCTAGTGGATTTCCTAGTGATTTTCAGGATAAAGAGCTATTTAACAACGATTATTTAAAAAGATATTTAAGAAGCTTTCAAGTTTATAAGAGTAGAAATACTTGTTATTCAGATTTAGGTTACATAGTGCTAGGGTTAATGATTGAAGAGATTGATCAACTAACTTTAGATGAAAGCTTTAAAGCTAATATTTTTCTACCACTAAACATGAAAGATACAACGTTTTATCCTGTTGATGCCACCAAGTGTGTGCCAACTGAAATAACTAAAGAACGGGGAGTTATCCAAGGAGTCAGTCATGATTCTAAAAGTTTTAAATTTGACAGACCTTTAGGAAGTGCAGGATTATTTTCAACTTTAGAAGATGTGAGTCAATATGCTGATTTGTTTCTAAAGAGAGAGTTGTTTTCAGAAATAATCTATCAGACTCTTCAAAATACTTGTCAAACAAGTAGGACGTTAGGGTTTGAACAGCTGATTTCATTTAACCAAACCCCTTATTTATTTCATACAGGTTTTACCGGAACTTCTTTGAGTTTAGCTATGGAAAAACAAGAAAGTCTAATTTTATTAAGCAATAGAATTCATCCTACAAGGGACAACCTGCTGTTTAACCAAATTAGAACTAATATGTATCATTATTTTTGTTAAAAGTTAAAAGTGTATCGGAAAGGAAGTCAATATGTTAACAAAAGAGATAGAGTTAATTTTTATGAGTCATGGACATTTATCAGAAGAGATGCTTGCTTCTACTCATATGATTATAGGAGATTTGGCTGTTGCTAAAACCTTGGCAATGGAAGCAGAGGATGGCCTAGCAGGCACTCAAGCTAAATTGGCGGAGTTATTGCCTGAAAATAATCAGCAACCAGTCTTAATTTTAGCAGATTTAAAAGGAGGAACGCCGTGTAATGTGGGGATGTTGGCGATGAAAGATTATCCTAACTTACGGGTAGTGTCAGGTCTTAATTTGGCTATGGCTATTGAAGCTTGTGTGGCTACTTCTACTCAAGTGGATGAGCTAGCTGAATATTTGCAACAAATTGGCAAAGAAGCTGTTTTAAACATTCCATCTCCAACCATAACAGATGATGATGAAGAGTATGAAGAATAAAATGACTTCCCTAAACTGATAAACGGTTTAGGGAATTTTTTTTTAAAAACTTATTTATTTCTGAAAACTTTTCAAGTTAACAGTTTCTTCCTTTTCAAGTTTTTGATATACTTAGACTGTTTGTGAGCAGTAGCAAGTAGGTTTCATGCTATAATGCTAAACAGGTAACCTTGATAATAATTAAGGTGAAAGTCTGAGTCACGAAGATAAACACGAGAAAAAGGAGAAAGATTATGACTAAACAACATACAGAGGTAGATAAGCGCCGAACTTTTGCAATTATCTCTCACCCGGATGCTGGTAAAACCACGATTACTGAGCAGTTGCTTTTATTTGGAGGAGCTATTCGTCAAGCAGGAACAGTTAAAGGGAAAAAAACAGGGAACTTTGCTAAATCTGACTGGATGGAAATCGAAAAACAACGGGGAATTTCTGTAACCAGTTCTGTTATGCAGTTTGATTATGACGGAAAACGAGTGAATATTTTAGATACCCCAGGACATGAGGATTTTTCAGAAGATACTTACCGAACATTAATGGCAGTAGATGCGGCAGTCATGGTAGTGGATAGCGCAAAAGGGATTGAAGCCCAAACGAAGAAACTATTTAAAGTCTGCCGGATGCGTGGCATTCCTATTTTTACTTTTATGAATAAATTGGATAGAGATGGTAGAGAGCCATTAGATTTATTATCTGAATTAGAAGAGGTATTAGAAATTGATTCTTATCCAATGAACTGGCCAATTGGTATGGGAAAAGGGCTAGAAGGGTTATATGACATGTATCATAACCGAGTAGAACTTTACCACCCAGAAAAATATGGATCAGAAGAACGGTTTATCTCCTTAAATGAAGACGGGGAAATCCCAGCAGAACATCCACTTCATCAAGACAGCATTTATAGCCAAGTTTTAGAGGATGTTGAATTGTTACAAGAAGCAGGAAATGAGTTTTCAGAAGAGTTAGTCATGGCAGGAGAATTAACGCCGGTTTTCTTCGGTTCAGCTTTAACTAACTTTGGGGTGCAAACTTTCTTAGAAACTTTCTTACAATTTGCGCCTAAACCTTCTAGTCATAAAACAAAAGAGGGCGAACTGGTAAGTCCTTACGAAGAAGAGTTTTCAGGCTTTATTTTTAAAATTCAAGCTAATATGAATCCTGCTCACCGAGACCGAATTGCCTTTTTACGTGTATGTTCTGGTACTTTTGAACGAGGAATGGATGTGCATTTAGCTAGAACAGGGAAAAAGATGAAACTGTCTAATTCTACCCAGTTTATGGCAGATAGCCGAGCAACCGTTCAAGAAGCAGTAGCAGGAGATATTATCGGGCTATATGACACAGGTAATTATCAAATTGGCGATACTCTTTTTGGTGGGAATTTTAACGTATCTTACGAAGACTTACCACAATTTACTCCTGAATTATTTATGAAAGTCACTGCTAAAAACGTGATGAAACAAAAATCATTCCATAAAGGGATGGAACAGTTAGTTCAAGAAGGAGCTATTCAGCTTTATAAAACCTATCATACCGAAGATTATATTATCGGGGCTGTAGGACAACTTCAATTTGAAGTCTTCCAACATAGAATGCTTAATGAATACAATTCAGAAGTGATTATGACACCAATGGGTTCTAAGACAGCTCGTTGGATTGATCCAGAACAACTTGATGAGAAGATGAGTTCAAGTCGAAACATTTTAGTGAAAGACCGTTACGACCAACCTTTATTCTTATTTGAAAATAATTTTGCCATGCGCTGGTTTGCGGATAAATATCCAGACGTTGAATTAAAAGCTAAACTGTAGCGAAGGGTTTTACCTCCTTTTTATCTAACTTGATAAGAAGGAGGTTTTTAACTAGACACATGAAAAACAAGGAGGGATGATTTTTGTCTAAATATTATGCTGTAAAAGTTGGAAAAAAAGTTGGTATATACAGGACTTGGGCAGAAGCAGAAAAACAAGTAAAAGGTGTATCCAATGCGAAATATAAGTCCTTTAAATCAGAACAAGAAGCGTTAGACTTCATGGGAGGAAATAAAGTAGATCAGAAAGTAGTGGATGAGGACAGTGTTATCACAGCCTATGTAGACGGCTCGTATAATAAACAGAAAAAACAATACGGTTCTGGGGTCGTTCTACTAGAAAAAAATGAAGTCATCGATAAATTAACAATTCCAGGCAACGAAGAGGACTATTTAGATAGTCATCAAATAGCTGGGGAAGTGATCGGCTGTCTTGAAGCAATGAAGTGGGCGATAGAGCAGGGGAAAAAGAAACTGATTATCTATTATGATTATCAAGGAATTGAGTCTTGGGCGACAAAAGAGTGGCAAGCGAAAAAACCTATCTCACTAGACTATGTTAGAGAATTCGGTCAATTAAAAGAGAAGGTTGAAGTAGAATTTAGAAAAGTAAAAGGGCATTCTGGAGATACCTATAATGATTTGGCAGACGAATTAGCCAAAGAAGCTGCTAGTCAAAAGATAGTCTAAGAGATGCTTTTAGCTAAAGATACATCAGGACAAACCAACTAATGTAAGTCAGTTAGTTGGTTTTTTTGTTTAGTTATATAGTAGTTTGAAAGACTATTAACCTGTTTTGCTAAGAGATGCTGTAATAGAAACCAATCAGTTATTGGACTTTAGACTGACTTTTTTATCATGCTTTTGACGGTTACTTAAAAAAATAAACTTTGTTATACTAATTTTATACTTAGTAATAGTAGGCACATAAATCTGTCAATCAGTCTAAAGGAGTTTATATACATGAAAAAATGGGGCAAAAGATTACTGATGCTAGCATTGATTTTATTATTTTTGCCAAGTGTTGGAAGCTTTTTATTAAAAGATCAAACCAGTCCGACAAGTTTAGCGATTACTCAACATTTGGACCGGTATAATTTATTAATCAGAGAAGAGTCGGTCTATGTCAAAATAGATAAGAACTATGAGGCAAAAAAAGAGGAGAAAGGCTATCTTTATCAGCAACTTGCCTATAAAGACAATGGGGATTCTTATAACCTAGCCTTTTATACACCTGAAAAATTATCAGCAGAAACTTACCTTGAGTTAAAAGTAAAAGGAAGTTTTGTGATAAATTGTCAAGAGATACCACAAACAGAGGTACCTAATCAAGCATTAACGGCTCTTGATTTAACTCAAAACCCTTTTAGCGACTCCCTTGATCCTGACATAGGCGAGTAGGTAATAAGCAAAAACAATCATACAAGTTAAACAGAGATTGTCTAACTTGTATGATTGTTTTTTAACTCAGGGGGTGTAATTATAAGTTACATTGATTTTATGCGGAATACTAAACCTAACCAGTTGTTTGAATAGGATTAAGCACTGGGAATGATATTTCTACAATGTTTTCTAAGTTAATGACACTCATTTGAGCTTTTTCTTGTTCATTTTTTACTAGACGTCGAATTACTTCGTTAACTTCTATGCGTTTTACTCGGCGTTGTTTGTTTTGAAGAACAATTTCATAGTGTGTTGGGGCTTCTGTGTAAATGACTGTCGTTTTACCTAATGTGAAAATGCGAATAAAAGTCGTATCTGTGTTATCAAGTTGTTGGTTAACCAATTCTGCATAACTGTTTGTGACATCTATTAATTTCATTTTCCTCACCTCCAAGTGTTGTCAATAAAATCAAGAACTTATATTTCTACCTATAGTATAACTTGTTTATGAGAAAGTTTCAAAGATAAATATAGTAATTTATAGATAAAAACACCATTAGTTGCAAATAAAACAACTAATGGTGTTTGTTTTTGTTATTTCATCTTGTTTTTTTGACGAGAATTTTTACCCTTTAATGACAATAGATTCATTATCATCAGCTAGTACAGCTTGGAAACGTTTCGTGTTTGGATGGTCTAAATAGAATTCTGCCACATTATCTTCAATTTGCTCTTGAATAACTCGGCGAAGAGGGCGAGCCCCCATTTGTGGGTTGTAGCCTAAATCAACTAATCGTTGTTTAACCCCTGAATCTACTTGGACTTCCATTTGTTGAGTTTTCAGCATGTTGTTAACATCTTGTAGCATTAAATCAACAATACTTAGCAGACTTTCTTTAGCTAATGGTTTAAATTCTATGACCCCATCAAAGCGGTTTAGAAATTCTGGTTTAAAGAATTGATCCAATTGATTTAACACAGACTTAGAGCTGCCTTCTAAACTAGCTGAAAACCCTACGTTCGCTTCAGCTGTGCCAGTTCCAGCATTACTTGTCATAATGATAAGGGTATCTTTAAAGCTCACTGTTCGGCCTTTAGAGTCGGTTAAACGACCATCATCTAAAATTTGTAAAAACATATTTAATACATCTGGATGTGCTTTTTCAATTTCATCTAACAATACTAGGCTATAAGGAGTACGTCTCACTTGTTCGGTCAGCTGACCTGCTTCTTCATAACCTACATAACCGGGAGGCGAGCCAATTAGTTTAGAAACACTGTGTTTTTCCATGTATTCACTCATGTCTAACCGAATCATGGCTTCTTTTGAGCCAAACATTTCACGAGCTAATTGACGAGCTAATTCAGTTTTACCGACACCAGTTGGGCCAACAAATAAGAAAGAGCCGATTGGTCGGTTTTTCTTATTAAAACCAATTCGGTTACGGCGAATAGCTTTGGCTACGTGATCAATGGCTTCATCTTGTCCAATCACATGAGCCCGTAAATCTTCTGCCAGTGTTTTTAGTTGGGCTTGCTCTTTTTCTTTTAATTCTCCAACTGGAATCCCTGTTTTCATCTCAACGACTTGTTCCATGTCTTTTTCTGTGACAACCGGTTTATCTTCTTCCATGACTTGGGTATCTTTTAATTTTTCTAATTTATTCACTTGGTCTCTGTAATAAGCCGCTTTTTCAAAATCTTCTTCTTGAGAGGCTTTTTGTTTATTGGCTTCGGCTTCTTTTAAGCGTTTAGCTAATAGTTCAGGATCCATAGTATGAATGGTTAAGTTTTTCTTAGAACCTGTTTCGTCTAGTAAGTCAATCGCCTTATCTGGTAAGTAGCGATCTTGAATGTATCGGTTAGATAAACGGACAGCGGATTGAATGGCTTCATCCGTATATTTAACGTGATGATAGTCTTCATAACGAGGCTGAATCCCTTTTAAGATTTTAATGGTTTCTTCTTCAGTTGGTTCATCTACCATAACAGGCTGCATGCGCCGCTCTAAAGCTGCATCTTTTTCAATAATACGGTACTCATTAATGGTAGTAGCACCAATCATTTGCAGTTCTCCTCTAGCAAGAGCTGGTTTCAAAATGTTTCCAGCATCCATTGAGCCATCTCCAGTACTACCAGCACCTACTAACTCATGGACTTCGTCAATAAAGAGAATGATTTGCTCATTTCCTTTGACTTCCTCCATTAATTGTTTCATGCGTTCTTCAAATTGTCCCCGAATACCTGTTCCTTGCACTAAAGACACCACATCTAGTTGAATGACAGAGCGGTTCATTAGTTTTTGAGGCACATCTCCTTGAGCAATTTTTTGGGCTAAGCCTTCAGCTACAGCGGTTTTACCGACACCAGGCTCTCCGATTAACACCGGATTATTTTTGGTTCGGCGATTTAAAATTTCAATCACTCGTTTAATTTCTTTATCCCGACCAATTACTGGGTCAAATTTACCTTGTTTAGCAGCTTCCGTTAAATCAAAGCCAAATTCATCTAATAAACTACTAGCTCCTCCGTTACCATTAGGTCCTCTAGGCGGAATATTTCCACCGCTAGATTGGGTAGGGGGAATGTTAGGGGTAGGTGTTGGCATACCGTTCATTTCCCTAGACAAGGCACGAAATAAATCTTCAATCGAGCCAAAGCCATAAGGATCTTGAGCCATCCTAGTTTGGTTAGTTGGTTGCTCTTTTGCTTGAACTAATTGTTTAAAACAAGAGGGACAAACATCTAGTTGTTGTTTGCCATTTCCTGTATCCATAAAGTAATGAATGGTTGCATCGTTTTTTTGACACATTTGACAAATCATTTCGGTCACATCCTTTGTTGTAACGTATCAGTGAAAGGTTTTAACTATATTGTTGACCTTTACTGACCTTTGTTACTATTATATCATGGTAAAAGAGAGAATCAAGCAATACGTCTTTGAAAAACACTGGTTAATTAACGGGACACATCAATTAGTTGGCGCTTTCTTAGAAGATTTGATAAAGTAAAGATAGGCAAAAAAATTAAAACACAGCCATCACACTATCTAGACTTGGCTGCCGAAAGGGGAGGGTGCTTCATTTTTTTATTTATCATGTTTCACTTTCCAGTTTTTTTATCCATGTGCTAAACTACTAAAGTCAGATCATTTTAATTTGAGAGTAGGTTAGGAGGAAGATTCATGGATAGTCAACAGTATGAACAACTTTTAGAACAGCTAGTAGCAGGAGAAATCAGTGAAATAACAGTTACACCAGAAAGCTTTATGGCATTTCGCGCTGCTTGGTCTAAAAGAAGTGACCGAAAAAGCATTGTAGGAGAGGCAGGTTTATACGGGAAAATCCTGTACACTTTTCAGAAAGTGTCCGACTAGTTTCATAAAAAAATAAGGAAACTTACTTTTAACGGATAAAACTGTTGTATCTGTGGGCAAAAAATGGTAATCTTTACAATTGAAAGGGTTACTAAAAAGCATACTCACTCTACCAACATGCTTAAACAGTCCCTAAAAAAACATTATTTTTAAAGGAGAACGATTCTTATGGAAAAAAAAGACTTTCACATTGTAGCAGAAACAGGTATTCACGCACGTCCTGCAACTTTATTAGTACAAACTGCAAGTAAATTTAATTCAGATATTAACCTTGAATATAAAGGTAAATCTGTCAACTTAAAATCTATTATGGGTGTTATGTCTTTAGGCGTAGGTCAAGGTGCTGACGTAGTTATTTCAGCTGAAGGTGCTGACGAAAAAGACGCTATCGAAGCTATTGCTGAAACTATGACAAAAGAAGGATTATCAGAATAATGACAGATATTTTAAAAGGGATTGCAGCAAGTGATGGCGTAGCTGTTGCTAAGGCTTACCTTTTAGTACAACCTGATTTGACTTTCTCTAAAGTTGATGTTGAAGACGTGGAGCATGAAATCTCCCGTCTTCAAGGTGCACTAGCCAAAGCCACAGAAGAATTACAAGTTATCCGTAACAAAGCTGCTGAAAACTTAGGCGAAGAAGAAGCACAAGTTTTCGATGCGCATTTAATGGTTCTTTCTGATCCAGAATTAATTGGTGCTATCGAAGGTAATATTAAAGATAACAAAGTTAATGCTGAATCTGGCCTTAAAGAAGTAACTGATATGTTTATTGGCATGTTTGAAGCAATGGAGGATAATCCTTACATGCAAGAACGTGCTGCAGATATTAAAGACGTAACTAAACGGGTATTAAGTCATTTACTAGGAGTGAAACTACCTAACCCTTCTTTAATTAATGAAGAAGTAGTTGTAGTAGCTCATGACTTAACACCAAGTGATACTGCCCAATTAGACCGACGTTATGTTAAAGCTTTTGTAACCGATATCGGTGGACGGACTTCTCACTCAGCTATTATGGCACGTTCTCTTGAAATTCCAGCTGTTGTTGGAACAAAAGAAATTACGGCTAAAGCAGCTGAAGGAGATATCATCGCTGTTAACGGAATTGAAGGGGATGTATTTGTACATCCAACTGAAGAACAAATAGCTGACACTAAACGCCAAGGACAAGAATTTGCTGATCTAAAAGCAGAATGGGATAAATTAAAAGACGCTCCTTCTGTAACAAAAGACGGCAAACACTTTGAATTAGTGGCAAACATTGGAACACCTAAAGACTTAGAAGGTGTTCGCAATAACGGGGGAGAAGGAATTGGTTTATACCGAACTGAGTTCTTATACATGGACTCTCCAGATTTCCCAACAGAAGAAGCACAATTTGAAGCCTATAAAGCTGTATTAGAAGGCATGTCAGGTAAACCTGTTGTGGTTCGTACAATGGATATTGGTGGAGATAAAGAATTACCTTACTTACCATTACCAGAAGAAATGAACCCATTCTTAGGTTACCGTGCTATTCGTGTTTGTTTAGATCAAGATGCCATGTTCCGTACACAATTAAGAGCGTTATTACGTTCATCAGTTTATGGCTCATTACGCATTATGTTCCCAATGATTGCAACTCTACAAGAATTTAGAGAAGCAAAAGCTATGCTTGAAGAAGAAAAAGCTAAATTAGTTAAAGAAGGCGTGAAAGTCGCTGATGATATCCAAGTAGGTATCATGATCGAAATTCCTGCTGCAGCTGTTCTAGCTGACCAATTTGCTAAAGAAGTTGATTTCTTCAGTGTGGGAACAAACGATTTAATTCAATACACTATGGCTGCTGACCGTATGAACGAACGTGTATCATACCTTTACCAACCATACAATCCATCTATCTTACGCTTGTTGAAACATGTTATTGATTCAGCACATAAAGAAGGTAAATGGGCAGGTATGTGCGGAGAAATGGCAGGAGATCAAATCGCTGTGCCGTTACTTGTTGGTTTAGGCCTAGATGAATTTTCTATGAGTGCAACAAGTATCTTGAAAACTCGTAGCTTAATGAAACGTTTAGATTCAGAAAAAATGGCAGAATTATCTCAAAAAGCTTTATACGAATGTACAACAGCTGATGAAGTTGTGGCATTAGTAAAAGAATATACGAAATAATTAGTCTGATTAATGAAAAAGCTTGTAAGTGATTCGTCGCTTACAAGCTTTTTTTGTGAGAGAGCTAAAAACATGAAAAACTTTTGTAGCCTGTGTTTACATCAGGATAAACGGGTTCAAACTGTTTAAAAAGTAACAAAGAATTCATAAAATTAATGAAAAGAATGAGAGATTTTTTCAGTCTTTCTCGTTAATATGATATAATAAACAGAAATGAAAATCGGTGTAGATGGCTATAAGAAAAAAATAATTAACGTTTCTATGGAGTTATGTTTTGCTATCGATAAGAAACACATCCGGTTATGGATTTAGGAGGCTATAGGAAATGAAAGTTTTACTGTACTTCGAAGACGCTAAATGGTTAGCTCAGTCAGGGATTGGTCGAGCTTTGGAGCATCAAAAAAGAGCGTTGACTGAAGTAGGGATAGACTATACCACTGATCCCCATTGTACGGATTATGATATTTTACATATTAATACTTATAGTTTGAACAGTACACGTATGGTTAAACGAGCACGTAAAATGGGGAAAAAAGTGATTTATCACGCACATTCCACAGAAGAAGATTTTAGAAATTCATTTATTGGATCCAATCAATTAGCGCCTTTTGTAAAAAGACGCTTAATTAGGCTGTACTCAATGGCAGATGTTGTAATTACTCCTTCTGCGTATTCAAAAAAATTATTAGAAGGTTATGGCTTAACCCTACCTATTTTTGCAGTGTCTAATGGAGTAGACATGGAAAAATATCAACCTAATCCTCAAAAAGAGCAACAGTTTAAAGAGTATTTTCAAATAAAACCAGATGAAAAAGTAGTGATTTGTGTAGGACTTTTCTTTAACCGTAAAGGTATCTTAGATTTTGTTGAAGTAGCTAAATCCCTACCTGAGTACCGTTTTATTTGGTTTGGCCACACGCCTATGTGGTCGATTCCTAGTGAAATTAGACAAGTTGTAACAAAGGATCATCCTAAAAATGTTGTGTTTCCAGGCTATATTAAAGGAGATATCATTGAGGGAGCTTACTCAGCAAGTGATTTATTCTTTTTCCCTTCTTATGAAGAAACAGAAGGCATTGTTGTGTTGGAAGCTTTAGCTAGCCAGCAAACTATTTTAATTCGAGATATTCCTGTTTACGCTGGTTTAACAGATCAACTACATTGTTATAAAGGGCAGGACAATCAGGCATTTAAAGAAATCATCACTGGGGTTTTAGAAGGGCATTTACCAGATACCAAACAAGCGGGTTATCAGTTTGTGCAAGATAAAAGTATTGAGTCTGTTGGCCAAGAGTTAAAACAAATTTATGAATTAGTGCAGCAGACATCCGAGTTCGAACCCTTAGATTCCATTCAAATCTAAGACAAGGGTTAGGCATTAGACAAGATTTAATAGAAGGTTGAACAGCCAGTTTTTGTTTAAAGGATGAGCAAAAACAAAGAAGGCTGTGTTGGAGGTTAAACAAAGTGAAAATTGGTTTTTATACAGATACGTATTTCCCACAAATTAGTGGGGTGGCAACATCTATTCGGACTTTAAAGAGTGAATTAGAAAAAAGAGGGCATGAAGTAGTGATTTTTACTACAACAGATCCTCATGCGGAAGAACAGGAGTCAGATATTGTTAGGATGCCTAGTATTCCTTTTATTTCGTTTAAAGATCGGCGAATTGTGGTGAGTGGGATGCTAGACGCTTATGAAACAGCCAAAGAATTAGAGTTAGATATTATTCATACCCATACAGAATTTGGTGCTGGTTTTTTAGGTAAGCAAACAGCAAAACATTTAGATATTCCAGCCATTCATACGTATCACACTATGTATGAGGACTATCTTCACTATATTGCTAAAGGTAAATTAATTAAACCTCACCATGTTAGACAAGCTTCTAAAGCTTTTTGTCGCCATTTCAGTGGGATTGTTTGTCCTAGTCAACGAGTGGTAGACACACTAAATAGTTATAACATTACAGTCCCTAAAGCGATTATCCCAACTGGCGTGGACTTAGCTCACTATCAGCAGCCTATTGATTTAGAAAAAATAAACATTCGAGAAACTTATCAATTAAAAGAAGAGGACATGCTACTCCTTTCCCTTAGCCGTTTGTCTTATGAAAAAAATATTCAAGGTATCTTAACAGGCATGCCTAAAATTATTCAGACCTTTCCTCAAGCTAAATTATTAGTGGTAGGAGACGGTCCTTACCGAGCAGAATTAGAAGAGTTAGCTAAAAGTTTACATATTTCTGATTATGTTAACTTTGTTGGGGCGGTGGACAATCAGCAAGTCAACCAGTTTTACCGGCAAGCTGATTATTTTGTCTGTGCTTCAGATTCTGAATCTCAAGGGTTAACCTATTTAGAAGCTCTAGCTTCAGAACTACCTGTTGTGGTTAAAGGCAGTCCTTATTTAGATAGCTTAATTACTTCAGAAATTTTTGGTAGTTGCTTTAAAACAGATGAAGCCTTTGCTGATACATTTATTGAGTATGTTAGAAAAGATATTCAAGAGGACGAACGACTTAGACAAGCAAAACTTTATGAAATTTCCAGTGAAAGATTTGGTAGAAAAGTCGAGCAATTTTACTTAGAAGCTATCACGTTTCATGAACGGTATAAAATGAAACCTATTGAGCCTAAAAACTCCTCCCATGCTTTTAGACCCTTTAGTAAAAAGGAACCATAGGAGGAAACCTATGGATGTAAAAAACCGTATCTATTTATTTGTTGCGTTAAGTTTAGGCTTTGGCGCATTGTACTGGGAAATCAGACAAACAAGTGGGGCAGCCTTTTATCAAGAATTAAGCCAACTACATTTAGGTTGGTTAGGAGTAGCTTTTTTGTGTATGCTAGTCCATTGGGGAATTGAAGGGAAAATTTTACAAGGCTTACTGAAACGGCAGCACGGTGATTTTAGTTTTCGCAGTGCTGTTCGTATCCCGTTAATTGAGCATGTATTTAATGCTATTACCCCATTTTCAACTGGAGGCCAGCCTGCTCAGTTGATTACCTTAGCTAGGTCTGGCGTTGATCCAGGTGTAGCTGGATCTGTTTGTTTAATGAAGTTTGTTACCTATCAAATTATGATTGTCTTAAACTTTATTGCTTGCTTACTATTTGGGTATCGCTGGGTAGCTAATGAAGTGACCAGTTTATCTTACCTTGTCCTCTTAGGCTTTTTAATTAATTTAGTGGTAGTTATTGGGTTACTACTGTTAATGTATTGTTATCCTTTAACCAATCGCTTGGTTCAATTAGCCATTAAGTTAGTGGGTAAATTTACCTCACCAGCTAAAAAACAGCACTTAGCAAAGGTAACAGAAGAAAAAATGCTGAACTTTTATTACGAAAGTCAGTATATGCGCAGACAAAAAAAGTTAATGGCACGGACATTTTCTTTAACCTTTCTTCAATTAGTCTGTTACTATACTGTTCCTTATTTTATCTTAAAAAGTTTAGGACTCACTCAGCTAAATATCATGCAGATTATTGTGCTTCATGCCTTTATTATTTTAGTCATCTCCTTGTTTCCAGTGCCAGGAGGAGCAGGAGGGGCAGAGTATAGTTTTTCTTTGTTGTTTGGGACCTTTATGGGAACGAAAACTAGCCAACTAGTAGTGGCGATTGTTTTGTGGCGCTTAGTCACCCATTATTTTGGTATTTTCTTAGGTTTGATTGCTTCTTTTATGAAGCCATTACCTGAAGGAAGTCAGGAAATAACAGACACCTATTCAGCTAAACAACTGTCTAGTGACAGAATAACTCTTAAATAAATGATTAAGAAGCAAGGGATTTCTTGCTTCTTTTTTTGTGTATTTTTTTCAGAAACGGTATACTTAATTAAGAAACTAAAAGATGGAGGGAATCATATGACAAGCATTGGTTTTATTGGCACAGGAGTAATGGGAGCAGCGATTGTCAAACATTTATTACAGGCAGACTATCCTGTTCATGTGTATAACCGCACCCAAGCTAAAACAGATGAATTAGTGGAGTTAGGTGCTACTTGGCAAGAGACACCTGAGAAAGTGGCAGAACAAGCAGATGTTATTTTTTCTATGGTAGGCTATCCTAAAGACGTAGAAGATATTTATTACGGTGAAACCGGAATTTTTCAAGCAGATATAACAGGAAAAATTGTTGTAGATATGACAACCAGTACCCCTACCTTAGCAAAACAATTATATCAAACAGCTAAAGAACAAGGAGGAGCGAGTTTAGACGCCCCTGTTTCTGGTGGAGATTTAGGAGCTAAAAAAGGCACCTTGACCATTATGGTAGGAGGAGAGGAAGAAGTTTATCAACAAATTCTACCTATTTTCCAACATTTTGGTACAACCATTATGCGCCAAGGTGAAGCGGGAGCAGGTCAGCATACTAAAATGGCTAACCAAATTATGATTGCTGGAACAATGACAGGTATGACTGAATTATTAGTCTATGCAGAACGAGCAGGATTAGATTTAGAGAAAGTCATTCAAACCGTTGGAGGAGGAAGTGCAGCTAACTGGTCTTTAGCCAACTATGCTCCTCGTATTTTAAAGGAGGATTATTCACCAGGCTTCTTTGTTAAACACTTTATCAAAGACTTAAAAATAGCCCTAGATGAAGGGGATAAGATGGGGATTAGTCTTCCTGCAACGAAAAAAGCCAAAGAGCTGTATGATGTTTTAGCTAACCGAGGTTATGAAAACGATGGTACACAAGCCTTAATTAAACTATGGTGGGATGAGGAAGACTAGATTTATAAAAATCTTAAAGTTAACTAAAAAAAACAAAAAATTAGGTAAAATGAGTATGCAGGGGAAACATTGTCTGATACAATGTAACAGAAAGTGAAACATAAGGAGGCTTGTTCGATGACACATTCACAGTTAGTTGCCATCATTAAACGATTAGTGGCTATGGTTGAAACAACAGATGCAGAAGTTCAGGTTCGTCGTTTTGAACGCGAAGGACAAGAAAGATGTCTAGTTAGCTATGATCCATCTACTGAAACTTTTGAGCTCACTGAATCAGACACACGCCAAAGTTATCAATTCGATGACATTGATTTAGTTGCAATGGAGATTTACGAATTATTGCAAGGCTAAATAATAAAAGCTTAGGGGATATTTTATCCTTTAAGCTTTTTTCATAACATAAAATGAAGTAAAAAGGAGCGGTTTTATGGGAGAAACAATTCCCTTTCCACATAATTATGCAGGTTTTCTAGCTTTAGCTAAAGAGGCCAAGGATGAAGCTCAGTACGAGAAAGCCTTAGATTATTACGAACAAGCCTTATCTTACCAACAGCCTTTAGCAGTTCATCAAGAAGCGGTTACCTGCTTACTGGCGTTAAAACGTTATTCAGAAGCTCGCTCCTATATTAAAGAACGTCCAATGGAGTACCTTAAAGACTCTGTTGGACTTTCCTTATTTATTCAGGTGTTAGTTGGAGAAGGACGGTTTATGGAGGCTAGAAAGCAGCTTTACTTAGCTAAGGCTAGCCAAGAGGATTATCTTGCTTGTTTAACTATGATTCAAGTAGGGGAAGATTACGCTAACTTGTATCAAGGCTTAGAATTAACCAGTTTAGTAAAAGATATTCAGCAACAGTTCAGTCAATCTGACTTAGCTAGTCAAATAAAAGGGATCAACCAAGCCGAATGTTTGCCTAGTTCTTGGTTTATAAAAGAATTGACTCCTTATTTAACTTCTCCCTCTGTTCATCCTTTTGTGAGAAAAGGCTTATTAGAGTACTGGCTGTTTATTTCAGATCAAGTAGCAGGTGACTTAGTTTATTTAGAGTATGACCAGACCAAACAAGTAGTCGCCTTAAACAAGTTAAACATGATTCAAGACTTAGCAGTCACCAAAGAATTAAACCGGTATTTATTAGAAGAGTTGACACATGTAGGGGAAGACATGCAAAAACAACTGCAGGCAGAATTATTTTTCTTTACTACTATCCTGTATCCTTATCCTGATTTACGGATAAAAAACAGTCAACTATTCATTCAGTTATTTGTTTCTCGTTATCTTATGATAGATAGTTCTTTACAGGGAACAACAGAAGAAATCCAGGAATATGAGGAATTGATTACCACTCTTCAAAATATCTGGCTAGGGATCTAGCTAAATTAACCTAGTAAAAAGGGATAAATATCAAGTATAAATGTTTACAATTCGGACTTCTTAGTGTACTATTGTAAGGTATGCAATTGAAACAATTGTGAAAAAACAGAAGTTTCTGGAGGGAATAATAAATGACAGCCAAATGGGAAAAAAAAGGAACAAACGATGGAATTTTAACATTTGAAGTTGAATCAGATGTAATTGAAAAAGCTTTAACAACAACTTTTAACAAAGTGAAAAAAAATATTTCAGTACCTGGATTCCGTAAAGGTAAAATCAGTCGTCAAATGTTTGACAAAATGTACGGAGAAGAAAGTCTTTATGAAGATGCAATCAATGCAGTCTTACCTGAAGCTTATTCAAAAGCAGTGGAAGAAGCAGGAATCGATCCTGTAGCTCAACCAAAAATTGATCTTAAAAGCACTGAAAAAGGTCAAAACTGGGTTATCGAAGCAGAAGTTTTTGTTAAACCTGAAGTTAAATTAGGCGAATACAAAAACTTAACTATCGCTAAACAAGACCGTGAAGTAACAGAAGAAGACGTAGATGCTTCATTAGAACAAAAACGCCAAAACTTAGCAGAATTAGTCTTAAAAGAAGACGCTCCTGCTGAAAATGGTGACACTGTTGTTATTGATTACGTTGGAACAAAAGACGGTGTTGCCTTTGAAGGTGGCTCTGCTGACAACTATTCATTAGAATTAGGTTCAGGTTCATTCATTCCTGGCTTTGAAGAACAATTAGTTGGCGCAAAAGCTGGCGACAAAGTGGAAGTTAAAGTAACTTTCCCTGAAGAATATCATGCAGAAGATTTAGCAGGCGCAGAAGCTGTTTTTGCTGTAACTGTTCATGAAGTTAAAGGCAAAGAAGTTCCTGAATTAGATGACGAACTTGCTAAAGACATTGACGATGAAGTTGAAACTTTAGCTGAATTAAAAGAAAAAATTCGTAAAGAATTAGAAGAAACAAAAACAAGCCAAGCTGACGAAGCTGCTCAAGCTGAAGCAATCAAACAAGCCGTTGAAAATGCTGAAATCGTGGACTTACCAGAAGTTATGATCCATGACGAAGTACACCGCGGTATGGAAGAATTCTTAGGAAATATGCAACGTCAAGGTATTTCTCCAGAATTATACTATCAATTAACTGGCACAACTGAAGCTGACTTACACCAACAATTTGAAGGTGAAGCTGAAAGCCGTGTGAAAACAAACTTAGTTGTTGAAGCAATCGCTGCTGCTGAAAAATTTGAAGCAACAGAAGAAGAAATCAACAAAGAAATCGACGAATTAGCTGCTTCTTATAACATGGAAGCATCAGCAGTTCGTAATGTATTAACTAACGACATGTTAAGTCATGATATCGTTATGAAAAAAGCACTAGACGTTATTACTGATACAGCTAAAGAAGCATAAACGTCTCGCTTATGAGAATAAAAAAAGGCGAAGGTGCACGTTAGCACCTTTGCCTTTTTTTAACTGATTTACCTAGTTATTTTAAAAACCGACTAGGTAAAAACATTATTAATTACATCTGAAAGTTTTTGTGTTACCATATTGATGATGGATGGTAGCAAAAGATTTAGATTTATACCAGACGATCCTATAGGAGGTTGTAATATGTATGATGGTCTAACAAATGGCGGAACTGTACGCTGTTCATTTTGTGGGAAATCCCAAGATGAAGTCCGTAAGTTAGTAGCAGGTCCCGGGGTTTACATTTGTAATGAGTGTGTCGACCTATGTAAAGAAATCATAGATGAAGAAGTCTATGATGAAACAATTGAAGACTTTACTGAAGTACCAAAACCTAACGAAATTGTTAATATCCTAAATGAATATGTTATCGGTCAAGAAAGAGCTAAACGCATTCTTTCCGTTGCAGTATACAATCACTACAAACGAGTGAGCCATTTAGAAACAAGCGAAGAAACCGATGGGGTTGAACTTCAAAAAAGTAATATTTGTTTAATTGGGCCAACTGGGTCTGGTAAAACATTTTTAGCACAAACTTTAGCTAGAACATTAAATGTTCCCTTTGCTATTGCTGATGCAACTAGTTTAACAGAAGCTGGTTATGTAGGGGAAGATGTTGAAAATATTTTACTCAAACTTCTACAGTCTGCTGATTACAATGTAGAAAGAGCCCAAAAAGGAATTATCTACATTGATGAAATTGATAAAATTGCGCGTAAGAGTGAAAATGTCTCTATTACTCGGGATGTTTCCGGTGAAGGAGTACAGCAAGCCTTACTGAAAATTTTAGAAGGAACAGTAGCCAGTGTACCACCCCAAGGAGGAAGAAAACATCCTCAACAAGAATTTATTCAAATTGATACCACCAATATCTTGTTTATTGTAGGCGGAGCTTTCGATGGCATTGAAACCATCGTTAAAGAACGTCTCGGTGAAAAAGTGATTGGTTTCGGTAAGTCTAGTAAAAAATTGGATGAAGAAACAAGCATTATGCAAGAAATCATCCCAGAAGACTTACTTAAATTTGGATTAATTCCTGAATTTATTGGTCGATTACCTGTCATGGCAGCTCTAGAAAAATTAACCGAAGAAGATTTGGTTCGTATCTTAACTGAACCGAAAAATGCTTTAGTTAAACAATATCAAAAATTGTTAGAGTTAGATGATGTGGAGTTGACCTTTACTAAAGAAGCTTTAAAAGCTATTGCTAAAGAAGCGATTGAGCGAAATACAGGAGCCAGAGGACTACGTTCTATCATTGAACACATTATGATGGACATTATGTTTGAAGTTCCTATGCGGGAAGATGTCCAAAAAGTGACAGTCACTGAAAAAACAGTCATCAATGAGGATCATCCTACCATTGAATTAAATGATGATAAAAAAGTTAGTTAAGCTTAAAACTCGTCTTCTTTTAAAAGACTTGTAAGAAATTTCTTACAAGTCTTTTTTTTAGGTAAAACTTTAAAAGTCAAGGCTAGTTTATCAAAAATCTCTGTGCTAAAATAAAACAAGTATGAAAGGGTGAAGAGAATGAATGTTCATCAAGCAGAAATCGTGATCAGTGCTGTTTCACCAAAACAGTATCCTGATACAAAAATCCCAGAAATTGCCTTAGCTGGACGCTCTAATGTTGGCAAGTCCTCATTTATTAATACCTTAATCAATCGGAAAAATTTAGCTAGAACTTCTAGTAAACCTGGAAAAACCCAAACTCTAAACTTTTATTTGATTGAAAATGCCTTCCATTTTGTGGATGTACCAGGATATGGTTATGCAAAAGTATCCAAAGTGGAACGAGCTCGTTGGGGAAAGATGATTGAGACTTATCTAACTGAAAGAGAACAGCTACAAGCCGTCATTTGTGTTGTGGATTTTCGTCATGAACCGAGTCAAGACGATATTCAAATGTATGAATTTTTAAAGTATTACGGCATGCCCGCCATTGTAGTAGCTACCAAAGCAGATAAAATTCCTAAAAGTAAATGGAATAAACATGAGGGGATGATAAAAAAAGCCTTGCACTTTGATGCAGAAGATGATTTTATTGTCTTTTCTTCTGAAACTAAAATGGGAAAAGACCAAGCTTGGCAAGCAATTGAACCTTATCTTGGAGAATAAAAAAGGAGTGTTTGTGACATGGAGTTTAATGACTATCAATCTTTAGCTAATCGGACACTACGTTACGGAAACGAGCAAGTTTTAACGAATTGTGCTCTTGGTTTAGCCAGTGAATCAGGGGAAGTTTTAAGACTTATTCAAAATTATACCTTCAAAAATTATGATATGCCTAAAGAAGAATTAATCAAGGAATTAGGAGACGTTTTATGGTATGTCTCGCAAATTGCTGAATGGGCGAATATTCCTTTTGAAGACATTGCAACAAGTAATATCCAAATGTTGGAGCAACGGTTTCCAACACAAGATTAACGAAAAAAGTCAGATACTTGTATCTGGCTTTTTTTATTTGCCCAACTGAGCGTTTGAGTATTAAAAAGCTTTCATTTAGTTAGGTTATCGTTGGATTTTTCTCATAGGTTTATTATAATGAAGCATGATAGAGATTAGGGAGACAGATAGTGATGGAACGAACAGAATTTTTATTAGAAACCTGCGTCTTAGCTGGTAAAATTATGCTAGAAAACGGAGCAGAAATGAGCCGAGTGGAAGATACCATGAACCGAATTGCTGCAAGTTACGGAGAAGAAGTGGGCACAAGCTTTGTGACTCAAACTGTTGTACTAATGGGACTACAGAGCACAAAAGATGTGCAAATGCAGCGGATTGAGGAACGGACAACCAATCTTGGTAAAATTGCGAAAGTCAACACTTATTCTCGGGCTTTTGCTGAAAATAAACTAAGTCTACAAGATTTAAATACGTGTTTAGTCATCTTAGATCAGGCGAAAAGTTACCGGTCTAGAGTATCTAAAATTATCAGTGCAGCGATTGTCAGTGGCTGTTTAATGGTCATGTTAGGTGGAACTTGGCCAGACTTTTTAGCGACTTGTTTAGTTGGAGCTGGCGGATACGGAGCTTATGATTGGTGTGAACAGCGGCTGAATTTGAAATTTATCAATGAATTAGTGGCTTCTATTATTCTCGGGGTGTTGGCTTTTCTTTGTGTGGATATAGGGATTGCTCATTCGTTAGATCACATGATTATCGGAAGTATCATGCCGCTAGTGCCAGGGGTAGCTATTACCAATGCAGTGAGAGACTTACAAGCAGGTCATATGTTAGCAGGAATTTCAAGAGCAGTTGAAGCGTTGATTGTGGCTTTAATGATAGGGGCAGGGATTGCTATAGCCTTTAGTTTTATGCACTAATCAAAGGAATAAGTAGTAAGGAGAAGAACATGTTAGGATGGGGATTGAAATTAGTTGAACAACTTGTGTTAAGTTTTTTAACGTCGGTAGGTTTTGGTATGATCCAGTTAGTTCCAAAAAAGGAATTAGTTTATAGCGGATTAAGCGGTATGGGGGGCTGGTTTATTTATTGGATTGCCTTAGAATGCCAAATAAATGTGACATTAGCCACTTTTTTAGGCTCATTAACGATTGCTGGGTTGAGTTATTGGTTTGCTGTTATAAGAAAAAAACCTTCTACTATGTATAACATTCCAGGCATTGTGGCATTAGTACCAGGAGCCGTTTCTTATCAAATGACTTACTCATTAATTATTGGTCGTTATAATCAAGCAACCTACTACAGTATTCGTATGCTGTCTTTAGCAGGTGCTATTGCAGGTGGATTAATTATTTGGGATTTAGGTCTAAGATTAGTAAAAGAAAGAAAACAAAAATAGCAAAAAGCCTATTTTTGTTTTCTTTCTTTTTTATTCTCTAAAACTTCTTGTTCTTTTTTCAAAAATTTTTCTGCTTCTTTTTGAGCTTCAGTCTGTTTAACCTCTTTATCTTCTGGCAATACAATAAAGTCTTCTAACATTTTTTCAAGTTTGTCTGTTTTTTTATAAGTTAATCCCATTTTTTTACCTCCGTTATGTAATTTTTTTTAGAAATAGTGTACAATGTAATTATAAGCGTCTTATAAAACAGTCTATTTAATGACTTTAATCTATTATAAAACCTTTTGAATCGTTTGTCATCTTTGTCATGAATGAAACCTGTTTTACTTGTTGTCCGTAGCTATTGTCTTTATTTCAGATTGAGTACCTTTTACGTTATAATAAAGGTAAGGAGGCCACCAACATGCCAACAAAAGAACAAGCACACACCATTTATTGTCTCATGCAACTGGCTCATTTGGAGACGGAAGAAAGTTTTCGTCAACAGTTAGATGACTGGTTTAGTTTGTGTCGTATTTTAATGGAACCTGAAAGTTATTTAGTAGGAGAAGATATGACCGATTCTCATCTGTATAAAAAAGAAGAGATTGCCACTATTTTAGCTAATTTTTCATTAAAAACAGACACCCCTTTTCAATCCTTAATTTTAAAAGGACCTGGTGGCGACTTAGTTCTCAAAGTGTTTCACGGCTCTATTCATATGATGTTTACCATTACCTACGAGATATTTACAGCTTATCAGCTTATTATTGAAAACTTTTTTGACGAAAAAATGTGTCAAAAAGGAGTTTACGCTTATATCCGAGATATGCAGGAATTTTTAAGTCATAACTTACTGTCCTTACAAGACAGACAAACACTGGCTATTAATCACCCTAAATATCCGCCGCTAATGTATAACACCCTTCATGAACAAGTGGTGGATTGTAGCCAATTAGCAGGATATGATTGTCAGTATCATGGGTTAATTTTTACTTCTTGTTGGAAAATGTGGTTTAGTCCGGTGTACGGTCAGTGGATTCCTAAACAAGCTTTTTTAGATGTACAACAAGTGAATGATTTAACCGAATTAAGTAACGGGGTTATTCGTATTACCCTACATGAAAACCCTCTTGACTGGCATTTGGCAGCCAACTTAGATTTTCAGCGAATGTTTCGAGATCAGTTAGGTTTTGACCGCTTAGAATGGGATAACGGGGTAGGGGTTTTAAGAGAGCCTTATGCTGAATTTTTTAGAAGTCCTGATCAAATTAGAATGATTCAATATCAAAATAATTATTTACAACCAGTAGGAAAAAATCAAGCTACCTACTTTTTTACGAGAATTTCAAATATGAAAACAGGAGCTTATTCTGAATCTGGTGTTTTTGGCAAGCTAAATTCCAAAGCTTATTTTCCTTGGCAAGATGATGAGCAAAAACGGATGTATTCTTACATGATTATCGATCCTAGTTTGATGATTGACCAAGGAGTGGAAGCTTTTACTTTTTATATCCATCAGTATTTTCCCTTTTCTTTTAAAGACAACAAATTAGAAGACTATCAACCTATTTTACGGTTTTATATTCCAGAAGAAAGCTTAAACAGCTTTCCCTTTGAAATGTTAATCGGTGAACTGGATGCTGATAGCGTGCAATTTTACCGCAAAAAAGAAGACTGTTCCCAGTTACTTATCAAAAAAAATCAACAAAAGATGTGGGTACAATTTGTGAATGTGATGAACATTGATGGGATTGATGGGGATTTTTCTGACTTGAATAAACACAATCAGGGACTTTCAGATAAACTGAAACACACTTGGCAAACGGCTAAAAATAAGTGTCGTTACTTGTTAGGTAAACAAAATAAGACTTGAGACCTATGTAACTCCCAGTCTATATTTGATAACATGAAAGAGTCATAGAAATGTTATCATTTTGTAAAGGAGATTACGGGAGTGAAAAAAAGAACAAAGATAATTATAGGAATTATTAGTGTGCTAGTTTTAGGGTGTGGTATTTATCTAGTTAAACATCAATCAAAACCAAAAGAACAAGCAGCTAAAGATGAGAATAACATTGAGTATTATAATATTGATGGGGTGGACCAAGTCTTTATTAACGGAACCATTACCCCAGTTAAATCTCAAGAATTTGTCAAAGATCAAACATTAGGTAAATTAGGTGATTTACAAGTTAAAAATGGGGATGTGGTTAAAGAGGGAACCGTTCTTTACCAATATGTAGATCCTACAAGTGACAAAGAAATTGCCGAAATGAAAATGAATATCCAACGAGCTCAAGCGGAAAAAGAAAAAGCCATTCGGCAGAAACAGCTAGAGCTAACTCAGTTAAACCAAGGAGGACAATCTAAGGAAGAAGGGGAGGAAGCACCTCAACCAAACCTACAGTTAGCTAGAGAAGAAATTGAACTGAAATATGACATTAGTGGCATGGATATGAACATTAGCCAAATGAACCAACAGCTAAACGAAATTTACGAGCGTCAAGTTAATAAAGTGGTAGCACCGTTTACAGGAAAAGTATCTATTCCACAAGATAAAAACCGAGATAGCGCTATTTTAAATCTTATTTCAGAAGAGTTTTATGTTGTAGGAACGGTTAACGAAAAAGATGTTACTAAAATCAAGACAGGGCAAGATGCAGATATTAAAACTATTTCAACCAACCAAAGCTTAAAAGGTAAAATTACTTATGTGTCTGAATTACCAGATTCAGGAGCTGCTCCTGGGGAAGCTGGGGGAATGAATGGTGGAGGTAGTAGTTTATCCAACTACACAGTTAAACTATCCTTAGAAAATCCAAAAAATATTAAAAATGGTTTCCACGTGCAAGCGGCAGTAAACTTATCTGATAAGAATATTGAAATTCCAAAAGAAGCGATTCATTTTGATAAATCAGACGCTCCTTATGTGTTTGTGGATGATTTTGGAACAGTCTTGAAAAAACCAATTGAAATCAAAGAGACTAAAGAAGCTTTAGGCAAAAAAGTGGTTGTTTTAAATGGGTTAGAATCCATGGATCAAGTTATCGTTAAATCAGATAAAAAATTAAAAGATGGAGATATTCTAACTACAGGAGATACACCGAACTCAACAGATGATGAGGTGAAATAATGACAGAACAAGACATTCATTCAACGCCTCTTATCGAATTAACTGATATCAATAAGTATTATCCTGTGGGGAAAAACCAGCTACATGTTCTTAAAAATTTGAATTTAACGATTGAACGAGGAGAATTTTTAATGATCATGGGGAAATCAGGTAGTGGGAAGACTACTTTGATGAATATTATTGGTTTTCTAGATCAAATTTCAGATGGTACTTATCAATTTGACGGGGAAGATGCTTCTAAATTAAGTGAAAATGAAAAATCAAAATTACGTAATCAATATCTTGGTTTTATCTTTCAACAGTTTTTCTTAATCCCCTCTTTAAACGTTAGACAAAATGTGGAATTGCCTATGGTTTACTCTGGTAATAAAAAAGATGGGAAACGAAAAGAACTAGCTAACCACTATTTAAGTTTAGTTGGTTTAGAAGATAAAACCCATGTAAAAACCACAGAGCTTTCAGGTGGACAACAACAACGGGTAGCTATTGCTAGAGCCTTAGTGAATGATCCTTTGCTGATTATGGCAGATGAACCAACCGGCGCCTTAGACAGTGAAACAGGGCAAGATATTATGAATATTTTGACAGAACTAAACAAACAAGGAAAAACCATTGTGATGGTAACCCATGACAATGATATGCGGAAGTATGCCACCCGAGTGATTTATATGAAAGATGGTTTATTCCTAACAGAGGAGGAGTACTTAAATGCTTAGAAATTTACTATTAAGTACCTTCCTAAGTTTAAAAGCTCATAAATTACGGGTGTTTTTAACTATGGTTGGGATTATTATCGGGATTGCTGCAGTAGTAACTGTTTCTTCTATTGGTGAAGGAATGAAACAAAGCAGTTTAAAAATGTTAGATAGCACAGGCTCTAATGTTGTCAGATTGATTTATCGTCCAGATGTGGATGAAGACTCAGATTCACCTGGAGAATTTGAAACCTATGCTTTTTCTAAAAATGATTTAAAACTCTTACGAAAGTTAGATAATATTACGACTATTTCTGCGGATTACGGTTATGGATTTGGAGCAGATGAGTCCATCCAAGTCAGTCTTTCTTATTTTGATAATCTAGGAGGAGACCAAGTCATCGCTAACCCTGGTAATGGTAAAAATACAGTGGCTTACGGCCGAGATTTTATTCCTAGTGATGCAGAACGTAATGTAATTATTTTATCTTATCAGACGATGAAGTTTTCTCTTATGGTCAATAAACCAGAGAAATTAATTGGTCGTGCGATTGATGTAGACGGGGAGAAATTTTTAGTTGTCGGGATAAAAAATGAACCAGATGATATGGGAATGAATATGGATCCTAATTTATTTAGTAGTGTTATCCCTAAAAAAGCCTTTAACAATTTATCCAAGTCGAAAAGTATCAATGGGATTAAATTAAAAGTAGCCCCTGATACTGACCGAGACCAAATTGTAGAAGAAGCTAACGAGAAGCTAAAAGAGTATCATCCAGAATTAACCGGTAATTTTGAAGAAGATAAAAGTTCTGAACAAATGCGGCAAGAAGTTGAAAACATGATTCAACAAGTAGTCATGGGCTTAGTCTTTATTACAGCGATTTCTCTATTAGTAGGAGGAATTGGGGTTATGAACATTATGTACGTGTCTGTTTCTGAACGAAAACGAGAAATTGGGATTAGACGAGCAATTGGAGCTAAACCTGCTAATATTATGGCACAGTTTTTACTAGAAGCTGCCTTTATTACCTTACTTGGCGGGGTAATTGGTATTTTATTAGGTTGGGGCATTTCTCAGTTAATCTCAACAATTCCTGGAATTGAAGCGATTTTAAGTGTGAAAATGACCTTGATTTCTGCAGGCGTGTCGATTGCAATTGGGCTTATTTTCGGAGTGATTCCTGCTATTAATGCAGCGAAAATGGATCCGATTAAAGCTATTTATCAGTAACTATCCATCAAAAAAGGTTAAGCTAACTTTAGCTTAACCTTTTTATTGTTATTAGATGAGTCCTGTTAATTTAACGGAATAAAAGTAAGGAAAGTAAAATACCGACTAAAGCCATTAAACTTGTGGTAATAAAGGTTACTTTGGTATTAGTCATCCCTTTAACCCCTTTATAGAAACGTTTCGTAACGTATTCTACCACGTATTTACCCGCCCAATACTTCTCTTGAATGGTAGCCCCTAATAAGCTATCTAAAAACATCCCCATGACCCCTAGAAAGCTGACGAGTAGAAAATAAATAGACAGAATCGACTGGCCAAAGAAATTTAGCTGAGTTTGAAAGAAAATACCAATAGCACTAGTTAAAGCGACTAAAAAAGCTCCAACAAAACTAGCCAGAGTACCTAGAATAGATACACCACCAGAAATACCTTTAGCCACTTCATGTCCACCAACTAAACAAAAAGGGGAGTGCTTACTTAATATCCCAATCTCAGAAGCCCACAAATTAGCAGTAGCAGTAGCTAGGGAAACGATCATTCCTAAGTAAAAGGCAGTATTGTCTGTGAAAAAAAACAGAGCTAAACAACCAAGACCAGGTAAAGTATAGGCTAAAAATTGCCAAACAGTCCAAGTAGGGTAGAAGAATAATTGATATTTTTTAGGTAAATGTTTTTTTATCTCAGCCTGAACCCAGATAAAAAGAAATAGACCTAAATAGAGTAACCAAGTTGAAATATTTCCAAAAATATAAAATAAGCTGCCGACAAGTCCTGCAGCGATACTTGCTTTTCCAGTTAAAAAATTCTTTTTATAACTAATAATGGCAATAATAGCATTTAAACTTATTGCTAAAACGATACGGGTAATCATTTAAACAATCCTTCCTTAACATCATTCTTATCTAGTTATTTCTTTAGTGATCAGAATAAATTAGTGATTTTTAATAAAAAACGATAACAATAAGATTTTACCATTAATCAGGGGCTCTCGTACAGTCTAACTGACAATTATTCCGAATAATTAATAAATTTATGTCATTTTAATTAAAAATCAACCTTTAGGATGAGTTATTTTTACAGCAATTGTGGTAAGATAAACAAGTGATTAATTGACAAAGGAGCGATTTGATGACAAATCTCATTGGTCTAGGGATTGTCTTATGTTTAGTCTACTTAATTAGAAAAGATAAAGCCTTTAAAAGTTCTGGGAAAGTGGCCTTTCTTTTTGCCATATATTTATTTATTTTACTTCAATTAGTTGGTTTTCCCTCTATTTCCGAATGGGCATGGTTACAATCAGGGAAACAAGGGTTATTTCATCCTATTATTCAGTGGATTCCCTTTAAAGAGGGGGTAAATATCACAGATTTACTAAACATCTGTTTATTTATCCCTTGTGGTTTATTGCTGCCATTTTTCTCTCCAACGTATCAAAAATTTATGCCTGTCCTAAGATTTCATTTAAGTTTGTCTCTGATTATTGAGTGTAGTCAGCTACTAACCTTACACCGGATTACTGATATGACAGATTTATTAATGAATGTATTAGGCGGCTTAATCGGATTTGGTCTATATAACCAGTTTAAACATTTAGAAATGATCCAGCAACAGACCATTCAAAAAAATTATTACCGTATTCCAGAACCAGTCAGTTACTTATTCATTGCTATATTTGCTTCTTTTCTTACCTAGTTAACTAATAAGGCAACCTGTGGTACACTAAAAAGCGAGATAGTGAAACTATTTCGCTTTTTCTTTATGTATAAAATGACTAAAAAGGAGCAAGTAAATGATACAAGGAATTCTCTTTGATGTAGACGGCACATTAATCGATACAGAACAGGTCATGTTAGAAACCTTACAACAAGCGTTAAAACAAGAACGTAAGCTAGATAAAACGTTAGAGGAACTACGGTTTATTTTTGGTATTCCAGGTCTTGTAGGTTTAAAAAAAATGGGTGTTCCAGATCCAGAACAATTTATACCTGAGTGGAAAAAAATCATTCAAACTCGGCACCAAGATATGCAGTTTTTTAAAGGCATGTCAGAAGTGCTTCATACTTTATCTACACAAACGACTCCAATCGGGATTGTTACTTCTAAAACTCGGCATAATTTTGATACAGATTTCACCCCTTTTGGTATCGATCACTACTTTAAAACAGTGATAACAGCTGATGATACTAATAAGCACAAACCTCATCCAGAACCTTTAGAGTTAGCCATGACACGCCTAGAACTTTCACCGACTAAGACTATCTATGTAGGGGATACCTTATATGACTATCAATGTGCGAAAGATGCAGGGGCTAAATTTGCCTTAGCAACTTGGGGAGCTCACGAAGGGTTAGCTTTACCAGATGTAGATGTTTATTTGAATGAACCAAAAGATTTATTGACACTTCTCTAATAAAGGGACAAGTGTATAAAGGGGATTAGTTAGCAAGTGAACCAAACCAATCGTATTCTTAAAATTCAAGATATGTTAAATGAAAAAGGAGAACTAAGCACAAAAGAAATCATGAAAGTGCTACAAGTTTCTCAAGATACTGCTAGAAGAGATATCGTTAAACTAGTAGATATGGGACTCGCCATTAGAACTCACGGTGGCGTCTTATCTCTTGCCTATCAAAAAAAATTGATACCAAATTATAGTGAACGTAATTTGATTAATCCTGTTTTAAAAAATAAACTAGCAGAAGAAACCTTAAAATATATTCATCAAAATGAAACTTGTTTTATTGCCACATCCACTATTTTTAATCTACTTTGTAAAAAATTAGATCAAAGCTTACGAGTATACACTCATTCTTTAGATAATATGAATTATTTAAGTACTAAACCTTATATTGAAGCACATCTACTAGGGGGACGTTTTTTCCCTAAAAACCGTTTTTTTTACGGCGTAGACACACTAAAACGATGTGAACGAATTAGATTTGATACAGCGATTGTCGGCTGTGCTTCTATTACTAAAGAAGGAGCTTTTCTAGAGGACGAAGAAGATGCTTTGATTGTAGAAGCAGCTATTCATAATTCCCAACGGATTATTTTAGTAGCGGAAAACACTAAATTTAACGGCAGCTCTGTATTTAAAATATGTGACCTCCATGATGTAGATGTCTTTATCACGAATAAAAAAAGTGGTAAAAATAGCCATACTCACTGGTTTCCAGATGAAGATATTGTAGTAGAAATATAAAAGGATAGTGAATAGTCTCTTGTAAGAAGGCACTAATCTCTTACGAGGGACTATTTTAGTGTTAAATAGAGGAGGTAGGGAAGAAGAGAAGAAGAAGATACTAGCTTAGCTTAGGCTAAAAACGAAATATTAATAACGCATACAAGTTATTAACTAACTTATCCGACTTACCTAATAAAATTAAAATTATTCTATTTACTGGCTAAACTAACACAATTTCTCTTTATACAACTAAGTCCAGTCTAAAAAGCTATCTGTAGCAATTTCACAAACTTATTTTAAGGGATGTTAATGGATGAAACCACAAGCTTTTAACATTAATTTGTTCATAAACTATAGCTAAATCAGCCAACAATTAGCAGCAACATAAAATCTTTAATTGATAATTTAGATATCTAGCTAAACAAATTCAGTTTAAACTTAAACCAACGATCTGATAAATAAAAATAAACTAGCTAAAAAAATAAAAGATCAACTTAAAAATAGATTAACTATAGATAATCCAAATAATGCTTAAAAACAGTTAACAGAGGATTAACAAGAAAAATAAATGAATCAATTTAAACTAAAGATTAGTGATTTTCATAAATTTGACTACTTTGTATAATATATATTATGTAAACTAAAATAGAATTCTTTTTTTATGGCTTTATAAGCTACTTACCTATCACTTATAATTCTAACAAAATCACTCTAAATGACTCTTACTAATAAAAAATAAACCTAGTAACTTACCAGGTTTATCCTTCTCTAACTTCTTATAGGTTAAGCAATCAATGTATTATAAAATGAACGACCGAACTCATTAAAGGTTTCTTTATCTTGAAGATAATCAGTCATCCATTTAGGAATTGCTCGGTTAATTTGACTATAAATGAGTAACAAAGCTTCTAAAAACATTAATTTATCGTCTTCGTTTAGTGCTTTAACTAGTTGTTTAGCCGGACTAATTAACTGTTCTGTGATACTGGCTTTAACGTAACTAGCTTTAACAGCCCGACCTTCATAAGCTGCTTGGTTAAAAATAGTTTGGTCGGTTTTTTTAGCTGTTTCGTATAAATATCGGTCATATTCATGCTGCAAGTTTAACATTGCCTGATAAACCTCAGAAATTGATTGTTTTGCTACATCTGCTAAAGCTGCATAAAAATAAATCGGTAATTTTTCGATTCGTCTTTTACGCTGAACCCAAGTGGTTAATGTGGATTGAGGAATCCCTGCCAGTTGACCAAATTGTTCCACTGTGATACCTACTTGGCCACGTATATACATATTTATCGGATGATCTATATGTTGAATAGATGATGTCATAAAATGTGAGCCTCCTTGACAATTAACTTAAATGCGTTATTATTAATTCTATTGTAACTGATAGATTGACTTTTAGCTAGCAAAACAAAAAAGACCTACTAGCGTATTCACTAGTAGGTCTACTCTTTATTTATTTATTGCAGTTTCTGATCTACAATAAATAATGTGTATCCACTCAAAGAGCCCATAATATAAATCTACTCTTAGTATATCATGAATAAATATCATCTGCATCTTAATTTCTTAAAAATTAGCGGAATAAACTAGAAAATATCTGTTATTCTATGACAACTTTTAAGCGTGCGTCTGGGCGAAACAGACTAACATACCCGATGTTATCTGTTCCTGCATAGTAAAACTGAGCTAATTGATCGCTAACAACTGCGATAGTCGATCTGCCCCCTCACTTATAGCCTCCTGTATCTGATACATCTTCTACAACAGAAGAAAATCCTTCTACACTTTCTAAATTGGTAGCATCAACCACTGATAAATCACTAAAGTAAGCCAAAACATCGATGGTTTCTAAGTCTCTCACTGTTACAGGTTCACTTAGTTTTGCATTTAAAAACTGTAGGATATGAGTTTTACCTTCAGGCTCTTCAGCTAAATAGGTGGTCAGTTGTTGTTTACCTAGTCCGTCCAACTGATCAAAAAAACTTTGATAAATATCCGTTAGCATTTGTGAAATCCCCTTTCTAGATAGCTTAAATATCCCTTTGTTCAACCATAAGATATCACATAATCAAACTTTTTTAAAATAATTCAACTTATTTTTGAAAGCGTGTAACATTTTAAGATAAAAAGCGTTATAATATAAATTGTAAGGGGTTTATTTTGTACTACTTTGGTACTATTTTGGAGGGATATATTTATGACAATTTTAGAAGCTTTTGATTTAACCGCAGAAAATCAACAATTAATTCAGGACAACCAAGTGACTTTTGACTTAGTTGAAGTAACACCAGAAACATTCCAACTAAGTTTAACTTTAGCCAATAAAGAGACTAGTGTGATTGGGAAGATTTCCATTCACGACAATCAGATTAGCGAGGTGTTTGTAGAAGAAAAATGGCGAGGATACGGTGCCGGTACACTTCTATGCACTTTAATGACCGATTATTTGTTTACTAAAACAGTCTATCCTGTGCTAGTTTTAGCAGATTCCACTCATTTAGATAGTTACAGTTCTCGTTTTGATTCTAACTATGCAGATGAGTTTAAACAGCTTTACGGCTTAGCTAAACTCTATTATAATGCTGGTTTTAGAGTCACTGAAGAAGAAAACACTATTCAGTTAAACCGAGAAGATTTTGATAAAGAATATGCCACACAGGTGGTCAATAATCAGTTAAACAAATTAATCCATTACTACACCTTAAACCAGCTATTAGGTCACTCTTTAGCTAGTTAAACAAAAAAGATGACGAAGCTAATTTAAGCTCAGTCATCTTTTTTTAATGCGTTAATAAATCAGTGACTAACTGTAGCATTTGAACACTAACTTCATGGTAGTCGCCTATTAAATTGTAAATTTCGTCCTCTGACAAGACTCCTCTAGCTAAGCTATCTGGTAGATTTCCTGCTTCATCTTCTGCTAAATCTTCATACCACTTCTCACTTCCATAATAAGCCAGTAATTGCTGGTACTCAGGTTGCTGCCGTTGTAAAAAAGTTAATAACTCTTGTAACTCCCCTACTTTCTCTTGATGTTCTTTTAAAATAGCTTCCATTTCTTCGATATGCTGCCATTCTTTCATCTAATCAATCTCCTTTTTCAGTAAAAAAGCTTTCTTCCCTAACAAGAGAAGAAAGCAACCATTCATTCAGTTTAACGTTTAATTCCTAATAAATCTTCTTTAGCATGGATTAAATCCGTAATAATTTGACAAGTTGGTGCGTCAAATCCGTGTTCTTTACCCATTTTAGCCACTGCTCCGTTTAGATAATCTACTTCTGTTGGACGATGATTTTGGATTAAATCTTGGTGCATAGAAGGGTAATGTGGTCCTACTTTTCCGCAAAGATCCATTAGATAATCAACTGTTTCCGTCACATCTAAAGTAACTCCTTCGACTTTAGCCCCTAGAGAAAACTCTGTAATAATACTTGTCATCATATTACGGCAAGTTTCTGTTTTAGATAATTCTTCAATATCACAATCTAAGATGGAACATAAAACATTTAGTGTGCCGTTTACACAAGCTTTACGCCAAGTAGAAAAGACAACATTATCGCTATATTGACCATTTAAACCAGCTTTTGCCATCATTTCGACTAATTCTTCTGCTGCTGCTTTTTCATTAGGGTCAATATTTTGAAGTTCAACAGGTCCTTGTCCCATAAAGTGAACTTTACCAGGAGCATCAATCCCTGCTGTCCAAACTGTCGTTCCCATAAAGATATTTTTCACAGGAATGTATTTAGCTAAGGTTTGTTTATGACCTAAGCCATTTAATAAACAAATAATTTTAGTATCTTCTGTTAAGGTATGTTGAATCGCTTCTAACATGTTAGCTAGTTGCATTGATTTAGTAAAAACAAAGACAACATCAAAGGTATCTTTCACATCTTGTGGGAAAAATGCGGGAATTTTTTCAGTTCCTTTTTCTCCGTTAAAATCTACTTCTAGTCCGTTAGTATTAATGGCTTCCACATGATCTGGCCACGTATCAATTAATGTTACCTCGTTACCTGCTTGAAATAATTTAAAACCAAAACCGCTACCTAAAGCGCCTGAACCTGCAATTGCAATTTTCATTAATCTCTCTCCTTTAAGCTTGTTTTTAACTGTTTACACATTGTATTTAAATGCGTCTTCTCCGTAAAGTTTCAATACTTTACCGAACAGATAATTCATTAAAAAGCCTACTACAAATGGTACCACGATAAAGGCAATGGTAACAGAAATTAGCTTACCAACTGTTGAACCACCTAGTAACTGAAAGGCATGGATTGGACCTACTAATCCCACTAGTCCAAACCCAGCACTAGAAGGAATTCCTTGAATGTTTAATAAGGCTGAAACTACCCCACTTACAGCAGCAGTACAAATAATTGGCACTAATATCACTGGTTTTTTTACCATATTAGGCATCATCATTTTCATTGCCCCTAAAAGAATGGCTAAAGTTGTCCCACTTTCATTAACTTTCATGGAAGCCACTACTAATACTGCGGTACAAGCAGCAACCCCAATCGCTGCGGAACCTGATGAAATTCCCTCTAATCCAATGGCTAACCCAATCGCCACTGTTGAAATTGGGGAAATAATTAAAATAGAAAACGTAATTGAAATTAATACACTCATCACAACTGGTTGTAAAGTTGTAAAGCCGTTAATCATACTACCAATTAACGCAGTAATTTTACTTACGTATGGTAACAAGAAAACCCCAATGGCTGCAGGTAATGCTCCACCTAAAATAGGAAGTAAAATAGCATTTAAAGAGCCTAAGTGATCTTTGATTTTTAAGACCACATAACTAGCAATAGCGGCAGTAATCATCACATTGATTAAATCTCCAATGCCTCCCCCAACCCAAGTTGGTTTTTCGATACCATTCACTGTCGCCATAGTTAACTTCACGGCTCCAGATGCTACAAACGTAGCAGTACCAATCGTTGTTGCTTGCATGGCATTAAAGCCAAATTGTAACCCGACAAGAACCCCAATAATAGCTGGTGTTGCAAATTGTAATGAAAACACTACTTGATAAAGGGTATCCCAAATTGGCCCATTTAATGCTTTAAAAATTTCTCCTAATACTGCATTAGGAATAAGTCCTACAATAATACCTATGGCTGTTCCGTTTAAGACTTTAAATAAAAAATCTTTCCCTGACATTTTAGCTGTTTCAGCTTGTGTCATAATAAACGCCTCCCTTTCTTAATCTGCTTACAGTCTAGCAAACTTTCATAAAAGTTTCACTTAATATCCTTACAAAACTGAATGTTTTTTTAATAATCTTTTTATGAAACTATCTCTTCAATGAGAATACTTCTCAAAAACAACTGTCTAAAAAAAGTTTGTGAATAAAAAAGTAAACTCTATAAAGCTTAAAGCTATTTTTTCCTTATTAAAAATGATTCTCAATTAGATTTGGCGAAAAATCGGTTGTTTAAATCACCTCCTTTATTATTTTTAATCTAATTTTAATAAAAAGCACCCAACGAGATAGTTAGCATGTAAAGTATCTCGTTGGGTGCTTTTTATTTTCTAATTAATTGCTGAAAAGGTAAAGAATAAGATCCTTGTCCCCAATCACTCTGCAGTTGGAATAAAACAGCTTGACGTGAAGATTTACTCAAACTTTGACCATACTCATAAGCTTCATGACGAATATCTAAGACTTTATCCGTTAATTCCTCGCAAACTTCTTGTTTTATTAAGATACTATTTTTATAAATATAACCAATTTTGGTTAATAAATCAATGAATAAGACTGGTATATGTGATACGTTTCCCTTGGATTTATCTAACTCTTTCAAAATTTGTTCACTCATATTCAAGATAAAAACTGGGTTTACATCCCCTATTAACCTTAAAATTTCTTGTTGGCTAGGAGAAACTTGTTGGGTAGAAAAATAATGAGCTAACCCGTTTATGCCCTGGTTCTCTCCAAAATCTAGCCATAAACTACGTTGGGTATACTGTAAGTCTACCCGGTAAGTCACCACTGGCTGTTCTGCCCAAATCCAGCAAGCCTCCCCTGCTAGTAAGGATTGAGATAAAAAATAGTCAAATAAAAGACTTTCCCAAGGTTTTAAGGGATAAGGTCTAGGAATTTCAAGCCCTTGTTCAAAGGCTTGTTTAGAGGATATGACTGGTAAATTAAAATAATAGCGGCCATCCTTTCTTTTAATCCAACCTAATTGAATGATTTGTTCAATCTCTTTATCCCAGTTGCTCCATTGGTTAAATTGTCCTTTAAGCTCTCTTAATGTTGCCCCATTTTCTTCCTGTTTTAAAAAGGTTAACAAAGCTATAGGATCTAACTCAAATGACTCTATTGCTTTCATTGGTTCAGAACTTTCATATAAACATACAACGGACATTATGCCTATTCACTCCTATCTTTAGTTGACATAATAATATTATAGTCACCTTTTAACTTAGTTTTCTAACGAAAGAAAAAAGACAACCACTCTTACCGAGTCAGTTGTCTTTTGACTGCCATCTGTTATTATTTGAAGGCTTCCGTTAACTGAGGGACTACTTGTTTTTTACGAGAAACTACGCCTTTTAATAAAGCAGTATGGTTTTCTAGTGTCACGTTAAAGGCTTTTTCAACAATCTCTTGATGGTTTCCTACCACTAAAATAACTGAATCACTATCTAAAATATTAGTAATCACTAACACAAATACATCAAAGTTATTGTCAGCATTTTCTTTTGCCATCACTGCTTCTAGCTTTTCTTGACGAGTCAAAACATCTGCAATATCTACTGTATTCACTTGGGCTACACGGACAGTTTTATCTCCCATTGGAAAACTCTTAGCGTCCATAGTTACTAATTCTAATTCAGTTTTAGTACTTAAATTAGTTCCAGCTTTTAGCATATCTAAGCCGTAAGCTTGAATATTAACCTCAGCGATTTCAGCTAATTCTTTAGCTGCCTTGATATCTTCCTCTGTACACGTTGGTGATTTAAATAGTAAAGAGTCAGAAATAATAGCTGAAAGCATCATGCCAGCAACATTTTTAGGAATAGCCACATTATTTTCTTTAAATAATTTTAAAATAATCGTGTTGCTACAGCCAACTGGTTCTGCTCGGTAAAAAAGTGGGCCAGCTGTTTCAAAGTTAGCGATGCGGTGATGATCCACTACAGCTAACACTTCTAAATCTTTAATATCAGGAATACTTTGTTGAGCTTCATTGTGGTCAACTAGCATTACTTGGCGAGTTTCATCCCCTGCTTTTTCGATGACACGAGGAGCTTTGAACCCAAAAGTATCTAAAGCAAATTGAGTTTCTTCATTTGGCGTACCTAGTGCTACTGCCTCAGCGTCCACTCCTAATTGTTGTTGTAAATACGCAAATGAAATAGCAGAAGCAATAGAATCTGTATCTGGATTTCTATGTCCGCTTACTAAAACTTTACTCATTAATAAAAATCTCCTTTAATCTGTAAATTTATTTAAACGAGAAAGATAATCCTCGTCTTCAATGTAAGTAAAAAATGTTTCAAAGAAATGTTTCACCCGAGGAATTTTTAATTTTTCCTTGCGGTAAATAAAGGATAAATTCATCTTAATTGGTGGCTCAAAAGGTAAGGCATGTAAGTTTTCTTTATGTCGGTATGGCTCAAAGAAAGACTTAGGTACTACTGTATACACCCCAGTAGCTCTAGCAAACCGAAGCATTTGATCTGGCCGAGTAAAATGAACCACCGCTTCTGGCAACCGAAATTCTTGGGAATGAAAGGCGGATTGAATCACTTCTGAAACAAAATAAGTTTTGGGATAAGTCGCCCAAGGTAATTCCATAGATTCCCCGTAAGTGATACTGGTTTTTCCGTAAAACTCTGGGTTATTATGGATGAACAATACCTCATCTTTAATAATCGAGGTAGCTTCGTAACTTTTCCATTTTTTAAGCATTCCGTCAGGCAAGTATAAAATAGCAATATCAATTTTATTTTTATCTAAAAAATCCCACACTTCTTTTCGGCCTACCATCATCAGAGAAATTTCAATATTAGGATACATCCGGTAGTAATCAATGATAAAATCGGTTAACACTTTATCCTGAACAGAGGCAGATACCCCAATCGTAATTTTTCCACTTGTGACAGAACTTTCTTGTTGAATAGACTCTGTTCCTTCAACTAAAATTTCATACACACTATCAATGGTGCGTTTCATAATTTTACCTGCTTCAGTCATTTGCAGTTGTTTCCCATGGTTTTCAAATAACGGTGTGCCTACACTGGCTTCCATTTTTTTGATTTGCTGGGTTAAAGCCGGCTGAGAAATACCTAACAACTGAGCAGCCTTAGTATAATTTAACGTATCCGTTAACTGCAAAAAATAGGTAAAAGTTCTGGAAGATAATAGTTTATTTGGATGGTCTTTCACCCTTATTCTCCCTCTTTCTTTTTCTTTGACATCTTAACATTATTGTACCATAAGTTATAACTTTATAGAAAAATTTAATCAGAAAACAAGCACTAATTTTCATTCAAATCAGTGCTTGTTTTTATCTATTTTTTCTTTTTACGCATTTTTTTCTTTTTAATTTTCTTTTGTTTACGCATCATTTGATTCATAGCCATTTTACCCATTTTGCCTTGAATCCCTGAGCCAAACATTTGATCCATTCCTTTAGGCATTTTGCCCTTAGTCATTTGTTGCATCATTTTACGTGACTCGTTAAACTGCTTAATCATCCGGTTCACTTCTACCACACTGTTACCAGAACCGGCAGCAATTCTTCTTCGGCGACTAGGACTTAATAAATCAGGATTTTCCCGTTCGGCTGGTGTCATAGAATAAATAATTGCTTTTTTACGCTCAACATCTTTAGGATCGATTTGCAGTTGATCTAACCCAGGTACATTGTTCATACCAGGAATCATTTTGATTAAGTCTTCTAAAGGCCCCATTCCCATGACTTGATCTAATTGTTCGATAAAATCATTAAAGTCAAAGGTGTTTTCCTTCATTTTAGTTGCTAATTCTTCAGCTTTTTTCTCATCGTAATCTTTTTGAGCTTTTTCAACTAAAGTTAAAATGTCCCCCATTCCTAAGATTCGATTAGCCATTCGGTCTGGGTGGAATACTTCAATATCTGTTAATTTTTCACCGGTTCCGACAAATTTAATTGGTTTGCCTGTGACTGCTCGAATAGATAAAGCAGCTCCCCCACGTGTATCTCCGTCTAATTTCGTTACCACTACCCCAGTGATATCTAACTGTTTATTGAAGCTGTCTGCTACGTTAACAGCATCTTGCCCTGTCATTGCATCTACTACTAATAAAATATCATTTGGTTGGGCTAATGCTTTAATTTGTGATAGTTCATCCATTAACACTTCATCTACGTGTAGACGACCGGCTGTATCGATAAAGACATAGTCATTTTTATTTTGATAAGCCTGTTCTAACCCTTGACGGACAATTTCTACTGGACTAACTTCTGTTCCCATATCAAATACTGGTACATCTAATTGCTGTCCAATCACTTTTAACTGTTCAATCGCAGCTGGACGGTACACGTCTCCAGCAATCATTAACGGTCTAGCTTTTTCGTTTTCTTTTAAAAAGTTGGCTAATTTTCCGGCAAAGGTTGTTTTACCTGCCCCTTGTAGCCCAACCATCATCACAATCGTTGGGATTTTAGGTGATTTATTTAGGGGAACTGCTTCTTCCCCTAATGTGGCAGTTAACTCTTCGTTAACAATTTTAATGATTTGTTGATCTGGGGTTAAACTTTCTAGTACTTCTTCCCCAACTGCTCGTTCACTGACTCGTTTTGTAAAGTCTTTTACAACTTTAAAGTTAACGTCGGCTTCAAGTAAGGCTAGACGAATCTCTCTCATCATTTCCCGAACGTCAGCTTCTGTTACTTTACCCTTTTTTTTCAACCCTTTAAAGGCTTGTTGCAAGCGATCTGTTAAGCTTTCAAATGCCATTTATTTCGACTCCTATTCTTCTATCTCTTGTATCGCATCCAGTAGAGGAGGTAGACGATCTTCTTCTGGATAGTCTTCTTTGAGAATCTTTGTTATTTGGTCAATCACTTCTGAACGAACCACGTAATTAGAATAAAGATGTAACTTTCGTTCATAATCTTCCAATATTTTTTCTGTTCGTTTGATGTTGTCATAGACAGCTTGGCGACTTACCCCGTATTCCTCTGCAATTTCTCCTAATGAAAAATCATCGGCATAATACAGTTCGATGTAATTCATTTGTTTTTCTGTTAAGAGGGTGGCATAAAAATCAAACAGAGCGTTCATTCGGTTTGTTTTAGCTATTTCCATTTTGGTCACCTCACTTCATCCATTAATAGAGTACCGATTTATCACTCATTAGTCAACGTTTCTTTCTATAAAATCTGTGTTTTCTTCTGGATGATTCGCTAACCATTGCGCAATTTCTTCTATCTCATTTTCTGAAAAAACAGTCAGACCTTGTTGAATAAAATAAGCAGTAGCAACTCCTACTCCTGTTTTTTTATAACCAGAGAAACTCCCATCGTAAATATAATGACTGCCACAAGAAGGACTGTTCTCTTTTAAAATAAGCAGGTGAATATTTGCTTGCTTCAGACGTTTATAAGCTTTTTTGGCTCCTAGTTGATAAGCTTCAGTCAAATTTTTCCCTTGAGCTGATATTACTTTAGCTTGACCTTGCCATACGTTAAAGCCGTCTCCTCCTTTAATTTCTCCAGGTTCTCTTGGTATCGGTAGACCTCCTTCGACTTCCGGACAAATACTTAACCAAGCAGTATTTTCTAACAAAGTTAAAAGAGCAGGTTGTTCTTGATGACCCCCGTCATACCGACACTTTTTGCCTAATAAACAGCCGCTAATGCCAATCATAGTTTTCCCTCCTTCTAAAAAAAGTGTTGATGGCTAAGCATCAACACTTTTTAGGTCATGTTAAAACATGTCTATGGATAAATACGGTGTAATAAACGAGGGAATGGAGCAGCTTCACGAACATGTTCAATACCACAAATCCATGTAACGGTTCTTTCTAAACCTAGTCCAAAGCCTGAGTGAGGCACTGAACCGTATTTTTGAAGATCTAAATACCAAGCATAGTCTTCTTCTTTTAAGTTATCTTTATGTAACTCTTCTAAAATATAGTCATAATCTACTGCCCGTTCACTACCACCAATAATTTCGCCGTAGCCTTCTGGAGCGATTAAATCTGCTCTAATCACTACATCATCACGATCTGGATGTGGTTTCATGTAGAATGGACTCATTGATTTTGGATAATTTAAAATGAAAACAGGTTTACTATAATGGTTAGCAATGAATGTTTCGTGTGGTGAACCAAAATCGTCTCCCCATTTAATATCTTCAAAGCCATTTTCTTGTAGTAATGTCACTGCATCATCATAAGAGATACGAGGATAAGGTAATTGAGTATAAGTTTTTAATACCTCTTTATCCCGCTCTAACACGTCTAAAGCATAGTCACAGTTATCTAACACGCTTTGAACCATGAATGCCACATACTGTTCTTGAATTTCTAAACTTTCATCTTGATGAACAAAAGCCATCTCAGGTTCCATCATCCAAAATTCAGTTAAATGACGACGTGTTTTAGATTTTTCAGCTCGGAAAGTTGGCCCAAATGAGAAAACTTTGCCAAAAGCCATAGCAGCTGCTTCTAAATAAAGTTGTCCAGTTTGAGATAAGTAAGCTTCTTGACCAAAGTAATCCGTATGGAATAATTCAGTTGTCCCTTCTGGAGCACTACTTGTTAAAATAGGTGGATCTATTTTAATGAAACCATGGTCATTAAAGAAAGCATAAGTTGCTCTAATTAATTCGTTACGTACTTGCATAATCGCATGTTGTTTTCTAGAACGTAACCATAAATGACGATGATCCATTAAAAAATCTGTTCCATGCTCTTTTGGTGTAATAGGATAGTCGTGGCTTTCTCCAATCACTTCAATATTTTGAATGCCAATTTCATACCCAAATTGTGACCGAGTATCTTCTCTGATTTCCCCTGTCACCACAAGAGAAGTTTCTTGTGTTAAAGATTTAGCTAATTCGAACACTTCTTCAGGGACTTCGTTTTTAACTACGACTCCTTGAAAATAAGCTGAACCGTCTCTTAGCTGTAAAAAGGCAATTTTACCACTTGAACGTTTGTTAGCAACCCAACCGCCGATTTGTACGACTTCGCCAACATGATCTTTTGAATCAATAATTCTAATTCTTTCCATCTGTGTCTCTCCAATCATTCCTATATTCACTTGTACACTAGTTAACCTTACACTTTTTTTGACTTTTTCTCAATAAAATGTTGCATTCTTTTGACTGCTTCTTTTAAAGTTTCTAAGTCTGTGGCATAACTTAACCGAATGTGATCTGGTGCTCCAAATCCTGCCCCTGCTACCACAGCGACATGTGCTTCTTCGAGTAAGGCGTCAACAAAGCTTTGCGTGTCTGAATAGCCGCAAAGAGCGACTGTTTCTTTAACATCAGGGAATAAATAAAAAGCTCCCTCTGGTTTTGTTAGTTTGACTCCAGGCAAGGCTTTGACTAAAGGATAAATAACATTTAGTCTTTCTTCAAAGGCTAGACGCATCTCTTCTACCTTATCTTGAGGACCTGTCAAGGCTTCTAGTGCAGCATATTGACTGACTGTCGCCGGATTACTTGTTGCTTGTGAAGCGACTGCTCCAATTCCAGCAATAATCTCTTGATCTCCTAGCACATAGCCAATTCGCCATCCTGTCATCGAATAAGCTTTGGATACTCCGTTAATTAAAAGAATTTGTTTTTTTATCTGCTCTCCTAGACTAGCTAAAGAGTGGAATACCATTCCATTGTACACTAATTTCCCGTAGATTTCATCGGCAATAATGTAAATATTATGACGAACTGCCCACTGACCAATGTCTACTAATTCTTCTTTCGTATAAACAGCCCCTGTTGGATTAGAAGGAGACGTTAAAACTAAAGCTTTAGTCTTCTCACTCCTCAACGCTTCTAACTCTGCTAACGTGACTTTAAACTGATGAGCACTTTTAGGCACTAATTTTTTTGCGACGCCTTCAGCTAGTTTGACCTGTTCCACATAACTAACCCAGTAAGGAGCAGGTATGATAACCTCATCTTCAGGATCTAATAGGGCTTGAAACAAACTATAAAGCCCAAACTTAGCTCCGTGAGTTACCACTACCTCATCTAACTCATAGGCCACACCAATATCTGCTTTGGTTCTATCTAAAATACCTTGTTTTAGCTGCTTCATTCCTGTACTAGCTGTATAGAAACTTGCAACCCCATCTGTAATTGCTTGAATAGCTGCTTGTTGAATATGTTTCGGGGTATGAAAATCTGGCTCCCCTAAAGTTAAACTAATGACATCAATCCCTTGATCTTTAAGCTGCTGAGCTTTAGCAGCAGTCGCTAAAGTAGCTGAAGGGGTTAACTGTTGTACTCGTTTAGATACACTCATCTCTTATCTCCCTTTCCTTCTTAAATATTTTTAATCACATGTCCAATGTCACCTGTTTTAAAATCTAACAAATAATAATTTAAGGTTTTATTTTCGTTTTTAGTCACAACTTCCCAAGTTGGTTGGTCCTCATAAAGTCCTAAACTGACTTTAATAACCTTATGAGGATGATACTTCTTCTTAACCGCTTGAATCGCTTCGTACTCAGTTAGCCCTTTACTAGAGTCATATACTCGGACTTTTCCTCCTGTTTGAGGAACGATGGCTAATTTAGCCTGACCTGCTTGATTTCGCCCTAAAACCGCAAATGAGGTTTCTTTTCGGGTAAACCAATAAAACCGGTCAATCTCACGAATATCTGTCATCTCTTTCACCACTTGAATACTTTCCTCCTGAGCTCTTGCCATCGGACGATTACTGCGAATGAAGAAAATAACTGAAAATAAAATACTTAAACCTAAAAAAATGGACAACCCTGTTAATACTTTATTTTTCATAATTAGTGACAAACTCCTTTATTAGATGTTTCCTATTATATCAGATTTAGCTACTAGATTAGTCCTATTTCACTAGCTTTCTAAAAAAATAATTATTTCTTTCATCATCTCTTTCATTTCCTTCACTTCTACTGGGAGCTCTTTAGGTAAAGCATCTAATATCTGAGAAGAGTAATGAGCATCGATTAAGCGGTGATCTAGTACGATCATGACCCCTTTATCCTCTTTCGAACGAATTAACCTGCCTAGTCCTTGTCTCATGCGTAAGGTAGCTTTAGGCAAGGCATAGGACTTAAAGGGATTTAGCTGCTGAGAAGCTAAGTAAGCATACTTTTCCTTAACAAAAGGACGCATAGGGGGTTCAAAAGGCAGACGAGTCACGACTAATATTTCTAGATGACTGCCTGGTAAATCCACCCCTTCCCAATAAGTATCTGTACCTAGTAATACACTGGGAGTTTTTTGAGTAAACTCTTTTAATATTCGTTCCTTTGTTCCTGAAATCCCTTGAGCTAATAAGTAACTGCCAGTTTCTTCAAAAAAGTGAGGAAGATGCTGATAGACTAACTGAATTAGCTGATGAGAGGTAAATAAAACTAATAAAGACTTAGAGCAATGAGTGGCTAGGTCCTGAATAACCTGTGCCACATATTTTCCGTACTGAGATACTTTTGACACCTCTTCTTTAAAAGCCTCTTTTGGTACGTAAAGTTTTGCTTGTTTTTTATAATCATAAGGAGAAGGTAAGATAGTGACTGGTAAATCATCCATTCCTAGTAAATGACCTAATAAATGAGGATCACTTGGCACACTTAAAGTACCGCCTGTATAGAGAATATGCTGAAACTGTTGATACCAAGTACTTTCCTCTACCTGACTACTAGTCAAATCTGTGTAATGCACACTCCACTGATACTCTTGACCAGATAAATAGACCCAGCGAATAATAGAAGCAGGTTGCTCCTGGGTAAAATAGCCTAAAAAGTCTAGTAGCTGAGTCAACTCTTCGGTAAAATCTAGCCAAGCCGTTAAAGTAACTTGCTCGTTAACTAACCATTTTTCTTTGGTTTGCTGATAGATTTTCCGAATATGACCAAATAAGTCTAACCCTTCTTGTAAAAGTATTTCAATTTGTCCTAATTCTTTATGTAAATAAGCAGGTGCTTTAAGCATTCTTTCGTTTGTCAGCATAATTTCTTCTTTTTCCTGATAACCATAATCTAAAGTTAAAGTATCATATACATCACTAGTTAAATCAATCAGTCTTTCTTTTAACTCAGTTAACACTTTTTCTTGTAAAACAATCTGCCCTTGCCAAACCGGATCTTCTTTTATATCTTCAAAACCGTAGTAAGGCGTTTCATCAGAAAAATGAAGCATCCTTTGAACTAACTGGCTTAACTCTCTTCCGTAGTAATGCCGACTTTGATTTTTTTCTAAAATATCTGGCAAATGATGGGCTTCATCTATCACTAAATAAGGAGAGCTAGGTAAAATTTTCTCCTGCCGATGACTTTCTTCTGCTAAAAAGGCATGATTCACAATCAAAACATTAGACTCTTTCATTTGATTTAAAATAGCTAACCAAAAATCATGGTTGTAAAAAGGAGAATGAGGATCTAAGCTTTTCAGACCTCTATGCCGAACATGTTTTAAAAACAAGTGATCACTTACCCGTAAATTTAACTCCTCTAAATCCCCTGTTTTTGTTTCTGTTAACCAGACTAACACCCCCATCTGATACAACTGATACTGCTTTTGTTTCACAGGGTAGCGTAAGGTTTCCATAAACCGAGTCAAATCTAAGTAATGCTGATGACTTTTTAGTAAGGTTGCTACTAAAGAGCCAGGTCGTAGCTGATTAATCATAGGGACAGTTTTCTTTAAAATTTGCTGTTCTAATAAGACAGACACTGTACTAATAATGACAGGTTCTTGTTTCGTTGCCAAATAACTTAAAGGAAATAAGTAACCAAATGTCTTACCACTACCAGTAGCTGCCTCTAGGGCCAGATTTTTCTTAGAAGAGGTGAAAAAACGATACACTTGATCCATCATTTGACTTTGACCCTCTCGGTATTCAAACTGATCTTGATAGACCTCTTGTTTATCTGCCTGACTAATAGGATAGACAGCTTCCTGTGTTTCGTAAAACTTCTCTTGCCACTGAATAGACTCTGGTTTCTTTAAGGCAATACCTTTTACAATACACAAGTCTTCTCTTAAAGGAGGAATATGCTCTCCTTGTTCTTTCACTAATTGTTCTAAATAATCTTGGGTATCCATGGCACACACATCTGCCAGTTCCACAATTTTCTCTAAAGTAGTTAAAGGCAGTTGTTTAATCTTCTCTTCCATCTCTAAAAACAGCTGAGCCGTAGCTAAGGCATCACTATCTGCTTGGTGAGGTCTTTCATGAGATAGTTGAAACTGCTGAGCTAAGTCGCTTAGCCGGTAGCTAGGAAGGGTTGGATAAAAAATTTGGGTTAACTCCACTGTATCAATTGCTTTGAGTTGCAACTCAGGGCAACCACAGCGTAATAACTCTTGTTTTAAAAACTGATAATCAAAAAACACATTGTGAGCCACAAACGTCGTTCCTTGTAATAACTGATAAATCTCCTTAGCCACTTCCTCCAGTAAAGGAGCATGGGCTACTTGTTCATTGGTTATATGGGTGAGTTGTTGAATCGTATGAGGAATGTCAATACCAGGATGAATATCTTGAACATAGGTATGAATAATTTCTCCTTGCTGAATAAATGCACACCCTATTTGAATAATTCGGTCCCTTTTAGGATTGGTTCCTGTTGTTTCTATATCCACCACTGCATATACCGTTTCACTCACGTTATCGACCTTCCTTTAAACAAACTCCAGTTATCTCTTAATTTCCTTGTCAGATAACTAGTTATCAAATTTTATCTTATCGATTAATAAGACAGAAAGCAAATACTTTTGATTATCTTATCCTAAGTTTTACCCTTTTCTGACAACAAACAAAGAAGGAAAGAATAGCTTCTCTACTTCTTCTCTTATGTTATTTTCTAAATAAACGCACTTGAATCGCTTGGATAGGTAAAACTTCCTTTGGATAAATAGACTTTTGTTACAATTTTTAACACGAATATGTTATAATAATAGTAGGATATATAGATTTTTTTAAGGAGGGATCTAGTATGTCAACACTTTATAAAAATATATTAGTACCAAATGATGGGTCAGATAATGCTTATTTGGCTTTCAAACATGGAATGGATTTAGCTAAATCTTTAGATGCTAAGCTTTGGATTATGCGTGTGGTTGATACTCGAATCGATCCATTTGCTCCTTATATTGTGGAAGGGGTCTTTGAAGAAGAATTAGAAGATGCCCACCATGATATGGACCAACTAGCAGCCGAAGCCAAAGAATACGGCGTGAAAGAAGTTTACCCTATTGTTAGACAAGGGGATCCAAAAGAAATGATTGCGTATAAAATGCCCCAACAAGAAAAAATTGATTTAATTGTAATGGGAGCTACTGGTAAAGGGATGTTAGATAAACTATTAGTTGGATCAACCACGAGTTACGTGGTGAGACGAGCTAAATGTCAAGTATTAGTTATTCGCGGAAATGCTTCATCAGATGAATAATTCCTTCTTCACTCCTCATATAAAAAAGAAGTAGAGCGTTGTTTAGACGCTCTACTTCTTTTTATTGATGTTATTCAGCTATCTAAACCGCATTTTACCTAATTTTCTATTTTGTCCTCGGTAAATACAGGTATCTCCTGAAACCAAGTAACTAATTAAACAAACATACAACAACGGAATGGCAATTGGCGAACCAAATAGTTCAATTCCTAAGATAAAGCAAGTGATAGGCGTGTTAGTTGCCCCAGCAAATACCCCGATAAAACCTAACGTGGTAATTAAACTATGAGGTAAATGAAATAATTGACTAAGGGAACTTCCTAACGTGGCTCCGATTTCAAATAAAGGTGTCACTTCTCCTCCTTGTAAACCGCCGCCTAATGAAAATGTTGTAAAAATAAGTTTCATTAAAAAATCTAAAGGACGCTGGTCTCCTGAAAAAGCATCGCTAACTAAGGGTAAGCTAAGTCCTAAATAGCGAGTGGTTTGAAAAACAACCACAAATAAAAGAATAATAGAAGACCCTACAAAAGTTCTAAGTACAGGACGAGTAGGTATGAGTCTTTGGTACATGTGTTTGATCCAAACAATTCCTTGACTAAACAACCGGCTAACTAGACCAAATACCACTGCACATAACCCTACTTGAATAATTAACGTCCACGTAAATGAAGGAATAACTGGTACTGGATACACTGGCTTAGCTACTCCTAAAAACTGGGTGGTATGAGTCGCAACTAAAGCAGTCAAAAAACTTGGAATAAGAGCTTCTGTGCGAATTTTACCTAAAGCTAGTACATCCATTGAAAAGAATGTGCCTGCTAAAGGCGTGCCAAAAACTGAACTAAATCCTCCACTTATGCCGCAAATAATTAAAATTTCTTTTTCTTTATCTGTTAAAGTGATGACTCTTTTGGCTGTTTTACCAACTGCCGCCGCAACGGCTCCCCCCATTTGAACAGCTGTCCCTTCTCGGCCAACTGAACCTCCAAATAAGTGAGTCAAAATCGTGCCAAACAAAGACAAGGGAATCATCCGTAAATAAATGGCTTCGTTACTTCCGTTAGCACGCTCAATAATTAAATTATTGCCTTTAATACTATTAGCTCCGTAAACTTGATACAAATAAGTTAGGACAGCTCCACAAATTGGTAACCCCATAATCAACCAAATATGAGTCGTTCTAATATCCGTCACGAAAGTTAGGGCCTGTAAGAAAAATGCCGCTAACCCACCGATACCTAACCCAACTGCTAAACATAATATTCCCCACTTAATTAACGTTTTAACTTGCTGAAATGGTGAGGTACTCATGATGTACTCAATCTCCTTTCACAAAAAAACCACCTACTACTGATCATTGACTAATCAATAGTAGGTGGTGTAATCATGCTATTTACATAAACGGCAAGACAAACACCAACTTTGTCCTGTTTCCAATTTAATGCTAGCACAAAGCATTGGCTGTTTCAAGGTTTTTTCATTATTTTGTGAAAATAGTACAATAAACCAATTTAGGAAAAATAGTTTGGGTTTGAATGTGACTAAAGCCTAGCTGAGTAGCGTACTTTGTCAATGCTAAAGTATCTGGTTTATAAAAACGGTAGCCATTATACATCGGTAACGATAACCATTCTTTTGAAAAATAAACCACTAAAAAGCGGCCACCAGGTTGTAAAATCTGATACACCCGCTGTAAAAAAGCTTGGGGATCTTCTAAAAAATACAAGGTGTGACGAGTATAAATCGTTTGAAAAAAATCTTTAGGAAAACGCAGTTGATTTATATCCATTTTCTTTAAGAAAATATCTGGGGCAGATAACTTAGCGAGTCTTTTACTTGCTACTTGAAGCATATCCTCTGAATAATCTACTCCGTATAAAGGGACTGTCGGATATTTTTCCGCCACTTGTTTCAGTAAAACCCCATTACCAATCCCCAGTTCTAAAACTGGCTCTTCTCCTTTTATGCCTAAATGTTTAATTAAATACTGATAGGAAACCACACCGGTCTGATTCATAAATACAGCTAGCACTTGCCCTAGTTTGCCTGTTGGCTTTTGAAATTGTCTACCTAGTGCATGAAATATGTCCATCTCTTGCTCCCTCCTTTTCACTAAACTCACACTTCCTTTTTAAGCAGAAAAACTCCTAAATGTATCAACATTAGGAGTTAGTATGTTCCTCATCTTTGTCTTCGTAATACCAAACTTTACGGTCATTTAAAGGCTGAACTGGCCGGTGATTTTTAACAGGTAATTTTGATTTGAATAAATCCATAAAGGACTGATGAATTTCCTGAACTGCATCCATCACAAACCAATAGACAGGCCCTTGAGTTGGCGGAGTTGTAAGAGAACCTACATAATGATAATAATCCTGTTTCTTTGGTAAAAATAACCCAGGATTTATTTCACATGTATCTGTTTGTAAAAAGTGTGTTTCAATGTAGTCACGCATTTTTTCATTTTTCAGATAAAACTGTTGATCCGTAGAATTAAACAATAGGCCTAAAACAAGGAGTTGTCCCTGTTCATTTTTGTGCACAAAATGCCATTCTGCCTCACTACTAGTAATTTCCAAAATATGTTCACTTGGAAAATGCACATGAATATCTTGCAAGTAGTAAGCTTGACCTTTAAAAGTCACAAAACTTTTGCCAGTTAACTCTTGCGGCACTAAATGAAACGCATGCTGAGTTACCCTTTGATTAAATATTTGAGACACATAAGAAAAAACAAGTGGTTCTTGGTAGTCTAGCTCTACAGTTGGTACATTAGTTAAGTCAATCGGTGATTGTTGCGGAAACTGGGCTGCTTCGTGGAATTCTTCACATAAAGTATCCCAAAAATCTGGACCAATCTCTCCTTCATATCCCCAAATTACTTGATTGCTCATATAGACACAACCCCTTTACAGTTAGATTACGAATGACTAGGCCAACTTGTTGGATCTTCTTTCCATTCGTGTAATAATTTTACCGCATTTTCTTCAATGTAGCCACTATTAACTGCTGCAGTAATCAAGGTTGTGTAGTTTGTTAACGTATGTAAAGATAAACCTGCTTCTTTAAAGTTTTCAATGCCTTGGGGTAACTCATAAGTAAAAATAGCTGCCACTCCTAATACATTGGCACCTTCACGGCTAGCCGCTTGACACGCAGCTAACACACTGCCACCTGTTGAAATCAAATCTTCAATGACCACCATGTTTTGACCAGGAGTAATTCTTCCTTCGATTTGATTACCTTTTCCGTGATCTTTGGCTTTACTTCGAATGTACACCATTGGTAAATCTAAAATTTCTGCCACCCAAGCAGCATGGGGAATTCCAGCTGTGGCTGTTCCAGCAATCACTTCTACCTCTGGATAATTGGTTTTAATCAACTTAGCTAAGCCTTTTGCGATGTCTTTTCTTACTTTAGGATAGCTCATTGTCACTCGGTTATCACAATAAATAGGGCTTTTAATCCCACTTGCCCAAGTAAATGGCTCATGAGGGCTTAAACTCACCGCTTTAATGTCTAATAATTGATTGGCAATCATTTCACTAGTTTGTGTCATTATTTTATCTCTCCATTCCATTCTGCTAAAATTTCTTGATAGGCTTTGTAAGGATCAACAGCTTGGGTAATAGGACGACCTACCACAATAAAATCAGATCCTATTTGTTTAGCTTCCAAAGGAGTCATCACTCGTTTTTGATCTCCTAGCTCTCCTTTTTTAGGCCGAATCCCTGGGGTAACACATAAAAAGTCAGAAGACGTGCTAGCTTTAATAACTGATACTTCTTTTGCGGAACAAACGACACCGTCTAATCCACATTCTTGAGCTAACTTACCGTAATGTGCCACACTTTCTTCTAAAGAAGTAGTAATTAACTGCTCCTCTTGCATGCTTTGTTCTGAAGTAGAAGTTAGCTGGGTCACTGCTATTAGTAAAGGCGGTGTTTGGCCTAATGGTGTTCCTTTTTGTAAGCCTGCTACAGCTGCCTTCATCATCTCTTTACCTCCTGCTCCGTGCAGGTTAGTCATAGCTACACCTAAACGAGCCAAGCCTTCCATTGCTCGGCCAACTGTATTAGGTATATCATGTAATTTTAAATCGAGAAACACTTGGTGGCCTGCCTCAACTAAATACGTCACAATAGCCGGACCTGCTTGATAATAAAGTTCCATCCCGACTTTGACATTCAGTGAGTCATTTTTAGGGAACTTAGCTAAAAAAGTTTGAACCGTAACTAAATCAGGGAAATCTAAGGCAATGATTGGTTTTCTTTTATCCATGTAGGCGGCTCTCCTTTACCTCAGTTATTAATTGTTCTAAAGACTCAATCCCTAACTCATCCATTCGCTTAGGTAAGTCATGAATTAACTTAGGACAGATGTAAGGATCGGTAAAGTTGGCAGTTCCTACTGCTACTGCACTGGCTCCTGCCATAAACATCTCTAACACATCATCCACTGTATAAACTCCCCCCATACCAATAATCGGCAAGTTAACTGCTTGGGAAACTTGGTGGATTAACCGAATAGCTACTGGTTTAATCGCAGGGCCTGACAACCCACCTGTTTGATTAGCTAAAATAGGCTGTCTTGTTTTTAAATCAATCCGCATACCTAGTAACGTATTAATCATCGTCAACCCGTCAGCTCCCCCTGCCTCAATAGCTTTTGCGATGGGAACAATATCTGTCACATTCGGGGATAACTTAACATAAACTGGCACCTTAGCTACTTGTTTAACTGCTTTAGTTAACTCATAAGCCACTTCTGGATCTGTGCCAAAAGCTATCCCACCTGTTTTAACATTTGGGCAGGAAATATTTAACTCAATGGCATGGACATTAGGAGCATCTCCAATTTTTTCACAAACTGCCACATAATCTTCTGTCGTTGAACCTGCCACGTTAGCAATAATCGGCACATCATACTTTTCTAAGGCAGGAAGTTTTTCTTTAAGTACGACTTCTAAACCTGGATTTTGTAAACCAATAGCATTTAGCATGCCATTAGGTGTTTCGGCTACTCTCGGAACAGGATTACCAAATCTTGGTTCCAGTGTTGTAGCCTTAGCCATAATAGCTCCTAGTTGACTAATATCATAATACTCGGCATATTCTTCTCCAAACCCAAAACAACCACTAGCTGGGATAATGGGATTTTTTAAATTAAGACCTGGTAATTGAATAGCTAAACGATTAGTCATTATATCACTACCTCCCCAGTTTGGAACACAGGTCCGTCTTTACAAACTCGCTTACTTTTGGTTTTCGTTTCATCCTGTTGTAAGTGACAAACACAGGCATAGCAAGCTCCTGTTCCACAAGCCATTCTTTCTTCTAAAGACATATAAGCTCTAGGATGATCATGAAACTGTTGGTCTATCCGTCTTAACATACCACTTGCTCCGCAAGCATAGACTGCAGTTGGCTGAAAGTCTTTTGTCACTAGTTGGTCTAAAATAGTGCCTACATGCCCTTTTGTTCCGTAAGAACCGTCATCTGTTGAAATGCTAACTTCTCCTAAGGCTTTAAAAGCTTCTTCGTAAAAAATCACTTCTTTTGAAGCAAACCCTAACACATGGTGAACGTTAGCTCCTTTAGCTGTAATAGCTTTAGACAAGGCGTAAAGGGGAGGAACCCCAATCCCGCCTCCAACAATTAATACGTGATCCGCTGGGGTAATATCTGCTACTGGAAAACCATGACCTAAAGGACCCATCACATCTAATAAGTCTCCTGATTTTAATTCACTCATATCAAGAGTCCCCTGTCCTTCTACTCGGTAAATTAACGTACAGGTTTTCTCTTGGGGATTAATGTCAGCTAAACTAATGGGACGTCTTAGCAATAAATCTTGCCGTTTAACCCGAATATGTAAAAACTGTCCAGGTTCTTTCATTTCATTTACCAATTCTCCCTGTAACACCAATTCATAAATTTTAGGTGCTAATAACTTTTGACTGACGACAGTCATCATCTCTTGCTTTTTCAACTTCTTTAATCCCCTTTCCCTTTTAAAGTGATTCCATTAAAAATGATTGTGATTCCATTACTCGTAAAATTGCATCTGCAGTGTCTAATGAGGTAAATAAAGGCACCCCGTGTTCCACAGCTGTTCGTCTAATTTGGAAACCATCTGTGGCAGTTTCTTGACTTTTATCCATGGTATTAATCACTACATGGGCTTTTCCTAAACGAATAACATCTAACACACTTTCATCCTGTTCATTATCAATTTTTCCTACAAGACTCACAACTAATCCTTTCTCAGTGAAATAATTAGCAGTGCCTTCTGTGGCTAGTAAGCTATAGCCAATGTTTTGGAAACGTCTAGCAATTTCTAAGGCTTCTTCTTTTGTTTCATCTGATACGGTGATTAACACTGAGCCGTAATTAGGTAAGTGCATATGACTTGCTTCAAAAGCTTTATATAAGGCTTTTTCAAGGGAAGTATCTGTCCCCATTACTTCACCAGTTGACTTCATTTCAGGTCCTAAAGAAGTTTCTACTTTTTGTAATTTAGAGAAAGAAAACACAGGGGCTTTTACATGAACATAGCGACTCTCTGGATATAGTCCGTCTACATAGCCCATACTTTCTAAACTTTCCCCTAAAATAACCCGGGTAGCGATTTGTGCCATTGGTATGCCGGTTACCTTACTTAAAAATGGAACTGTTCGGCTAGCCCGAGGATTTACTTCAATGACATACACCTGCTCATTTTGAATGACAAATTGAATATTCATCATCCCTAAACAGTTAAGACCTGTTGCTAGGCGTTTAGTGTAAGATACAATTTTTTCTTTTACTTCAGCAGATAAAGTTTGAGGCGGATAGACAGCCATTGAGTCTCCTGAGTGAACTCCTGCTCGTTCAATGTGTTCCATTATGCCTGGAATAAGCACTTGTTTACCGTCACAAATGGCATCTACTTCACACTCTTGACCAACAATATACCGGTCGACTAATACTGGATGTTCCGGGGAAGCTTTAACTGCTTCTTTCATGTATCGTTCTAGGTCTACTTGGTTTTCAACGATCTCCATCGCCCGACCTCCTAATACATAACTTGGCCGAACTAATACTGGATAGCCAATTTTTTCTGCAATCAGAATGGCTTCCTGTTCACTCACTGCTGTATCTCCTAATGGTTGAGGAACGTCTAAGTCTTTTAAGGCTACTTCAAACAAATCTCGATTTTCAGCTCGGTCTAAGTCTTCGATAGACGTACCTAAAATCTTAACCCCATGTTTCGTTAAAGGCTCTGCTAAATTAATCGCTGTTTGACCACCAAATTGTACAATAACTCCTAGTGGTTGCTCTAAATCAATCACATTTAACACGTCTTCTAAGGTTAAAGGTTCAAAGTACAATTTATCTGAGATAGAAAAATCTGTGGAAACTGTTTCTGGGTTACTGTTCATGATAATCGCTTCGTAGCCTGCTTGTTGAATCGCTTTAACCGAATGAACTGTAGCATAATCAAACTCTACCCCTTGACCAATCCGGATAGGACCAGAACCTAAGACTAAAATAGATGGTTTCTCTGTCACTTGACTTTCATTTTCCTCTTCGTAAGTGCTATAAAAGTAAGGAGTAGTAGACTCAAACTCAGCTGCACAAGTATCTACCATTTTGTAGACTGGTAATAAATTAGCCTGCACTCGTTTTTGACGAATTGCTTCTTCTGACACTTCCCACAGTTCAGCGATTTTTTTATCAGTAAAGCCGTACTGTTTAGCTTTTAATAAGCTGTCCAATTGATGAGGGTTAGCTGCTAACTCTGTTTCTATTTCAATAATATGTAACAGCTTGTCTAGGAAGAAATCATCAATTTTGGTTAACACATGTAATTCTTCTAATTTATAGCCTCTACGAATCGCTTCTGCTAAGTAAAACAATCGGTCATCTTGGGCGTGAATGATTTTATCTTGTAAGGTTAACTCTTGACACTCTTTTAGTTCTTTTAATTCTAGGTGATGAGCTCCTATCTCTAGGGAACGCACCGCCTTCAGTAAAGACTCTTCTAAGGTACGGCCAATTGCCATGACTTCCCCAGTGGCTTTCATTTGAGTGCCTAATTTTCGCTCTCCTTTTTCAAATTTATCAAAAGGCCAACGAGGTATTTTAGACACAATATAGTCTAGTGTTGGTTCAAATTCTGCATAAGTCGTATTCGTAACTGGGTTCATCATCTCATCTAAAGTTAAGCCTACTGCAATTTTCGCCGCAATTTTTGCAATAGGAAAGCCAGTTGCTTTACTAGCTAAAGCAGATGAGCGACTCACTCTTGGGTTCACTTCAATCACATAGTAATCAAAGCTATCTGGATCAAGGGCTAACTGTACGTTACAGCCTCCTTCGATTTTAAGAGCTCGAATAATTTTTAAAGAGGCATCTCTTAGCAATTGGTGTTCGACATCAGACAAGGTTTGACTTGGGGCAAAGACAATCGAGTCCCCTGTGTGAATACCGACTGGGTCAAAGTTTTCCATGTTACAAACTACAATGGCATTATCTGCTGCATCTCGCATCACTTCATATTCTATTTCTTTAAAGCCAGCAATACTTTTTTCGATTAAACACTGAGATACTGGTGATAATTTCAGGCCATTTTCAGTAATTTCTCGTAAACTTTCTTCATTGTCACACATACCTCCCCCAGTTCCTCCTAAAGTAAAGGCAGGTCTTACAATAACTGGGTAGCCAATCGTTTCAGCAAAAGCCACTGCGTCTTCTACAGTATGAACAATATCACTTTCTGGAATTGGCTGATCTAGCTCTTCCATTAATTGTTTAAATAAATCTCTATCTTCTGCTTGATCAATCGCCGTTAGTTTAGTCCCTAATAATTCAATCTCTAATTCTTCTAATAAGCCTTCTTTAGCTAATTCCATAGCCATATTTAAACCTGTTTGCCCACCTAACGTCGGTAATAAAGCATCTGGTCGTTCTTTTCTTAAAATACGAGAAACAAATTCAAAGGTAATAGGTTCAATGTAGACTTTATCAGCGATTTCTTGATCCGTCATAATCGTAGCTGGATTAGAGTTCACTAAAACGACTTCATATCCTTCTTCTTTTAAAGCCAGACAAGCTTGGGTACCTGCATAATCAAACTCGGCGGCTTGTCCAATGATAATAGGACCAGAACCAATTACCATAATTTTTTGAATATCTGTTCGTTTTGTCATTAGTGTTGCTCCTTCCATGCATCAATCATTTCCATAAACTCATCAAACAAATGGACAGCATCATGAGGTCCTGGGGCTGCATCTGGGTGAAACTGAACAGTAAAGGCTGGAAATTGTTTATGTCTAACCCCTTCAATCGTTTGATCGTTAATTTCTCGGTGAGTAATCAGTAGTGGCGTATTCTCTAAAGAGGCCTCTTCCACTGCAAAACCGTGATTTTGCGAGGTAAAACTTACTCGTCCTGTAGCAATTTCTCGTACTGGGTGATTAGAACCACGGTGACCAAATGTCATTTTATACGTTTTCCCACCATTAGCAATGGAAAATAACTGATGGCCTAAACAAATGCCAAACAATGGTACTTTTCCTTGAATACCTTGAATTAACGCGGTCGCTCCCTTAACATCTTCTGGGTTACCTGGTCCATTACTTAACATGACTCCGTCTGGTGCTAATTGTAAAATTTCTTCTGCTGTAGTGTTATAAGGCATAACTGTGACGTTACATTCTCGTTTACTTAATTCTCTTAAAATACTATGTTTTAACCCAAAGTCTATCACTACAATGTTACGTCCCACTCCTGGACTTGGATAAGCTTTATTAGTGGATACTTGGGCTACTTGGGTGTTAGGTAAAATAGTCGCTTTTAATTGATCAAAGGCATGAGAAACATCTTGGGTATCATCAATGATCATTGCTTTCATCGACCCATGTTCTCTGATTTTACGAGTAAGCATGCGGGTATCGATACCTGAAATCCCTGGAATTCCTTTAGCTAATAAAAAATCAGGTAAAGATTGTTTACAGCGCCAATTAGATGGACGGCGGCAGACTTCTTTAACAATGACTCCTTTACACGTCGGTTCAATGGACTCCATATCATCGCGGTTAATGCCGTAATTACCGATTAACGGGTAAGTAAAAGTAATCATTTGACCGCAATAACTAGGATCTGTGATTGACTCTTGATAGCCAGTCATCCCTGTTGTAAAAACAATTTCTCCCGTAGTGGACACATCTGCCCCAAATCCTTCTCCTTTAAACATCGTGCCATCTTCTAGTAATAATAACTTGCCCATTACTTCTCCTCCTCTTGCCAAACAATTTGGCCATTTGCCACTGTATACCGTGATTTCCCTTGAACTTGCTTATTTAAGAAAGGGGTGTTGCTAGAAGCTGATACAAAATCTGCTGAGTCAATGTGATAACAGGTATCTAAATCCAGTAAGGTAACATCAGCTGAGCTACCTACTTTTATTTCCCCTGCTGCTAGTTGGAACACTTGGGCTGGTTTAATCGTTAACCAGTCTAACACTTCTTTCAATGTGAAAATCCCTGTTTGAACAAACTCTGTATATAACAGAGGAAAAGCTGTCTCGCTTCCCACAATACCAAAGGCTGCCTCCCTCATACTTTTTTCTTTTTCTTCTGCTGTATGAGGAGCGTGATCGGTGGCAATACAATCAATCGTGCCATCTTTTAAGCCGTTGATTAAGGCTTGTCGGTCTTCTTCTGCTCTTAACGGAGGGTTCATTTTATACTGGCCATTGTCTTCTGGAATATCTTGGTCAGTTAAAATCAAGTGATGAGGACACACCTCACAAGTTACATGAACTCCTGCTTCTTTAGCTTGTCTAATCAAAGCCACACTTTCTTTAGTTGACACATGACACACATGATAGTGACAACCTGTTGCCTCTGCTAATACTAAGTCTCTAGCAATCTGAGAAGACTCAGCTGCACTTAAAATGCCAGGTAAGCCTAGTTCTTTTGAACGTTTCCCCTCATGCATACAACCGCCAAACAGTAAGGATTCATCTTCAGTATGAGCCACAATTGGCAGCCCTAACTTTGCGGCTTCTTTCATAGCTAGATACATAGTGCCAGCACTTTGTACTCCTACACCGTCATTAGTAAAAGCAAAGACTCCTGCTTCTTTCAACCCTTTCATATCCACTAGTTCACTACTTTTTAACGCCTTAGTAATCGATCCATATTGTTTTGTCTGAATAACACTGTCTTTTTCAATCAGCTGCTGAATGTGTTGATAGTCTGCTACATTATCTGGTACAGGATTTAGGTTAGGCATTGCACAAACAGTCGTAAATCCACCTTTAGCTGCAGAACGACTACCAGAAGCAATAGTTTCTTTGTGAGTAAAGCCTGGTTCTCTAAAGTGCACATGTAAATCAACAAATCCTGGAGCAAGCAGGTTATTTTTTCCTTCAATTATTTGGGCCTTATCAGAAACTAGGGGAGATAAATCTGTGCCAATTCCTGCAACTTTCCCCTGTTTTACCCATAGTTCAGCTAGGTATAACTGACCTGTTTGATCCATTAACTGGATATCTTTTATATAAAGTTCTGTCATACTTACGCCTTCCCTTCTAAAATCGCTTCTAAAATCGCCATGCGCATATAAACTCCGTTATGCATTTGCTGCACAATTCGTGATTTAGGACACTCGACTAACGCATCGGCTAACTCCACATCTCTATTGACTGGTGCTGGGTGCATGATAATGGTTTGGGGTTTTAAATGAGCCGCTCGTTCATTGGTTAAACCGTACTGTTGGTGATAACTTTCTTTTGAAAAAGATGTCCCTCCGTCATGACGTTCATGTTGGACCCGTAACATCATCATGACATCCACCTCTTCAACTAACTCATCTAAAGGTAAGTAATGACCGTAAGCTTCAAATTTAGGATCATACCACTCTTTTGGCCCTGAAAAATAAACTTTCGCGCCTAAGCGTTTTAACATTTGCATATTACTTTTTGCCACCCGAGAGTGAGTGATATCTCCAATAATCGCGATTTTTAACTGGTCAAAATCGCCAAACTCTTCATAAATGGTTAACAAATCTAGTAAACATTGACTAGGATGTTGGCCACTACCATCTCCTCCATTAATAATGGAACACCTGATAGTGTTACTTTGAATTAATTGATGGTAATAATCTTCATCTGAATGTCTAATCACACAAGCATCAATGCCAATCGCTGACATGGTTAACACTGTATCATAAAGAGATTCCCCTTTATTGATGGAGCTTGTTTTAGTATCAAACTCAATCACATCAATCCCTAACTTCCGCTCAGCCACTTCAAAACTTTTATGAGTGCGGGTACTATTTTCAAAAAACAAATTAGCTACCATCATTGGTCTATGCCAAGGTTTAAATCGGTCGCCATGTTTAAATTGTTGCGCTCTTTGGATAAGTCCCAGTACTTCTTGATTGGATAAAGATTCAACAGTAAGTAAATGTTTTAAACTTACCCGTTCTTCTGTGATCATCATTCTTTTTTCCCCCTACTTCCTTTTGTCTTTAAGCTTGTTCACTTCTAGCCTGCTCAGGTAACACTAGATTTAAGATAATTCCAAAAAGAGTGGCTAGTGCCATACCAGATAGTTCAAACACCCCTACTTTAAACACTAATCCGCCAATTCCGATAACTAAAATCACTGAAGCAATAATCAAGTTCCGTTTTTTATCAAAATCAATCTGATTATCAATTAATATTTTTAAACCACTAGAGGCAATCACACCAAATAGTAAGAAACTAATGCCTGCAATAACTGGACTTGGAATACTTAGAATTAACGCACTGATTTTACCTACAAAACTTAGCACGATTGCTAGGACCGCGGCTCCGCTTAATACAAACACACTATGTACTCGGGTAATAGCTAGGACACCGATATTCTCACCATAACTGGTTACCGGAGGACCTCCTACAAAGCCAGCCACTAACTGAGCCAACCCGTCCCCTAAAATTGTTCGAGAAAGACCTGGATCTTCAAAAAAGTTTCGTTTAGTTAATTTGTTCAATACTGTAATGTGGCCAATATGTTCCGTCATGGTCACAAAAGCTATTGGAGCCATTGTGGTAATCGCACCGATATATAATTTAGGTGAATAGTTGATAAATGGCACTTGAAAGTCTGGCTTAGCTAGCCAAGCTGCTTGTTTAATCGGTTCTGTATCCACAATGCCAAAAGCTAAGGCAATTAAGTAACCTGAAACAATTCCTAATAAAATGGGAATAAGTCCTGGGAAACCTGTTAGAAACATGTTGAAGATAATGGTTAAACATAAGGTTAATAAAGCAACTGCTATAAACTTAGGACTGTAATCTCCGTTTCCATCAAACATAGCATTGTTAGCTGCGTTAGCTGCTAGTCCTAAACCAATCACCATAACTACCGGTCCTACAACAATCGGTGGTAGTAGTCGGTTAATCCAGTCAGAACCGCTTTTTTTAATAATGAGAGAAACAATCACATAAACTAAACCAGTGGTCATAGCACCTTGTGCAACTGCTGGGTAGCCGTGAGTTTTCATTAACATTTGCATAGCTGGGATAAAAGCAAAGCTACTACCTAAGTAGGCAGGAATCTTAGCTCCTGTTGTAAAAATATAAACTAAAGTACCAAGGCCTGAACTCATCAAGGCAATACTTGGATTAATACCAACTAAAATCGGAACCAACACTGTCGCCCCGAACATAGTGAATAAGTGCTGTAAACTTAAACCAAACCATTCTAAAGGTTTTGGTTTATCCTGAATATCTAAAACAACATCTGGGTTTCTAAATGTTTCTTTTTCCATTAACGTCTCTCCTTTACCTTAACAAAAAAACGCTGATTTCTTCTTTTTGAGAAACCAGCGTTTTTTATTGAATAAGGTTATTCAATAGTTATAGTTCTCCCTGTTGAGTTAGGGAGGGCTACTTTTCTCAGTCTCTCTGTACTAAATTAAAAAGCATTATGTATTATTTAGCTATTTTTGAATGGAAATTCTATCCTGTCCATCAATTTCTTCCATTTGCACCACGACTTTTTCTTTAGTTGAAGTTGGCAAGTTTTTCCCTACATAGTCAGCGCGAATAGGTAACTCTCTGTGTCCTCTATCCACTAAAACAGCTAAGGAAATTTTTTGCGGGCGACCAAAGTCCATTAAAGCATCTAGCGCTGCCCGAATAGTGCGGCCGGTATAAAGAACGTCATCTATTAAAACAACATGTTTGCCTTCAATCGAAACCGGCATACTTGAAGCAGTCAAATCAGCTGTGGCTTCCATGTCTTTCCCTTTATCATCTCGGTACAAAGTAATATCTAAACTGCCTACAGGTAACGACACATCTTCTAATTGTTTCATTCGATCCGCAATACGTTCTGCAATATAAATCCCTCGTGTTTTAATTCCAACTAAAACAATGTCTTCTACCCCTTTATTGCGCTCAATAATTTCATAAGTAATGCGTGTTAAAGCACGTTTCATGGCTAAAGCGTCTACTACTTCTTTTTCTTTCATCATTTTCTGCTCCTTTCCCTTTAATGTCTCCGTCAATTCTGGATAGAAAAAAACTCCTACCCGTCTTGACAGGTAGGAGGAATGAGTTTGACTTCATCAATATACACCCTTAGAACCTAGACTTCATCTATGGTTCACCGAGTATCATTCCTTACTAGCCTCACGGGACCAATCTTAAAGGACATCTATTTATTTGTTATCTATAGCTTAACTGATAAGGCAAACAAAAGCAAGTTATTTTTCCAAACTAGCTAATGTTTCTTGGAAATTTTCTGGTAATGGAGCAGAAAATTCCATATACTCTCCTGTGGTTGGATGAGTAAAGCCTAACACTTGGGCATGTAAAAACTGACCTGTTCCAGGTAAGGTTTTTCTAGGACCATAGACTGGATCTCCTGCTAAAGGATAGCCAATATATTTCATATGTACCCGAATTTGGTGAGTACGACCTGTTTCTAACTGGCATTCCACTAAAGTAAATGACTTAAACCTTTCTAACACAGTAAAGTGAGTGACAGCTGGTTTACCAAATTCATCCACTGCTTGTGATTGACGGTTCACTTTAGAACGAGCAATTGGAGCATTAATACTGCCTTTATCATGAGGAATAACTCCGTGAACTAAAGCAATGTATTTACGGGTAGTGGTTTTATCTTTTAACTGTTTAGCTAAAGAGAGATGGGCTTCATCACGTTTAGCCACCATCAATAATCCAGAAGTATCTTTATCAATTCTATGGACAATCCCTGGTCTTACTACATCATTAATCGTAGATAAATCCTTAACATGATAAAGTAAGGCGTTGACTAACGTTCCTTGGCTGTGTCCAGCAGAAGGATGAACCACCATGCCTTGAGGTTTATTTACTACTAGTAGATCTTGATCTTCGTAAACAATCTCTAATGGAATATTCTCCGGCACTAACTCTAAAGCTGTTGCCACAGGTATTTGAATGACAATTTCATCTTGAGGTTGCACTTTATAATTCGATTTAACCACTTGACCATTTACTTCAACCACTTGTTTTTTTAACCAGTGTTGGACTTTAGAGCGTGAATACTCTGGCCATAGCTGAACAATCACTTTGTCAATTCGTCCCGTTTCTTCTGTAATCACTGCTTTTAATTGTTTATCTTCCATCTATTTTCCTTTTCTTTCTAATGACTTTCTTCCATAATTAAATAAATAAATACACAAACTACTCCAATCGTTAAAGCAATATCTGCAACGTTAAAAATTGGAAAGCGAATAAATTGTAATTCAAACATATCCACCACGTAACCTTGACGTAATCGGTCAATAAAATTACCTACTGCACCGGCTAACATTAAAGTCAGGCCTATGGTAAAAAAATTGTACTGGTGTTTCATTTGATACAAATAATACAAAATCCCGATGATCACCACAATCGTTACGATGGTAAAAAACCACATTTTGCCTTCTAAAATACTCCAAGCAGCTCCCTCATTGCGGATATGAGTTAAAGCAAGAAAGGAATTGTCAGAAAACAACGTTTCTCCTAAAGCTAAATGAGTGACAATCCAATATTTAACCCACTGATCTAAGGCAACCAATCCAACTGCTATTAATAAGAAAATAATCATTGAATAAAAGCTCTCCAATCTTTATAATACCCTAGCATAATATCTTTTGGTCGAATGATCCCAATCAAATTGCCATCAGGGTGACCATCTTTAGTAATAAACACTGTCTCAACAGTTGGTTTTTCCATAAAAATATGTGCCACTTGATAAATATAGGTGTCACTAGAAACAAACTGATAGTTATGTCGTCGTCTATCGGTTTTCAGTACGTCCTCTGCTGTTTTGTTTGCTAAATCAATAACTAATTGATTGGCTTGACATTGACTAGCCATCCACAAACCTAAGCCATGTGCCGTAATTAACCCTAAAAATTTTCCTCTATCGTAAATAGGAAACTGAGAGTAACGTTTAGAATTAACGATTCTTAAAATATCTGTTAACGAAGTCGTTTTCTCGAATCCAGTCACATATTTTTTAAACACAGGAATGACCCGTTCAGGTTCAAGTAGCTGGGTTTCAATTTCTTTTAATCGGTTAATGACCCATTCATTTGGTTCGGCAATTACAAAATCTGTCGCAATCCGGTCATGAACAATAGCGTTTCTTAACTGAGCAATTTGAAGCAAATCATTTTCATAAACATGAACTTGTAAATGACTTTGCCTAGCCAAACGTCTAGTCATTTCACTAAATCCCATATTATTAGGATTTTGCAGTTGACTTTGCATCCATTTATCAATTCGGTTAAAGCAGGCTAAAAAATCCTCAGCGTTCTTCCCCACTAGCTAACTCCTCGATTGTATAGAATTTACGAGACATGACTCCTACAAACGCAATATAAGCTAATAAAATAACTACACCTAAGACCCAAGATTTAAAGAGTAAAGGAAAAATAAAAATAAATGTAAAGAAAGTCACATACATTCTCAAAATATTAGGATTCACCTTCACTGTGTATTCTTTGCCATCATCTTCTTTTGAAAATGTATGGTCTTCACTTTTCAAAAAACCTAATTGAGCAGATAATGTCATTGATTCTTCTTTTACTTCTAGTTCTTTGTGTTCATTATGAGCTAAAGTTGTATATTCTTGCCCATTTTTTATCAGTTTTAGTAATTTATCATTTCCTAAAAAACTGGTCTTTCTTTTTAGTCCGATTTTCATTTCAATCACCTTTTCTTATCTCTTAATAAAATGTAAAAATTCAACACGTACCTATAATAACAAGAAATACCTAAAAAAGCCAAATAGAATTCAAAAAACTTCCATCTACTTGGCAAAATAACTAGGGGCATTTATTTAACTGTTTTATGTTTAGGCAATACCCCATACACATGTTTAACTATCTTAATCGGAAGACAGATACACATCTTTCCTATAAAATAACCAATTTGATAAACAAAGGTAGAAATAGCACGCATCTCTGTCACTCCTTATTCCCTTACTTCCTTATAAATTTCAGTATAACTAACCTCTCTTAATTAATACATTATTTTGATTTAATTTTGCGAAATTTTTATATTTTGTTAACATTATAGAAAATTTTAGTCAGTTAGACCTATTTTTTTTTAATAAATATAAGTGGATTCATTGCTTTTTAGCCAGATAATTCATATAATACAACTGATAGGTCAGTAAACAATGGAGGAATGTCAAATGATTCAAGGTGTCGTTAAATGGTTTGATGCAAAAAAAGGCTACGGTTTTATCACTTATGGTCAAGATGAAGATGTCTTTGTTCATTTTACAGGAATTATAGGAGAAGGCTTCAAAACTCTTCAGACCAATGATTCTGTTACATTTGACATTATGGAAGGTCCTAGAGGCCCTCAAGCAACCAACGTGGAAACAATCACAACTAGTAAATAAAAAAACAGGTTGGCAATTTGCCAACCTGTTTTTAAATATCTTGATCAACAGAAGGAGTTATTTGACCAGTAAAAGCTTTTATTTCTATTAACTGGTGTAAAAACTCTTTCTTTGTTTTAAGTCTCATTAATAAACTAAGACAATCAAGAGAATCATTTGTAGAAAACTTCAAAGTTAGTCCATACTTTCCAATGGAAACTTGCTGAATATCAGCCAGCTGAATCACCTGATTATTTTGCTTCAAACTAGTGTTTATTTCTACCGTTGTCTCAGTTAAAACAACATGACGCTTTCGTCCTAGATAAACAAAAAAAAGAAAAACGCCAAACAAACAAATGGTTACTAGATTAAGATGTGTTTCTTCTAATAATGCAATCAAGCTTAAAAAGAAAATGCCAAAGGTCAAAGACCAATAAATCACACTAGTCGCCAGTTCTGGCTGACAAGGGTACTTTACTTTAGCTAACTGTTTAGGGTATCTATCTGTTTTTGTCTTCATACCTTACCTCAACTCTACTGTTCTATTCCATGTTCTCCATACTATCACATTTAGATTCTAAACAAAATAAAGACATGTTAGGAAGTGTTACTTATGTTAAATGTTTATACTGACGGAGCTTCTGCTGGTAATCCAGGTCCAAGCGGCCTCGGTCTTTTAATTACAGGAGAAAATATCCACCAGCAAATTAATCTGCCACTACCAGATATGGATAATCACGAAGCGGAATGGGTGGCTATTTGCTACGCTCTTCATTATCTTATTAAAAATAATGACACAAATCAAACCATTATCCTACATTCTGATAGTAAAACAGCCATGCAAATAATCCAACAAAATCAGACAAAAAAGCCAAAGTTTAAACCTTATTTAAACTTTATTCAAGCTCATACTGATTTTTTCCCTTTAATTTTATTTCAATGGATTCCTGAAAAACAAAATAAAGGGGCAGATAGTCTAGCTAAACAAGGACTACAACAAGCGAAAAATTGTTCTAATCAAGAAAAATTAGCTAAATCTATAGCTTTTTTGCACGAAGCCTAAAATAAAACCGGTGGCAGGCATCATATAAAATAAGACCTGCCGCAATGGCTACTGCAATACCTCCAGCCCGAATCATAAAATACATACCTTTTAAATAAGATCCCATCACTAAATGATAAGTCATATAATAGGTCGCTGCTCCAGGAACTAAAGGCACAATCCCTGGAATATTAAATAAAGTAGCTGGACATTTTTTATGCCGAGCATAATACATACTAATTGCTTCAATAAAAAAAGCGGCTAATAAGTTACTAAAATAAACCCCAAGCCCTAACTTCGTGCTGACAAAATAAACCACCCAACCTACCATACCGCTAACCCCTGCGTAAGGAGCCAGTTTAATGGGAACTAATAGTAAGATAGAAAAACCAGCAGAAGAGATGAAACCTAAGAAACTTTGTTCTAACAATTTTAATAAAATCATCTTTTTTCTCCCTTCTACAGTGCCAACCGAAAGGCTACTGCAATCCCAATAGCCAACATCGCCGCAATAATAATAACTTCCACCCCTCTTGAAATACCAGACAGCAAATGTCCTTGCTGCAGATCTCGAATAGAGTTAGTTAAAGCTAAACCTGGGACATAAGGCATGATGCTCCCAATAATCATATGATCGGTGGTATGGCCAATCCCGATTTTAGCAAAAAATAAAGTCAAAAGCCCAATACAAAAAGCGGCAATAAATTCATCAAAATATTTTAATCGTAAAAACCGCTGGCTAAGTAAATAAACACTATAACCAACGCCTCCGATAAAACAGGTAACAAAAAAATCTGACCAAGCTCCACCTAAAACAATCATTAAACTGCCACTGACTACTGCGGCTATCAAAATTTTCAGCCAAGTAGATAGCGTCATCTTATGTTGATTCACTTCTTTAACTTTTTTTAAAAGTTGCCCTAAGTTAATTTTTCCTTCTGTGTATTCTCTTGAATAAGTATTAACTAATTGAACAACGGATAAATTAGTGGTTCTATCTGTTACTCTTTTCATTTTGACGTGTTCTGTTTCTTCTAAACCAATCATAACAATGGTAGGAGTAACAAAACTAACACCTACAGACCCAGTTTCTCCTGCAATCCGGTTCATAGTGTCCTCCACTCGGTACATCTCTGCTCCATTTTCTAGCATCACTTGACCGACTACAGCACATGTTTCTAATAATAAAGAGGTGTTTTCCATTTGACTCCTCCCTTTCTATTTGTTTACTTAACTTATTTGCCTCGTTTATTTTCTATAATAGCCGCTAAACACTCAATAAAGTCAGGGTCTCCGTTGACTGGGTGAATATAATGAAACTCTTCTCCCCCTGCTTCTTTAAAATAATGGTAATTTTCTTCCTCAATTTCTTCTAGCGTTTCCACACAATCAGAAACAAATCCTGGTGTGACTATTAAAACCTTTTTGACACCTTCACTAGGTAACTCTTTTAACCGTGTCTCTAAAGAAGGGGTTAACCACTCTGCCTGACCAAACTTCGACTGATAAACTAGTTGATGGTTAACTGTCGTTTCACAGTAAGACATAATCTTAGCGGTTGTTTTTTCACATTGCTCTTGGTAAGGATCGCCTTTAGTCACATAACTAACTGGAATACCGTGATAAGAAAACAGCAATAAATCTGGTTGATAAACCTTTAGACTGTCTGTAATATATTTAGCTATTAACTGACAATAGCTAGCATCTTCTGCAAAATCTTTGATTAAATGAAGAGTTGGGATATCTTCCTGAGATAAATAAAACCGAAAAACTTCATCAAAAATAGCAGCAGTCGTCGTTGTAGAATACTGGGGATATAACGGTAAAATAGTCACATCTGTTATCTTTTGTTTGTGAAAAGCTAATAATGCTTCTTTTATTTCTGGCTGACTATAAGCCATGCCAAATAAAACCTGTTCATTGGGAAATTTTTTAGCTAGTAATCTAGCCTGCTCTTGGGTATAAATTAACAGAGGGGATCCCTCTTTTCGCCAAATTTTTTGATACAAAGCAGCCGACTTTTTTGGTCTTGTCTGTAAAATAATCCCATGTAAAATAGGCAGCCATTGATATCTAGGAAGGTCAATCACTCGTTTATCGCCTAAAAATCGTTTTAAATAAGCTTTCACCGCTTTAGGTTCTGGTTGTTCAGGTGTTCCAATATTGGCTAATAAAATCCCTCTTTTTTCTTGTTCCATCTAAAAAGCCTCTTTCTCTCTATAACTAGCTTGTTTCAACTTATAAACAAGGACGTTTAGACAAGAAAAAGACTATCTTATTGATAAATAACACATCTTTCAAACAAGTAGCATCTGTCACACAATCTACATGACATTCAATTAAAGCCTTGCCTAGAACTAATCTATACATATCCTTGATAGGTTAATAACTTTTCCAACTAAAGTATAACATTTAATCCCCTACTGTCTAGAATAATTAGTGAAAAAACTTGGTGATTTTGCTTGTTCATACAGATAAAAAAGCACCAACGTTTCTAAACGTTGGTGCTAACTAATCTAATTAAGCTTCAGTTTTTGGTTGACGAGGTGGACGTTTACCCCAATATTGGAATAAATCTGTCCGAATAGCCCCGTTATATAATTTGCGTTTTTTAGTAGCACGTTGACAGTAAAAGTTTTCAAACTCTAAATCACTGGTTAAAATATATTTACTCCATGTATCTAATGGACGGTAAACATCTCCCATTTCTTTATACAGTTCTCTAACACTTTGTTCTTCCCCTAAACGTTCTCCGTAAGGTGGGTTAGCTACGATAACCCCGTACTCTTTAGTCGTCGTAAAATCTTTCAGCTGCATTTGTTTAAAGGTAATGGAGTCCCCTAAACCAATTTCTTCCGCATTCTTTTTAGCAATTTCAATCATGCGACCATCAATATCTGTTCCCATAATATCTAATTCAATATCATAATCTGCTTGTTCATCTGCTTCTGTTCGAACTTTATCAAACACACTAGTATCCACATTAGTCCAAGATTCACATAAAAAATCTCGGTTAAAACCAGGGGCAATATTATGACCAATTAAAGCTGCTTCAATACAAATAGTACCAGAACCACATACTGGATCATAAAAAGGACGGTCTTTACGCCAATTAGTCAACATCACTAAAGCTGCAGCCATGTTTTCTTTTAAAGGAGCCCCACCTTTATCAATTCGGTATCCTCGTTTAAATAAACTAGGACCAGTTGTGTCTAAAGTGATCGTCACTTTATCTTTTAATAAGGCTACTTCTAAAGGATAAAGAGCCCCTGTTTCTGGTAAACGGCCATACCGGTGATACACATCACTTAGTCGGTTAACAATGGCTTTTTTAGTAATGGCTTGACAATCTGACACACTAAATAAAGTGGATTTAATTGATTTGCCTGATACAGGAAATTCAGCGTCCATTGGTAAAAAGTCTTCCCAAGGAATCGCCTTAGTTTTTTCAAACAATTCTTCAAAGGTGGTCGCTTTAAATTCGCCTACCACAATTTTAATGCGGTCAGCGGTTCTTAACCAAAGACTAGCCTTAGCAATAGTTTCCATATCGCCATAAAAAATAGCCCGACCATTTTCTACTTCACACTCAATACCTAAATCTCTTAATTCTCGGCCAACTAGCGCTTCAATTCCACTAGCTGCTGTTGCTATTAATTTGTATTGTTTCATTTTCATCAATCCTTTAAAGGGAATTTTTTCTTAATTTTTTGTAAAAGTCGTAAAAAAAGCCTTCCATCATTTACAAACGGAAGGTAATAACCTGTTGTGTAGTTTTCTATAAGCCATGTTCTGTATTGATATTTTCCAGGGACAAAATATCAACGGTAATTATCTGTCTACAGATTAATTTCTGCCTCTTTTCTTCGTTCAATTCCGAGAAAAAAGTGCCCCTACCATTGTTTGGGTTGCTCGCTCGAGGGGTTTACCCGTTCCACTGGTTTTATTTCTAAAACCACTTCGTCACTGTGGCACTTTCAAGAATACTCAAGCTTAGCCAAAAGACCTTAGCTTTTTTTTCTGCCGTAACTCTAATAAGAGTCCCTTAACTTATGATTTCATTAAGCACGAACACTACAAGCATCGCAGCTTGTGCGAGCATGGACTTTCCTCAGCCTAGATGAGCTAGGCCGCAATTACCCGAAAACTACACTGACTATCTTATTATACACGATTAAAACAGTTTTGTCTTATCTAATTCATCATCTGTTCCATTCACTGAAAAAGAACGATCTGCAGAAGATGAATTGGATTGAGTCATATTTCCATTAATCTTACTGCCAAAAACATGTTTTTCTAAATTAGACAAACGTTTTAAAATATCAAAATTTGTGACAGCAGTATTTTTTGGTTGTTCTTGTTTAACACGAGACAAGGTAGCTTGACTTTTAGCTAATTGATCCACCTTGCTAATTAAACGACGATTTTCTTCTTTTAATGCTAAAATTTCACGGTTATAAGTTTCATAATCTTTAATCACACCATCTAAAAATTTATCCACTTCTACTTGATCGTAACCACGTAGTTTAGATGGAAATTCTTTTTGTAAAATATCTTTTGCTGTATAGTTAAAGTTTGACATGTAGACACCTCTTATTTTCATCTGCCCATACACATATTCTGATAATCATTCTTTATTTTAGCCGAAACTCTTAGGAAAAGCAAACAGGTTTTACAAATTTTCAAGATAATTATTTAAGTCATCCATGGTTAACAGTTCTAAAAAATAAGGCGCCTGCTCTTGCCACTTTTTAACACTGGTTAAAAAATAACCGGTCTTTCCAGGATAAGCTTCATCATAAACTAACAAAGCTCCGTCAGTATGGGTTAAAAGAAATTGGGTGTGACTTTTAAATTGTCCTGGGTTTTGATAAGGATGATGGCTCGTAGCGTCTACATAATCGGCCATTTCTTTCATTGCTAGTAATTTTAATTGATTGTTTTCCTTCCATTGTTCTCCAAATGTTTCAAAAGGGAAAATAACTGAGACTTTTAGTGAAGGATACTCCTCTTTTAGCTCTAGAACTGTTTCGAAACTCCAAAATTCAATCCCTAAATTTCCTCCAATAATGACCCACTCTAGCCCTTGTTCTAAGTATTCTATTAATTTATTTCTTAAGATAGCTTTAATTATCTTAATTTTTTTATCATTGTCTTGAAAAATTCCTAGTTCAAAGTTACGATAACCAGAGACAAAAAGACGTTTTGGTATTTGCATTTATTCTCTTTCCATTCCTTTTTAATTTTTGTTATAATCAGTCTTATGGGAGTGTGAAATATGAAATTTAACTATCCTAACGGAAAACCCTCTACTACTTATCATGGAGGTAAATCGGCTAAAAAGCAAGCCACTTCTAATCAACGTTTAGCTAGCTTTTCTAACCGAGGGATGACTTTTGAGCATGCCTTAAATTTAAGCAACGACTACTATTTAAAAAAAGGAGTAGCAGTTGTTCATAAAAAACCGACACCGATTCAAATTGTCCAAGTTGACTACCCAAAACGCAGTGCTGCAGTGATTAAAGAAGCTTATTTTAGGGAAGCTTCCACCACTGACTACAACGGCGTTTATAGAGGGCACTACTTGGATTTTGAAGCAAAAGAAACTAAAAATAAAACCTCGTTTCCACTAAAGAATTTTCATGAGCATCAAATTGTTCACATGAAAAATTGTTTAGCACAAAGGGGGCTTGTTTTTGTGCTATTGTGGTTTGCTAGTCTTCATCGTTGTTTTTTTCTAGATGCCAAACATCTTTGTCATTATTGGGACTGCCAAGCGGATACTCGCAAATCTATTCCATTAAAAGAATTAGAAGAAATAGGACTAGAAGTTTCCGTCGGCTATGCCCCTCGTATTCATTATTTATCAGCAATTGATTCATATTATTTTAAAGGAGAGTAATCAATGATCAATAGACAAACTAAAGGAGAAACAGCTTATGGCTACTAAACAAACACCTGCTTCTCGTCAGAAAAAGAAAAAAAAGGGTTGGTTGAAAAAACTAATTTTAACTTGTGTTGCCCTTGGCGTTGTTGGGTTATTAGCTGGAACAGTGTTGTTCTTCTTCTATGCTAAAGACGCCCCTCCTCTTTTGGCCTCTAAACTAGAAGACACTCAGTCCTCTAGAATGCGAGATCCAGAGGGAAATGTTTTTTATGAAGTAGGACAAAAAAAGAGACAACCGGTAAAAGTTAGTGAGGTACCTGATCACTTAAAAGAAGCAATTACTTCGATTGAGGATAAACGTTTCTATAAACATTTAGGGGTAGACCCTATTCGAATTGCCGGAGCCGCTTTATCTAATGCAAAGGGAAACAATTTACAAGGAGGTAGTACCTTAACCCAACAGTTAATTAAACTATCTTACTACAGTACCAAATCAAAAGATCAAAATATTAAACGAAAAGCCCAAGAAGCATGGCTGGCTATGCAGCTGGAAAGACGGGCCTCTAAAGATTTAATTTTAAATTACTACATCAATAAAGTTTATATGGCTAATGGTTACTACGGAATGGGAACTGCGGCGAAAGCTTATTATGGGAAAAGTCTAAAAGACTTATCAATCGCCCAAACCGCTTTACTAGCGGGTATGCCACAAGCTCCTAACTCATATAACCCTTACATGTATAAAGAAGCAGCTAAAAGTAGACGAGATTTAGTCTTATCTGAAATGAAAAAAGATCGCCGAATTTCTCAAGCAGAATACGACGCTGCAGTAAAAGAACCAATTGATAAAGATCTTTTACCTTTACAAGATAATTCTAAAGAAACTAAAATCTATGATAACTACATTAAACAAGTCATTGCGGAAGTGAAAAAATTAACCGACAAAGATATTTATTCAGACGGCTTAGAAATTTACACTAATATTGAACCCGATGCCCAAAAAGAACTTTATGACATTTTAAATAATGATAACCGACTACTATTTCCTGGAGATGATTTCCAGGCGGCTGTCACTGTGTTAGATGCTCATAACGGACAAGTTTTAGCCCAAATTGGTGGCCGAAAAATTGCCGATAACATTCAATTAGGGACAAACCGAGCTGTTTCAGCTTCTAGAGACTTTGGTTCCACTGTTAAACCGATTACCGACTACGCCCCAGCTATTGAATACAACAATTATTCTACTGGTGAAATGGTCTATGATGGTCCTTATAACTATCCAGATACTTCGATTGCTGTCAACAACTATGACAATGCCTATAAAGGAAATATGACCATTCGAGATGCCTTAATCGACTCAAGAAACGTGCCTGCCATTAAAACATTAGAAGACGTTGGGCTAAATAAATCTAAAAAATTCCTAAAAAAACTAGGAATTGCCTATCCAGAAGGTATGTACTATCCAAACGGTATTTCTGGTAACTTAACCACCTTAAAAATGGCGGCTGCCTATGCCCCCTTTGCTAATGGCGGTAAATATTACAAGCCTCAATATGTTAATAAAATCGTGTATCCAGACGGTACCGAAGAAGTATTCTCTGATCCAGGTCGAGAAGTGATGAAAGCCTCTACCGCTTATATGATTACAGATATGTTAAAAGATGTGATTACTTACGGAACTGGCTCAAAAGCTCAAATTGGTTGGCTACCACAAGCAGGAAAAACTGGAACTTCTAACTATGCTGAAGATAAAAAACATAAAATCAAAGGAGATCCAGACGGAGCACCAGACATTACCTTTGTCGGTTACACTCCTAACTATGTTGTAGCTGTATGGACAGGTTATGATGATTACTTCCACTCCATTAGCACTTGGCAACAACAATACGCTATGGTTATTTACCAACAATTAATGAGTTACTTATCTCAACGTCCTGGTGTCACTGTTGAAGATTGGGAAATGCCAAAAAGCGTGGTCAAAATCGGCCGTCAATTATATCACCGAGATGCTGTTAGAAAAAATAAAAAATCAACTTATTACTATGATTATCCTTCTAGTAGCAGTTCTAGTTGGCTTGCTCCTTCATCAGAAAAAGAATCTAAAAATTCTTCTTCTGACTCTTCTACTAAAGAAGAAAGTAAAGAAGAAGAAAACAAAGAGTCCTCTGACACGAATACTCCAGAAAGTCAACCAGACGTTGATACAGGAGATAATCAAACCGACTCTGAGAATCAGCCGCCTAAAAATCCAGACGGCGAAGATGGGCAAAAACCAGATACTGGAGGAAACAATCAATCTGGTGATAATAACGGCCAAGGGAATAATCGTTAACCAAGCTTAACTGCAAAAAGGAATACAACGAATTAAAAAAGTCACGACAGAATAATTTGTCGTGACTTTTTTTAGCTTTAACTAACTTTAATTGGCTAGTTTTTCTGTTTTTTCTTACTTTGCTGCTCCATATTACCTAAAATATAAAAAGTTGTAGCAATAGTAAAAGCTAATACACTTTTTTGAGAAAAAGATTGAATAAAGAAATTCAATGATACTAAGTACCAAATAAGTCCTAAGTTATTAGCTAATTTTCCTACGATTTTTTTCAAAACTGTCTTTCCCCCTATTTCTTTCGCATCTTCTACTTGGAATGCGTTATCATTCATTCTATCATGAATGGTTACTAGTTTCATTAAGTTTTAAAGTCTTCAGCTTCCATTGAAACTCTGACAATCATCCCTTATAATAATAGCAGTTCATCACTTACATGATTTTAGGAGGTAAACCTTTGAAAAAATACTACTTTATTCCCCTTATCTGTCTAAGCCTAGCTTTACTAGGCGTGTTAACTGGTTGTCAAAAACCAAAGGAAACTTTTTCACCAGAAGTAAGTTCAAAAAAAGTCAAAACTTCGACTACAAATAAACAAGCTGCAGATAAGCAAGCTACACCTAAAAAGAATAAGAAACCAGTCTACTGGTCAGAAAGTGCTCAAGAAGAATTAGCCAACTTTATGGAAGACTGGGGAGAGCAAATGGAACAAAGCTATCAAAGTTACACACCTAAAGAGCCAGTCTATTTACTAGGGACTTCTTTACCAAATGATCTTTTAACTTCTGAACCTAAAGTGCCTGTAAAGTTTGCTGATGCTCCTATTACCTTGAATTGGTCAAAAGACGGGGTAAGTCAACCGGATTATAACTTAGTCGGGGTTTATTCTGATAGTCAAAAAAATTCAGTTGCTACTAGTCATGTCTACTTTTTCGTCATTTATAAAGAACAACCTAGTGTCTGGATTTTAGACTTAACCACCTCTTCTAATACCTCTTTTCTGTCCTTTAAAGAAACAGAAAACAGCAATCTAACAAATGGTTTTGCTGAAATTGTAGAACAAACAAGACAGACTAGCTCTAACTCATCTGAAACAAAACAATCTGATAAGACTAGTCACAAGATTGACAGCTTTAATGACGCTGCTGATTATGCTTTATCTCACAAAGATAACTGGCAATACGAAGATCCAAATATCCATTCAACCTCTGTAGAAGTAATTAGTTTAAATATTAACTATAAAGAACAAGAAACAAACGAATTAGGCAGTTTTTACCGAATTGTTTTTCAGACTAACGATAACGTAAATGAATTAACTAAGGGAATGAAACAATTTAGAGTCTACACAAACGGAAGAATTGAGCAACGCAAAGGCATGGAAGAATTTGAAGAAATAGTGTCACCTAATAATTAATCTTTTCATCAAAAAAAGGTAGCTAGCTAGCTACCTTTTTTTGTTTATGATTAAGGGGAAATATCACCGGAACATCTCTGAAAAAGCTGCCTCTAAATAAGACTCTCGAACTTCCATCATCGCTTCAATGGTTTTCACTGCTTAAGGATTATTATCTGTCTGTTTTGCCACAGCTTGAATTATTTGCTGGTTGGCTTCTTTTCTAAAAGTATTAGACAATAAATAATCTTTCATCACTGTTTCTTTCGGAACTTCTAATGCAGATAATACTAAGGCTGTACCAAAGCCAGCTTGGTCTTTACCCGTAGTACAATGCCACAAAGTTGCTCCCTTTGCATTAGCAAGCAGCTCATCAAATAATTGTTTATACCCTGTTTTAGCAACAGGTTCAGTCACAAAATTTCTGTTGGCTTCAATCAAACAATCTTCTGGCTTTTCTAAACCCATTAAATTTTCCATAAAAGCTTGAGTAAAAGCACCCTGTCCTAAATTTTTCATAACAGGAACATCACTATAGGTCACTGATTTAATCTTAGGATCTGGATGTTCAAACAACTCTTGATCCGTTCTTAAATCGATTATTTGATTTGATTGATAAGTATCTGTTTAAGACTAACCCTGTCACTAGTGGCAACCCAATTAAATTAACAGAAGCTTTGCCTGTTTCATTGTCACGATTTTTTCTCCTTTAGTAAAGCTTTTTATTTTAAGCATCTTTACTATAGCAAAGCTCCTTATCTTTCAAGTAAATTTTAGATAAAAAATAAGTAAAGACATTCAGAACTATTCATTCTAATATCTTTACTTATATGTTTAATCTTTATCTTCTTCAATAAACCTTTGAACAGCTGGGCGAATTAACATAAATCCTACAAAAAAAACAGCAGCCACAACTAACCCAGAAGGTAATACATGATGCAGCCACCGATTTTTAGTCAACTGATTTTTTAACCCTTCAATCCCTACAGACACTAGTAGATAACTTAAAAATATTCTGATTGTCCACACAACATCTAGCTTCAGATTCTCTTTCATGTTTATCTCCTCCCTAACGACCACCTTATGCTTATTTTACCATAAGTTAGGTCATTAGAGAGATAAAAAGTCCGTAATAAAATACTAGACCCTCTTTAGTGATTATCTCTTATGCTGAAGTTCTTTAAGCTGTTGATTAGCTTTTAAGGTTGCTTTTTTTAATGCAGTGCCGTAAATGACTACCCCTATCCCATAAGGAACAGAAAAAGATACTAATACTTGGGAATAACCTTTAGGATGAAGCTCTACCCAAAAACTTGCTAACCACATGCCTAATGAAATCACTGCTACCGCTAACAAGTATTGTATTATAAATAAACCTAAAGGAGATATCTGTTCAAAACGCTCACTTAACCAATCATATAAAGCTAACAGTCCCACTGCTAAACCACTTAAACTAGCTATTAATAGTAAATTCACTTGAGAAGGAGTCACTGTTTTTTGCGTGACTATTTCTAATAAGGCTCCTGCTAAAGAAATCACTGTGTAGCAGACACACCAAATAAGCTGACTATTTTTACGATTAATTAGTTGCATCGGACTGAGTCTCCTTTTTAGTTAATTTTTCTAATCTAGCTTGAAATGCTGGTTTATAATGCCGAGTAATCCAAACTTTTTCACCGTTTTCTAAATAAGCAATGACTCTCATATTCAAACTAGCTTTCAAGTAAGCTAATTTGTATAGATTTAACACCACTCCTTTGCTTACTCTTACAAATCCATCTGCTTCATAACGAAGCGTAATATCAGCCAAGGTCATTTCCACTTGTAATACTTCTTTTTCCAAATAAACAAATGTTTTTTTATCTACTGATTCAAAGTAATACACGTCCTGTAATTGAAAGTAAACTTGGGTGTGTTCTTTTCTGCCGATTAATTGATAGTCCCATCTAGATAAATAACGAAGTAACCCGTTAATTTTTTCGTTTTTTTCCATATAATACAGATCTATTCTACTTTCCTCTTGAGTAAAAACCCGATACTCATTCACCTTCATCTGGTAACAACTCCCCTTTATAAAATAAATAGAAAGGATACGACTAAATAAGCTAATCTAAAGTTTTTATGGACTAACACATAACAATATCCATACAAAAAACACTGAATAGCTAAATAAAGACCTGCCTGACTTCCTTTTAAGCATATATGAATACTCCCCCAAGTTAAAGCTAAAAAAACACCTCCAAAAGGAAATTGACTAACTCTTTTTACACAGGTTTCCCCTAAAGATTGACCATATATTAAGATAACTACTAGTAATAAACTTTCTGCTAAGTAATAGATAAGTTGGTAAACAAATAATTCTGTCCCTAAAGCTCGCCATTCTATTAAAGGTTTAACTCCACCCCAAACAGTGTAACTTAGCCTAAAAGAGAGGCTCATACATATTATTAACCTAACTATTTGTCTAAAATTCATCTTTAAATAAACAGGTTTTCTAACTTTTTTCAACAGTAAAAAGCCTACTAAACACCAAACAAGACTGACTAATAGCCAGTGCATTGCTTGATTTCTAGTAGACCAATTTACTGGAGCAACTTGCCAAAGATAGCTTTCTATTTTTAAGATAACTAATTCTAACCCTAACCCTGCAAAGCCATATAAACCATAAGATAGTTCTTGCCATATTTTTTCTTGTTGTAACATGTCTTTCTTCGCTCCTTTTTTGTTTTCTACTCAATAGTAGAACAACTTGAAAAGAAGAAATAGACCATAAAACCAAGTTGCATATAAACACAACTAAGTCGCATTAACTAGATTAATTTCCAGGGAAAAACCTTAAAAAATTACCCCTTAACTGTTCGGTTAGTTGGTTTACGGATAGCTTTTTTATCTTAGCTAAAGTTACCATTTGGCTCATTTGATGATGCTCATACACTTGTTCGTCAACCTTTGTTTCTAATACCCACTCCATTGCCGCTAAACCATCTGACTCCAACAATAACCGGTTGATTGGCACTTGTTCAGCTACTTGAAGCACTGCAGGATCTACGTTTAAAGAAGGGCCAATCGTAAAATAACAATCTTGCTCAATAAAATCAGTTAATCCCTCTAGAGAAGAATACCAATGAACAAGATAACGATTAGGATATTTTTTGATAAGCCGACTAATCTTTTTTTCTTGGCCTTTCGTATGTAGAATAACTGGTTTTCCCTTGTCACTAGCATAGGCTAACTGCTGCTCAAACATCCTTTGCTGCTGAGATAAGGGGACACTTGTCCACACAGAATCCATACCAATTTCACCTACAACAGACACTTGTTCCAAAATAGGCAATAAATCGATTAGTTGGTAGCGGTTAGCCTCCCAGGGATGAATACCTGCGCTAAGCCAAATCGTTTTCGTCTGTTTGGCTAAAGGTAAAAGCTGATCTGCTTCTACCTTATTTTGACAATTAAAACAGCTTAATATCTGTTCCTTTTTAAGATAGGTGACTAAGCGCTGTTGTTTATCTGTGTGACAATGAGCATCAATCAGTTGTGTCCTCATTTTATCCATTCCACCTTTTTAATTCCTTTGTTGCAGTTTTTGATAAATAGTATAGCGTAAATCTCCCTGTTCGGTTAACCACTGCCTTGAGGGTTGTCTGTTAGATAAATCTAGTTGCTCTGTAATGGTCGTAGGAGAGCCCCCCATAATAAAAATTCTATCAGATAAATATAAAGCTTCGTCAATGTCATGGGTAACTAATAAAATAGTCTTACCTAATTGGGTTCTAACACTTGCTAACCAGTCTTTTAACCCTTGTCTTGTCATAACATCTAATGCTCCAAATGGCTCATCTAGCAGCAAAATATCTCGCTCAACCATCATCGTTCTCAGTAAAGCAACCCGTTGTTTCATCCCTCCAGACAACTCATCAGGAAACTGTTTGGCCACCTTAGATAGCCCAAAAACTTGAAGATGATGAGCTAATTTTTCCTGAGACACTTGTAACTTATGAATCCGCTGGTAAAGCTGAATGTTTTCTTCTACCGTTTTCCAGTTAAACAATAGATCTTCTTGTGGCATATACGCAAAATAAGGATTATAGCCTGTAACTGTTTGACCATTTACTTGGATAGTTCCTTCATAATTTGTCACAGTGCCTGCTAAAATATTTAACAACGTAGATTTTCCGCAACCACTAGGACCAATTAGCGAAACAAATTCTCCTGGTTCAATTTGCATATTAATCTGACTTAATACCGGTTTATCTTGGTATGAACAACTAACATTATTGATAAACAGGCTCATACTACTTACCTTCTGACAAAAATTCGTTAGTATACAAGGTTTTAGCTGGAATTTTCTTAGTAATGAGTTGATTTTCTAGCATAAAATCAGTGTAATTATCCCAAACTTCTTGTTTCATCTCTCCCCATTTACTTGGATCATCTGTATAATGTTTAGACACAAATGCTTGAGATTTTTTTAGAAAAGCTAAATCGTATTCAGGTACTTTTTTATGCAATATATTAGCCCCTTCTTCTGGATGATCGATAGCATACTGATAGCCTTGTTTAGTTGCTTTTAAAAAACGACGGACTAAGTCAGGATCTTCTTTTATGACTTTGTCTGTGGCTAAAATAATCGGTGTGTAGTAATCAAGACGTTTGTCTAATTTTCTTAAAGGTAAAAAATCTAACTGGTAGCCGTCCATCACAGCTTGGGTATAATCCCAACCTTCAAAAAACCACTTAATGTCCACCTCTTTACCTAACCCTGCCATAGCATTGCCTGAACTTCCCACTAATTTAAGTTGTTGATAATCTGCCTGATCATTTGTCATAACTGCTTTTAGTACCGCTTCTTCACTAGGAGATTGCCAACCAGCATAAACTTTCCCTTCAAAATCTTTAGGGCGGGTAATGTGTGACGATTTCATAGATACAAAACCTGAAGTATTATGTTCTAAAACAGTGGCAACTGCTGTAACAGGAATCCGTTGTTTGGAAGCAGCAGCATAAGTCAAATCTTCTTGATAACTTAACCCAAACTCCCCTTTATTTGCCCCTAGTAACCCAATACTTGTTGTATCATCTCCTGGTTCAACGATAGTTAACTTGATGCCTTGTTCTTGATAGTAACCTTTTTCTTCCGCTACATAAATACCGGTATGATTAGTATTCGGTAAATAGTCTAAAATAAGGGAAACCTGAGTTAACGGTTGGTCTTTCTTTTCGGCAGGTTTAGAGGATTTGGCTTGGTTTGTACATCCTATCATCACTAAACTTAACACCATTAAAAATAACAGTCCTGTTATTTTTTTAGTTTTTGCTTTCAACACTTGTCATCATCCTTTTCTTTTGAAGTAATTTTTCTAATCCATATACCCCTAAGTTTAGTCCTAAACTTAGTAAAATAACGATTAAAATTGCCGCAAATACTTTATCCATCAAATAACCATTTTTAACTCGGATCATATAATAACCTAATCCTTGTGAAGCGCTAAGCCATTCCCCAACAATGGCACCTCCTATACAATAAGTCGCAGCTACTCGCATACCAGATAACAAACCAGGTAAGCCCTTAGGTATTTTTACTGACTGATAAATTTGCCAAGTAGATGCGCCGTAATGCTTCATCAACTGAATATATTTCGGATCGACTTGCTGTAAGCCACTAAAAAAAGCAATGGCCATAGGAAAAAAACTCATCAATATGACCAATAAAATTTTAGGGGTCAAACCAAATCCAAACCATACTGTTAGTAACGGACCTAATACCATCATTGGAATAGTTTGTGAAATAACTAAATGAGGATAGATTGCTAACTGAAGACCTTTAAATCTATCCATTAATATGGCTAAAATACTCGCCAATATACTGGCAATCACTAACCCTATTACCCCTTCTTTAAGAGTGACTAAGCTGTGCTTAAATAAAGTATGCCAATCTGATACTAAGGCTTCAACAATGGCAGAGGGCACTGGCAATATGTAATTAGGAAATGAAAACAAGCGACCTAACCCTTCCCAACTGACTAACAGGGTGGTCAAACTTATCAGTGGATAGACTAACCGTTTATTCATTCTGTTTATCCTTTCTTGCAAAAAAACGACAGAAGCTAATTAGCTTCTGTCGTTTATTTAGACATTTAGTATATATATCTACTCAATCATCCCTACGACGGTGCTAACCGACAGGTTCAAAGGGTCTAAACGCATAGTTTACTCTCAGGCCGTTTGCGGCCTCCCCTGATTTATTTATTCAATTGTAACTAAAGTTTAACACCAATTAAAGTTAGATGCAATCTAATTTTTAATTCATTTCACAAACTAACTTTTCCCTTCATTAGGCATCTTTTTTCTTTTCAGCAGCTTTCGCTAATTTTTCCCGAATTTTTTCTTCTTGACCTGCTATTCTAGCATAACGGAAGAAACGATTTTTAGCATCTGCTACAGTTACTGAAAATAGTTCTTCTGAGATAGTTGGGTCAATCCGTTCTAGAGAAGCAAAACGGTTTTCACTTCGCATGAAAGGAATCATCTGATCAAAGTCAGGTTTCTTAAAGTCTAAAGTCATAGGATTTTTTCCTTTTTCCTCTAGTAATGGATTGTATCGGTAAAGTGACCAATAACCTGACTCTACTGCTTTTTTAGTTTGTTCTAAAGTTAGTCCGCCACTAATGCCATGAGCAATACAAGGAGTATAGGCGATAATTAAAGAAGGTCCTGGGAATTTTTCTGCTTCTTCAAAGGCTTTAATCGTCTGCATTTGATTAGCACCTGAAGCGATTTGTGCCACATACACATGACCATAACTCATCGCCATCATCCCTAAATCTTTTTTCCGACTTCTCTTACCTTCTGCAGCAAATTTAGCTACAGCTGAAGTTGGTGTTGCTTTCGATTTTTGACCCCCTGTATTAGAGTAAACTTCGTTATCCATTACTAAAATGTTCACATCTTCTCCACTAGCTAACACATGATCAATTCCGCCAAAGCCGATATCATAAGCCCAACCATCGCCTCCAACCATCCACTGGCTAGGTTTAGCAAACAAATCACGCTGCTCATATATTTTAGCTAATAAAGCATGATTAGGTGTTTCTAAAGAAAGAGCTGCTTGTAGTTTTTGACTACGTTGCTGAGTTCCTTCTCCTTCCCACATATGAGCTTGCCAATCTGTCAATAAATCTTTCAACTCACTGGAGATAGGTAGCTGAACTGCTTCTTCTACTAATTTCGCTAAATTTTCACGTCGTTGGTTGTTGGCTAAGTACATGCCGTAACCATATTCCGCATTATCTTCAAATAAAGAATTAGACCAAGCAGGACCTTGTCCTAACTCATTGGTAGTATATGGGGTAGTCGGAGCAGCTGCACCGTAAATAGAAGAACAGCCAGTTGCATTTGCCATCATTAACCGGTCCCCGTAAAGTTGGGTTAATAACTTGATATATGGGGTTTCCCCGCAACCTGAACAAGCTCCTGAAAACTCAAATAAAGGTTTTTCAAATTGAGAGCCTTTAACAGAGCCTTTTTTAACTGGATTTTCTTTTGTTTTAAGGGTCATAGCGAATGCCCAGTTAACAGCTTCTTCTCGCATCTCCTCGTAAGGTTTCATCTCAAGAGCCTTTCCTTTAGCTGGACAAGCTTCCACACATAACCCACAACCTGTACAATCTTCAACTGACACTTGAATACGGTACATTAAACCATCTGCCCCTCGCATTTCACGGACAATAAAGCCTTCTGGTGCTTCAGCCATTTCTGCTTCATCTGCTAAAAAAGGTCTGATTGCTGCGTGAGGACAGACAAAGGCACATTCGTTACACATAGTACAACGTTCCGCATTCCATTCAGGGACTTCTAAGGCGATACCTCTTTTTTCAAAGGCAGCAGTTCCCAGCGGCATTCGACCGTCTGTCATATTATTTGCTTTTAAATCCCCTACTGTCAATGAATCCCCTTCTTGTTTTTCCATCGGTTTGACAATATTAAAAACAAATTGAGGCATATTTTCTGACCGTTTAATCCCAGGAAGAGTTTCCTCTTGCCAATGACTTGGAACCTCTACTTTTTCTAAATGTTCTAAAGTTTGGTCAACAGCCGCCATGTTTTTATCTACAACCTTTTGTGATTTTCGGCTATAAGTTCGGCTGATTTCTGCTTTTAATAATGGATAAACAGTTTCCATTGGCATCATCTTAGTCAAATAGAAAAAGGCTGTTTCCATAATAGTGTTAATTCGCCGATTTAAGCCAACTTGAGCTGCAATCTTTTGAGCGTCAATAATATAAAATTCACATTGCTTTTTAGCCAAAGCTTGTTTTAAATTGCTTGGTAAATTTTGCTCTAACTGTTCTTTTGTCCAAGTGGTGTTAAGTAAGAAAATACCCCCTGGTTTTAAATCTTTTCCTAAGTCATAGGTATTGACATAAGAGGTATTGTGACAAGCAACAAAGTCAGCTTGAGAAATTAAGTAACTAGAACGAATCGGTTCTTTACCAAATCGTAAAAAAGATTGGGTTAAGCCACCAGATTTTTTAGAATCATAGGCAAAATATCCTTGAGCATACAAATCAGTATGGTTGCCAATAATTTTAATGGCTGATTTATTGGCACCAACTGTTCCATCTGAACCAAATCCCCAAAATTTTGCTTGATAGGTATCCGCTGGTGTTAAGTCTAAATCAGTGGTGATAGGTAAAGATAAATGAGTAACATCATCTAAAATACCAATGGTAAACCGTGGTTTCATCGCTTCTTTTGGCTGTTGTAATTCATTATAGACCGCTAAAATTTGACTAGGTACAACATCTTTAGAACCTAAACCGTAACGTCCACCAATAATAGTTGGTTGAAGTTTAGAGCCGTATAAAGCACTTTGAACATCTAATAATAAAGGTTCCCCAGTAGCTCCTGGTTCTTTTGTTCTATCTAAAACAGCTAAATGCTTCACAGTTTCAGGTAAGGCATGTAAAAAGGCTTCTGTTGGGAAAGGGCGATACAAATGAATATTTATATGGCCTACTTTTCTCCCTTGTTGGTTTAAATAATCGACTGTCTGCTCAACTACTGGGGCAACACTTCCCATTGAAACAATTACTTCGGTTGCATCAGTTGCACCGTAATAATTGACTAACTGATAATTGGTGCCTCGTAGTTCATTGATTTTACCCATATAGCTTGAAACAATCTCTGGTACTTGATCATAAAAAGCGTTGACAACTTCTCTTTGCTGAAAATGAATATCAGGATTTTGATTACCTCCGCTTACATGAGGATGATTAGGATTTAAACTTTTTTGACGAAATTCGGCTAATTTCTCTTGATTGACTAAAGGTTTTAGCTCCTCATAATCTAGTACCTCTACTTTTTGAATTTCATGACTCGTTCTAAACCCATCAAAAAAGTTAACAAAGGGAACACTTGCCTCAATAGCAGCTAAATGTGCCACCGCAGATAAGTCCATGACTTCTTGCACGTTGCTTTCAGCTAACATAGCAAATCCTGTTTGTCTAGTAGCCATCACATCTCCGTGATCGCCGAAAATACTTAAAGCATTAGTAGCCACAGCTCGACTAGCTACATGAAAAACAGCAGGTAATAATTCCCCAGCTATTTTGTACATATTAGGAATCATTAACAATAACCCTTGAGAAGCTGTATACGTACTTGTTAAGGCTCCTGTTTTTAATGAACCATGAACCACCCCTGCTGCCCCAGCTTCTGATTGCATTTCAACTACTTTAACTGGTTGGCCAAACATATTTTTCTTACCAGCAGCTGACCATTCGTCTACTAATTCTGCCATAGTAGAACTAGGGGTAATAGGATAAATAGCAGCCAACTCGCTAAAAGCATAAGAAATATAAGCAGCGGCTGTATTTCCGTCCATTGTGCGTTTTTCTCGCATAATTCCTCCTTCTTTCTTGTGTAATTAATTACTCAGTGAAAATTCACCTTACCCATTATAAAACAAATACTGAAAATTTGCACAAGTATCTAGCTTGTACAAAAAAAGAGCATTAGCTAATCTAATACTCTTTTCTCTCTTTATTTGCGGCAAACGAAAAACCAACGTTTACTTGTTTCAGTAGGTTTTTCATCGGTAAAATCAGCAAAGACTTGAATATCTGTAAAATTGGCATTTTCTAGCATCATCGTATAATTATCTAGAGAATAAGTCCGTTCTTTATGTAACTCATCATAGCGACTAAACAATAATTCTCCTTCATTTTCTTGTACAAAAAAAGTCAGAAAATGTTCAATACTATGCTCTTTTTCTCCAGGATAACTGTCCCATAAAAAGGCAAAATCATCTGTTTGATAATGATAGCTATATTCTGGGAAGACCTCTTGAATTTGATAAAGGGAATGCACATCAAAAATAAAGGTGCCACCAGGTTCTAATGTCCGGTAAACCGCATCAAAGACTTCTTGAACAGCTTGTCTATTTGGCATGTAGCATAAAGAATCAGAGAAACAAGTAATAGCTTCATAAGTGCCAATTTCAGATAAGTCCATCATATCTCCTTGAACTAACTGAATCGAAACATTTTCTTCTGCTGCCCGTTTACTGGCCATCATCAACATTTCTTCTGACAAATCAAGGGCTGTTACTTCATACTGTTCTTTTGCGAATTCACAGGCTAAAGCCCCGGTTCCGCAAGCTAACTCTAAAAGACGGGTGGTGTTTTCCGGTAAATGACGTTTAGAAAAAGCTAACCATTGTTGATACAAAGCTGTATCCATGACCTCATCATACACAAAAGCAAATGTTTCATAAATCATGTCTAATCTACCATGCTAGAAACATTGACCATCGGTGCATCTGACCAAAGTTTTTCCAAATTATAAAATGTTCGCTCTGAGTTATGGAAAACATGTACCACAATATCCCCTAAATCAATCAATACCCATTTTCCTGACTCTTTACCTTCTACACGGGAAACTTGTACCCCGTTGATTGCTGCTTGTTCTACAATTTCATCTACAATGGCGCCAACTTGTTTTTCACTATTTCCATGACAGATAACAAAATAATCTGCTAGCAAGGAAACTTTTTGAACATCCAAAGCAACAATTTCTTCTGCTCGTTTATCATCTGCAGCCTTCACAACTATTTTTAATAAATCACTACTATCTATGGTAATTCCCTCCTATTTTTTCACAACCCACTGATTGTAGGTTTCTAATGTTTTTGGATAAATACTCACTTCTTTTTGGATTAAATACAATAACGTGTGCTTGGTTTCATAAGCCACTGCTTGTTTTAAATCTTTAAAAGCCAATTCTCTAGCTTCTTCTACTCCTTCAAATTGACGACCTAACTCTACATAATCTGCTACATAAATGACTTGATCTAAATCAGTCATCTCTTTTGCTCCAGTTGTATGAAGTCTTACAGCTTGCAGTACCATTGGATCGGTCACAGACAACTCTTCTTTTGCTAAACAAGCCCCTAAAATGCCATGCCAAATTGGATTGCCAAAAGAAATCAAGGACTGATCTAGTCCGTGAGTCTTAATGTAGTGGATCATTTCCTCATCTGGTCGCTCTTTAGCATAGTCATGAATAAGAGCAGCTAAACTCGCTTGAACAGGTGATACATCATGAACTTTGGCTAACTGAATAGCCATCTCTTCCACCCGTAAAACATGGTTAAATCGTTTATCACTCATCTCTTTTTGAATGAGAGGTAACAGACGTTTTCGTTCTTGTTCATATTCTTTTGTTGTTAACTTTCGATAATCATTTACCATCTAAATACAGACCTTTCTTATAAATATAGTCTATCACATTTTCAGGTAAAAGATAACGAATTGAACAGCCCTCTTGAACCTTTTTACGAATCATTGAAGAGCTAATATCTAACTCAGGAACATCTAGCCAGATAACCGAATAATCTGTTTGATGAGAATAATTTGGTCGTCTAATGCCAACAAATTGAACCATGTCAACTAACTCATCAATTTTGTGCCATTTAGGTAGATACTCCACCATATCTCCGCCAATAATAAAAAAGTAATCTGTATCAGGATGTTGTTCCTTTAACCATTTAATCGTGTCATATGTATAACTTTTCCCTTGTCTTTCAAGCTCACAAGTTTCAATGTCTAGACACGGATTAGCCTCAACCGCTAATTTAAGCATAGCCAAACGGTCTGAACTAGCAATCGTCTCCTTATGATCCACATGGGGAGGTAAATAACTAGGCATTAAATAAATATGATCTAAAGCCAACTGATGATACACCTGATCTGCTACAAGTAAATGAGCATGATGAACTGGATTAAAAGTTCCACCTAAAATTCCGACTTTTTTACGATGACTTTGATAAAGGGGCAAGGTTTCTGTTAATAACCTTGCCGAAGTCACTGTTTTAGTTTGTCTTTTCATGTCAAGACCTCCTAAGACATTTCGTTTTTATCATTAACTAGTTAAATTTCTTTTACTTCTTTAGATAAACGTTGATATTTTTCTTTAGAAGAAGGTTTATATAAAACCAACACTCGCCCAATCGTTTGAACAACTGTACAGTAAGTTTCTTCTTCTAATACTTGCGCCACTTCTTCCACTGTTTCATCTGTATTTTGTAGTAAAGAGATTTTGATTAATTCTCTTTTCTCTAAGGCTTCTCCAATTTGTGTTACCATTGCCTCATTAACGCCACCTTTTCCTACTTGGAAAATAGGGGTTAAATGATGAGCCTGACTTCTTAAAAATCTTGTTTGTTTTCCTCTTAATTTCAACATAATCCTTCTTTCTTTTAAATCAATGCTTTCCGTTTAAGAACTTCTACTCCTTTTGGAGCATAACCGGCAACAATACCAGGTTCTGTAATCGTAATCCAGCCTAAACCAGCAAAGACAATATCTGTTTTTTCTTTCACTGAAAATTCATAACGAACTAATTCTGGGAACTCTGACACTTCATCTTCACGAGGTGGTTGTAATAACCCGCCTACATGTTTAGCGTAAAAGTCATCTGCATTAATTAATTTAGTTCGGTGAATATTCAATTCATTGGAGACATAGGCAATCAGTCCTTGATTTTCTCCCCGAATATAATCAAATCTTGCCAAACCTCCTAAAAAGAGCGTTTGACCTGCATTCAATTGATAAACTTTTGGTTTAATTTCTTTCGTAGGCGAAATTAAACGTAAGTCTTTTTTCCCTAAATAATGGGCCATTTGATGACGATGAATAATTCCTGGTGTGTCAATTAAAAAGTGGCCATCGTCTAACGGTATTTCAATTTTATCTAAAGTAGTACCTGGGAACTGAGAGGTTGTAATAATATCTTGCAGTCCTGCAGTTGCTTTAATAATACCATTAATCAAGGTAGATTTTCCAACATTTGTTACCCCTACCACATACACATCTCGGCCTTGACGATGTTTTTCAATTGTTTCAAGTAATTGAATCATTTCACTGTTTTTCTTAGCACTAGTTAACACAACTTCTGTGGGACGAAGACCAGCTTCATAAGCTCTTTCTTTCATCCATTGGGTTAATTTGCCTCGTTTTAAAGATTTAGGTAAAATATCGACTTTATTACCTACTAATAAAACCGGATTATTTCCTGCAAATCGGTGAAGACCTGGAATTAAACTACCATTAAAATCAAAAATATCCACTACATTCACGATTAAGGCATCTTTTGTACCAATTTCATTTAGTAAACGTAAAAAATCATCATCCGTTAAGGCTACATCTTGAATCTCATTATAGTGACGTAACCGAAAACACCGTTGACAATAAACCTCTCCTGTTTCTTCCCCTTTTTTTAAAGCGGACATAGGGGTATAACCTAAACTGTCTTTTTGCTCCGTTTGAATAACGGACCCACAGCCAATACAACGTATTTCCTCTGTCATTTTAGTTCTTGACTCCATTCTATATCAGAATATTTATTTGTTAATTGTTTCATAACTCTTCGTTCTCTTGCTCGGTTTATTTTAGTATTCCAAGCGTCAGAAGCAACTAGGGGCTTCACATAAATAGAACGAACGCCAGCTGTGTTAGCAGCTTTGATATCTGTCATCAATTGATCCCCTACCATGACAACTTGCTCTTTAGGCAAGTTTAATTTGGCAACTCCTTCGTTAATGCCTTTGGTAAAAGGCTTCATAGCTCTTGAAACAAAAGGCAAGCCTAATGGTTTAACAGCATGAGCTACTCTTTTTCTACTATTGTTAGACACCACAATAACAGGAATCCCTGCTTCTTTCATTTGAGTCATCCATTGATGTAACTCTTTTGTCCCATCTGGATTATTCCAAGCAATCAATGTATTGTCCAGATCTGTTAGGATACCATGAATTTGATGTTTCGCCAACTGTTCTGGGGTTAGTTGGTAAATAGTTTCTAATAGCCAGGTTGGTTTATATGATGCTAGCATACCTGCTCCTTTCACGTAAAAAACAGGAGCACTAAGACTAGTACTCCTTACTTTACATCTATCATAAGATAGTTCCTATTTTATGGTATATCCAGGAACTTTTCAATAGCTTAGACCAAACAATCTCCTTATTTTCAATTTCTTATCTTTTTAGTTTCATATTTTCTTCATAATTATACGTTAATATTTAGACATACCAAATAATAACCCTAACAAAAAACTTTTCATTATTTACTCCTCCAAGGTAAATAAATCTCCTTTAGCTACTAGATGAATTTATCTAGTAGCTTTTTCTTGCTATTTTTTCTGACTACTTTCTGATTAAGTGGCTCTAAGCTTATTAAATAAGAAGCGTTTTTCATAAAATAAATTTTTTTCATTCATATTTTATTCATATTTATACGCTATATTTTATTCATACCAACAAAACAACCCTAACAAACAAAAAAACTTTTCATTATTTACTCCTCCAAAGTAAATAACAATCTCCTTAGCACCCAGCGGTATCTGGGTGTTTTTTTTATGCATTTTTTCTGTTTGTAATCGCTATTTTATGCAACTTTATGTATTTTTATGTATAAATATAAAAATTTTAGAATTTTTATTGCATATTTATTAATAAACATGTATAGTGTTCACTATAAATAAAAAAGGAGCGAATCTCGTATGTTAAAAAAAATATCTCAAGGGATCTTTATCTTTTGTCTAAGTTTAATGACAATCGGTTTATTTTTACCAATGACTTCTTTAGCTAAAGAAGAAGACCCAGTTTATCAAAAAATTGAAACGAAGAAAAAATTAGTAGTTGGTTTAACTGCTGACTATCCCCCTTATGAATTTCATGCTAAAGTCAAAGGGAAGGATACTGTTGTAGGTTCTGATATTTTACTTGCTGAAAAAATTGCAAAAGAATTAGGGGTTGAATTAGAAATCCGCGAACTTTCTTTTGATGCTTTATTAGGTTCTATGAAAACAGGAAAAATCGATATGATTATTTCAGCCATGACACCTACTCCTGAACGGGAAAAAGAAGCAGCCTTTTCTGACCCTTACTTAATTATCGATCAAAAAGTAGTGGTACTGAAAAAAGATCAAGATAAATATTTAACAACAGAAGATTTTTCCGGTCAAAAAGTAGCTGCACAAAAACAATCAATTCAAGAAGATTTAGCTAAAAAAGAATTAACTGGCTCAACAGTTGTTTCCTTGCCTAAAGTAACCGATATGATTATGCAACTACAAACTCAAAAAATTGCTGGGGCAGTGATGGAAGCGCCAGTAGCTGAAGCTTACGTCTATCAAAATAAAGCTTTAGCGGTTTCTGATGTCAAATTTAAAGATGACAAACCTGGTGGCTCTTGTATTGCCATGCCAAAAGAAGCTACTGCTTTATTACCAAAAGTTAACAATATTGTTAAAGAAGTTAACGATCAAGATTTAATGACTAAATATAACAAACAAGTTTCTGGCTACATGTTTGAAGATGAAAGTTTCTTTAAAAAATATGGTTCTTTTTATGCTAAAGGAATTGGTTATACTATTTTTCTAGCCTTTATCGGTGTATTATTTGGCGCTGTTTTAGGTGTTCTACTTGCTCTTATGAAATTATCTAAATTAAAAGTCTTAAAAGCTATTGCAGTTATTTATATCGAATACGTTAGAGGAACTCCTTTATTAGTTCAAATTTTCTTAGTCTACTTTGGAACAGCTACTCTTGGACTAAATGTTAATGCTCTAGCAGCTGGCTGTATTGCTATGTCATTAAACAGTGGTGCTTATGTGGCTGAAATTGTTCGAGCTGGTATTAAAGCTGTAGATAAAGGTCAATACGAAGCAGCTCGTTCACTTGGAATGAATCACGGAAAAGCTATGCAACACATTATCTTACCTCAAGCCATTAAAAATATTTTACCTGCCCTAGGGAATGAATTTGTCACAGTTATTAAAGAATCATCTGTTGTATCTGTTATTGGTGTTTCAGAATTAATGTTCCAAGCAGGAGTGGTTCAAGGAGCAAGTTTTAAACCATTCTTACCAATTGTGGTTGTATCCTTGATTTACTTTGCCTTAACATTTACATTGTCACGTTTATTAGGTTTAGCTGAAAGGAGAATGAGCACAAGTGATTAATATACAAAACATTCATAAATCATTTGGTCAAAATGAAGTCTTAAAAGGAATTGATTTAACGATTGAAAAAGGGGAAGTAGTGGTTATCATTGGCCCTTCTGGTAGTGGTAAAAGTACCTTTTTACGATGTTTAAATTTATTAGAAGAACCCAATGAAGGAGTTATTGAATTTGAAGGTAAAAATTTATTAGATCCTAAAACAGATATTAATCTGTTACGTCAAAAAATGGGAATGGTATTTCAAAACTTTAACTTATTCCCTCATAAAACTGTATTAGAAAACTTGACTATTAGTCCTATTCAAGTAAAAAAAGAAACCTCCGCGGCTGCAGAAAAAACAGCCTTAGAGTTACTAGACCGAGTTGGCTTAAAAGAAAAAGCCCAAACTTATCCTAATAGTTTATCTGGTGGACAAAAGCAACGGGTAGCAATTGCTAGAGCTTTAGCCATGAATCCAGATGTCATGCTTTTTGACGAACCTACTTCTGCACTGGATCCAGAGATGGTTGGCGAAGTTTTAGACGTTATGAAAAGTTTAGCCGAATCTGGTATGACGATGGCTATCGTCACTCATGAAATGGGCTTTGCTAAAGAAGTAGCTGACCGAGTTATCTTTATGGATCAAGGAGTTATCCAAGAACAAGGAACTCCTGAAGAGATTTTTACTCAGCCTAAAAACCCTCGAACTCAAAACTTTTTAAGTAAAGTATTGTCTTAATAGAAAAGAAGCTAGGAATTTTTCCCTAGCTTCTTTTTTTACTCACTTTCTTTAACAGCTGATACCCTTTTTTTATCCCCCAACCTATTCCTAGTAACATAGCGATTGCCAAACTTACCTCAAAAAAGCGAACCATTACCACTAAGTTAAAAGCATATTTTAACCACAAAATAGTCAACCCTATTCCTAGTAAGACTTTACTGGTTGTAGATAATTTTCGGTAAAGCAACCACTCTAGCCAACCTTCATGTTCTTGTCGACTTTCTTGCCACTGTGCCACTAATTTTCTCAAATTTCTTTCATCTCTTTCTTCTCTGCTTCTCCTATTTAAAAGACTTCTCTAACATGTTTTAAGTTATTCTTACTGTATCATTTTTTCTCTTATTTGACCCTTTTTTTCTTCATTTTTATTCAACTAAAAATATTGACAGATCCTTTTATCTCTTTTATAATAAATAGCACATAATCAGTTAGTTACATGACTGATTAACCAATTATCTAAAGGAGGTTATCTCTTTGGAATTTAATTTTGATAGCACTATGCCTTTGTATCAACAAGTTGCGACTCAAATTGAAGCAGGTATTTTACAAAAAAGTTTTCCTGCCAATACACAAGTTCCCTCAACTACTGATATTTCTACTGCTTATCGTCTAAATCCAGCTACTGTGCTAAAAGGAATGAATTTATTGGTTCAAGAAGGAATTTTAGAGAAAAAAAGAGGCTTAGGCATGTTCGTTACCCCTGAAGCTAGTGCCATTATTTTAGCAAAACGAAAAAAACAGTTTACCCAAGTAACTCTGCAAACTTTTGTGAACGAAGCTTGGCAACTAGATATTTCTAAAAAAGACTTACAAACTCTTATTGAAAGTAGGTATCCAAATGAATCCACTTATCATTAGTCACCTTGACAAAAGCTTTAAAAAGAAACAAGTATTAAAAGATATTTCCTTTGTGTTAGAAGGCCCTCATATTTACGGGTTATTAGGCCGAAACGGTTCAGGGAAAAGTACCTTATTCAACTTAATTAATAATAGATTAACCCCTGATAGAGGACAAGTTTTATTAGATGGCAAACCGGTTTTAGAAGATGATGACGGCTTAGAACAACTATTTTTAGCTAACCACACTACGTTAATGAGAAAAGATGAGAAAGGCAAAGTAAAAAAATATATTAGACTAGCCAATCAATTCTATCCTGACTTTGATCAAGAACTTTGCGAACATTTAATTCGTGTGTTCGATTTAAATGTAAACACGCGAATCGATAAATTATCTACAGGCTATCAAACTATTTTTAATATTATTTTAGCTCTTTGTGTTCCTGCTTCCTTTATCTTTTTAGATGAACCGACTTTAGGATTAGATGCTAATCACCGAGAAATCTTTTATAAAGAATTGCTTACTACTTTCGCTAAACGACCAAGAACCTTCATTATCTCCACTCATTTAATTGATGAATTAGCTCAAATTATGGATCAAGTCATTTTATTAGACCAAGGTCAGATTAAATTAGCCGATAGCGTTGAAAATCTTTTAGCTCATTCTTATGCTTTAACTGGCAACCAAGAAGACATCGAAGCCTTTATGTCCAATTATCACGTGATTGGCAGTGAACGAATAGGCAACCAGTTCACCGTTTATATTTATGATACAAAAGAATTAACAGATTTACCGGATACTATTCAAAAAAGTCCTATTGACTTACAACGTGTCTTCATTGAATTAACCACTACTAGAGGAGGCTTAGATTATCATGAAGCTTAAACCGGTTTTACGTTATAATCTCCGTTATTTTTTTAAAGTTCTAATAGGAACTTTGATAGGAATCATTACGTTGTCCTTTATTCTACCCTTAGTTTTACAGTTTATTTTTTATCAAGACTTATCTTTGCCACCTATAATGGTAACAAATTTATCTTCTAGTATTACTTTTATCTTATGGGCATTTATGTTTTCCCTGATTATGCAAAACCATTATCTTTTTGCTCAGTTTCAGATTTCCAGAAAAACCCAATTTGTCGCTAATCTACTAACGATTTTATGTGTTAGTTTACTAGCTATCTTACTATTTAATTACTTGTATCCCTTAGCTTTTAGTCAATTTACTCAAGTCTCTGATCACACAAAGATCATTAGCTTTCATTCAGATCAGTCCATTAACCTATTATTAAATGCTTTATATCATTGGTTAGAATGCTTTACTACGATGGTAGGTGCTTGGTTTCTAGCAAGTCTGTCCATTCGCTTTTCTCCGATAAAAGTCTTGTTAACAGTTATAGGCTTCTTTATTGTGTTAGGTATTCTAATCATTAGTAGTGCAGGAAATTTCCCAGATAACGTTATAACCACTATCATAAATACTGCTATCTACATTTACAAACATCCAAATACTTACTGGTTAGTTTTAAGCAGTCAATCTATCTTGCTACTTTTATTCACTCGTTTGATTACTAAAAAACTACCAGCCTAATAAAAATAAAAACAACCTGTTAAGAAATGTTCACACTTCTTAACAGGTTGTTTTACTTATGCTTAAAACTTTCTAAAGCGTTCGTAACGTTGTTTTAGTAAGTCTTGTGTATCTAACTCTTGTAACTCTTTTAAATGTTTCTTTAAAAGCCTAGTCAGCTGATGATTAATAGCTAATTGGCTTAACCGTCGTCCATTTTTACTTTCTGGAATGACTTCTTCAACAATCTGAAACTTAGCTAATTCTTTAGCAGTCAATTTCATTACCTCAGCAGCTTCTCCTGCTCTTGTGCTATCTTTCCACAAAATAGAAGCAAATCCTTCTGGAGATAAAATGGAGTAAATGCTATACTCTAACATCCAAACTCTATCAGCAACACCTAAAGCCAAAGCTCCCCCACTTCCACCTTCCCCTGTAAAAATAGAAATAATAGGGGTTTTTAACTGACTCATTTCTCTTAAATTTCTAGCAATTGCTTCTCCCTCGCCTCGTTCTTCTGCTTCAATTCCGCAAAAAGCACCAGGGGTATTGACAAAAAGAATGACTGGTCGGTGAAATTTTTCCGCTTGTTTCATTAGGCGTAAAGCTTTTCGGTAACCTTCTGGATGGGGACAACCAAAATTGCGCGTGATATTTTCTTCTAAATTGCGCCCTTTTTGAATGGCAATAACGGTCACAGGCTGTCCCTGAAAAAAACCAATCCCTCCTACAACTGCTTGATCATCTCCGTAGTATCTATCTCCGTGACATTCAATAAACTCATCAAACAATGTTTCTAAATATTCAAGAGGTGTCACTCGCTGAGGGTGTCTTGCTAGCGCAACAATCTCTTGAGCAGAAAGTGTCTCAGTCATTCGTTTCCTCCTTTTTCTCTTTAGAAAGATAAGGTTGGTGTAAGGCAATTAATTTAGCTAATAATAAAGGTAATTCACGCCGAGGAACCACTTTATCTACAAAACCTTTTTCCAGTAAAAATTCTGCCCGCTGAAACTCATCAGGTAACTTTTGTTTGATCGTTTGTTCAATCACCCTTCTGCCAGCAAAACCAATCATCGCTTCAGGTTCAGCTAAGATAATATCTCCGTCCATACCAAAACTAGCTGTTACCCCTCCTGTTGTTGGATCTGTTAAAACAGATATATACAACAAGCCTGCTTCGTGGTGGCGTTGTAGAGCAAAAGAAATTTTAGCCATCTGCATTAAAGAAAAAATTCCTTCTTGCATTCTAGCTCCTCCTGAAGCGGTAAATAACACAACTGGTAAACCTGCTTCAGTAGCTCTTTCAAAAGCTCGCGTTATTTTTTCTCCAACTACTCTTCCCATACTTCCCATGATAAAGCGACTATCCATTACACCAATCACCACAGGGTACTCCCCTAAGTAGCCTTGCCCTGTTACGACGGCTTCATGGAGCCCAGTTTTTTCTTGGGTTTGTCTCACTTTTTCTTCGTATTGAGGAAAATCTAGTGGATTTTGTATCGCCAAATCTTCATCCCAATGTGTAAACTTATCTAAGTCTACCAGTAAAGCCAACCTTTCCATAGCTGTTAACCGAAAACAATAGTGACAACTTGGACATATTTTTTCCTGCCCTAAATCTTTTTGATAAATAATCTTTTGGCATTTTGGACATTTTTGCCACATATCATCTGGAACATTAGGCTGAACATAGGTAGGAGGTAAAGACCGCTCCTTTTTAGGCGTAATAGTTATATATTGTCTCTTTTTACGTTTCTTAAAAAAACCCATAGATTTATTCACCTACTTTGATTCACTCAGCCACTCACTTAAAAAAACTTCTTGAATAAACCGAGTATTATAATTTCCTGCCACTACATCTGGATGACTCACTAAATCAAATTGAAACTCTTGGTTGGTTTCAATTCCCTCTACGGAAAACTCTGCCAATGCTCGTTGCATTTTATTCAAAGCTTCCGACCGATCTCTACCATGCACAATCACTTTGGCAATCATAGAGTCGTAAAAAGGCGGAATTTGATACCCTTCATACATGCCGCTATCGACTCGCAAGCCTAATCCACCACTTGGCAACATTAACTGGTTGATTTTTCCTGGACAAGGGGCAAATTGTTGAGCAGGATTTTCTGCATTAAGCCGACACTCGATACTATGACCAGTGATATTTATATCTTCTTGTTGGTAACTTAAAGGATACCCATAAGCTATTTGAAGCTGTTCTTTGACAATATCTACTCCTGTCACCATTTCAGTAATGGGATGCTCCACTTGAATACGGGTATTCATCTCCATAAAATAAAACTCCCCTGACTCATCCATTAAAAACTCAATTGTGCCTGCATTTTGATACGCCACAGCCTGAGCTGCTGTCAACGCTGTTTGACAAATAGCTGACCGAGTTTTTTCATCCAACGTAGGGGAAGGCGTTTCTTCCATGACTTTTTGGTTGTTGCGCTGTAAAGAACAATCTCGTTCACCTAAATGAATCACATGGCCTAATTGATCCCCTAATATTTGGACTTCAATATGCTTCGCTGGGTCAATAATTTTTTCGATATACATGGTGGTATCACCAAAAGCTGCCAAAGATTCTTTCTGGGCTGAGTTAAATTGCTCTGTCAATTCAGCTAAATTATTTAAACGTCTAATCCCTTTACCGCCACCACCAGAAGCTGCCTTTAACATAATAGGAAAATCAATTTCTCTCGCTATTTTTTGGGCTTCTTCTAAGGTGTAAATTCCCTGATCACTACCTGGAATTACCGGTACATTATGCTGAATCATGATTTGTCTAGCTGCAACTTTATCTCCTAGATCTCGAATGGTTTGACTAGTAGGTCCTATAAAAATCAACCCACATTCTTCACACATTTCAGCAAACTGAGCATTTTCAGATAAAAAACCAAACCCAGGATGAATACCCTGGGCTCCTGATACCATAGCCACACTTAATAATTGTTGCATATTTAAATAGGATTCAGTTGTTTTAGCAGGTCCAATACAGTAAGCTTCGTCAGCTAACAGTACATGTAACGCTTCTTTATCTGCTTGTGAATAAACCGCAACTGTTTCAATGCCTAATTCCTGACAGGCACGAATAATTCTAACAGCAATTTCTCCCCGATTAGCAATCAATACTTTTTGAAACACTCTAATCAGCTCCTATGCCCCAATAATAAAGGTCATTAATGCCTCGCATACTTTTTTATCTTCTACATAGGCGACAGCTTTTCCAACCCCAATATTTTTCTTTTGTTTAATAATGTCCATTTCCATTCTTAATACATCTCCAGGTACGACTTTTTGACGGAACTTCACTTTGTCAATGCCGCCTAAGTAACCTGTTTTCCCTTCAAACTCTTCTGTTTTCAGTAAAGGAATAGAACCAGTTTGAGCTAAAGCTTCTAAAATTAACACTCCTGGCATCACTGGTTCCCCTGGAAAATGTCCAGGGAAGAAATGTTCATTATAAGTAACATTTTTTATTGCGACCACTCGTTTTCCTGGGATTAACTCAATTACTTTGTCTACCATCATAATAGGATAACGATTGGGAATAATTTCCATAATTTCTTGTACATTTAATTGCATGATTTTCCTCCTAGCCAATACGGAACAAAGGTTGTCCGTATTCCACTACTTCTTCATTTTTTACATATATTTCTAAAATATCCCCAGCCACTGTGCTAGGTATTTCATTCATCACTTTCATTGCTTCTACAATACATAGCACGTCTCCTTTAGAAACGTGACTCCCTATTTTTTGATAAGGAGGAGCTTCCGGAGAGCTACTTAAATAAACGACTCCTACAAGAGGAGAGGTAATCACTTCTCCTACCACTTCTTTGGTAATCGGTGCAGTCACTTCTTCAGCAGGTTTAGTCTGAACCTTTTTCGGTTGACTTAAATTAACTGCTGTTTTTTCTTTTTCTGGTAAAGAACCCTGTTCCCTTGTTTCATTTTGCGACTGTTTGCTTAAAATTAAAGAACTAGTATCTTCTTGCCACTGAAAGTACTGAACATCTGATTCATCAACTAATTGAAGCAATTCTTTGACTTCTTCTATGTTCATTCCTTTTCAGCTCCTTCCCATTTTTTCAAACAAATCACTGCATTATGTCCCCCAAAACCAAGAGAATTACTTAACGCATAGCGTACTGGCTTACTTTTTCCCTGTTTTGGTGTATAATCTAAATCACAATCTTCACTAGGTGTTTCAAGTCCCATTGTTGGTGGAATATAGTCATGTTGAATTGCGGCAACGCACGCCAATGCTTCTACAACGCCTGCAGCTCCTAACAAATGTCCCGTCATACTTTTGGTGCTTGAAATACTAGTGTGATAAGCTTCTTCTTTTAAAGCGTATTTAATTGCTGTGGTCTCTGCTCCGTCATTGGTTGGAGTACTAGTTCCATGAGCATTCACATAATCCACTTCTTCTGGCGTAATACCTGCCTCTGCCATAGCCAGTTCCATACAACGACCTGCTCCGTGTCCATTTGGATTTGGGCTGGTAATATGATAACTATCACAGTTTGACCCGTATCCTACCACTTCACCGTAAATGTTAGCTCCGCGATTTAACGCATGCTCTAACTCTTCTAAAACTAACACCCCTGCGCCTTCTCCCATAACAAAACCACTACGATTTTGATCAAAAGGACGAGAAGCAATTTTAGGATCTGTTTCTTTTGTTAAAGCAGTTAAAGCAGCAAAGCCTGCTATGCCAATCTCACAAATAGTTGCCTCTGCTCCTCCTGCTAACATCACATCTTGGTAACCATGTTTAATTTGTCTAAAAGCATCTCCAATAGCGTTAGTACTTGAAGCACAAGCTGTCACTACTGAACTACACACTCCCTTAGCTCCCACATGAATGGCAATATTGCCTGCAGCCATGTTCCCAATCGCCATAGGAACAAAAAATGGTGCCACTCGTTTAGGTCCTTTATCATGCATTCTAATAACTTGATCTTGAATAGTGGTCATGCCACCTATTCCTGAACTAACCATCACGCCAAAGCGGTGAACATCCAGTTGCTCAAGATTTAATTGACTGTCAAAAAATGCTTGCTTCGCTGCAGCTACTCCATAAACAGAAAATAAATCCATCCGTTTCGTTTCTTTTTTATCCATATATAATGTCGGATCAAAATCTCTAACTTCTGCTGCAACTGTTACTCCTGTATCTGTGGCATCAAATTTTTCAATCGGTTGAATACCAACTTGACCTTTTAACACATTAGCCATAAATTCATGGGCTGTATTTCCTAAAGGCGTAATCGCTCCTACACCTGTAATCACTACACGTTTCATATTGACCTCCCTAACCTTGCATCACCATACCGCCATCTACATTGATTACTTGCCCAGTTATATACCGATGTTCTGCTAAAAATAAAGCCACTTTCGCTACATCTTCTGGACTTCCTAATCGTTTTAAAGGAATTTGGTCTTGTATGGTTTCTTTCATTCTGTCATTCATTGCTTCTGTCATATCTGTTTCAATAAAACCTGGTGCAATAGCATTACAAGTAATTTGGCGTGAGGCTAACTCTTTAGCAACTGATTTGGTTAACCCAATCATGCCTGCTTTACTAGCAGCATAGTTAGCTTGTCCCACATTACCAACTTCCCCAATCACACTAGCTATATTAATAATCGTGCCAAAACGTTGTTTCATTAAAATTGGTGTCACTTGTTGAATCATGCGAAAACTACCAGTTAAATTCACATCAATCACTTGTTCAAATTGCTCTTCTTTCATTCTAAGTAACAAAGTATCTTGGGTAATACCAGCATTATTTACTAGTACATCAATTTGACCAAATGCGTTCATTCCTTCTTTGATAATTCTTTTAGCATCTTCTAAATGTTGAACATTTCCTGGAACGTAGATAACTTGTCCCTTATAAGCAGCAAAACTTGCTAACAAGTCTGGCGCTTCATTTTGTCTACCATTTAACACAAGATTAGCCCCAGCTTTAGCAAAGGCCTCAGCAATCCCTCTGCCAATTCCTTTGGTACTCCCTGTTACTATCACTGTTTTATTTTCCCACATAATGTGTCTCCTTTAATTGAGAAGCTTGAAGCTCTTCGATTGTTTTTTCAAAAGAAGCAAGATTCTCCACCTGTAATACTTTTATTTCTCGGTTGGTTTGTCTGACAAATTGACTTAATACTTTGCCTGGTCCCACTTCAATCACATGAGTTACCCCAGTTTTAAAGCAAGTCTCCATCGTTTTTTCCCACTGAACGGCTTGATACATTTGTTGGGTTAAAAGATGAGGGAGTTGTTTTTCATCTGTGGTGATGTCCCCTGTCACATTACTGACTATAGGCAGTTGTAAAGGCTGAAATGTCACCTGATCTAAAGACTTCGCAAATAAGTGAGAAGCCGGTTCTAATAAAGGTGTATGAAAAGGACCACTCACTTTTAGTGGCAAGACTTTTTTGTATCCTCTATCTTTTAATAGTTGAACAGCCTGAGTCACTCCGCTAGTGTCACCACCAATAACGACTTGCTTTTCCGTATTAAAATTAGCAGGAACTACTACCCCTTCACTAGAAGCTAAGTCGCAAACTTCTTGAATAACTTCTTTAGGCGTATTTAGAACTGCTACCATTTTCCCAACACCTTGGGGAATCCCTTGTGACATAATCTTTCCTCTAGCCATAACTAAAGGCAGGCCTTGTTCAAAAGGAAGTGTGCCACTAGCAGTTAAAGCTGCGTATTCACCTAAGCTTAGACCAGCTACTATATCTGCTTTTATCCCTGCTTCTTGTAGTAAGGCATAAGCAGCCACACTCATGGTATAAATTAAAGGCTGGGTATAGGCGGTATCATTCAACTTATCTGTTGGTTGAAAAACTAAGGATTCATAAGTTTCAGGCAGCCAGTGATTAGCTTGGTGAATAATTTCTTTAAACTTAGGGAAGTGATGATACAATTCTTCTCCCATCCCTGTATACTGAGCACCTTGTCCGCTAAAGAAACAAGCAATTTTCATCAATTATCTCTCCATCCATTTTAGCGTCGACTGGTTTAATTGATCTTCCCAGCCAGTCATTAATTCTTGAATAATATCAGAACAGGTTTGATTTTCTTGCTTAAACATCCCTGCAATCTGACCAGACATCATAGAACTGTTTTGGGTATCTCCGTCTACTACAGCCCGTTTTAATGCCCCATTCCCTAAATCTTCTAATCTGTCCCAATTTGGTTCAGCCTTACCGCCTTCTTCTCGCTCTGCTTTTAGATACGTTCTAGTTAATTTATTTCGTAAACCTCTAACAGGGTGGCCAGTTAAAAGTCCAGTGACATCTGTGTCGATATCTTTGGCTTTTAAAACCGCTTGTTTATAGTTTTCATGAGCGGTACATTCTTTAGAAATTAAAAAGCGCGTGCCTAATTGAACAGCCTCTGCTCCTAATAACATGGCAGCAGCAACACCTCTACCATCTCCAATTCCCCCTGCTGCAATCACTGGGATTGTCACTGCATCAACTACTTGAGGAACTAAGGTCATAGTAGTACTTTTCCCAATATGACCTCCTCCTTCCATGCCTTCAACTACTACTGCATCAGCTCCGTCTTTTTCCATACGGCGTGCTAAAGCAACAGAAGCCACAACGGGAATCACAATAATCCCTGCTTCTTTAAATTTTTGCATATATTTAGCTGGAGAACCGGCTCCAGTAGTAATTACTTTTATTTTCTCTTCACAAACCAAGTCAACAATGTCTTCCACATGAGGAGACATTAACATTATATTGACTCCAAAAGGTTTGTTAGTTAATTGTTTGGCTTTTTGGATTTGTTTATGTACAAATTCTTTTGGAGCATGTCCAGAAGCGATAATACCTAAGCCACCTGCTTCTGATACAGAACTAGCTAAAGTAGCTTCTGCTACCCATGCCATAGCTCCTTGAAAAATCGGATACTCAATTCCTAATAGCTCACAAATCATCGATTTTTTCATGCGGTTGTCCTTCCAATTTATCAGATTAAAGCCACTATTTAGATGAGTGGGCTTATTTTAGACTAAAAATTATCCTACTCAAATCAGTGATAGATTTGAGTAGGCTTTAAGTAAGATGATTATTTATTGTTTAATTGTGCTTCAACGTAATTAACTAGGTCTTGTACTGTAGATAAACCTTCGTCTGTTTCTAGTTGCACATCAAATTCATCTTCAATATCATTCATAATTTGGAAAATATCTAAGCTATCTGCTTCTAAATCTTCACGGAAAGAAGTAGTTGCTTGAACTTCTGCTTCCTCTTTTCCTAATTGATCTACGATAAGTGATTGAATTTTTTCAAATGTTGTCATGATGTTCCTCCAAAATTTTAGTCATTTTTTATTTTATTTATGATGAAGCTTGGCTAAAGAGAGAGTAATATACTTCCCCAAGTCAAGCCACCTCCGAATCCAGTGAGCAAAACCTTTTGCTCAGAACCTAGCTTTAGAATACCTTGTTCCACACAGTCATCTAGCAGTATAGGAATGGATGCTGCGGATGTATTCCCATACCTTTCCATATTAACTGGCAATTTAGCTAATGGAATCTCCGTCTTATGACTAATTCCTTCCACTATGCGTAAATTAGCTTGATGAAGTAAACAAGCATCTAAATCAGTTGGTAATAAATGGTTATCCTTTAAAATAGTGGAAATGTTCTCTGTTACAGTATTCAATGTAAACTGAAACACTTGCCGACCATCCATAGTTAAGTATGGGCTTAACCTTTCTTCCTGTTTTACCCAAGGGTTGTTAATCAGAAATGGGCGTGCTTGTAACGCCTGTCCCCTGGAACCATCACTTCCTAATTTTTCAGCTAAAAATTGCGACTTTCCTGCTACTGCTTCAAGTAACACTCCTGCTGCTCCGTCCCCAAACAACACACTAGTTCTTCGGTCCTGCCAGTCAAGAAGTTTAGACATCACTTCTCCTCCAATGACTAGTCCTTTTTGATAAGAACCACTTTGAATTAATTTTTCTCCAAGGGATAAGCCATAAACAAAGCCAGAGCAAGCACTATTAATGTCAAAACACATAGCCTGGGTTGCCTTAATTTCTCCTTGAACTAAACAAGCAGTCGACGGCATTCCAAAATCTCCTGTCATGGTTGCTACAATAATAAAGTCAAGATCTAAGGGAGATAGATTGGCTTTTTTTAACAATTTTTGAGCGACTTTCGTGCATAATTCATGCGTATTTTCTGTTTCAGCAATAAATCGTTGACCAATACCTGTGCGAGATAAAATCCATTCATCAGAAGTTTCTAACCAACTAGGTAAATCTTGATTAGTCACACATTTGTCAGGGAGATATTTAGCAGTTTGAGTTATTCTTGGATACGTTGTCATGCTCTAACCTCTCTACTTCTCATAACTTTCATGTAAAAAATCATGTAAATTTTTTAACCCTTTAACTACCGCTTGCCTTTCGTCTGTATCAAGACCTTTAAGGGCAGCATTCACCATAGTTTGATGAAACTTTTGATGAACTCGGTAGAATAATCTTCCACGATTGGTTAACTTCAGATGAACCACTCGCCGATCTTGTTCATTGCGAACTCTTTCCACATAGCCTTTTTTTAACTAAGTTTTTAATAGCAATGGTTAAAGTTCCTCCAGTAATGGAAAGCTCTTTAGCTACCTCAGTGGCTGTTTTTTGATTATGTAGACCAATAGCTTCTATCGTATGCATCTCTTTTATGCTTAAATCACTAAACTGACTTTTTTTAAGTTCAGTTTCTTCAATCGTCATAATGTCGTTAAACACACTGACTAAATAATCATTAATTTCTTTTAAACTCGCTTCCATGATAATCTCCTATCTCATAAATGATTATCGTTAATACTTTGATAATCAAATCATTTGATAATCAAAGTATATGGGATTGTTTTCTATTTTGCAATCTTTTTTTGAAAATTTTTTATTTATTTTTTTCTTTTCTTATTAATAACCTATTAATTTGTCCTGTGAATGATTTTTACCGTTTTAGACTGTTTATGATTGTTTTTTGGTTTTTAGCATGCTATTATGTAGGGGAAAGGAATGATGTATGTGCTTACTGAAGAAAGACAACAACGAATCCTTGATTATTTAGCTACAGAAAAAATTGTTAAATCTCATGATTTAGTCACTCGCTTACAAACATCTGAATCAACTATTAGACGGGATTTAAGTGATTTAGAAGCAGCAGGTAAATTGATTCGTATTCACGGCGGAGCCAAGTTAATCGCCAAAGTGGACGCTGAAGAAAACCTATTAGAAAAATCGGTCAAAAACACTCAAGAAAAACAACTTATTGCTCAAGCTGCTGCCAGCTTAGTCAAAGACCAAGATATTATTTATTTAGATGCTGGTTCTACCACTTATGAAATGATTCCTTATTTAAAAGATAAAGACTTATTAGTAGTGACTAATTCGGTCAAACATGCCACTTTATTAGCTGACTATCAGCTGGCAACTATTATCATTGGGGGCATGATTAAGTTATCCACCCAAGCAATCATTGGGGCTCATAGTGTCAAACAACTGGAACAATTCAGACTAGATCACGCTTTTATGGGTATGAATAATCTACATGCTGATTATGGTTATACTACTCCAGACATAGAAGAAGCCACGATGAAACGCACTGCGATGAATCAGGCTGAAAATGTTTGGGTACTAGTAGATCATACTAAGTTTGGTGGTACTTCGTTTGCTCAAGTTGCCACTTTAGATAAGGCCACTATTTTAACGGATTATTGTCCAAAAGAAGTCTTGGACAGCTTTACACAAAAAACAACTATAAAGGAGTTTATGTCATGATCTATACCGTTACGTTAAATCCTTCTATTGACTACATTGTTCACGTCGATGATTTTAAAGAAGGACAACTAAATAAAACCAAGCAAACCATTAAATTACCTGGTGGAAAAGGAATTAATGTTTCACGTATTTTAAATCGCTTAGGTACCCCTTCCCTTGCTTTAGGCTTTTTAGGTGGATTTACTGGAGAATTTATTCAAGATTGGTTAACAAAAGAAGGTATTCAAACAACCTTTACCCAGATTGCTGATGACACTCGGATTAATATTAAATTAAAAAGTCAAACAGAAACAGAAATTAATGGAAACGGGCCCAAATTAACTTCTGAAGAAATACAACAATTTAAAGAACAACTTAATCAGGTGACTAAAGGAGATATTGTTGTTTTTTCTGGCAGTATGCCACCTAGTCTACCTAGTCATTTTTATGCTGAACTCATTCAGTTAGTCAAAGAAAAACAAGGGGAATTTGTCATTGATACAACTGGTGACTCGCTGCTGCAGGCGTTAAAAGAAAAACCCTTATTAGTAAAACCTAATCATCATGAATTAGCGGATATGTTCCAAGTAACATTCTCATCCCTTGAAGATATCTTTCCATATGGGAAAAAACTAGTAGAAATGGGAGCGCAACAAGCCTTAGTTTCTCTTGGTGGTGAAGGTGCCTTACTGTTTACTGCTACACATATTTATTATGCTAGCGCCCCTAAAGGCATTCTTAAAAATTCTGTTGGTGCTGGCGATTCCATGGTAGCTGGTTTTATTCATGGTTTACAGCAAACTAACCAACCAGAAGAAGCCTTTCGTTATGGTGTAGCTTGTGGTAGTGCTACTGCTTTTTCTGATGATTTAGCTACTTACCAAGCCATTCAAGACGTTTATGACACTGTTGCTATTCACTGTTACTAATTATCTAGAAAGAAGGTTTTTTTATGAAAATGACTCAACTCTTTACCCCAGATACGATGATTTTAGATTTAGCTGCTACAACGAAAAGAGAAGCCATTGATGAAATGGTAGCCACTTTAAAAAAAGCTCACCGTATTTCTGATGACGCTGTTTTTAAACAAGGTATTTTAGATAGAGAAGCTCAAACTACAACTGGCTTAGGTGACGGAATTGCCATGCCTCATGCTAAAAATAGTGCAGTCCTAGAGCCGACTGTTCTCTTTGCCAAAAGTCAAAAAGGAGTCGATTACGAAGCCTTAGACGGACAACCTACTTATTTATTTTTCATGATTGCAGCACCAGAAGGAGCTAACGACACTCACTTAAAAGCTTTAGCTGCTTTAAGTCGGTTATTAATGCATCAAGAGTTTGTGAATGACTTGAAACAGGCAACCACAGCTGAACAAGTCTTTACCTTGTTTGATCAAGCAGAAAAACAACTGGATCAAAAAGAAGCAGCTAGCCAACAAGAACCAATAGCTAGCCAAGATACCCCTTATATTTTAGCAGTCACTGCTTGTCCAACTGGAATTGCTCATACTTATATGGCAGAAGACGCTTTAAAAGAAAAAGCTAAAGAGATGGGCATTCGGATAAAGGTAGAAACTAATGGATCAGATGGGATTAAACACGCTTTAACAGAAGAAGATATTAACCAAGCGACAGGGATTATTGTGGCAGCAGATAAGCAAGTAGCCATGAGTCGCTTTGACGGAAAACCTTTAATTAATCGTCCAGTAAGTGACGGGATTAGAAAGCCTGAGCAATTAATTCAAACTATTTTAGACGGCTCAGCACCTATTTACCGAGCTAAAGCTCAAGATAAAACCCAAAAAGAAGCTAGCTCTGATACAACTGGTTCACTTGGTTCACAAATCTATAAACATTTAATGAACGGTGTTAGTCATATGCTGCCTTTTGTTATTGGTGGTGGGATTGCTATCGCCTTAGCCTTTATGATTGACCAATTTATGGGGGTTCCTCAAGCCCATTTAAGCGAATTAGGTAGCTATCATCAAGCTGCTGCTTGGATGAAAGAAATTGGCGGAGCTGCTTTTGGCTTTATGTTACCTGTTTTAGCTGGTTTTATTGCTCAAAGTATTGCAGATCGTCCTGGTTTAGTGGCTGGTTTTGTGGCTGGTTCTTTAGCTGCTACTGGTGGGGCTGGTTTTCTAGGAGCTTTACTAGGTGGATTTATTGCAGGATATGTGATGATTGGGTTGAAACACTTACTAGGAAAACTACCTAAATCCTTAGAAGGTATTAGAACTATCTTATTCTATCCGGTTTTTGGTGTGATTATTACAGGTGGTTTGATGTTATTAGTTAACATTCCTATGCAGGCTATTAACAATGGATTAAATAACTTTTTAAACGGTTTGTCTGGCGCAAACGCTGCTCTACTTGGTGCTTTATTAGCAGGGATGATGGCTATTGACTTAGGGGGTCCTATTAATAAAGCTGCTTATGTTTTTGGTACAGGAACACTAGCTACAACAGTTGCTACTGGAGGAAGTCCTATGATGGCTGCAGTGATGGCTGGAGGAATGGTTCCTCCCCTTGCTATCTTTTTTGCCACTCGTTTCTTTAAACAAAAATTTAGTGAAAAAGATCAACAAGCTGGTTTAACCAATGTTATTATGGGAGCTTCTTTTATTACTGAAGGAGCGATTCCCTTTGCGGCTGCCGATCCTTTGCGAATGATTCCAGGATTTGTTGTTGGTTCTGCTTTAACCGGAGCATTGGTTAGTGGTTTTGGCATTAAACTTATGGCACCTCACGGAGGAATCTTTGTTATTTTGTTAATCAATAAACCTTTATTGTTCCTTTTATTTGTTTTACTAGGTTCCCTAGTTAGCTCAATAATTATTGGCACAATGAAAAAAGATACTCGTAACTAAGAGCTAATCTATTAACTAAGCTAAAAGGAAAGATGATGATCATCTTTCCTTTTTTTATGTTATTTTACTAACACGACTAGTTAAAAATTAGATTAATATTAGCTAAAAAACATATCTTAATTGCTTAGCTACTATTAGGTTAGTGATATAATGAACACAACAAATTTTTATTTTAAAGGAGCCCTATTTTATGGAAAAACAAGCCTATTTAGAAATGGTAAGAGAAGTTGCTGAAGAATATTTTCGCTCTGGAACTTATTATTGTTCGGAAGCAGTAGTTGAAACAATCAATGATGTATTAGGTAAACCTTATGAGGATGATGTTGTCCGCTTAGCCTCTGGTTTTCCGATTGGTATGGGAAAAGCCCAATGCTTATGCGGAGCTGTTTCTGGTGGCCAAATTGGTTTAGGTATGGTTTACGGTCGTAAAAAAGGTGAACCAATGGATCCAGAGATGTTTGAGATAGCTAAAGGCCTTCATGACTATGTCAAAGAAGAATACCGTTCTTGCTGTTGCCGAGTTATCACAAGACAATGGGCAGGAGATGACTTTAAATCAGAAGGAAGAAAACAACACTGTATTGCCATTACTGGTAATGTAGCTGTTTGGGTTGTGAATGAATTAATCGAAAAAGGTAAAATTGATTTAGCTACTGCCCCAATCCTTCAAGTAGAAAAACCTGCTAGCGAGGCTTAGCATGAAAAAATATTTAAATGCTCTGCCCTTACCTGCATCTGCTCTTGGGTTAAGTTGTATTGGATTAGCTAATTTATATAGTAACTTACCTATTTTACCTCATATTTTTCTAGTAGTTGGTCTACTAATATTACTAGCTATTGGGATGAAAATCTTAGGAAATTTTGCTGCTTTTCAAGAGCAAATGACCTTAGTTCCGATTGCTTCAACTTTTGGTACCTTTAGTATGGGACTTATTCTTTCAGCCAAGCCCTTGATGGCTTATTCTCCCCTACTTTCAAAAGGAATTTGGGGTCTTGGATTAATCATTCAACTTGCTTTAATTATTTATTTTACTGCAACCTTTGCCCGTAAAAAAAAGTTGGAGCTAGTCTTACCTTCTTGGTTTATTGTTTATGTAGGGATTGTTACTGTATCAATGACTGCCCCACTTTTCCAAGCCTTTCTTTTAGGTAAACTTATTTTTTGGTTTGGTTTTATCGCTTTCTTTATTTTATTGCCTATTATAATTAAACGTTTGAAAAAGATGCCCTTACCTAAACCCTTAGCTTATACCATTGGAATTATGGCAGCCCCTGCTTCCCTAAATTTAGCAGGCTATTTAAGTGTTTTTGAAACAAAAAATATGGCCTTTGTCATGTTCCAACTATTATTAGCTAGTGCTTTATATGTATACGTTCTTTTTCAATTACCTAAACTTGTCCGCTTACCCTTCTCACCTGCCCAAGTAGGTTTGACTTTTCCATTAGTTATCTCAGCGACTGGTATGAAAATGAGTAGTGTTTATTTCACTCATTTCTGGCCACAGTTAGGACAAGTTTTTTCTATGATCCTCTTAATAGAATTAGTTATAGCCACTATAAGTGTGTTATGGGTACTAAAAAATTATAGCAAATTAGTCTTCTTTCCTAATCATTAATTATTTGGACAAACAAACACTCACACTTGACTTAGAAATCATGTGTGAGTGTTTTTCCTTTTATTTAATGACCTAACTCTGCTTTATAAAGCAAATAAGAATAAAGAGTCGGCAAAATAATAGCTACCCCAGTTAAAATTAAAAAACTCCAAATAACAAAAAAGAAGCTACTTAAAATCATGCATAATCCTGTAATAACCCAAACTTTACCAGCAAATCGGTGAGTTTTTTGCCAATTGTCAGAACTGTTTAAAGTCCAAGGAAGACGAATACCTACTGTATAATTTTGCTTCACTTTAGGCAGATAATTACCAATTATCACAAATAAAATACCTAAGAATAATTTCACAATAAAGCCTACATTAATAGGATAACCTAAAGCCATTCCGTAACTAATACTTGTCATCATGACAGAAATAACCGGTATGATCCATAAGACTACTCGAAACATTTTAGGACTTATTTGGCTTTTCTTTGGATCTTTTAATGTCATAAAAACAGAAAACAGATGAAAACCTAATAAAATAACTGGCATACCAAACACAGCAAACATTTTACTACTTACTCCGTCAACTTCATTGTATTGATTAAAATGAGTAGGAATAGTCTCTGGCAGACGTTTCCATAAAAATAACCCAACTAATATTGGAAATAAAATAACTAAACTAGTTATAGCAATACTTTTTTTATATTGAGACATGTTATTTTCCTTCTTTCAGCTCAGTAAACCACATCATGACCTCTTCTACCACAGATGTGTTTAGCTCGTAATACACATAATTTTTATACTTACTTTCCGTTACTAAATCAGCTTTTTTTAATACCGTTAGATGATATGAAATGGTTGCAGCGCTCATCTCAAATTGCTTACTAATTTCTCCAGCAGATAACTTGCCATGTTTTAACAAGTCTAAAATTTTTCTTCGCTCCGGAGCAGCTAAAGCCTTAAAAGTTTCTGAGACACCCAACTAACTCCCTCCTAACCTATTTAGAATTTTATCTAAATAGGTTATATCATATTCCGAGAAAAAAAGCTATCTATTTCTTCCTCAATAAAAAAAGTAGTTAGTTTTTTATAAACTAACCACTCTTTTTATTAATTAGCTATTAAAAGAAGAATTTCTAAAAGAATAATTGGAATACCAACCACACCACTAATGATCGTGACCCACTTGGCTGTTTTTTCTTCATGATGGGTTAATTTATTTAACAAATGATAACAGCCTATACCAATTAAGCCACCTAAACTATTTAGGATGATGTCATCTATATCACTACTACCTAAAGAAGCGAAATATTGAATTATTTCAATTACTAAACTCGTTAACACTGTTAAACCAAATAGTTTTTGCCAAGCTTTTTTAGGAAATAATGTCGAAAGATAAACACCTAAAGGCACAAACATCAAAATATTTCCCCAAATATTCATATCTATTAAACGAATGGTCCCAAAACCATTATCAACAAATAAATAACTCTTAATTGACTGAAAAGGAACTAAATTAACACTTCTCACCTGGCTACCAATTCGAAAGAAAAATACTGTGTTTAATAATATAGCAAGATAGCCTAGTAACACTAACCAAAAAACAACTGAATAAACTTTTTTCTTCACGCTATTTTCTCCTTTCCCACAAGTCTTATGACACTCTCTATTAAGTCTAACAAATAAATAACTCGGATTCCTCTTACGAAAGATGTAAATACTTTTAAGACTAAAGTCCTAGAAACAAAATATCCTCTATTAATTTTCACAAAAATGTATCCCTTTTCTTAGTTAAACAACTCTTATTATTTCGGTTTCCCTTAATCATAGAGTTTTCATTTTCATTTTGCTATAATGGAATACATAGTTTTTCAAAAAGGAGGATGTCTTTGATGTTAGAAGAAAGATATCGAGAACTCCGGATTGCTGAAAAAGGAGCACTAATTAGTATTTTTGCTTATATTTTAATTGCCACGCTTAAATTAAGTGTAGGGAAATGGGCAAACTCTGAAGCTCTTCAAGCAGACGGATTAAATAACTTTACAGACATTTTAGCTTCTATTGCTGTTTTAATCGGCTTACGGTTAGCTAGAAGACCAGCAGACGCTGAACACCGATATGGTCACTGGAAAGTAGAAAATGTAGCTAGTATGATTACCTCATTTATTATGGTACTAGTTGGTCTACAAGTTTTTGCTACCTCTATCCAAACTATGTTACATGGCCGAGAAGATAATCCTGATGCGATTGCTGGCTTAGTCGGAATTGTTTCAGCCATTATCATGTACGGTGTTTATACTTACAACAACAAATTAGCTCATTCAGTTAAAAGTGGTGCCTTAAAAGCTGCAGCCAAGGACAATTTATCTGATGCTTTAACCAGTATTGGGACATCGATAGCCGTCTTTGCTTCATTCTTCCACTTATATTGGTTAGATAACTTGGCAGCTATCGTTATTGGGATTATCATTATTAAAACTGGTTTTGAAATCTTCCAAGAAAGTGCCTTTTCTTTATCCGATGGTTTTCCTGATGAGGATTTACTAGCTTATAAACAAGATGTGTTAAAAATACCAGGTGTCAAAGGAGTTAAATCCATTCGAGGAAGAAGTTACGGAGCAATGACTTTTATTGATATTGTGGTTTACATGGATGCCTATTTATCCGTAAAGGAAAGTCACAGCATTACCGAAGAAATCGAACAATTATTACAAGATTCTTATCAAGTCTTTGATACAGATGTTCACGTTGAACCTTGCCCAAATTCGGAATGTCAGGAGTAATGAACATGACTATAATAGTAGTAGGTGGTGGTATTGTTGGCAGTACTACTGCTTTTTATTTACAAAAAACTGGCCATAAAGTAACACTTATTGATAAACAAACAGGGCAAGCTTCAAAAGCTGCAGCAGGAATTATTTCCCCTTGGTTATCTCAAAGAAGAAATCAAAATTGGTATCAGTTAGCTAGATTAGGGGCAGCTTTTTATCCTACCTTACTAAAAGATACTGGAACAGTTCATGCTAGTGCTTACCAACAAGTGGGAACTCTTTTATATAAGAAAAAACACACATTACTAGATAAACTCACTGACTTAGCTCATACACGAAAACAAACAGCGAAAGAAATTGGAGAAATTGCACAACTTTCTGTAACAGATATTCAAGAAATATTTCCATTAATCCAGCATTCTTCTGAAGCTTTATTTGTGTCAGGTGGTGCCCGAGTTGACGGAAGTAAGTTAGTAGCTTCTATTCAACAAGCCTTCTGTCAATTAGGAGGACAATACCTAGAGGACTGTGCCGAAAAAATCACCCCTCTCCCTAACTCTAAATGGCAAGTACAGCTAGAAACAGGACCTGTTTTAACTAGCCAACAATTAGTATTAACAGTTGGAGCCTGGTTACCTCAGCTGTTGACTCCTTTAGGTTACCAAGTTGATGTTCATCCTCAAAAAGGACAGTTAGCTGTTTATCAATTAGATAAGTATCAAGCTAATACAGCCTCTTGGCCAGTCATTATGCCTTACGGGGAAGGAGATATTATTCCCTTTTCTAATGGCCGATTTCTGATTGGGGCAACACATGAAAATGATCAAGGCTTTGATTTAACTCCTTCTTTAAAGAAGTTAGAACCGATGTTAACTAATCTAACTCAGTGGTTACCTGACTTACCTACTTGGCCTATTCAGACTATCCAAGTAGGAACTAGGGCATTTACTTCAGATTATCTGCCATTTTTTGGTCCATTATCTTCACATGATACTTGTTATGTAGCTAGTGGATTAGGTTCTTCTGGTTTAACAACTGGCCCTATTATTGCTAAAACTTTAGCGGATATGATTAATCACCAGCCTACTGTGGTACCAGTTGAAAACTATACACCTGACCCTTATATTCAACAACTTAACTCTTCCCACATATAAAAATAAGACTTTCTAGTTCCTACATAAGGATTAGAAAGTCTTATTTTTTTAATCATCTCTTAAAACATATCAAATAAAGATAACTGATTTTCATCAGGCAAGCCTTGTAACACACCATTATCGTTTAAGTACTCCATAATGGTTTTAGAAACTTTCCCTCTAGTAGACAAATCTTCTTTAGATAAAAATTCTTGTTCTTCTCTTGCTACGATCATTTGTTTAGCCACGTTAATCCCTAAACTTGGAACTGCCGTAAACGGTGCAATTAACGTGTCTCCGTCAATCACAAAGTTTTTTACGTCGGATTTATATAAATCCACCATGCCAAATTTAAAGCCTCGCTCTAACATCTCATTCGCTAACTCTAAAACCGTAAGTAAATTTTTCTCTTTAGTTGACGCGTCCATTCCTTTATCGGTAATTTCTTTCATTCTCGCTTTAACTGCATCTTTTCCTTTACTCATAGCAACTAAATCAAAATCATTGGCCCGAATCGAAAAGTAAGCAGCGTAATACAAAATAGGATAGTAGACTTTAAAATAAGCTACTCGTAAAGCCATTAACACATAGGCAGCCGCATGGGCTTTAGGGAACATGTACTTAATTTTTAAGCAAGAATCAATGTACCATTCAGGCACCCCTTCTTCTCGCATAGTCGCTTGCCAATCATCTGGTATTCCCCGACCTTTACGCACGTGTTCCATTATTTTAAAGGCTAACCCATCTTCTAAACCATTATGAATCAAGTACACCATAATGTCATCTCGACAACCAATTACTTCAGACAAGGTAGCTTTTCCTTGTTTGATTAATTCATCTGCATTGCCTAACCAAACATCGGTTCCGTGAGACAAGCCAGATATTTGTAGTAATTCAGCAAAAGTAGTTGGATGGGTTTGCTCCAACATTCCGCGAACAAATTTAGTCCCAAATTCAGGAATCCCTAGCGAACCGGTTTTAGAATATATCTGCTCAGCTGTCACCCCTAATACCTCTGGTCCATCAAAAATACGCATGACTTCTGGATCATCAGTTGGAATGGTTTTAGGATCAATCCCTGATAAATCTTGCAACATCCGAATCATAGTAGGATCATCATGACCTAGAATATCTAATTTTAAAACATTATCATGAATTGAGTGGAAATCAAAATGGGTTGTTTTCCATTCTGCCTCTTGATCATCTGCTGGATACTGAATTGGCGTAAAATCATACACGTCCATATAGTCTGGAATAACAATAATCCCTCCAGGATGCTGACCGGTTGTTCGTTTAACACCAGTAGCGCCTTTAGCTAGCCGGTCAATCTCAGCATTCCTAAACTGATAATCATTGTCCCGTTCATACCCTTTAACAAAACCATAAGCTGTTTTATCCGCCACAGTTCCAATCGTTCCTGCTCGGTAAACATATTCTTCCCCAAAGAGAACTTTGGTATAGTTATGGGCCTCTGGTTGATATTCTCCGCTAAAGTTTAAATCAATATCTGGTACTTTATCTCCATGGAAACCTAAAAATGTTTCAAAAGGAATATCGTGACCATCTTTAAATAAGCGAGCACCACATTTGGGACAATCTTTTTCAGGTAAATCAAAACCAGAACCTACAGAACCATCTGTAAAGAATTCTGAAAATTGACATGCTGGACACCGGTAATGAGGAGCAAGTGGGTTAACTTCTGTAATCCCTGTCATAGTGGCAACAAAACTAGAGCCAACTGACCCCCTAGAACCAACTAGATAGCCGTCTTCTAAACTTTTATGAACTAGCTTTTGTGAAATTAAATAAATAACTGAGAACCCATTCCCAATAATACTATCCAACTCTTTTTTTAGCCGTTTTTCCACAATATCTGGTAAAGGCTCTCCGTATAAGCGTTTAGCTTCTGTGTAACTTAAATTGGTGATTTCTTCTTCAGAACCGGGAATTTTGGGTGTATACAGTTCATTTTTAACTGGGACAATGTCTTCACACCAATCCATCACTAACTGAGTATTAGTTACGACTATTTCTTTAGCTACCTGCTCTCCTAAGAAAGCAAATTCATCTAGCATTTCATTAGTAGTTCTAAAATGAACTTTAGGCAAGCTATACCGATTTAACGGGTTAGCTCCTCCCATCGAATTAATTAAAATTTTTCGGTAAATGGCATCTTCTTCATTTAGATAATGCACATCTCCTGTTGCTACAACTGGTTTATCTAGTTCTTGACCAATTTTAACAATATTAGCAATAATCTCTTCTAAAGCTCGCTCAGTTTTAACTAGCTCTTGTTCGATTAAAGGCGCATAGACCGGCTTTGGCATCACTTCTATATAATCATAAAATTTCGCTCGTTTTTTTGCTTCATCTCGGCCTTTTTGCATCATAGCTTCAAATATTTCACCGTTACTACAAGCCGACCCTACAATTAAACCTTCTCTTAATTTATTTAATTCAGAGCGAGGAATACGCGGCACTCGGTAATAATAATTCACATTAGATTTAGAAATTAACTTAAATAAATTTTTAAGTCCCGCTTGGGTTTTAGCAATAATCGTTGCATGAAAAGGCCGTGCTCGTTTATAAGCATCTCCTTCACCGATAAAGTCATTAAACTCATCATGGTATTCTATGCCGTGATCATCATAGGCTTCTTTTAAGAAAATCCAACACAAATGCCCAGTGGTTTCTGAGTCATAAATAGCTCGGTGATGCTGCTCTAAATTAACATTGTATTTTTTAGCTAACGTATTTAGTCTATGACTTTTCCAAGTGGGATGAAGTAACCGAGATAATTCTAACGTATCAATTACTGGATTAGTAGATTCAGGAATACCGTACTTTTCATAAGTGGTATTCAAAAATCCCATATCAAAACTAGCATTATGAGCTACTAAAATCGTATCTTGACAAAAATCTTGGAAAAGACGAATAACCTCTTCTTCTGATTTAGAGCCTTGTACCATTTCATCAGTTATTCCAGTTAAATTAATCGTTGTTTCAGATAAAGGGTGACCGGGATCAATAAATTCTTCAAAGGTATCAATCACATTTCCCTTATGCATTTTAACTGCTGCCAATTCAATAATCGTATCATAAACGGCAGAAAGCCCAGTGGTTTCCACGTCAAACACCACATAGGTAGCATCACTTAAATTTAAATGAGCTGGATGATAAGCAATCGGTACCCCGTCATCTACTATGTTCGCTTCCACCCCGTACAAAATTTTAATGCCATGGTCTTGACCTGCTTGGTAAGCTTCTGGAAAAGATTGTGCCCCAGCATGGTCAGTAATGGCAATCCCAGGCATGCCCCATTTAGCTGCTTGAGCCACTAAATCGCTAGCTTTATTCGTAGCATCCATCGTACTCATGTTGGTATGTAAATGAAGTTCGACCCGTTTTTCTCCGTCTGGCTCTGTATCTTTACGACTCGCATGAGGAACTTCCATTAAATCTTGACCATTCATAACCAAGTCACGCATAAATGTATCTTCTTGAATACTTCCTCTAGCTTTTAACCAACTACCGACTTTAATTGCCTCAAACATGGCTTCGTCTTCTTCTCCTCTAGAAAACTTCTTCACTGCAAAAGAAGAGGTATAGTCAGTTAGCTTAACAATCAAAATTTGACGACCTGAACGTAAGTCTCTAATTTCTTTATCAAAAACATATCCTTCAATGGTTACCCGGCGTTCTTCTTCTAAAATAGCCTCCATTGGGGTAATTGGCTCTTCTTTAGGAATTTGCCGGCCAAGTTGAACAGGACCAGTTACTTCCACTACTTCTTTTTTCTGTTGCTGTTTTTTCTCTTCACTTTTTTGTAGTGCTAGAGCTGCTTCAGCCATCATTTTTTCTTGTTGAGCTCTTTGCCGCTCAGCAAATTCTTGCCGAGTAACTTCTGCATGATTTTCATTGACCACCGCTTGAAGTTTAAAAGGTTTAAACCCGAAACTTCGGTACAGCTGTTCCACTTCTGGAAATAGTTGTTGATTAAAGTAATCTAAAATCCCCTCATGATCAAGATACACTTTTACTTGTTTTTGATCGATAAAAGGTAATTGATTAGACAGCGTTCCATTTAATAAATGACGGTTACAGTTAATATTCTCTAAACAAATCGGCCAATAATCTTGAATCAAGGCTTCTGTATAATTGTTATCAGTTGTTTCAATAAATAACTGGGCTTTTCCGATTGACTGAAATGCCACTGCTAATTTTTGTTTAAATAATTGATAAAAGGTAGCCGGTACAATCTTTGGAAAGGATAAATAAAAATCCCACACTCGACTTTTTCGATGAACGGTTACTTTTTTTATTTCCCCTACTTCTAACCATTCTTTATAGGGTTCTGTTATTTCAAATTCCATTTGCTGCAATAATTTTTCAAACAATTCTCTTGAATTTAATGACAATGACCTAGCCTCCCTTGTTCATTGTACAAACTTCAAAAGAACAAGATATGTCAACCCAAGCAGGCACATATCTTGTTCTTCTACATATATTTCTTTCAATTAACTAAGCAGTTACTTCTGGATGAAGTAAAATACGGATAGTATTAATTAACTCTTCTTTTTTCACTTCAATGGTTTCACCAGATTGACGAAGTTTTACTTCTACAATTCCTTCTGATGCTTTCTTACCAACAGTTACTCGGACGGGAATACCAATTAAGTCAGAATCTGCAAACTTCACGCCAGCTCTCTCTTTTCTGTCATCTACTAACACTTCATAGCCAGATGCAGTTAACGTTTGAGATAATTCTTCTGCTAATAAACGTTGTTCATCATTTTTCACATTAACAGGAATAACATGCACGTTAAATGGTGCAATTTCTTCTGGCCAGTTCATACCAAATTCATCAGCATTTTGTTCTACAATAGCTGAGATTAAGCGACTAACTCCAATACCGTAACATCCCATAATAACTGGAATAGCTCGGCCATTTTCATCTAATACCGTGGCATTCATTGACTCACTGTAACGTGTTCCAAGTTTAAAGATATGACCGATTTCAATTCCTTTAGTAAATTTAATCGTGCCTTCTCCGTCAGGGGATGGATCTCCTTCTTTTACAAAACGTAAGTCTTCATAGGCAATTGGTTCAAAATCACGGCCTGGATTAGCATTTAAGAAATGGAAACCTGTTTCATTAGCACCAACTACAGCATTTTCCATATCTGCTACATAACGGTCAGCATAAACTTTAACTTGTTCAGGAACGTTAACTGGCCCTACTGAACCAAACGAAGCCTTGAATAGTGCTTCTGCTTGTTCAGGTGTAGCAGGTTCTAAGAAGTCTGCTCCTAAATAGTTTTTCAGTTTAACATCATTGACTTCATGATCTCCTCTGACTAAAACTAAGACAGGTTCTTCATCTGCAATAAATAATACTGATTTAATAATTGTTTCAGATGAAACAGATAAAAAGTTAGCAACTTCTTCAATCGAGCAAACATTTGGTGTGGCTACTTTTTCTAATTCTTTCACTGTTTCATGTGAAGGATTTGGTTCATACAAACTAGTCGCCATCTCTAAGTTAGCTGCATAGTCACTATCTGTTGAGTAACAAATAGTATCTTCTCCAATAGCTGACAAAGCCATAAACTCTTTAGAGTCACTACCACCCATTGCCCCTCCGTCACCAATAATAGAACGGAAGTTTAAGCCACATCGTTCAAAAATTCGGTTGTAGGCTTCTTCATATAAATGGTAAGTTTCATCTAAACTCGCTTCATTTGCATGGAAAGAGTAACCATCTTTCATGATAAACTCACGGCCACGTAACAATCCTGAACGAGGACGTTTTTCATCTCGATATTTAGTTTGAATTTGATAAAGAGATAAAGGTAATTTTTTATAGGATTTAACTTCATTTCGAATCAAATCTGTAAAGGTTTCTTCATGGGTTGGGCCTAAGATATAATCCCGACTATGACGATCTTGTAATTTCATTAAAAGTGGGCCATAAGTTTCATATCGACCAGATTCTTGCCACAATTCAGCTGGAAGTAACGCTGGCATTAAGCATTCCACAGCATCGATTTCATCGAATTCTTCTCGCATAATCGTTTTAATTTTCTCTAAAACTCGATTAGCTAAAGGTAAGTAGCTATACATACCTGCTGATACTTGACGAATAAATCCTCCTCGTAGTAATAGCTGATGACTGACTACTTCTGCTTCATTTGGCGTTTCCCGTAACGTTGGGATTAACATTTTTGACTGTTTCATTATCATAATCTCCTTTAATTCAAATCCAACACATATTCTACTACATTTCTCTCTGACTTATCTAAAGAAAAAACGCATAATATCATTCCAAGTCACTAAAATCATCAATAAGAAGAGAAAAGCTACACCAACTAAAGTGACTTTTCCTTCTACTTCTGGACTAAGTGGTTTTCTACGAATGCCTTCTACTAAATTAAGTAATAACTTTCCTCCGTCAAGGGCAGGAATAGGTAATAAGTTAACAATACCTAAGTTAACACTTAATACGGCAATAAAGTTTAAAATGGTCATAAAGCTTTCATTAGATACTTGGGAGGACACTTGGAAAATCATCACCGGTCCACCTAATTTATTTAAGCTAAACCCTGTGACAAGTCCTTTTAATGCAACAAAAATCATAGTGGCACTTTCCCAAGTTTTATTAGCTGCTCGTTTAATCTTTTCTAAAAAGTTTAACGAAACAAAGCGTGTTCCACCTTGAATGCCTATTCTAACAGCTTTAGTACCGTCTTCCAAGGTTTCTGTTTTAGGTACTAAGGTAAGCTCCACAACTTTTCCGTCTCGTTTAACCTCAATAGGAGTTTCTTTCCCAACTTGTTTATCTATAATTGGTTTAATATCAGTAAATTGCTCAACAGGCTGATGATTGACAGAGGTTATCACATCTCCTGGTTTAATCCCTGCTTTCGCTGCAGGACTATTTTCAGCAACTCCGCCAATATGACTAGACGGGTCTGGTTGGATTTCTCCACCTTGGGCAAACAACACCACTCCAAACAAAATAAAGGTCAAAATAAAGTTAAACAGTGGGCCAGCCACATTAGTTAACATACGGTTGATTAATTTAGCCGATTGAAACTGCACGTCTCTTGGTGCAATCTGGACTTCTATTCCATCGGTTTCAATAATCGCTGCATCATGATCCACTTGGTAGAGCTTTTCTTCTTTTTCATCGCCATTTAGATACCCTTTAATAAATAATTCATCTTCTAAATCAAAAGAAGTCACTTCCATCGGTAAACTATTCGGCAATTGAACTTTTGAACTAGTATTAATCCGAGTCACTACTTCCTCTTGATTTAACTCAATAGACACAGGTTGACCGGGAGTTAACTCTAACTCTTCCTCCCCAGCTCCTGCCATTCGCACGTAACCACCGACTGGGAGCATTCGAACTGTATAAGTCGTTCCAGATTGACTTCGGTGGGAAAACAGCTTAGGACCCATGCCAATGGAGAACTCTCTAACTAAAATGCCAGATAACTTCGCAAATAGAAAATGGCCAAATTCATGCACCACAACAATTAAGCCAAAGACAAATATAAACGTAATAATTGTTTTCATACTCACACCTCTTTTCATTCTTCACTCATTAATTAACTAAAGGTCTATTCTTAACACACTGAATGAGTATGAACAGGTGTTAACTTCTTTCCCTATTTTTGACTAAAAAAGTCCAAATAAGTGCATTAAAGGAAAGACAAATAATAAACTATCAAAGCGGTCTAAAATACCACCATGCCCAGGTAATAAAGTCCCTGAGTCTTTTGTATTATAAAAACGTTTATAAGCAGATTCAACTAGGTCACCCATTTGACCTGCAATGGAAAAGAAGACGGTGAAAATAACCATCACCACATTACTATGACCAAAGTAATCTTGCCCTGGGTAAAGTAATAGGAATAAAATAGCTACCACTACCGCTGACACAATTCCTCCAATAGACCCTTCAATCGTTTTATTAGGGGAAATTTGTGGGGACAATTTATTTTTACCAAATTTTCGGCCAAACATATAGGCTCCAATATCTGTTGCCCAAACAACTAATAAGCCAAACATTAAATACTTAATATCTCCTTGGGTTTCTCCTCTTGCTAGTAAAAAACTATGGAAACCAGTTCCCACATATAAACTAGTCAACACAGGAAATCCCATATCTTCTATCGAATAAGTGTTATGAGAAAAAACTGAACCGGTCATCAAAATCATCACCGTTAAAAAAAATAAGCTCATATTATCCGCTTTATCTGATAAAAAGAAAAAATACCGATCTAAAGGCAATACTAAAAAAAGTGTTCCTAAACAAGCTAGCACTCCTTCAAACGAATTTAGTGTCATGCCTTTCATTCTAAATAACTCATAAACACCAATTAAAGCTAAAATAGCAATGGTCAATTCTAATGCTATACCTCCCAAGATAATCACAGGGATAAATAAAGCTAAAGCTATCACAGCAGTTGTGACACGTTGTTTCATTTAGTTGTCTCTCCTTTATTTTTTGACTTATTTAAGCCACCAAACCGACGATTCCGATGTTGAAAAGCACCTAGGGCTTGTGAAAAGTGATGCTGATCAAAATCTGGCCATAAAGCCTTAGAAAAATATAATTCACTATAAGCCAATTGCCAAAGCATAAAGTTACTAATTCTTTCTTCACCACTAGTTCTAATTAACAAATCAGGATCTTGACAATTTTCTGGTAAGTGACAAGTCATTAGATAATTAGAAAAAGTTTCAGCTGTTAAGGTTTCAGTCTCTAACTTGTTTTGTTTGACGTCTTGAATGACTTGATTCACTGCAGTTAAAATTTCAGCCCGACTCCCATAGTTAAGAGCAAAGTTTAAAATCATCCCAGTATTTTGTTTGGTTTGTTCAATCGCCTCATCAACCGCCTGTCTGGTATGAGCAGGTAATTCTTCTGTATACCCAATAACTTGCACTTGCACATTCTCTTCAATCAGTTCTGGAATAAAGGTATCAAAAAATTCAACCGGTAGTTGCATCAAGTAATCTACTTCTTCTTGAGGCCTTTTCCAGTTCTCCGTTGAAAAAGCATATAAGGTTAAGACTTTTACTCCCAAACGACTGGCTTGTTTGGTAATTTTCTTAACATTATTCATCCCCTCTTTGTGTCCTGCCATTCTTGGCAACCGTCTGTTTTCAGCCCAACGACCATTGCCGTCCATAATAATTGCAATATGTTTGGGGACAGGTCCAGCAGTATTAAAGACCCAGTGATCTTCCTTATTAATATATTTTTCTTTTTGTGGAAATAAGCGAAACATCTCAAGTCTCCTTTGTTGACTTATTCTATCCTTTTTATTGTAGCAAAAATTAGCGGAAAAACCTATAAAAATAAGGAATTATTGTGATTAAATAGAAAATTTTAAGAAAAAAAAAGCCTTTTTACAGGCTTTTTCTTACAAATCACTAAACGTCTAGTAATTCTTCTTCTTTAGTTGCAGCAATTTTATCAATTTCTTTTGTGCTAGCATCAGTAATTTTTTGAACATCTTGTTCTAATGTACGTAATTCATCTTCAGAAATATCTTTTTTCTTTTCAGCTGCTTTTAATTCATCCATTGCATCTCGGCGAATATTGCGGACAGCAACTTTTGCCCCTTCAGCATGTTTTCCTACTTGTTTAGCTAATTCTTTCCGACGATCTTCTGTTAATTGTGGAATGATTAAACGAATAACAGAGCCATCATTAGTTGGGCTAATGCCTAAATCACTCGCTAAAATAGATTTTTCGATATCCCCTAAGCTTGTTTTATCAAAAGGTGTAATCATTAAAACTCGTGCTTCAGGAATAGAGATTTGTGAAATTTGATTAAGTGGTGTTGGTACTCCGTAATATTCCACTTGAATTCTATCTAACAAGCTAGCGTTAGCACGGCCTGCTCTAATTTGTCCTAAATCACGTTGTAAACTTTCTTCTGCTTTTTTCATTTTGTCTTGAGCTGTTTCAATAATCTGGTTAACCATGTTTGACTATTTCCCCCTTACAGTTGTTCCGATATTTTCACCAAGGCAAACTCGTTTAATATTACCACGTTCATTTAAATTAAAGACAACTAATGGGATATCGTTATCCATACTTAATGAACTAGCAGTAGAATCCATTACTTGTAGACCTTTTGCAATAATATCTAAGTGTGTTAATTCATCAAATTTTTGTGCATCTGATACGATTTTAGGATCGGCAGAATAAACGCCATCCACATTGTTTTTAGCCATTAAAATAACGTCGGCATCGATTTCAGCCGCACGTAATGCAGCTGTTGTATCTGTAGAAAAATAAGGATTGCCAGTACCACCTGCAAAGATAACAACGCGTCTTTTTTCTAAATGTCGCACTGCCCGTCGTCTAATATAAGGCTCCGCAATTTGGCGCATTTCAATAGAAGTTTGAACACGTGTTGGTACTCCTAGGTTTTCTAAAGTATCTTGTAAAGCTAAAGCATTCATAACTGTTGCAAGCATTCCCATATAATCAGCTTGGGCACGTTCCATTCCCATTTCAGCGCCAATTGTTCCACGCCAAATATTACCGCCGCCTACAACAATAGCAATTTCTACGCCTAAATCATAAACTTCTTTGATTTCTTGACCAATTTCTTCGATAACTGGTGGTTTAATCCCAAACCCAGCATCACCTGCTAAAGCTTCTCCACTTACTTTTAATATAATTCTTTGATATTTTGGCTTATCCATCCTTCTATTACCTCCGTTAACCTTTATTCTATCATATTCCATTCATTAAGAAAACGTTGAGCTTCCTAAAAAAGCTCAAAAAAAGGGACCGCACTAATAATTAGTAGCGTTCCCAACTGTCTTAAAAAGACAGATAATTATTTCATTTGACTCATAACTTCGTCAGCAAAGTTTTCTTCACGTTTTTCTAAACCTTCGCCCACTTCAAAACGGACAAATGATTTAACTGTTGCGCCATGATTTTTAGCAAATTTTTCAACAGTTACGTCAGGATCTTTAACGAATGGTTGGTCAACTAAACAAATTTCAGCTAAGAATTTATGCATACGACCTTGAACCATTTTTTCAACGATTTTTGCAGGTTTGCCTTCGTTTAAAGCTTGTTCAGTTAAAACTGATTGTTCGTGATCTAATTCTGCTTGAGGCACTTGGTCTTTAGTGATGTAACGAGGGTTAATAGCTGCAACGTGCATAGCAACGTCTTTTGCTACTTCTTCGTCATTTGTTCCATCTAAAACAGTTAAAGCAGCAATACGGCCACCCATATGTAAGTAAGCACCAAATGCTTGTGAATCTTCTTTTTCAACTACTTCAAAACGACGGAAACTAATTTTTTCACCGATTTTGTTAGTTGCTTCAATAATAGATTTTTCAATAGAACCATCTTCAGTTGGAAGTGCTAATGCTTCTTCCATGTTAGCTGGTTTGTTTTCTACCATTAATTTAGCTACTTCTTTAACTAAATCTTGGAACATGTCGTTTTTAGAAACAAAGTCTGTTTCTGCATTGATTTCAACGATTGCAGCAGTGTTGCCATCTACATGAATGCTTGCTAAACCTTCAGCAGCGATACGGTCGCCTTTCTTAGCAGCTTTTGCCATTCCTTTTTCACGTAAAAGATCGACTGCTTTGTCCATATCTCCTTCTACTTCAACTAGTGCTCTTTTTGCATCCATCATACCAACGCCTGTAGCGTCACGTAATTCTTTTACCATAGCAGCTGAAATTTTTGCCATTTTATTTTGCCCCCTGTATGTTTTCCTATAATAGTTGATTTAAATTTCTAAAAAAGCTGTCTCAAAGGAGACGGTCTAGGGCTACTTTTTTCGCCAACTGAACGGATAGCCTTTGAGACAGCTTCACTTTTTATTGTTTAATAGGCTAAATTAAGCTTATTATTTGTTGTCGCCTTCAACAGCTTCAACGATTTCTTCGATAGAAGCAGCACCTTCAGCTTCTTCTTTTTTGAATGTATCTTCGCTAACTTCATCTTCACCTTGACGGCCTTCGATGAAAGCATCAGCCATTTTACCAGCAATAAGTTTTACGGCACGAATAGCATCATCATTTGATGGGATAACTACGTCGATTTCGTCTGGATCACAGTTAGTATCCACCATTGCTACGATTGGAATATTTAATTTATGAGCTTCTTGAACGGCAATACGTTCTTTACGAGGGTCAACGATGAACATTACATCTGGAATTCTTGGCATATCAGCGATACCGCCTAAGAATTTTTGTAGACGTTCACGTTCTTTGTTTAAACCAGCTACTTCTTTTTTAGGAAGTACTTCGAAAATGCCGTCTTCTTCCATTTTGTCAATTTCTTTAAGACGTGCAATACGTTTTTGGATAGTATCCCAGTTAGTTAAAGTTCCACCTAACCAACGATGGTTTACATAGTATTGACCAGCTCTTTCAGCTTCTTCTTTGATAGCATCTTGTGCTTGTTTTTTAGTTCCTACGAATAATGCAACGCCGCCGTCTTCAGCAACTTGACGCATATAGTCGTATGCAACATCTACTAATTTAACTGTTTTTTGTAAGTCAATAATGTAGATACCGTTTCTTTCTGTAAAGATATACTTTTTCATTTTAGGGTTCCAACGACGTGTTTGGTGTCCGAAATGTACCCCAGCTTCTAGTAATTGCTTCATTGAAATTACTGCCATGTTTGTTTCCTCCAATTTGGTTTTTGATTTTCCTCTTTTTACTTCACTTTTGTAAAGGACTAACCTAAGCTAGCACCTCTCTACAAATCCGTAAAAATGTGGATTTATCTTGTTTATACACAAGACTTTACATAGTATACCGTATTTTTTTTCAGATTTCAAGAAAAAAGTTGCAATTTTCATCGTTTGTTCTTTTATTCGAAGATTAGGCTTGGTTCAGCATTTAAATACATATCAGCTAACTGTTCTTTTTGACTTTCGTAAAATGCACAAGCCCCAATCATTGCCGCATTATCTCCGCAAAGTTTTAATGGTGGTTGGATCAAGCTAACTTCTGGCTGCTGTTCTTTTAAGCCTAACTCTAGCCCTTGTCTTAACCCTTTATTCGCTGCTACACCACCTGCAATGACTAATTGTTTCACTTGGTAGTCTTTACAAGCACGTAAAGTTTTAGTCACTAAGACTTCTACTACACTGGCTTGGAAACTAGTGGCTAAATCAAAGGGACGAATTTCTTCTCCTCGTTGCTCTGCATTATGCACAGTATTGATAACTGAACTTTTTAGCCCACTAAAGCTAAAATCGTAATTATCTTCTTTTAGCATAGCTCTTGGAAAATGATAAGTATCTTCTCCTTCATGAGCCATTTCATCAATTTTTTTACCACTTGGGTAAGGAAGACCTAAAACGCGGCCAACTTTATCATAAGCCTCTCCAGCGGCATCATCTCTTGTTTCACCAATTACTTCATAGCTCCCATGCTCTTTCATGTAGACTAACTCAGTATGTCCTCCGCTAACTAGTAACGCCATTAAAGGAAACTGAAAATCTTCTACAAATTGAGCGGCATAAATATGTCCTGCCATATGATTAATAGGAATTAAAGGCAAGTCATGAGCAAAAGAAAAAGCTTTAGCTGCACTAATGCCAACTAATAAAGCCCCAACTAAACCTGGTCCATACGTAACAGCTACACCACTTAAATCAGCTGGTGTTACCTCTGCTTGCGTCAGGGCTTCTTTCATACACAAGGTAATTTGTTCTACATGATGTCGACTAGCTACTTCTGGTACTACTCCCCCAAACCGCTGATGACTAGGTATTTGCGAAGCCACTATATTAGAAAGAATTTGATTGCCATCTTCCACTACTGCTACACTTGTTTCATCACAACTACTTTCTACTGCCAAAATTAATCGGCGTTCTTTTGTCCATACAGACATGTTGTCACATCCTTAACATTCTAACTTCTTTTGATAAATCCAGGCGTCTTCCACTGGATCTTGATAATAATTTTTTCGAGTGGCAATAGGTTGAAACCCTTGTTGCTGATAGACATGTTGTGCCTTTAAGTTTGAAACTCTCACTTCTAAAAAGCACTGGGTTACCCCTTCTTCAACACATCTAGCTAGCCACTGATCCATTAATTTTTGTGCTAGATGCTGATTTTGATAAGCAGGTTTTACGCCTATGTGAATTAATTCAGACTCATCAAATAACTGATGATAAATTAAAACTGCTACTAACTGATTATCTTGTCTAGTTTCTAAGACATGGATATAGCTTTGCTCCAAACTTTCCCTTAACTGCTCTTGGTTCCAAGGAGCCCCGTTAGGATAACTTTCTTCTAACAATTGCCAAATGTCTAAAACTTGACGCTCTATTATTTCACTCATATTAAATACGTTTCACATATTCTTGTTTCGTAACATCTGGATGGTTTTTCAACCAATTTTCTTCAGCCTCTACCCGTTTTAAATATTTAGGCGTAAAGTTTTCAACATCAGCTTCTGGTGTTTTTAAACTACCTAAATAAGCTAAGCCTAATGGATTTAACTGATTTGTCAACACATGAGCCTCTGTTTGTTTATGTTTAAATGTTTCATGGATCGTATCCTCAAATACAGGAACATCTACCCCAATAAACTGGACAGGTAAGTCTTGTTCAGCTAACTCTTCTAACCAAGCTGATAAACTAATATGTTTATCTGGTAGTAAACTAACTAACTCTCCGTTTTGCCACTGGTATGCTCCAGTATAAACATTGTTTCGTCTAGCATCACATAAAGGAACAATTAAGCCTGAAAACTGACTGTTTACCGCAATCGCCGCTAAACTAGAAACACCTACTAATTCTATTCCTAAAGTCCAAGCTAATGTTTTAGCTGTTGTCACACCAATCCGAATCCCTGTATAAGAGCCAGGACCTTCTGCTACCACAACACGCGTTAAATCTTTAGCAGACCAACCATGTTCTTTCATCAAACATTCTATTCCTGGCATCAATCTAATACTATGATTTTTATTGACCAAAGACACATAACTGGCTACTGGTCTTCCATCTTCAACTAAAGCAATCCCTAGAGCTTGTTGAGAGGTATCAATTGATAAAATTTTCATTTTATTTCCTTCTTTCAATCACTTGTCGTTTTATTTTAGCACATCTGACAGAGGTTTTACGAGTTTATAGGAAAGCCATAACTTTCTCCACCCATGTTTCAGTCAACGTTTTTTCTTCCTGTGCCATAGAGCTATCACTCATGCCTAAAGTCTGATTGTTAGCTAGTCGGCTAGCTGATTGAAACGTCACTACTAGTTGATAGACTTCTTTTTGTTTACGTAAAACCAATTGAATCGATTCAGTTGGCTGCTGTTGTTTCCATTGTTCTAAAATAAAGTAGGCAGCTTGTTCTAAACTTTTCTGATTGGCACTAGATAAAGAAATCCCTAAATCAGAAGAGAGCTTTTCCACCTGTACATCAGAAAACAGCAAACTTTGGCTCTTTTTAGAAGAAGTATCTGTTAGTACAGGATAGGTATATCTAGCAAAATGATAACAACTATGCTGTAGTTCTTCTTCTAATTGAGACCGGTAAACCCAAGTAAATTGAGGTAAAATCGTTGCTAATTGAAATAAACGTTGAACCGTTTGTTGGTTAACTGGTAACAATTGATGTTCTTCATAACTTACTAACCCTTCTTTTAATAACTGAGGAAAAGAAAGATACTGAAGCATCCAACTTTCATTAGCTAAATTCATCCGAATAAACCGCTTAGCTAAAGAGAAATTGTTAGTTAGTTTTCCTTCTTGTTGATAACAAGCAAGACAATTCTCCTTTATAAAAGGATAACAAAATAACTCTCTTTCAGAAAAAGAGTGACTGCTAACACTGTGATTATTTTTAGATAAATCATATAAATAATCAGTTGCTTGTTTAGGATCTACCTCATAGGTTTTAGCAAACAAAGCATTGACAACTGAGGGAGGAGGGGTTAATAAATCTCCTAATTCACTTTCAATACGTCCTTTATCTTCATTTGTTAAATTAGCAGGTAGCAGTTGAAGTAGTTGAGTAAGTTTATCTGGTTGTTTAGCTAAATGATTTGGCACAGCTTCATTCAAATCTACTGCTAATATCGTTTCAATTCGGTTTTGAAGATAAATTCTATCCATCTCCATCCAACTATCAAAAGAGATAGCCACATCAATAAATTCATTGACCCATTCTTTTATATACATGTCCATTCTCCTATTCTTTTTATATACAGTTTTCCATTATACTGCAGAACTAGCCGACTCGGTAGAGATAATAGCAAAAAAGATGTAGAGAATTTTCTCTACATCTTTCATCTTCATTGTTTAAGCTTATACACTAAGTTTTGCACTAGCCGCTTGGTCAACAATAACTGTCACGTTATCATGTTGTTGTAAGGCACTAGCAGGGCAATCTTCTGACATCTCTTTTTCAATCATGTTGTAAATCGCTTCTGCTTTGTTTTCGCCGTAAGCAATTAAAATAATTTCTTTAGCTTTTAAGATTGAGCCAATCCCCATTGAATAAGCTTCTGTTGGCACATCTTCCACTGAAGCAAAGAAGCGTTTATTCGCTTCTATAGTAGAAGGAGTTAAGCCGACTTTTCTAGTAAGGGAATCAAAAGGCGTTCCTGGCTCATTAAAGCCAATGTGACCATTCGTTCCAATCCCTAAAATTTGAATATCAATTGGGTTTTCTTCTATAATTTGGTCGTAGCGAGCACACTCTTTTTCAGCATCTTCCTCTGTACCGTCTGGAACATATGACGCTTTAAACGGTTTATGGTTAAATAGTTGGTGGTTCATAAAGTAACGGTAACTTTGCTCATTGTCACCTGCTAGTCCTACGTACTCATCTAGGTTAACAGCTACCATTTCTGAAAAATCTAAATCACTTTGAACCATTTCTTTATATAACGTAATCGGTGTACTACCAGTCGCTAAGCCTAACACTTTAGCTCCTGTTTCCATTCCTTGTTTGATTAAATTAAAGGCCTGTTTACCGCCTTCTTCTTGATTGTTTACTTGAATTATTTTCATCATCAATTGCCTCCCAAAATTTGGTATAGTCCAATTATAAATCAGGCTAGTCCAGATTACAAACAAAAAATCAGGCTAACCAAATGGTCTACGCCACTATGTCTATTCCTTATACTCCTCCAATAAAGGGATTTAAAAAGAGTTAACTCTTATTTTTTTAAGCTCTCCCTTGTTAAAAAAATAATTGGTCTTTAAGCCAGTTACTATTTACCAGAACTACCTTCTCTTCCATGTTTAAAGTGTCTAGTTGCTAAAACAGCTTGTTGCCAGCCACTATATAGTTGATTTCTCACAGGTTCGGTCATATCTGGATAATATTCCGTATCTAGCTGCCAATTTTTTTGGATATCTTCTAAATCTTGCCAATAACCAGTCGCCAGTCCTGCTAAATACGCAGCTCCTAGTGCAGTTGTTTCATTCACTTTAGGCCGCTTAATCGGTAAGTTAAGTAAATCACTTTGAAACTGCATTAAGTAATTATTTTTAGCAGCTCCTCCGTCTACACGCATACTATTAATAGGCAAACCAGCATCTGTTTTCATCGTTTCCATCACATCTTTACTTTGATAAGCAATCGCCTCTAATGTTGCCCGAATAAAGATATCTTTTGACGTCCCTCTTGTCAGTCCAAAAATTGCGCCTCTTGCATCTGTATCCCAATGAGGTGCCCCAAGACCTACAAAAGCAGGAACCACATAAACCCCTTCCGAAGAACTAACTGCTAAAGCATGTTCTTCTGTTTCAGCAGCTGTTTGAATCATTTCAAGCCCATCTCTTAACCATTGAATCGCTGAACCCGCTACAAACACACTTCCTTCTAAAGCGTAGGTGACTTGATCTCCAACACTAGCTGCAATAGTTGTGATTAACCCATTTTCTGAATGAATCGGCGTTTCACCTGTGTTCATTAAAATAAAACAACCGGTACCATACGTATTTTTAATATCCCCTGGAGCAAAACAGTTTTGGCCAAACAAGGCAGCTTGTTGGTCACCTGCCACTCCAGCAATCGGCACCTCTTGACCAAACATGTGATAAGCTGCTGTTTTTCCGTAAACTTCTGAAGAGGATTTTACTTCAGGAAGTAAAGAAGTAGGGATGTCTAAAAGGGTTAATATTTCTTCATCCCAAGTTAAATCGTGAATATTATAAATCATGGTCCGAGAAGCATTTGTATAGTCTGTGACATGAACCTCTCCCCCAGTTAACTTCCAAATTAACCAAGTATCAATCGTTCCAAACAATAACTCTCCTGCTTCAGCTTTCTCTCTCGCATGAGGAACATGATCCAATAACCACTTTATTTTAGTACCTGAAAAATAGGCATCCACTCGCAAGCCAGTTTTTTGACTAATTAAAGGACCATATCCTTCTGCTAGTAATTGATCTGCAATATAACTAGTTTGTCTTGATTGCCACACAAGCGCATGATAAATCGGCAGTCCTGTTTTTTTATCCCAAATAACCGTAGTTTCTCGTTGGTTAGTAATACCTATAGCTGCCACTTGATTAGGATCCACGTGAGCTTCTATTAAAACAGAGGCAATCACTGCTTGCGTTGTCATCCAAATTTCGTTAGCATCATGTTCCACCCAACCAGGTTCTGGAAAAAATTGAGTGATTTCTTTTTGGACTTGATGAATAACCTCTCCTTGTTTATTAAATAAAATAGCACGAGTACTGGTTGTTCCCTGATCAATAGCCATAATATACATTGGTTTTGTCATGATTAACTTTTCAATCCTTTCATTAAATAAAATTGATTATTTTAGTTTTCTTGTCTGATTTCTCGCTAAAAAAGAACTGACTTCCCTATTTACTTACAAAGTCTAGTATACAATATCCCTTGAATAAAATGGGGAAATTTTTTCGCTTTTCCGCTTGATTATACCACTCAAAAGAAAAGGCTTCCAACAGGAGACTTATAAGGAAAAAATCCTTCTCTATAAAAATAAATATTCATAAAAATAACCTACTTTTTTAAAACTATTTTTGCTATAATAAAAACAAATAAACTTTATGAAAGGAGCTTTACATGACCCATTCCCCTTTAACTTATCGTTCAAATAACACCTTTAAAATAGCTCAATTTACCGATATCCATATTGGTTATCCTAACGGTGAAGCTGACTTAAAAACCTTAGCTGATTTTGAAACGTGTTTAGCCCATTTGGATGTTGATTTAATTGTCATTACAGGTGACTTAGTTTGGGCTTACGGCGGACTTAATCCACTACTTGCTTTTAAACAGTTAATTAAACGACTAAATAAGGTTGACATTCCTGTGGCCATTACATATGGTAATCATGATTCAGAATATAAAATAACTCGCTCAGATTTACGTCAACTAGAAACCACCTTAACTCATTCCGTTACAAAAGAAAACAGCAGCCTATGCCAAGATAGAGAAAATTATACTTTGTCAATTTATGACAAGGTAGGAGATAAAATTTTACACCAGCTTTTTCTAATTGACTCAGGCAATGAAGCACCTAAAGAGGTTGGAGGCTATGCTTATCTTTTCCCAGAACAAATCAACTGGTTTAAACAAAAAGAACTTGCCACAAAACATTCACTATTAAACTTAATTTTCATGCATATTCCTTTAGTTGAATATCAATACGTGAAAGAAAAAATTACATCCGGTGGCCAGTTAGAAGCGATTTGTTGTCCTAAAATAAACACCGGTCTCTTCTCTTCTCTAGTGCTAAGTCCTCATAATTATCAAGTGTTTTGTGGGCATGACCATGATAATAATTTTACCGCTTCTTTAAATCAAGTCGGCCTTAATTATGGACTCATTAGTGGTTATAATGTTTACGGCGTTTTCAACAGAGGTTACCGAGAAATTACTTTACATCATGATCAGTTAACTACTCGTTTAGTTCCTTACCAAAAAAATCCTTTTTCATAAAAAATAACAAACCAGCTATAAAAAAAGCTTTAATCAAAGCTTTCTTATAGCTGGTTTGTTGCCTAATAGCTTATTTTTTACTCACTATTCTAACACTTATTCTATAACTCACCACTCCTGTTATTACTGTTATTAAGCTTAATCCTCCTACCAAATAACTTGTCGGAGCTACCGTCATCACTCTCATCCACTCTGGAAAAATTTTGCTTAGCCATTCAACTAAAAAGCTCCCTCCAATCATCACTGCTATAAAAGCACTAATGAGAATTAATCGTCCTTTCTCTGCTCCCCACTTAAAGGTAACTGGTAAAAAAAGAAATCCTAAAAAAAGACAAATTAAAAACATCAGTCCTGCTTGAACACTTGAAACGAGAAAAGTGCTATGATTTAAAAAATATGCCATACTTGTATAACCAACTAAATTAATGAGTAACCCAATTCCTCCTAAAATAAGCGTTAAGATATATTTACTTCCTACATACTGCTTTACACTAATTGGTAACGTAAAAACAAAGGTATCAAAATAAGAACGTTCATCTAAGCTAAGGGTTGCTACCACTTGAAACACTAATAAAAACGATAACGTAGCAAAATATGCTTCATTATTGGTTACAAAGGAAACAGCTATAAATAAGCCAATCAAAATGATTAATTGTTTTTTATAAGTACTTATTAAATATAAGTCTTTAATCAATAACCCTTTCATTATTTCGGCTCTCCTTTCTTAATCATAAGTAAAACATCTTCAATAGATGCTAGTTTAACCACAAGTTCTGGATATTCTTGCTGAAACTTTTGCCGATTATCAATTAAATATTCATAGGAGTGTGGACGTCTTCTTTCATACAAATAAGGAAACTCTCCTAATTCTTCCCGTTGACGTTTAGTCAGATTAGCTAAACCATAATGACTTTGTAATTCATCTTTACTTAATTCAAAACAAATTTTCCCTTGATCTATAAACAAGATATAATCTGCTATCTTTTCAATATCTGTTGTTATATGAGAAGAAAATAAAATTCCTTCCCCTTCTTCTTCTAAATAATTTTGAAACATATCTAAAATATCATCACGAGAAACAGGATCTAGTCCTGAAGTAGGCTCATCTAAAATTAACAATTTAGGTTTATGACTTAACGCTGCAATAATTTTAAGTTTAGCCTTCATTCCTGTTGATAATTCCCCTAAAGTTTTAGACAACTCTATTTTTTCAGCCTGTAACCTCCAAACAAATAACCGGTCATCCCACTGTTTAAATATGCTTTTAAAACATTCCCCACTTGTCTGACTGTAAAATGATTATTAAAATACATCTCATCTAAAATAACCCCTAATTCTTCTTTCACTTGAACATCATTTTTTTTCATGTCTTGACCTAATAGGGTGACTTGACCAGTTGCTTCAGGTAACAAATTTAACAGTGCTTTAAATAAAGTCGTTTTTCCTGCTCCATTTTCTCCTACCAAACCTACTACCATCCCTTTAGGAATAGTTAGTTCTGGAATATCTAGGGCAAAGCCTGGATAGTCTATTTTTAAATTAGTTATGCTTAAACACATGTCCATTATATATCGGTCCTTTCCTCTAACACTTGGCTAAAAATTTCTCGAAACATTGCCCCATCTACTCCATATATACTAGCTTCTTCTTTTAAAGCCCGTATTTGTTTTTTTAGCTCTTTTTGATAATTTTGCTGGATAAACAATCGGTCAATTTGTCCTACATACATGCCTTTTCCTTTCACACTTACAACAAGATTTTCATTGATCAATTCATCGTAAGCTTTACGTGTAGTGATAACACTAACATCTAAGTCATTAGCTAACTTTCGGATAGATGGTAAAGCCTCTAAAGAGTTTAATTCTCCTAATAAAATTTGCTGTTTAATTTGTAAGTAAATTTGTTCATAAATAGGTTCTTTTGCTTGTATATCCACAACAATATCCATAATTCACCTCTTAGCATATATAATCATTCTGTGTATATATAGTATACACAGTCAGCTTATTTGTCAATCATTTTTTCTCTCTTATAATAAAAAAACAGACTGAGGAAATCACTACCTGCTCCTCAGTCTGTTTTTTAACTTTTAACGAATAACTTCTTTCACATGATATCCTTTAACATCTTTTTCATGATCATTGGTTTTTTGATCTGATAAATCAAATAAAACATGTTCCCCATTTTCCTCATCTAGTACAATAACTAACTGTCCAGGAGGATGATATTTAACATGATCTACTTGAGCGGTTCGATATAATTCTTTCGTATCCACATTAGTTGCCAAGGCATTTCCTCGGTTAAAAAAGACTAATTCTTCCATTGCCTCCACCTACTCTTTCTCTGATAGCTTTTATTTAATTATAACATAAGCCTCAACTTTTATAAATATTACCCTATTAATGTAACGAAACTTGGTTCATCTCACTAGATATAGTATGATATCTGTATCATTAAAAGGAGTGTGACCTTTATGTATCTTGAAACCAAGCGGCTTATTATACGTCCCTATCAATCAAAAGATGTCAAAGCAGCAGCTAATTATTTAATGGACCCTATTGTTATGCACTACCTTCCAGAAAAATTTTCTTCCTTAACAAAGGTTAAAGACTTTACCGAAAAAGAAAGCCAACACGGTCGCTATTTTCCTGTTTGTTTAAAAGAAACTGACCAGCCTATTGGACACCTTTATTTTGAAGCTTTTTTCGGTAAGCATAGTTATGAAATTGGCTGGGTGTTTCAGCAAGATGTATGGCAAAAAGGATATGGATATGAAGCAAGCTTTGCCTTACTAGATACCGGCTTTAAGCAAAAAAATATTCACCGAGTAATCGCCACTTGTCAACCTGAAAATACCGCATCTTATCACCTGATGGAAAAACTGCAAATGCGAAGAGAAGGCGAGTTTAAACAGTGTATTCCTGCCCAAAATGGTTGGTGGGATGAATACTATTACGCTATTTTACAAGAAGAATGGCTCAAAAAATATCCGCACTCTCTTTAAAAAGAGGCGGATATTTTTTGTTTATTATTCCACTGTCACACTTTTTGCTAAATTACGTGGTTTATCTACATCTAAGCCACGGTTTAAAGAAGTGTAGTAAGCTAAGTATTGAGTAGGTAACACTGTGATAAGAGGAGTTAACAGTGAATGAACCTTTGGTAAAACAATGGTATCTTGTTCTGTTGCATATTGTTCAGACACAAGAGAAATCACTCGGGCTCCCCGACTTTCTACTTCTTTCATATTACCTCTTGTATGATCTAAGGTGCTTGCTTCTGTTAATAAAGCAATCACTGGGGTTTCATTTTCAATTAAGGCAATCGGACCATGTTTTAATTCTCCCGCTGCGTACCCTTCACAATGAACATAAGAAATTTCTTTTAATTTTAGCGCAGCTTCTAGTGCTACATAATAATCTAACCCTCTTCCAATATAGAAAGCATGGGCCTGATCTGAGATGACTTCTTTAGCTAATTCTTCAAACTGACCTTTTTCAGCCATAACTTCTTCTAATCCTGATGCTACTAGACTTAATTCGTGAGCTAAGTCAAAAGAAAGAGCTAACTCATTTTGTAGCGATTGACCTAAGACATTAGCTAAAATTGCTAAAACAGCTAATTGAGCAGTATAAGCTTTCGTTGAAGCAACTGCAATTTCAGGTCCTGCATGAAGAAGTAAGGTATGACTGGCTTCTCTTGATAAAGTAGAACCAGGTGTATTAGTCATAGTCAAAGTCGGATACCGGTCCGCAACTTGGACAAGCACTTGACGACTATCAGCTGTTTCACCACTCTGACTTAAAAAGATAAAGAAAGGAGACTTGGTTAAAAGTGGCATATGATAGCCAAATTCACTGGCAATATGGACTTCTGTTGGGATATGAGTCAAGGTTTCAAATAATTTTTTCCCTACTAAACCAGCATGATAGCTAGTGCCGCAAGCTACAATATAAATACGGTCACTTGCTTTTAACTGGTCTAGCACTTCCTTTGAAATAGTTAAATTGCCATGCTCATCTAGATATTTAGATAAAATGCGGCGAATAACAGCCGGTTGTTCTTCCATTTCTTTTAACATGTAATGCTCATAGGTGCCTTTTTCTAAGTCTTGACTGTCTAATTCAGCTGTATAAGGGGCACGTTCCACTTTTTCTCCTGCTAAACTTTCAATCTGATAACTAGACTTAGTTAATACCACAATTTCTCCGTCTTTAATTTCAACAAATTGGTTAGTTTTTTCAATCATAGCCATCGCATCACTACAACATCCGTGGAAATCTTCTCCTACACCAATAAGTAACGGACTTTTATTTTTAGCTAAATAAATAGCCTCGGGATTTTTTTTATCTACTAAAGCGAAGGCATAAGAACCTTTTATTAGCGTTAAAACTTGTCTTAACCCCTCTTTAGCATCTAATTGATGTTGAGCTACTAATTGACTAATCAACTCTACTACTATTTGCGTATCTGTACAATCTTCTCCTAGCACTCCTTTTGATAATAACTGTTTTAATTCTTGATAGTTTTCAATCACACCATTATGAACTAAAACAAACCGGCCATCACTCGATTGATGAGGGTGAGCATTTTCCTCAGTTGGTTTACCGTGAGTTGCCCAACGAGTATGTCCTATCCCCATGGTTCCATCTATTTCTGGTGCTAATTTTTCTTCTAAATGAGCAATTCTACCAACAGATTTAATTAGATAATCTGTTTCAGTATTATGAATAAAAATACCAGCTGAATCATAGCCTCGGTATTCTAATTTTTTTAACCCTTGAACTAATGTCTCTGTTGCCCCACCTTGACCAATGATTCCAACAATTCCACACATAACTTGAACCTACCTTTTATTTTAAATTGGTTTACAAATGGTATACCTGTTTATTAATTAGTTAACATACAGTATATTAATAGTTATTGTTTTATTTGTCAACATTTTTTTGAAATGGTCTATATCGATAAATTGTTATCTAAATCCTTATAAATAAAACTTTCTTAAGTAAATAAACCAACTAAAAAAACGATTCATTTGACTAAAAGTCAAACGAATCGTTTATAGCTACTATTTTACCCACTTCAAACAAAGTAATGCGAAAAGTAACATGACTGAACTAAATAAAGGTAAAGTCATAATAGAGCCTGTATGAAGGATGCCAATGACAAATGTGCTAAGACTGACTAATATGTAATATCCTAAACTTAAAAATGCCCCAGCTATCCCAACGGTATCTGAAAAATTAACCAAAGCTAAACTTAAACAGTTAGGCAATGCCATTCCTATTCCAACTAACATAATAAAAACACCTACTATATAACCAAGCAATTGACTGGATAAAGAAAGGGATAAACTAGCTGTTACAATCATACAAAACGAACCTATCAAAGAGACACGAATTCCTTGTGTCATAATTTTTTTAGCTGACAAACGTTTTAAACCTCGATTAGATAGTGCAGCCCCTAGAACTGTAGCTAATGCTACCACTACTCCCATAAATCCATACTGACTTTGACTAAAATGAAAGCTTTCTATAAAAATAGTCGGAGCTTCAGAGTGATAACTAAACAAAATCCCGTTAAATAAGCCAATTAACACACCAAAGGCTACAGTATATGAATCTGTCATCATTTTCTTGCTGATAGCCATCACTTCTTTTGCACTAAAACGAGGTAAGTTAGCTGGTTGTGTTTCAGATAATTGTTTAACACTCCAAACTAGCAACATCATCCCCATTATCACTAAGAAAAGAAAAACAGCGCGAAAGCCATAATACTGTCCAATAATCCCACCAATTAAAGGTCCAATCGCTGGTGAAAAGGCTAGAGCAGCTGAAATTTTGCCAAATAATTGATGTCGCTGATTACCATGATAGTTATCTCTTAAAATAGTTTGAGTGGTAACAGAACCTGTACTTGCCCCAAAAGCTTGAATAAACCGTGCCACAAAAAGAGTCCCAATCTGATTAGATACCAGACAAAAGAAACAGCCTAAAATGTAGATAAAAATCCCGATATTCATAGCTTTTCGCCGGCCGATATAATCAGAGATGATTCCCCAAAAAAATACCCCTATAGCAAAAGCTAAAAAATAAATACTCAAAGTTAATTGAGCTAAGTTTAAAGGTACTTGGTAACCTTTCGCAATCTCGGTTAGAGAAGGCGTATAAATAGTCTCGCTAATTTGCGGAAAACCTACTAAACATATTAGTAGAGCTAAATTAATTTGTTTACTTGATAATGTTTCCATGTTTTTTTCCATAAAAATTCTCCTAATTAATTAATAGCTGGGAAAAAAACATCCTGTGAAGGGAAACGGTGGTATCATGATTTTTATCCAATTATAAAAGTTCATGTTATCACCTCTTTCTTATTTATTTTTTAGTATTTAAACGAAAACCTATTATAGCTTAAATCCCCTGTTAAAGAAAGACCCATAAAAAAATAGGTGATCTTGATTAACCAGATCACCTATCACTTTTAACTTTATTAAAATAAACGACTTAATCAATACCAATTTCTTTACGAACTACAGCTGAAATAGTATCTACATAATAATTAACTTTTTCGATGGTAGGAGCTTCAGCCATCACCCGTAGCAATGGTTCTGTTCCTGAAGGGCGAACTAAAATCCGGCCATCGCCGTCCATTTCTTTTTCAGCTTGTTCAATCGCTTCTTTAATTGCTGGCACATCCATGGCACCATTTTTATTGGATACTTTAATATTGACTAATTTTTGAGGGTATTCTTCAATCTCTGCTGCTAATTCAGATAATTTTTTACCTGTTTGATTCATAACATTCATTAATTGAATACCAGATAAAATACCATCACCTGTAGTATTATAATCTAAAAAGATCATATGGCCAGACTGCTCTCCCCCTAAATTATAACCATTTTTACGCATTTCTTCTACTACGTAACGGTCTCCTACTTTAGTGGTAATAGCATTCATCCCTGCCGCTTCGACTGCTTTATGGAACCCTAAATTACTCATAACAGTTGAAACAATCGTATTTTTTTTCAATTTGTTTTGCTCAAATAAGTATTTACCACAGATATACATAATTTTATCCCCGTCAACAATCTGACCAGTTTCATCCACAGCAATTACGCGGTCGCCGTCTCCGTCAAAGGCTAATCCTAAATCAGCTTGTTTATCTACTACAAAACTAGCTAATTGTTCTGGATGAGTAGAACCTACCCCATCATTGATATTCAGCCCATTAGGTTTCGTTCCCATTGTATAAAAGTCAGCTTCTAAATCTGCAAACACTCGGCTAACAATCGGAGAAGTCGCTCCATTAGCAGCATCTAAACAAACTTTCATACCTTCTAAATTGTGTGTAACTGTTTCAGTTAAAAATTGCGAATATTTAATCAGGCCTTCTGGAAAATCATCTAGCATTCCCAATCCTTCAGCTGAAGGACGAGGTAATTTATCTTCTGTTCCGTCTAGTAAAGCTTCAATTTCTAATTCTTGTGCATCCACTAGTTTAAAACCATCAGGACCAAAGAATTTGATACCATTATCTTGAGCAGGATTGTGCGAAGCTGAAATCATCACCCCTGCTGCTGCTTCCTGTAAACGAGTCAAATAGGCAACTGCGGGAGTTGAAATAACACCTAATTGAAACACTTCAATCCCTACGGATAACAGACCAGCTACAAGTGCTTGTTCTAACATTTGTCCAGAGATACGCGTATCTCTTCCAACTAGAACTCGAGGCATTTCTTCACTGTCTCGGTTGTGTTGACATAAAACATATCCTCCACAACGTCCTAATTTAAAAGCCAACTCTGGTGTTAGTTCTTGATTAGCTATGCCTCTCACACCATCAGTTCCAAAATATTTTCCCATTTTTCCTTTACCTCCTGATCCTTCTAAAAACCATTATTCTTCTTCAGTGCTTGTTTCTGCTGAAGGCACCTGTGAATCAGTCTCGTCAGAGCTATTCGACGACTCTGATTGACTACTCGTCGATTCCTTAGATTCTGATTTGTTAGGTTTAGGCTTAGAAGTCTCTTCTGTTTTCGTTTCTTTTTCTTTAAAAACCGGTATAATCTTAACCTCAACAGACGTAGGATCAACAAGAATCCCACTTGGTGCATGTAAACGCAATGTTTGCGTTGTTTCTTCTTGAATACGGTTGACATTCACCTCTACTGCTAGGCTAGTTAGTGGGTCTATTAAATTGAGCGGTCCACTTATTTTAACATTTTCTTGTAAAATTTCAAAATTATATTTTTCTACCCCTTCCCCAAGGGTCCCTTTTTGACTAAGAACTAAGGGGATTTCCTTTGAAGGCATCTCCACCTGAATTGTTACCGTAACGGTTGTAGGTACAGCAATAATGCTTAACCGATTTTTCATCTTGTCTAAGGCTATCACATCCACTTTTTTAGATGTATTATTATCAATGTTTCTTAAATCATCAATTGGAGCTACCACTTCTTCAATACTATCTAGTATAGAGCGGCCTGCTGTAATATCGATATTAGGAGGATCAACACTTACAGAGCCAATCTTATAGCCTTTTTTCAGCAAATCTTCATTGATTTTAGGGGTGACGGAAAAAGTCTTGGTCAAACGCTTTTCTACTGTGACATGAATCGTTTTATTTTTAAGAGTTCCCTCTACAGCATTGTTTAGATTGACCACTTTCAAAGGCACTTCAAAGGTTCCTTCTTTGTACTTAGTCAAATCTGCCTCTACTTGAAAATTTCTAGTATTAGGATCTGATTCAATATCTAACAAAACTTTATTCGCACTTTTTAAATAAACTGTGGTTGTTTCTTCATAACCAGAAACAAAATATTTATTTTCGTCATAGTTTAATTTAATCGGAACTTTTTCAGTCGTTGCACTTAAACTAGTATCTGTTGGAAGGTGTTGCATTCTTTTTTCAGAATTAGCATTAAAAAACAGTAACAAGGCAAAAAACAAAGCCAATAATTTAGCAAACCACTTACTGTTGTTTACCTTATTCATCGCTTTTCGCCCCCTTTGAGATACCGTCTAGAAAATGTTGGAGTAAATTCTTGTCTTTTGTATCATTGTCTGTTTTAACTAATTCATCAGTTAAAATTTGAAGATACTCCTCTTGATCTAAATCAGGCAATAAATGGTTTTTAAGAGCAATACTGACCCCCCCTGTTTCCTCGGAAACAATAATGGTTACAGCATCACTGACTTCACTCACTCCTACTCCAGCTCTGTGCCGAGTTCCGTACTCTTTAGGAATGTTTTCATTTTCAGACAAAGGTAAATAAGCACAGGCTACCGCAATTTTTTGATTTTTTATGATTACCGCTCCGTCATGTAAAGGAGTATTAGGAATAAAGATATTAATCAACAACTCACCAGAAACTTCTGCATTTAACGGAATGCCTGTTTCAATATACTCATCTAACCCGGTATTTTCCTCAATGGTAATCAACGCACCAATTCTTCTTTTAGACATGTACTGCACTGCTTTATCTAATGAGTGAATCAGCGCCACATCTTGCCTTTCATCTCGTTTGGACTTTTTAAAAACAGCACCTCGGCCGATATGTTCTAGCCCTCTTCTTACTTCAGGTTGAAAAATGATAATGGCTGCAATAACACCGTATGTAATAACTTGATTCATTAGCCAAGATACTGTGTTTAAACCAATTAAGCCACTTACCACTCGAACTAAAACAATCACTGCAATACCTTTTAGTAACTGAACAGCTTTCGTTCCTCTTAACAAATTCATTAATTTATAAATAACATACCAAACCACAGCAATATCCAATAAATTAATGGCGAAATTTTTAGTTAGCACATAATGTTCTAATAAGTTTTTCAATGCATTTAGATTTAAAAACTCAATCATTTGGGATAACATAGGCTCCTCTCCTTATTTTCATTATTTTTCATTCGATTTCATTCTGTTTTTGCCTTCTTGACACATATAAAGGAGAGGACAATCAGAACATTTAGGGGATCTTGCTAAACAATGGTAACGACCAAAAAAAATCATGGTATGGTGTGTTTTCACCCATAAATCTTTCGGTATTTTTCGCATAAGTGTTTCTTCTACTTCTAACACTGTGGCTTTTTGTTTCGCTATTCTTAATCGTTTAGATACCCGTTCAACGTGGGTATCTACAGCAATAGCTGGAATATTGAAAGCATCGCCTAACACTACATTGGCAGTTTTTCTTCCCACACCAGGTAGTCGCATTAATTCTTCGTGAGTCTTAGGAACTTCTCCTTCAAACTCATCTAGCAACATTTGGCTACAAGCTTTAATATTTTTTCCTTTATTCCTGTAAAGACCAATCGTTTTGATATGTTGAATAATGTCTTCTAAGGGAGCTTGTGCTAAGTCTTTTGGTGTTGGATAAGCAGCAAATAACTCAGGGGTTACTTTATTGACAGATACATCTGTAGCCTGTGCACTTAAAATCACCGCAATCAATAGTTCAAAACTATTCCGGTGGGATAACTCCCCTACTGCCTCTGGAAACATCTCCATCATGACTCCAATCGCTTCCATCGTTTTTTCTTTAGATATCACCAAACATTCTCCTTATCTATTTGTTCAATTTATCCATCCCTACTAGTCAGATTCTAACCAATTGTAAAGAGGTACTTCTGCTCTTGGAGTTCCCTCTTTTGGTGCATAACCAGTTGGCTCTTCTTTCGTTTGAATGGCTTTTTTCCGTTTTTTTTGTTCCGCTATCACTTGTTCTTTTGTTCTTAAATTCTTTCGTTCCCAATTTAGTAAAATACGGTCAATGTATTTAAAATTATAAACTTGATTTAAACTAGCTTCTTTAAGAGCTAACACAATTAAATCTGGCATATATTGATCTTCTTCTAACCAACATTGAATGGTTTCAAACTCCATCGGTGACAAAGGTCTAGCAAATTCTTGTTCAAACAACTGATACAATTGACTAATTTTCAGCCGTTCTTCTGTTACCTGATCTTGATGTTTTTCCGCTTTAATTCTCTCTTCAATCAATTGGAAAACTGGGGAAAGATCGTAAGAATCGGTGGTTTTTCCTTCTGAATTTTGATACGTCACTAACCGGATAAACCGCTGATTAAGTAAAGACTCCACTAAAGCAAAGCCCTCCTCAGAACTCAATCCCATATTTTGACTAATTTCTCGTAAATCAGGAAATTCTTTTCCTTGTTGCTGATAATTTAGCAGTTGTAAATATAACAAAAATTCTTCTGAAGATAAACCAATTTTATGATAATAAGTCAGTAATAAATTTGAAACAATTGTCTGACCACTTGCTAAATATGTGGCTAATTCCATTTACTTTCGCCCCTTTTTTCTCTGTTTATTATTATACCATTTTAACGCTAACTTTTCGTGTCATTTACATCAAAAAAGACTACGAATTTAAACGTAGCCTTTTTTCCTTTGCCATTGACTGATTAATAACCGAATTCCTACACTTATACCAAATAAAAGGAAGAAAATCGGAAGAGTTTGACTAGTTAAAAAGCCAATTTCTAAAATAGAATGAAATAACATAGCTGCTACATAAGTTCCCACACCAGTTGTCACAAATAAGAAAACACGTAAAGGATTGAAAGGGAGACAGGCTTTAAGTACTGCTAACACACTTACCCCAATTAGTAAGTAATACATCAAAGTAGTCGTATCTAATGAACTCCAGCCTTTTCCTTGACTAATCAAGTGAACAGCTATTACGTTAAATAAAACTAATAAAGCATTTGGAGTGGCGTTTCTTAAAACAGTTGGTAAAAAAGCTCCTTTAACTTTTCGCTTATCTGATTCAAAAGATAAGAAGAAAGAAGGATATCCTTCAATCGCCAAGTCTAATAAAGTAATTTGAATCGGCATAAAAGGAAACGCTAAAGTAGTCACTGCACAAATAACTGAAAGTAAGAAAGAGTAAATAGTTTTAATAAAGAAAATGCTAGCTACCTTAGTGACATTGTTAACCACACGACGACCTTCAAATAAAACATCAGGCAACGTCGTAAAATCAGAATTTAATAAAACTAAGTTAGCAATTTGTCTAGTCGCACTATCCCCTTCTGCCATGGCTATACTACAATCTGACTCTCTTAACGCCAACACATCGTTGACCCCGTCTCCTGTCATAGCCACTGTTCGCTTATCTTCTTTTAACGCTTGAACTAATAATTTTTTCTGTTTAGGAGACACTCGGCCAAATACTTGATATTCTAAAGCCGCTTTTTTGACTGCCTCATCTGAGGTAAAAGTCGATAAATCCACATAAGAATCATATCCGATTAAGCCAGCTCGTCTAGCAATATTTGACACTGTTACAGGATTGTCTCCTGAAATAACTTTTAAGTCCACGCCTTCTTTTCTTAAATAAGCCAAAGTTTCATTAGCTTGTTGTCTAATTGGATCATCAATCTCTAACACAGCTAAAGGTGTTACATCTAAAGGAAGCACTTCTGATAAGGGTGCTTTAGATTGACTTAACCCTAACATTAAAACACGAAACCCTTGTTCCTGAGCCTCTTTAACTTGTTTAGGCATCTCTTCCGCAGCCACTAATCTTTCCGGAGCACCTAACACCACTGTTCCTAACCCATCAAATAAAATAGCTCCCCATTTTCTTTCTGAAGAGAAAGCTAAGCTATCTAGTGCTTGATATTTATCCATTTCCTGATAGTGTTCCCGAATGGCTTGCATGGTAATGTTATTATCTGAACTAGCTTTTAAATAACTTCCTATAATTTCTAAATAATCTTCTGGAGTCACTTCTAACAGCTCAACAGCTTGTACTTTCATTTTGCCTTCTGTAATAGTGCCTGTTTTATCTAAACAAAGAGTGTCTACATGAGCTAATGTTTCAACTGCATACATATCTTGGACTAACACTTGTTTTTTAGCTAATTTAGTCACAGCTGTCGCTAACGTAATACTAATCAGTAACACCAAACCTTTAGGTAGCATCCCTAAAAGAGCCCCTGCTGAAGAAACCACCGCTTCTTTTGCTCCAGCTTGTCTTACTAATAAGGCTTCAAGTAATAAAATCACTCCTAAAGGAATAATGACATAGCTGGTAAATTTGGATACTTTTCGAATAGAGGACACTAATTCTGACTTAACCGGTTTGTGAACTTTGGCCTCTGTCGCAATTTTAGTGGCGTAATTATCTTTACCTACTCGGATAACTTTTCCGTAACAAGCACCACTGACTAAAAAACTGCCTGATAATAACGTGCTACCTATTTCTTTTTCAATCAAATCCGATTCCCCTGTTAACAGAGATTCATTTGCTTCAACTTTCCCGAAAACTACTTCCATATCTGAGGGAACTTGTTCCCCTGCACCAATCCAGACTAGGTCATCTAAAACTAATTCTGTGGCATCAATCGTCACTTTTTTGCCCTCTCTTAATACTTGGGCGGTTTCTTTTGACACAATAGATAGTTTAGCAACCATATTTCTAGCATGTATCTCTTGACTGATACCAATAATCATGTTCATCATAATAATTGCTAAGTAAAACATGTTGGAATAAGCTCCAACTGCAAATAAACAAATACCAATGGCTAAGTTCAGCAAGTTAAACAACGTCAAAATATTATCTTTAAAAATATCTCCTGTGGTTTTAGAGATGTTTTCTTCATAATTATTTTGTTTTCCGTCCTGCTGACGTTCTGCTACTTCAGCCAAACTTAAACCAGTTTGACTTTTTTCAAATTTTTCCATTCACCCACAAACTCCTTGATTTATTCTCTTGTTATTTATTTAATACTTTCATCCATTTTAAATGATACTGAACAATTTCTGCGTAGAAAAAATTACCCCCATCTTGATACAAATACCCACCATTGTACCAAACTGCTCTTGGATTTAAATAGCGGTATCTTATTTGATCTTTATTACCTAACGTTGGGGCTAAAATATCTTTAGAATATTCCTCAGCTAATTCTACATAATTAAATCCTCCGTGGCTTTTAACATAAGGAATATAGTTTTGCCCAAAATTGTAAGCTTGTACTGCTGTCCAAATATCTGTGTGATTTTCTTCTGAACTATGAATCATTTCAGCCAAATGTTTCACACCTGACTCTATACTTTCTTCTGAAGTTCCAATTTGATTGGTTTCGCCGTACTTACTTTCACTACTTTGCATTAAGTCAATGTGATTGCCTTTACTTTCCGTTAAAATAATAGCTAAAACAATATCTGTATAAGGCTCTATCTGATAGTTAGCTGTTTCTCTAGCTACCACACTTCGCCACTGATTAACTTCTTTTATTTGTCTATTTAATACATAAAGATAGCGAGCACTTATCAAAAAGGCTAGGACGATTAGTCCAATCAACATGACTTGAATGGTTTTTTTAATTGCTTTAAACACAGGTTTCTTCAAACCCTTTCTTTTTCTAATCATACGTTATTATACTACTATGATATCCCTTAATCGCCTAACTTTTCTCTCATTCTTTAACAATTATTTATAAAAAAAGCGTCGGCTAAAAAACCGACGCTTTAAAATCTGCTTAATAATCCATTAAAGCTAAAATATCATAGTCTTTAATTTTATCTCGACCATGTAAGTCGTTTAATTCAATTAAGAAGGCACAGCCAACTACTACTCCCCCTAGTTCTTCAACTAGCTTAGTTGTTGCTGCAATTGTTCCGCCAGTAGCTAGTAAATCATCACAAATTAGCACACGTTGTCCTGGTTTAATCGCATCTTTATGAAGAGTTAACACATCTTTTCCGTATTCTAAACCATAGCTAACTTCAATGGTTTCACGAGGTAATTTTCCTTTTTTACGAGCAGGAGCAAAACCAATTCCTAACTCATAGGCAACTGGACACCCTATAATAAACCCTCTTGCTTCTGGTCCTACGATCATATCTACTTGTTTTTCTTTAGCAAATTCAACAATCGCTTGAGTTGCTTCTCGGTAAGCTTCTCCGTTTCCCATCAATGGCGAAATATCTCTAAAAATAACTCCTTCTGTTGGGTAATTAGGAATACTTGCAACATAATCTCTTAAATTCATTTTTTTCCTCCTACTGAGCTAACCATGTATATAATTCCTGTGGTTGACTGTATAATAATTGTTTTTCTGTTTGAATCCGTTGCTGCCTTTCTTTGTAAGAAGGACTTTCTTCTAAAGGATGGGGCAAAGGATCTACTACTTTTTTCATTACACCATTATCTATTCTAACAAATCCCAACTCAAAAAACACTTGAATCATAAAAATCAATTCTTTTTGTGACAATTTTAAAGCGGAAGCAACTTGCGGAAGCTTGTAGCGAATATCCACTTCTTCCACCTGACGAGTTAGCTGATACAATCTAGCAAACTTCTGACGATTAGGTAATCCGTTTAAATAATATTCCTCTTCAGACAAAAAGAAACAGTATAAACGGCTAGCTTTAGTAATGTCTATCACTTGCCGCACTTCTTGACTATTAACTGGACAATCGACTAAAACCACCGTTTCTCTTGGGGTTAATCCGGCTAAATCTGCTCGATATTGCCAAGTGTCACCAGTGTTTGGTTTCACTTTTTCATCCCAGTAAACGTACAAAGCATCTTGTTCTCTAACCTGGGTTAAGCTTTGTTTTTTTCCTCGGTAGTCAAACACTTGTAAGCCTTTGACTTCATAATCTTTTAACAGTACTTGTGGTTTTTTTCGGTCATTCCACTCATTTATTTGTAACTCCCCAATAAAAGCTAGAGGATTTACTGTCATAAATTCTTCAATTTCTTGTCCCTTATTAAAAGCTAACACATCTATAGTCTGTTGATTTTTTTCAGCAACTAGTTTTAAATGCGTTTTGTCTGCACCAATTTGTTTCACTTGCTGCATTTGATAGTTTTCAAATAAAAAACAAGGGGCTTCATTATCTGTACCAAAAGGACCTAGTTTTGCCAAACTCTCAATAAACTCTAGTTGAATATCTGATAAATCAGGAGCAGAAAGAACGGTCACTTCTTTTCCTTTAGTTAAATCAATCTCTTCACGCTCGATATAAGCATCTAATCTTTCTTGAAGTTCTGGTAAAAGAGTCGCTTCTAAAGAGAAACCGGCTGCCATATGATGGCCTCCAAAGGCTAAGAATAAGTCTTTTTCCTCACACAAGGCTTCGTATAAATTAAGTTGACCCACACTTCTACCTGATCCTTTAGCTATGCCCTTGTCATTAATCCCTAGAACCAATGCTGGTTTACCAGTTGCCTCAACAATCCGACTGGCCACAATTCCTAAAACACCTTCATGCCAATCTTTTTTAGCTAAAACATAAAGAGAATGATTAGGCATTTGTTCCACCATAGCTAAGGCTTCTTGACCAATCTGCTTCACAATATTTTGTCTTTTTTCATTCTGTTGTTGAACAAAATGAGCTAGCTCTTCTGCTTGTTCCTCATCAAATGTTGTCAATAAGTGGACACCTGGTGTAGCATCTTCTAATCTACCTAAAGCATTTAGACGTGGAGCTATTCCAAATCCAATATTGGTTTCGTCTACTTTGTACAAGTCAATCTCTGCCACTTCACATAACTTAACCAGGCCAATTCGGTCAGTTTCTCTAAAGACTTGTAAACCTAGTGTTACTAATGCCCGGTTTTCACCAGTTAAAGATACTAAATCAGCAATGGTTCCAATCGCCACTAAATCCAGCAATTCTAATGGGTTACTTCCAAGTAAGGCTGTCGCTACTTTAAAAGCAACCCCCACCCCTGCTAAGTCTCCAAAAGGATAGTTGCCTAAAGGGTGTCTTGGATGAATGACCGCTAAGGCTTCTGGCAATTGAGCAGGTAACTCATGATGGTCTGTAATAACTACATCTACCCCAGCTTCCATCGCATATTTAACTGGCTTGTAACCTGCTACCCCATTGTCAACAGTAATAATTAATTGGACGCCTTGTTCTTCAATAAAATAACGATAAACTTGTTCGTTAGGTCCATAGCCATCCATAAACCGATCTGGTATATAAATGATAGGCTCTCCCCCTAACATTTCAATCGCTTCTTTCATTACTGTTGTACTGGTAATGCCGTCTGCGTCGTAATCTCCGTAAATTAATATTTTTTCTCCATTAGCAATTCCTTCTTGAATTCTAGTTATTCCTTTTGCCATATCGTGCATTAAAAAAGGATCATGAAAGGCAGTCACATCGGGATTAAAAAATTCAGTCAGCTCTTCTTCTGTTCGAATACCTTTTTCCCACAGCCAGGAAGCGAATTGTGCAGGAATTTTTCGCTGTTCAAGTACAGGAATCAAAGATTTAGCTGCGTCAATCTCTGGTACTACTTTCCATTGATTCACTGATGGTTTCAAAAAATCACTCCTATCCTAACCAAAACATTATACCAAAAAAAAATAAATAAAAAAGAGAAGACCTTTTCTCTTTTTTATTTAATCGATTATTCTTCTATTGTTTCTAGTAAATCCCTTGGCTCTTCTATAAACGAAGAACCTTCTAAATCTTTCAATTTAGTTTCTAATAGACCAATTTGTTGATTTTTTTCATGTAACAATAAATCATAATACTCTCGTTCTTTTGCAACAGCTGCTTCTTTTCCAGCTTCTTGCTCTCCTATTTTATAACGAAGTTCTTTTAGTTCTTTTCGTTGTTTCCAAAAACTAGTGGACCAAGCGATTAACACAATAAGTGCGCCAATTAAAGCTGATCCTAAAATGGTAAAAATAAGAGGGGACTGAACCCGTTTAAAGCCAAAATTAACGATAACTGGTTCAGTGTTAATTACTGAAAAAATAGCAATAACAAACACTAAAACAAACCCTAGCAATAATTTTCCGTGATGTTTCATAACATCTCCTCCCTCCCCTATTTTTTATTAAACACTGTTTGTGATAAATAATCTCCCACTCTAGGAAATAACCGGTAACCAAGATTAGCTAATTGCATATAAGAGGGTAAGTTTACTTCTCGTTTTCTAAACTCAATCCCTTCCACAATTTCAATCGCCACCTCTTCTGGTTCTAACGCATAGTCTTTAACCGCCTCTAAATAATTACCGGTTTCATCTGCTTGTTCAAAAAAGTTAGTCACAATAGGACCAGGATTAACAGTTAACACTTGAATGTTATAAGGTGCTAACTCTAATCTAAGGGTGTCAGAAAAAGCAATTAAAGCAGCTTTACTTGACCCATAGATACTGGATTTAGGGGAAGGCATCTTCCCACCTTGTGAAGCGATATTTACTACTATTCCTGATTGTTTGCTTTGTATCATCTCTTTTGTCACAGTTTTAGTTAAAGCCATAGTCCCAAATAAATTAATCTGATAAATTTGTTCGACTTGCTCAAAGTCCATATCGACAAAAGAGCGAAATAAACCAATCCCTGCACAGTTAATTAAGATACTAGGAACACCGTAATTCTCATATACGTGTTCCATTGTTGGTTGAATGGTCTTTGGCTGAGTTAAGTCTAAGCACGCTGTATAAATAGGTTGCAACGTATATTCTCGGCAATTAGCTTTGACTTCAGCTAGCTTAGTTTGGTTGCGACCACTTAAAATTAAACGAGCTTGCTTTTTAGCCAACAAATAAGCTAACTGCTCTCCAACACCTGACGTTGCTCCTGTTAAAAAAATTAACTGATTGGCTACAGATTCTTTACGAAACATGTTAAGACTCCTTTGTTTTAGGTAATGGTATCTCAATAGTATCGAAATCTCTAACTACTTGGCTATTTTTAAATACTTTTTTAGCTTCTTTTTCTAAATTAAGTGCTTCTGCACCTACGTAACGAGCACTGATATGAGTCAGCAGTAACCGGTTAACCCCAGCTTTTTTAGCCACTGTGGCAGCATCTACTGTTGTAGAGTGAAAATAAGCTTTAGCTAACTTTTGTTCTGCTTGATTAAAGGTACTTTCATGGACTAAAACATCTGCATCCTTAGCTAATTGTTCTGCATTGGGAGTTCTACGCGTATCTCCTAAAATAGTCACCACTCGGCCCTTTTGCGCAGGACCTAAAAAGTCTTGGCCATTTAACACACGTCCATCTTCTAATTGAACTGTTTCTCCTCGCTTCAACTGACCGTACACAGGACCTGACGGCACATTTAATTCTTTTAATTGTGCCACTTGTAGCTCACCTTCATGATCTGTTTCAATAATCCGGTAACCGTAACATTTAATGCGGTGATCTAAAGGTAGACAGACAACTTCAAACTGATGATCTTTAAAAATAGTGCCAGTTTCATCAATTTCATTGTAGATAATAGGATAACTCACATGACTTTCTGAGATTTTTAAACTAGTTTCTACAAATTCCTTAATCCCTTTAGGACCAACAATAGTTAAAGGGGTTTCTCCCCCTTGAAAAGAGCGACTGCTTAATAAACCTGGTAAACCAAAAATATGATCCCCGTGTAAGTGGGTAATAAATATTTTTTCGATTTTTCTAGGTCTAATAGCTGTTTGAAGTATTTGTTGCTGAGTAGATTCTCCGCAGTCAAATAACCATACAGCATTTCTTTCATCTAATAATTTTAGTGCAATACTTGTAACGTTTCGTTGTTTGGACGGGACACCTGCCCCAGTGCCTAAAAATTGTAACTCCATATCTTACCTTACTTTCTTTTCATATTAATGTTCATCTGCTTGTTTTTCTTCTCTTTTTTCTTGCCAAGTTTTAACTGCATGCTCTGCCATATCTTGCTCTAATTCCTTAGCATCTGTGATTTCTTCTTCTACATCTTCTAACTCTAGACGTGTAATATTACCACCTAGTTTATTGAAAATCAACTGATTTAAAGGACGGTTATCATCTTCGTCTGCAATTAATACTACTCCTGTTTCTCCCTCAGCAATGTCTTTACCTACATGTTCAAAAATGCTAGTAGCTGTCGTAATTTCTTTAGCATCTTTTGCCCCGCCAATCATGCCACCTGCAAACCAACCTAACATCATGCCTAAAGGACCAGCTAAAAGACCAATTAACATGCCGATTGTACTATTTTTAGCACTATGATCTGCTCCTGTAAAATCAATAAAATCTTGCATTTCAAACTGATGACTGCCGTCTTCTTTATGACTAATCACTGCCATCTGTTCACCACGAACTTCTCGTTGGTTATGTAGTCGTTTAATTTCAGAAAAAGCTTGATAAGAAACACTTTCTTGTTCAAAAGTTAATATAATAACGCGTTTACTCATTTCATCACTTCCCTTTTTTAGTTATCTTTATTGTATCAATAATTTCTTGATTTAAAAAGAATTCTCTATTAATAGGTGGTGGCATAGAAAAAAGCTTAAGAATTTTTTCCTAAGCTTTTTCTAGATTTACTATTTTAGACTAATTTTTAATCAATGAATTCAAAAATGAAGTCTTCAATACGAACCGTGTCGCCGTCTTTCGCGCCTCGTTCACGTAATTCTTCGTCGACTCCCATACCTCGCATTTGTCTAGCAAAGCGCATTAAGCTTTCATCTCGTTCCAAATTAGTCATATGGAACAATCTTTCTAGCTCACGGCCAGACAATACCCAAGTGCCATCTGGTTCTCTAGTAATAGCGAACGGTTTGCTTTCTTTTTGGAATTCATAACGAATAATTTCTTCTTCTTGTTCTTCATCGTACATTGGAAATTCTGGTGTGTTTTCCAATATATTGACAGTAGTACTCAATAAATTCTCAATTCCTTGACGGGTTACCCCTGAAATTGGGAAAATTTGCGGGATTTCCCGATTTTCTTTTTCACAATAAGCAGCCAGTTGTTTGTTAAACTCAGCTAAATTTTCTTCTGAGTCAGGCATATCCATTTTGTTTGCCACAATCACTTGAGGACGCTCTAATAGGCGTAAATTATGACCTTCTAGTTCGTCATTAATGGTTAAGTAGTCTTCAAAAGGATCTCTTCCTTCTACACCACTCATATCAATAACATGAAGCAATACCCGAGTCCGTTCAATGTGACGTAAAAATTGTGTCCCTAGACCTACTCCTTCAGAAGCTCCCTCAATTAGACCTGGTAAATCAGCCATAACAAAGCTTCGTCCGTCTTTTAAGGTTACCATCCCTAAATTAGGTACTAAAGTAGTAAAATGATAAGCCCCAATTTTCGGTTTCGCTTTAGAAACAATAGAAAGTAAAGTAGATTTTCCTACTGAAGGAAATCCAACCAATCCAACATCTGCTAACACTTTTAACTCAAGTTCAATGGTTCTTTCAACTCCTGGCTCTCCGTTTTCAGAAATTTCAGGAGCAGGGTTTCTTGGCGTAGCAAAGCGAATATTACCTCGACCACCACGACCACCTTTAGCAACTACCAACTCTTGACCATGATCAATTAAGTCACCTAGTAACATGCCAGATTCTGCTTCTCTAACTGTCGTACCTGGTGGAACAGCTACGTACAAATCTTTAGCTCCTCGGCCATGCATACCTTTACTCATGCCATTTTCGCCAGGTTGAGCTCTAAAATGACGATTAAATCTAAAATCCATTAATGTTCGCAAGCCTTCGTCGACAACTAAAATGACGTCACCACCACGACCACCATCTCCACCAGCGGGACCACCGTCTGGTACATATTTTTCTCTACGGAACGCAACCATTCCGTCTCCGCCTTTACCGGCGCTTACTTCAATATTTACTTGATCTAAAAACATGGACATATAAAGTCCTCCTAATCTTTTCATACATAATATATCAGTATACATTTTACGAATAATCCAGTCATTTGTCCAATAGTATTGACAAAAGACGATAAAAACTCTCTTTTTCTTAATTTTTCTTTTAATTTAACCCTTTTCAATGAGAAAAGCTAGATAATTTTCTCTAAAGTCATTTGTCTATTCCCTCTAATTTGTTATGATAGGGATAATAAATAACTAAAAAAGAAAGAAGGCACATAATGACTAAAAAATGGATAACTTTGGGTCTTACTTTAGCATGTACTTCCCTACTTTTAGCTGGTTGTCAGTCTCCTGCTAAACAAGAGTCTAGTCAAAAAGAAACAACCACTGAAAAAACAACCAAAAAAGAACCTAAAAAGGTGGTAGATTTAAACGCTTTAGAGCTTCCTCAATTAAATCAAGAGGTTGCAGACAATGAAGCCTTAGTAGAAATGGAGACAACCGAAGGAAACATTAAAATCAAACTGTTTCCAGAAATTGCCCCTAAAGCAGTGGAAAACTTCTTGACTCATGCTAAAAAAGACTACTACAAAGATGTCTTATTCCACCGTGTAATCAATGATTTTATGATTCAAACTGGAGACCCTGAAGGTACAGGAATGGGCGGAGAAAGTATTTGGAAAAAACCATTTAAAGATGAAGGAAGCCAACAATTATTCAATATTCGCGGAGCACTTTCTATGGCTAACGCCGGTCCTAATACAAACGGCAGTCAATTCTTTATCGTTCAAAATAAAAAAGATATGTCTGAAGGACTATTAACTGATGAATATCCTGAGAAAATCATCCAACAATACAAACAAGGTGGGGCTCCTTATTTAGACTATGTCTTTGAAGGAAGCGATTCTGTTCATACTGTTTTTGGTCAAGTGATTGAAGGTATGGATGTGGTTGATAAAATTGCTGAAGCAGAAACAGATAGTCAAGATAAACCTAAAAAAGACATTAAAATTGAAAAAATTACCGTCTTAAAAGATATGAACAAATAGACCAACAAGTCAATTCAAGAAGATTGCTGCCAGCAATCTTCTTTTCTTTTTAAAAAAAGGATTAAGGCCACTTTAATTTCATGCTTTTTTACTGATTTTCTTGTAAACTACTAAAGTAGAAGAACTATTTCAGTCATAGCAACTTATAACATCAAACCAGTTCAGAACAGGAGAATTTTTATGAAAACAAAACTACTCTATATTTGGCAAGATGTGGTTGGTTTAAAGGATTTACTAACCAGTATTTTTTTATCTGTGACCTTAACCATGGTTGGATTTTTCTTAGCTCCTTCCAATAATCAAACCCTTCAACTTTTATTAGGTTTAGTAGGGGCGTTACTGGCTTTTTTTATCAATGCTAAAAGAATTCAACCGAAAAGAATCATTCAAAAAGAAGTGAGAGGAGACTCTGATAAATGAGCTGGATACTAGTAAGTCAAATGATATTAGCTGCTATTTTAGCCATTGGGTTATATACCATTATCGGCTTTATTCCAGGAACAGATGAAACCTCTGTTTTAATGCCGATTTCCTTAACCTTAATTTTAACAGGGATTCATCCTTTAGTTGCTCTTAGTTTTTTCGTAGCAGCTTTTGTTACGTTAGGTCTGATGAACTTAATGCCTACTTTAGTGATTGGACTACCAGGTGGAGTTATGTCTACCCCTATGATTAGTCATGCTCTTTTTCTAAAACAACAAGGAAAAACAGCTACTGCGATTAAAAAAGCTACTTTAGGCAGTGTGATTGGAGTTTGTATTTCTTTGCCGGCTAGTTTAATTTTAATGCAGCTAATCTCCCCGATAATTGAGCCTTTAAAAGCTCATGCTGCTTGGTTATTTATCTTAGGAGCTATCTTTTTATCTCTGATTAGCAAAGCTAAAATTTTATCTCTGCTCAGCATTGTTCCCTTAGCTATTTTATTCCAAAGTTTGCGGAGTCTTTATTGGCAAATAGGGTTAGTACCTGAAGGAAAAAATATTACTACCTCTTTCTTTTTAGGAATAACTGTCGCTCCTTTACTCCTATCTCTTTTATCTTTATTTCATCAAGAAGAGAGAAAAAAATTAGAAAGAAAGCATTACCAACAAGCTTATATTCCAAAAATTCCGCCTCATTCTCTCAATCCTAAAGGGGTTTTAACTTCTCGTGAGCGGAAAAGTAGTATCTTAGCCACCCTCCTTGCTACTCCTTTATTTGTGCTAAGTCCAGTTGGTCTGACTATTTTATTAGGAGAAATGATGGGAAAAAAAGAAAAAGATCCCGTTAAACAAGCAGAAACCACTATTGTCACTATGAGTGCCTTAGCTCAAGGTACTTATATGTCCGGCTTAGTCATCTCTGTTATTGCTTTAGGTATTCCCATTGCTCCTGCCGCAATTGGACCAGGTGCCGCTTTTTTTGAAGCTCCACCTATTTTTTCTATTAATCATACAATTACGGATCAATTTACAACAGGTGAGTTACTTGTGCCTTTTTTAGTTGGTAGCAGCCTAGCGCTTGTCCTAGTTTATTTAATTGCTATGCGCTTTGCCGCTCCGTTAACGCTCTTTGTTCAAACCAAAATTCCTCATGAAGCTATTTTAGCTATCTTCATCTCCCTAGTTGTTCTACTAGGCTATATGGATGCAGGTTTACTTAATGTTTTTGCTATTATTCTTATCGCATTAGCTTGTGGCACCCTTAACCGATTAGGGGTTAATTATGGAATTCAATTTATGACTTTGTATGCTGCTCCGTTTTTGATACAATTATTTAGTTAGTGACTTTATTTTGAAGAAAGAAGGATGAATGTAATGTCAGAAAGCCCCTATAAAAAAGGTATTGGCCAAGCTCATGGCAAAATTATTTTAATGGGAGAACATTCCGTAGTATATGGTGAGCCTTCTATCGCTATTCCTTTTCCAGCTGTAACGATTCAAGCGACGGTCAAACCTGCCGAAAAGGCAACAACCATTGCTTGTGACTTTTATCAAGGTGTTTTAGAAGAAATGCCTGAATTGTTAGAAAGTGTTAAACAAACGATTCAAGTCTGTTTAAATACGTTAAATCATTCCACAGACTATTTATCCATTCAAATCGATAGTACCATCCCTGCTGAAAGAGGAATGGGATCCAGCGCTGCTGTGGCAGTTGCCACTACACGAGCCATTTATGATTTTTATCAAACGCCTTTATCTCAAAAGGATTTATTAGCCATTGTAGATGTTGCAGAAAAAATTTCCCATGGCAACCCAAGTGGCCTAGACGCTTTAATGACTAGTAGTGATTGTCCCTATTACTACATTAAAAACCAAGCCTTTGAGCCGGTTATTTTAAATTTAAATGCTACTTTAGTTGTGGCAGATACTGGTCACACAGGTCAAACAAGAGAAGCGGTTAGAAGTGTATCAGACAAACTAAATGGGCCTAAAAAAGAAATTTATCAAACATATATTCACAGATTAGGTCGCCTAGCAAAAGAAAGTCGCCAGTATTTAAGTGAAAATAACCCTTATGAGTTAGGCAAAGCCATGAACCAAGCTCAAATTGCCCTAGCAGAATTAGGAGTTTCTAGTCTAGAATTAGACCGTTTAATCGTTTCGGCCTTGAGTAATCAAGCATTAGGTGCTAAATTAACAGGTGGTGGTCGTGGCGGTTGCATGATCGCTTTAGCAGAAAATCAAAAGATTGCTAAAAAAATTGCAGAAGCACTGGAAAAAACAGGTGCTAACCAAACTTGGATATATGAAATGAGTGAATCCCATTGTTAAATATTGTAAAAGCTAGAGCCCATACTAATATTGCCTTAATTAAATATTGGGGAAAGAAAGATCCCCACTTATTTATTCCGATGAACAGTAGTTTATCATTAACCTTAGATGAGTTTTATACTGACACCTCAGTCAAATGGCTACCAGTGACTGAGTCTGATGTCTTTTATTTAAACGGAGAAAAACAAAGTCAAGAAGAAACAAAAAAAATCTCCGCCTTTTTAGATTTATTCCGAGAAAAAAGTCAGCATTTTTCTCCCATTGAAGTAGCCAGTATAAATTTTGTACCAACAGCAGCAGGCTTAGCCTCATCCGCCTCCGCCTTTGCGGCACTAGGGGCTGCAATGAACCGATTGACTGGCCTTGATTTATCTGAAGAAGACTTATCTACTTATATTAGACGTGGCAGTGGTAGTGCTACTCGAAGTGTTTTTGGTGGATTTGTTCAATGGACTAAGGGCAATAGTCACAAAACCAGTCGGGCAAAATTTATCGATGACGCTAGTTGGGACATTGGCATGCTAACCTTGGTTGTTAATTCCAACAGCAAAAAAATTTCTAGCCGACAAGGTATGGCTCATACAGTCAACACCTCTCAGTTTTATCCTGCTTGGGTAGAAGCTGCTAATCAAGACTTAATAGCGATTAAACAAGCCATTGCACAGCGAAACTTTCAAAAATTAGGAGAAATTACAGAAGCTAATGGCATGAAAATGCACGGAACCATGTTAGGAGCTAATCCTCCTTTTTGCTATTTTGAACCAGGTTCTATCCTAGCTATGAATGCTGTTAGAACTTTACGTGAACAAGGATATGCTTGTTACTTTACGATGGATGCTGGTCCCAATGTTAAAGTCTTGTGTCGGAAGAGTCAGATGAAAGAATTACAAACTCAATTTCAAGCTCTTTTACCTGATTTGACTATTATCTCCTCTGGCGTCGGTCAAGGCATTCAAATTTTAGAAAGCCATTAATCATTAAACTGAATAATCAACAGATATCTTAACAAGATATCCTTAAAGAAAGGAAATTTTCGCATGATTCAACAAAGTGCTCCTGGTAAATTATATATCGCAGGAGAATATGCTGTAACTGAACCTGGGTATCCAGCTGTACTTGTTGCACTGAATCAATATATTACAGTATATTTAAAACAAACAACTAATGGAGGAAGTATTTGCTCAAGCCACAGTAAGGGAATGAGCATTCCTTGGACACGAGTTAATGGTCAATTTGTCATTGATCAACGGGAAAATCCTTTTGCTTATGTAGAAGAAGCCATTAAAATAACCGAAGACTATGTTCGTGAACTAGGTTACCCACTTACCTTCTTTGATTTGCAAATTGAAAGTGATTTAGATAATGCTGACGGCAGAAAATACGGCTTAGGTTCCAGTGGGGCTGTAACTGTTGCTACCATTAAAGCCTTACTTACCTTCTATAAAGTAAACAAAGAACCTTTAATCGTCTATAAATTAGCAGCACTAGCTCACCTAGCCTTAAATAGTAATGGCTCTTTCGGTGACTTAGCGGCTAGTTCCTTTGGAGGATGGGTTGCCTATGCTAGTTTTGATAAAGACTGGGTTAACCGTCAAAAAAGTACCCTTGCTTTAACTCAATTATTGCATCAAGACTGGCCTAAATTACATATTGAAGTGTTAACTCCACCAAAAGATTTACGCTTAATGATTGGTTGGACTGGAGCACCTGCTTCAACGACTCAATTAGTGGATTCAGTCAAAGATAACATGGAAAAACAAAATGCCTCTTACCAGCGCTTTTTGGCTCAAAGTTATGATTGTGTCCATCAATGTATTGAAGGCTTTAGACATCAAAATGCAGAACAAATTCAAGCAGCTATTCGAAAAAATCGTTTATTATTACAAGCCTTAGGACAAAACAGTCAAGTTTTAATTGAAACAGAAACCTTAGCAACCTTGTGTGATTTAGCAGAAAAATTCGGAGGAGCCGCTAAGTCTTCTGGTGCAGGTGGTGGAGATTGCGGGATTGCTCTTATGAATACCACTCAATCAGTCGCTCCCTTAATTGAAGCTTGGCAAGCACATCAAATCGAGCATTTGAATTTAACTGTCCATCAAGATAATAAGCATTAGGAAAGGATAACGGTATGTCAATCATTGATCAAAAAAGAAAAAATGAACATGTGGCACTAGCTCAAAAATTTTATCACAAGACTCAGCCCAATGATTTTGATAGAATCACCTTAATTCACCACTCCTTACCTACTGTCAATCTCGATCAAGTTTCTTTACAAACCAGTTTTGCTGGTCTGTCTTTTGATGCTCCTTTTTATATCAATGCAATGACAGGGGGCAGTCAAAGAACGAAAAAAATCAATGGAGATTTAAGTTTGATTGCTAGAGAAACAGGTTTAGCCATGGCGACTGGCTCTGTTAGCAGTGGTCTTAAAAATCCAGACACAGTAGATAGCTATCAAATTGTTAGAGAACATCATCCAAATGGAATTATCTTTGCCAATTTAGGTGCTGAACATTCCGTTGAAAATGGTAAAAAAGCAGTAGATTTACTAAAAGCAGATGCCCTTCAGATTCACCTAAATGCGCCTCAAGAATTAGTTATGCCAGAAGGAAGCAAACAATTTTCTACTTGGCTCGATTCTATTCAAAAAATGGTGAAAGAAGTCGGGGTCCCAGTGATTGTCAAAGAAGTTGGTTTTGGTATGAGTCAAGAAACCATTGCCGCTCTTAAAAGTTGCGGGGTAACAACCATTGATGTTAGTGGACAAGGTGGCACTAATTTTGTGGAAATTGAAAATGAACGCAGAAAACTGAAAGAATTCCACTATTTAGAAGATTGGGGACAATCTACTGTTCTCTCTCTTTTAGAAGCTTCTTCTTACACAACTGAGTTAGATATTTTAGCTTCAGGAGGAATTCAAACCCCTGTACAAGTAGTTAAATCCCTAGTATTAGGAGCTAAATCCTGTGGTGTAGCAGGTTATTTTCTTCATTATTATTTAAAAGAAGGAATCGAGGCAACTATAGAGGAAATAGAAACTTGGAAAGAAGTTATTAAAATGATTATGACCTTAACTAGTAGCCAATCTGTGGCAGATTTACCTAAGGCTTCTTTTGTCCTAGACAGCTATCTAGTAAACTGGTGCCAGCAAAGACAGCTAACTGCTATTCCATTTTGTTAAGCATATGCTAGAATAAAAGTAGAGAGAGACTTTAAACGGTTCTTTCTCTACTTTTTCTTATAAGCTTTATATTTATTATTACGTACAAGTAAAGGAGAAACCAATGACTTACTGTTTACATTGTCAAGTAGAAGTGGACAAACAACATACTCATTGTCCTTTGTGTCAAATGAAATTAACAAATCAAACAGTCAATACTCCCTTGAGTTACCCTCAGTACCGAAAACCTAAACGAAACAAAAAATTACGAATCAAAGTTTGGCTATACGCTACTATTGTCCTAATAACAGCTACCATTACCCTTAATATCTTTACCTGGCATCTTTATCCAGTTAAATGGTCGCCGATTATCGTCATCGCCAGTTTTTACTTATGGTATTTAGGATCAGACATTTACCGGCACTTTAACATCAATACTCTTGCTAAAATTTTATGGCGAAACTATCTGTTACTTAGCGCCTTATTAATCATTATTGATGTGTCTTTTGGCTTTTCTAGATGGTCCCTTAACTACGGTGTGCCTTTAACTGGTATTATAACTGGGCTACTAATGACATTTTGGTCTTTGGTTAATAAATCGATGTGGCGAGATGACATTGGTTATATCTTGCTTACTTTAGGCATTAATGTTATTCCTTGTATTGTCTTTTTATTTGAAGGTATCACAGTTCTTTGGCCAAGTCTTATTTCACTACTTTACGGTTTATTAACTGTTCTCGGCTTATTTATTTTTTCAGGCAAGCGACTACTATATGAATTACAAAAAAGATTTCATTTTTAAAAGGAGAAACCTATGCAAAGTTGGTATCAATTAGATAATGCAGCAAAAGTATTCCCTTCTGTTACAGGCGATAGTAATTCCTCTGTTTTTAGAATTAGTGCGACTTTAAAGCAGCCTGTTGATCCTGTGGCTTTACAGCATGCGGTTGAAAAAGTAATGGTTCGTTTTCCTATGTTTTCAGTACGGTTACGTAGAGGTATTTTTTGGAATTACTTAGATGCTAACCGAAATCCGTTAACCATTCAAAAAGAACAGTTACCTCCTTGTCGGCCGATTGATCCTATGCTATCCAAGGGTTATTTACTCCGTGTTCTTTATTATCATCACCGGATTACAGTGGAAATTTTCCATTCATTAACAGATGGTACTGGCGCTTTAGAACTTTTAAAAAGCATTTTATTACAATATTTTGCAGAATGTGGCAATACCGTTTCAAATACAGAAGGAATTAAAACCATTTATGAATCTCCTACTCCTTCTGAAGTAGAAGATAGTTTTAAGGCTAATTACACCCCTGTTTACGCAGAAACCCCTAGAAGTCCTAGTTCCTTCCATATTAAGGGGGTGAACTATGGTAATGAGGATAACAGTGTCACTCATGGTATTTTAAATAGTCAAGCTGTCTACAATAAAGCCAAACAGTACGGAGGCTCTTTAACTGCATATTTAGCTTCTGTCTTAATTTATTCTATTTATCAATGCAATCAAAACCAAAAAGCGATGAAAAAACCTGTCGTAATTGCTATTCCGGTTAATTTAAGACGGGCTTTTCCTTCTAAAACCTTACGTAACTTTTTCAATGTGATTAATGTTGGTGCTTATATGGATGACACCATGACGGTTGAAAAACTAGTCCCTTTAGTTCAAGAGATGTTACAACAAAAAACATCTAAAACTTATTTACAGTCCTCAATCAATAGTAATGTAAACTTTGAAAAAAATATCGCATCCAAATTTGTGCCTTTGTTTGTCAAAAAATATTTAATGCGGATTGGTTTTTCTCATTTAAGCGAACGAAAAAAAACCATCACTCTCACTAATTTAGGGAAGGTTAGTTTACCTGAAGAAATAAATCAGCAGCTTTATAATATGGAATTTATGGCCTACCCTACCCAAAAAAGTCCAATGGCTTGTGGGATGATTACTTGCCAAGATCAATTAACGATTACTTTTATTAAAAATATTATCGAACCAGATATTATCCAGTATTTTTTCTCTTATTTAGCTAGTGAAGAACAATTAGCTGTCAAAGTTTATAGCAATAATCTTCAACCTACCTTTAATTAAAAATACGCAGCCCATTTAAGCTGCGTATTTTTAATTATTAGTTACCTGAAGTTAATTTAATTCCTATAATGCTAACAAGTAATAATATTGTAAATATCCAAGTCAATGGATTTAGCTTGTCTCCAAAAAAAATAACTCCTATTATAATAGCACCCAAAGCACCAATTCCTGTCCAAATGGGATAGGCTAAACTTAAAGGTAACACTTTAGTAGCTTTAGCTAATAAGACAAAACTAACAATCATACCTAATATAGTTAGTATTGTATAGGTTCCTTTGCTAAACCCAACACTTAACTTCATCATAGTCGCCCAAAAAACCTCTGTTATTCCTGCTAATACTAAATAAATCCAAGCCATCTTAATTCCTCCTAAAAAATAAATAGAATGTTACGTAATTTCTTCTATGACCTAACGAAATTACGTAACATTCTATTTTCACCCGGTGGTGAATCCTATTTAATTTCTTTTAGTATACCATAAAGCTATATTAAAAACAAAAAATAACCAATATCCAACTTTTTCAATAAATAATATCAAAAAAGTTTGCATTATGTAAAAAAGCATGATATATTAATTAATGTAATAAATTTAATTAAGTAATTGAGTATATTTTTATGATATAGCTACCTCATTATGTTAAGTAACTATTACAAAAAATAAAGAGGAGGTATATCTATAATGGAAAATGGAACAGTAAAATGGTTTAACGCTGATAAAGGTTTTGGTTTCATCACTACTGAAGACGGAAAAGATGTTTTTGCACACTTTTCAGCTATCGTTGGTGAAGGATTCAAATCTTTAGACGAAGGTCAACGCGTTTCTTTCGATGTTGAAGAAACAGACCGTGGCTTACAAGCAGTTAATATCAACAAAATCTAGTCACTTTAAAAGACTTCCTTAATAAGGAAGTCTTTTTTTATTTATACCAAATCATACTTATCTCCTCTTCTGTCCTTTCTTCATCCATCGACTTTTTCACTTCAGTAAATCCCTGACTTAAATAAAATTGATAAGCTCTTTGATTCTTTTGATAAACTGATAGTTCTAAACACTCTCTTTCTTGTTGTACAGCTAAAAGCAACTTTTTGCCAATCCCTTTTCTTTGATAGGCCTTTCTAACAAAAAGTCCTGCAATATAATCATCCATCAATCCTAAAAAACCGACTATTTCACAACTACTCTCTTCACGGTAAATAAACAAAGTAGCTTCTGGCAATGCGTTTTCCACTTCTTGATATTTAGACTCCCAATAACTTGCATCAATAAAATCATGAGCTTCTATATTAGTTTCTAACCAAATTTGCAGAAGTTTTGTTAGATCCTGCTGATTTATTCTCTTAATTATTTCGATCATGTTACCTCTCGCTTTCTATTTATCTCTTATTTACCCCTTAATCTTTTCAACTCTAATTACACAACTAGCTAGTAGTTGAGGTGGAATCGACCGTGTCATGATAGGTTGATCCTCTGTTACCAAACGAATACTGACACCTTTTTTTAACTCAGACCAGTCAAACGGTAAATCAACTTTCTCTTTTGAAATAATTAACACCACTTCATTTAAATGAGCTAAGACTGACTGATCGATATCTTCGTTAATAGCTTTAATCTCTTTTAGAGTTATCCTAACCCCTTGTTTACTGTCTTGAGCTAAGTCACTAATAACTGCCGTAAATTGTTTCATCCACTGTCTTCCTTTTCTATTCATTAATCGTTAACCTTTGATACCTTCTTTTATTTTACCAAAAAAACTGATAAAACAAAAAAAGCTACCTTAAAAGAAGGTAGCTTAAAAAAACAGTTAACTATTGATTTACTTTTACGTTAATATAAGGAACACATTCGATAGTTGTTCCTACTGAACTTGCTTGAATAAATGATTGATCTACTAACTGTTTAAAGTCTTCTGTTCGCCCTGTTACAATGACTCCTTTAAAAGGCGCCTCTGCTATTTGATCAATGTTTTTATATTGTTTCCATGTCTTGTCATATATAGAGATGCCATTTACCTGATGTTCATATTGGTCTTTAGCTAAGGTTAGTTGCTTTTTGAAAAACTCATAACTTTCTTGTTTTATTTCACTTTTTTCTGCTTGATAACCAATAACTGGCATACCTGAACTTGCTTGATTTTCTTTACCTAAAGCTCCAACCCAATACCAATTGATTTCTAAATTATGAGGAATCAATTGACGAATTTCTTCATAAGAGTAACTTCGGTCAAAGGTTAAAGCAACTTCGCCTACATAATTTTTCATGCTAGCCATTTTTTCTAATTCATTCGGTTTAGGATTATTTTCAGCATTTTTTCCTGCTTTATCGTTATAAAACACAGGAACTTTTTGATGAGTTAAACGGTCATATCCATCTGATAACATATCCTGAGAGGAGTCTGCTTGATTTTGCCAACCAAATAAGCCAAATGGCTGATTAAAGGCACTCCAAGGGACACGGTAACCAGCTATCTCTTTATATCTATGACTAGTGACTGTTCCGCTTAATAACCCATTATTTGTAATATAGCGGCTATTACTTTGGATATTAGGAGCTTGGATTGTTTCTAACACTGCCACATACTCATCTGTTTTCTGATAAGCTTTTCTAACAAAGACTTGGGACGCTTGATAGCTTATTCCTAAAACGATTAAAATCGTTAATAAACTAATGCCTAAAGTCGTCAAGTTTCTTTTTCTTTTTACCTTTTTAGATAATTGTTTAAATTCTGCGTCTAATTGATTTAATTCTTCCATTTTTATTTCTCCTTTAATTGTTGTTTTAATGTTTGTCTAGCTCGATACAAATCTGTCTTAATTTTTCCTTCTGAAAGATTCAAAATTAAAGCCATTTCTTTTATTTGAAATTGCTGATCGTATTTCATCATCAAAATGGTTTGTTCATAAGACGTTAACCCTTCCAAAGCTTGCAGCAAATCATCAGGTTCTGTTTGTTCTAACTGCCAACTCTCTAGTGATAAATATCGTTCTTGTAAAATTCGGTCATAGGTTTGTCTTCGGCGATGTTTATCGATAGATGTTCGGATAGCTACCTGATACATCCAAGCTCGTAACTTATCATAGGGAATGACTGTATCTAACTCCAATAATTTAACAAAGACATCTTGTGAGATATCTTTTGCATCCGCTTCTGATAATCCCATTTTAATTAAATATTTCATAATTTCTTTTGAGACTTTTACAAGATAGTCTTCATATTCATGGATTTTCATTCCTTCTTACCCTCCTCACCTATATAACGAATGAGACACGCTAAAAGTTTCAATTTTTTTAAAAAACTAAATTTATTTTATTAAACTAATCTTTAAAGGAGAAAACGAGATGAAAAAAGCTTACTAAACTAAACAGTTAGTAAGCTTACTTCTATTATATATCACTTGACCAATAATCTTCTTTGATTAAATGCTGATTGTAACAAAAAGCAGAAAAAACATTTTCTAATAAAGAAGGCACAGTCAATTGACCTGTTCCATTTGGTGTTTTAGTTGCTAAAATAGCTTGCCGCTTAGCCCTAATTTCCTCTAAATCAAAGTCACCTTTTAGTTTGCCATCTTCTCCTAATGTGATACCCACATCAATTAATACCGTTTCATCTGATATATAGCTACTATCAATACTTAAAGGCTGTCCCGTTGCACTAATCACAACTTGAGCTTGTTGGCAAAGAGATTGAGCTAGTCTTTTAGGTGTATGACTATTTAAACAAACCAAGGTCCCATTCATATTTTGAACCACTCCTTGCATAGGTTTACCAAATAAGTCAGAACGACCTAACACAACCACTAACTTACCTTCTAAATCAATCTGATTATCATAAAGTAATTTCTCTACCCCTAATGCTGTCGCTGCCACGTGTCTATTACCTGATACACTTGAACATAATAAACCTAATGACTCAGGTTTTAAGCCATCTACGTCTTGGTTAACAGACAATAGCTGAATAAGACGATCAGGCTCAAGATGATCAAACATGGGTAACTGAAAAATAACCCCGTCATATTGAGGTAATACGTCTTTTATTTGAGTTTCTAGATCTTCTTGTGTAACACGAGACTCTATTTTCAGTAAATCCACTTGCATACCAACTTCTTCACCAATTTTTATCTTTCTTTTGGTATACACACGAGAGGCATCGTCATGGGATGCCAATACAATTAATAAGGACGGTTTCTTGCCAGTTAATTGTGTCGTTGCTTGAGTCGCTTGTTTTAACTGTTGAATCATTTTATGTGCTTGTTTTTTACAATCTAAGAATTCCATGGTTCTACCCCTCTCTTTTTTCTATGTTTTTATCTTTATGTCACACATACTTACCCTATATAAAAACTAAGTATGTCTTTTAACATACTTCATCCATTGACGTTTGTCTATAGGTAAGTGTTTTCACTCATTAAAAAGGTGTCTGATTCCTACATTTTGTGAAAAAATAAGTGTAAACAAGCAAAAAACTTCAACCTTTAACAGGTTGAAGTTTTATACTTATTTACACTTATTGAGACTAGCTTCACATATATAACTAAAGAAATTAGGCAATAGTTTATTATAAAATAAAGGTATAGTCATTGTTTTCGATAATACCACGGGTTACTTCTCTCATTAAATCAATGATTTTTTCATCAGATGGATTAATTAATCCACCAGATTTTAAAGAAGCTAAACCAGTTGCTACTACCCATGTACCTGAAAATAGTACTTCTTTTTTCTCTTGGCTTAAATTTTTAAGTTTTTCATCGCCACTAATTTTTTCCATAAACAAATCATAACTAAATTTGTTTAACTTAGTTCCGCCTGAATGTTCCTCTACATATAATGAACGATACAATACTTTTTCTTCTGCAGCAAAATGTACGTAATTTAAAGTCATATCCACAATAGGTGCCCCAGTAATGACTTGAGAAAAGACTTCTTCATGTAAATAGCCTTCAATCTTGTCAAATAACGCATTCTTTAAGTCATCCATGTTTTTAAACTCTAAATAAATAGGTTGTGTAGAACATTTCATTTTACTAGCAATGTTACGAGCGGTAAACCGAGAAAAACCTTCAGTAGCAACAATTTCATAAGCAGCATTCAAAATGTGATCTTTTGTTATTGTTTTTTTTCTTGCCATAATAGTTCCTCCTTAATTATCCAAATCAGCATGTTTATCAAAAATCATCACAAAAACCTTGAACTGTCAACATCATCCTTCTCACTAAATATATTGTATCATGAATCCCTCAATAAAAAAAGAAACAACTTTATTTTATGTTATAAATTTTACTTGTTTGACACTGTTTGGCTTAACATAAAATATTATTAAATTCCTTTGTTTTTTCATTTAAACCTCTTTTTTAATTATACAACAAAACAAATGATTTTATGATATAATTAGCTCAAAAAGGAGGTTATTTTATGAACCAAAAAGAACTAGATACATATTTAGACAAATACGCTAAATTAATCGTAGAAACAGGGGTAAATGTTCGTAAAAACCATACAGTTGTATTGCGTATAGCAGTAGACCAAGTAGTTTTAGCTCGAAAAATCGTCAAAGAAGCTTATCAACATGGAGCTAAACAAGTGATTCTTCAGTGGAGCGATGATTTGATTCAACGAGAATTTTTCCTTCACGCTGACGAAGAATGTTTAACAACTATTCCTGAGTATAAAGTCGATGAAATGAACGACTGGGTAGAAAAAGGGGCTAGCCGCATTAGCATTATTTCTTCAAACCCTGATGCTCTAAAAGGAATAGATTCTGACCGAATTGCTACTTACCAAAGTGCTATGGGAAAAGCTTCTACTACAATGATGGAAGCAACTCAATCTAATAAAGTCAGTTGGTTAGTTGCAGCAGCTGCAGGTAGCGAATGGGCTGCAAAAGTCTTTCCAGAACTAGCTTCTTCTGAAGAACAAGTCATGGCTTTATGGGATCAAATTTTTAAAACAACTCGTATTTATGACAAAGATCCTGTTCAAAGTTGGACAGATCATGATGCTCTTTTAACTAAAAAAGCGCAAGAATTAAATGAAGCGCAATTTGATGCCCTTCATTATACAGCTCCTGGAACAGACTTAATCGTCGGTTTGCCAAAAAATCATGTTTGGAGCGGAGCAAGTAGTCTTAATAGCCGGGGTGAAAAATTCATGCCGAATATGCCAACTGAAGAAGTCTTTACTGCACCTGATTGCCGCCGGGTAGACGGAACAATTGTCAGCACTAAACCTCTTAGCTATGCAGGAACTACTATTAGTGGCATGTCTTTCACTTTTAAAGATGGACTAATTACTGAGTTTTCTGCAGAACAAGGTGAAGAAGTTTTAGGAAAATTATTAGCAACAGATGAAGGAGCTAAAAAATTAGGAGAAGTAGCACTTGTACCAGATCCATCTCCTATCTCTCAGTCTGGTGTGACTTTCTACAACACACTTTTCGATGAAAATGCTTCTAACCACTTAGCAGTTGGACAAGCCTATGCATTTTGTGTAGAAAACGGCACAGAAATGTCCTATACAGAATTACAAGAAGCTGGATTAAACCGCAGTACCACCCATGTTGACTTTATGGTAGGTTCTAATCAAATGAACATCGACGGAATTAAATCAGATGGAACTCGGGTACCTGTTTTCCGTAACGGTGACTGGGCTTAAATTAGTATTTGACTCTGACTTATTCCACAAAAAAATAAAAACTCGCCAGTTAGAAATAATTTTTCTAATCGGCGAGTTTTTTTAGTTACTTATTTATCAACTGATTTTCTTATTTGCTAGATAAATCTTCTCCATTTGTTGCAATAACTTGTTTATACCAGTCAAAAGATTTTTTCTTACTTCGTTTTAAGCTGCCTTCTCCTTGATTGTCTAAATCAACATAAATGAACCCATACCGTTTTTTCATTTCCCCAGTACTAGCAGAAACTAAATCAATACAGCCCCAAGTAGTATAACCTAATAAATCCACACCATCTTTTTCTACTGCATCTTTCATGGCTTGAATGTGTTGGCTTAAATAGTCGATACGGTAATCATCTTGAATTTCTCCTACCTCACTTGGCACATCTACTGCTCCTAAACCATTTTCAACAATAAATAAAGGTTTTTGGTATCGGTCATAAATCTCATTTAAAGTAATACGTAACCCTAAAGGATCAATTTGCCAACCCCATTCACTTTCTTCTAAGTAAGGATTTTTAATGGAAGCAAAAATATTACCTTCAGCTTTTGGGCTACCTTCTTCTTGACTAGCAGCTACTCGTGAAGAATAATAAGAAAAAGAAATAAAATCGACCGTATATGTCTTTAATAACTCCAAATCTCCTGGTTCCATTTTAACGTCAATTCCTTTTTCTTCCCAGTCAATTACGGCTGCCGCTGGATAACTGCCTCGCGCTTGGACATCAATAAAGAAATAATTTTGTTTATTTTCTTCATAGGCTGCCCACACGTCTTTAGGATTAGGTGTTAGCGGATAGTAAGAGCCGGCTGCTAACATGCACCCTACTTGATTATTGGGATCTACTTCATGGGCAATTTTAGTAGCAAGGGCACTAGCTACTAATTCATGATGGGCTGCTTGATATTTAATTTGTTCTTGATTTTCTCCTGGTTCAAAACAAATTCCAGCTGCCATGAAAGGAGCATGTAGGAGCATATTAATTTCATTAAAGGTCAACCAATATTTGACAAGGCCTTTATACCGATTAAAAACTACTCGGCACAATCTTTCATAAAAAACAAGCATGTCTCGGTTACGCCAAGAACCGTATGTTTCCACTAAATGCATAGGTACATCAAAATGAGTAATCGTTACTAGTGGCTCAATACCGTATTTTTGACACTCTTTAAAGATATTTTCATAAAATAATAGCCCAGCTTCATTTGGTTCAAGTTCATCTCCTTTTGGAAAAATCCTAGACCAAGCTAGAGATAAACGGTAGGTTTTAAATCCCATTTCTGCAAACAAAGCAATATCTTCTTTATAGTGGTGATACATGTCTATCCCTACTTTAGCTGGATAAAAATGGTCATCGTCAAAGGCCCAATGTTTTTTTTGACCGGTCATAATAGCCATTCGGTCTTCTCCTTGTGGCATTAAATCCACATTAGCTAATCCACGACCATCTTGATCATACCCACCTTCACATTGATTAGCCGCAGTTGCACCGCCCCATAAAAAATCTTCTCTAAATCCCATGCTAAAATCCTCCTCGTTTTTTTATCCTATAAACTATTTCTTACTATTTTTAAATATATGATAAGTTATCATAAATGCCCAATTGTTAATGAGATAAACTTACTTATAGTTAATTTCAGCTCTTGTATAAAAAGGACTATATTACCTCCCTTCAACTTAAACACGTTATCTTTATACCGTTTCAAAATAAGGATATATTTTATTTAGCATTTTGTAAAGAATGACCCTCTTTCTTTTGTTTCTATAAATAGTAGGTTATACTAGATAAAAAGAAAGGATCTTGTTATTTCGTGAAAAAAAACTATCATAAAACACTACAAGTCATTGCTATAAGTTACTTAATCTTATTAATAGGTAGTCACTGGTTCTTACTGCCTGTAACACCCTCTGAGGTAAATCTTATCCCTTTGAAATCTATCTACCAACACTTATTTCTTACCCATGAGCCAATGCTTGTCTGGAGAAGTTTCATTTGGTTTGTTCCACTAGGTATTTATTTATTAGCATTGCCTTCTGTTCCTGATTTTACGAGAAGTATCAAAATTGTCGGAATTATCAGTTTGCTGGTTCAACTAGGGCAATTTATTTGGCAACAAGGCTATGTTAATATTGATGATTTTTTACTTAATCTACTAGGTGGGGTTGTAGGTTTCACTATTTACACAGGCATTTGGAACTATAACAGCAGCCGAGAAAAAGCTAAAAAAATTATCACACTCTTATCTCTTTTTGTTGGCCTTCCCACTTTATTTATGTTTATTACTTATTACCTTACTAAATAAAAAAACTTTTAAGCTATTGACTTAAAAGTTTTTTTCTATTCTATTAGTTTTTTTTATTAAAAAAGAGAGACCCTTCAAAAATAAATGATTCTTCACTAAAACAACTAGCCTCTGCCACATAAGGTCCACAACTATTGGAACCAATACCATTTTGTTTCATATCTAAATGTAAATACCTAATCCCTAAGTCCTGTAACTCGTCAAGATGTTTAGCTTGAGTTAGCATCTTAGCAGAATATTTTTGTAAACTAAAATTAAACCAACGAGGACTTGTACAGCGAATCTGATGGCTGTCCCCTATCACCTCAACCCAATGCGTATGCCATCTATTTCCATTTTCTTGAGGATAAAGATACCTTTCTTCCAACTCAGCTATTTCTTGTCTATACTCACCTAACTGACTAGCATAATGTTTATCTTCATAACTAGCAAACGGACCAAAGCCAAAATAATTAGCCTCATTAAACTGATTAACAAGAGGTAAAACTATCCCAAAACGAGGTAAATCAGGCAGATTTTCTGTTTTCTTTACCTTAAATTGATAAGCTATTTGCCCAGTTCCATCAATAGTCATCTGTAACTCTATCCCTAAAATTCTTTGAATACCAGGAGCTCCTAAATGGTATATTCCTGTTAAAATAATCCCTTGATCAGTTTTCTTGATATGACAGTCAATTAAATTTAAACTAGCTTGATCATAACCTGCCCCTTGCCAGTCCTTACGTATATTACGGTCATTATCAGTAGGTGCCCGCCAAATATGTAGATAGCTAGGCTCAGCTAATAACTTTTCTCCTTGAACTTGTACTTGATCCATTAAACCTGTTTGCTGATTGAATCGATACATAAAATCTTTTCCTTCTATTATAATAAACTGATTGTCTTTAACAACATAGTCTAAAGGATAGCTTGCCAAATGAGACAATTCATTTTTCCAAGGGTGTTCCACCACTTCTTGAATAATTTTTTGTTGTGTGCCTAAATATTCTCCTGTAGCTTTTTTATACACACCTATCTCAAAAGTCAGTGTGTCTTGCTTAGTGATAGTAGGAACTTTTACCTGAACAGATTTTTTTGTTCTAGGAGCAATGTGGGATACATCAAGCGAGCCTGTTTCAACTTTTTTTCCGTTTTTATGCCAGCTATATACCACCTGATAATTTTCCCCGACAAGAAAACTATTAATATTTTTTAGCCAACATTCTCCTGTATTAACATTAAGCTCTTTTAATTGAATAGGTAGATGAATATTTCGGTACTCTTCCATTTTACTGGTCCATTGTCGGTACGGTGTAGTCAGTCCGTCTACACAAAAATTACCATCATGTAATGTTTCGCCAAAATCCCCTCCATATCCTAGATAACTGTCCCCAGTTTCATTCACACACTTCATGCTGTGATCTGCCCATTCCCAAACAAATCCCCCGACAAAAGCAGGATAGCGCTCCATTAAGTCAAAATAAGTCTTTAAATCCCCTGGGCCATTCCCCATTGCATGACTATATTCACACAACATAAAAGGTTTCGTATATTGAGGACTTTCACAAAAATGGGTCACTTCATTGAAAGAGGGATACATACGGCTAATAACATCTAAATTAGAAAAATCATTAGCCTGATAACTAACAGGTTCAGCAGCTCTTTCATTATGGATTAGCCGACTTGGATCTAGCTTTTTAATCAAATGTTGGGCTTTTTCAAAATTTTTACCATAACCAGACTCATTTCCCATAGACCAAATCAAAATAGAAGACCGGTTAATAAACCACTTCACTGACCGATAAATACGGTCAATCATGGCCTGTTCAAACCTACTATCATTCGCCATTAAATTATATTGAGCTAAATCACCGTATAAATTTACTACGCCATGACATTCTAAATCAGCTTCACTTACTATATAAAAACCTAATTCGTCTGCTAATTCATAAAAAATAGGAGGTTTAGGATAGTGAGCTGTCCGAATGGCATTCATGTTTAACTGTTTCATTTTTAGCATATCCATTCGGTACATCTCTTCTGTCATAACGCTACCTGTATCTGGATGAGTATCATGATGATTAACACCTAAAAAAGTAATAGGTTGACCATTTAAATAAATCTCACGTCCGACTACTTCTACCTGTCTAAAACCGATTGCTTCTTTAAAGTATTCACCGTTAGTTTCTAAAACAAGGGTATACAAAGTAGGGGTTTCCGCTGACCATAAAGAGGCATTTTCTACTGTTATCTGTGTGTCTTTTTGAAACACACCCTGAGCCATTAACTGATGATTTGGATTATATAAGTAATAACTAACACTCTCTAGCCAGTTTTTTGTGGTCACTTCTAACTGAGCTATTTTGTTCTCTAAATCTATTTTAGGGGTGATTTGGTACTCCCATAAATGCTTTTGAGGTCTGGTTAATAAATAAACAGAACGAATAATTCCAGTTGTTCTAAATTTATCCTGATCTTCAAAATAGGTACCGTCACACCACTTCATAACTAAAACAGTCAATCGGTTAACACCTGTTACCAAGTAAGGAGTCACATTAAATTCACTTGGACTATGAGTAACTTGATCATAGCCTACAAACTGACCATTAATAAACACATGTAAATTAGAATCCACTCCTTCAAAATTCAAATAATAACTTTGATCCCCTTGTTTTTCTAATGAAAATTCCCGTTGATAAATACCACATGGATTATCATAAGGGGTATAAGGTGGGTCATAAGGAATTGGATAAGAAACATTCACATATTGATGCTGATCATATCCTTGATTTTGAAACGTCCCTGGAACCTGAATGTAAGAGGAACTATTGTCTAAAAGTGGTTGCTCAAAAAAACGACTTGGAACATGATGAATAGACTCATAATAAGCAAATTGCCACTGACCATCTAGTAACATAAACCTTTGACTTTCATCCCGCTTCTTACTAGTTAAAGCTTCTTCTAGTGACTGATAAGGAACATAGTAGTTTCTTTCAGGCTCTTTATGAACTGAGATAGTTTCTAACTGCTTGTAATATGGGTATTTAAACACTGGCTGTAAGCTCCTTTTTAGTTATAATAAACGCTTTCATTTTAAAGTTAACTCTGCTTTTTTATTTTTCCAACATTTGTAAATAAACTTTCCAATCAAGACCGCTTCTAAATCCTCCTAATTGACCATCTTTGCGAATTATTCGGTGACATGGCCATACAATTAAAAGAGGGTTTTTCCCTACGGCATTGGCTACTGCTCTCACTGCATGAGGCTGATTAATTTGATTAGCTAAATCACTGTAGCTCAAAATCTCACCGTAACCTACTTTTGCTAGCTCTTGCCAGACTAATTTTTGAAATTCTGTTCCTATTACTGAAGAGGAAATTCGACAAGTAAAGACTTGCCTGTTTCCTGTTAAATAGTCACTCAGTTGATCCGTATAGCTTTTAGTGATAGATCGGTCGATAGCAGGCTCTTCATTAGGTTGAAGAAAACGTTGCTGAGTGTCCACATAGACTAAACCTGTTTCATCTGCTCCTAAATAAAGCTTACCTATAGGTGTTTCTACAATATCTTGATAAATCATACGCTCTTCTTTCCTCGCATTCACAGTTAATTGGCGTTAATTCTAACAAAACAATCCCATTAATATCAATAATACATTCAAATTGAAAGCCGTTTTTCACTTCCACATCAGTTAAACTCATTTTAGGTCGACAATTTTCTGCTAAATATCGGTGAGCTTCATAATCAATAGGGGCTCTAGAATTAAATGCTAGACAATCATAAAAAATAGCGCCATTATGCCGATTAAAATCCAAACGTTTCATTTGATAAAGTTTAGAAGGAATCTCTGGTATTTCTATTCGGACACCAACAGATTGACTTTCTAAAAAGCTAGCTTCTTTACTTAAATCTGGAGAAAAATACTTAGTGTTCCACAAAACTAACTGATAAGTATCCCGATGCTTTAATAGCAAATAATTATCCGAAAAAGCCATTTCTTGGCCTTTAAGTCGTTTGATTAGTTTCAAAATAAAATAAGTCGGCCGTGCCCCATTATAGTTATGGAATAAAATCAAACCATCAAAATTGGCACGAGGTTGTTGAGTAAATTCTTCATATAAACCAGCATTCAACCAACAGCCTTGTCCTTCAATAATTCGGTCTAGCTTTAACATCTCTTGTAAAATTAAGGCTCCTCTAAAATAAGTACCATTGACATATCTATCAGAACTGGTTAATGTATTCCACTCTACTAAATAAATCGGATGCTTTACCCCGTAACTTTTTAACTTATCTGATATGAGGCGCATTTCTTTATAAACATACTCTTGAAATTGGGTAACTTGTGTCGGCAACTTGTCTGATGACTGATACGTCAGATTAGGTTCTGAACGGTAAGATAAAAAATCACATTGAGGCACTAGATTATTTAAAAAGATATCTTGACTTTTTTGACTAACAAATTGATAGTCTGGATAACGTAAAGGAATGGAAACTCCTAATTGAATAGCTGGACTAATTTGATGAACGTAGTAAGCAATCTGCTTATATAGTTTTTCTCCCTCTCTAATCCGGATAGGATGAATCGTGCAACTTAATTTAAAATGAGCTAACAGACTCTCTCCGTAATAAGTTTTCACATGCTCTAAAAAGGCTAAATACTGATACTTAACAGTTTGATTAAGCATGGCATATTCTTGTAAAGAAATTTCATAAAACAAACCAATTTGGTGTTTTTTTAAATAAGTTAAAATCATATCAAATTTTCCAAAAGAAGAAAAAATTTTTAATTGCTCTCCGTGATCTAGTCGATAAGAATGAGAATTTCCCACTTCTAAACTATGAATACCAATATAAGATACCCCTATTTCCTCTACTAATTGCTCCAATTGTTGAAAAGTTTCCAGTTCTAATAAATTTTCTAAAGCGCCTACATGAATAATTCTTTCAGCATGTTTATTCATTGGTTGAGGACACATGCTAATCTGATAACTTTTGTGTTTTTCAATCGTCGCCACTGTCCGAGATGTTTCTTTAGGCAAGTAAGCATAGTAATAAAACTTTCCTAGTATATCTTGACACTCTAAACAGTCTCGTTCTATCTGGTCAGAGCTTGGATTTCTTTGCCAGTTTTTCTCTTGTTGCATTTTTTTTCGGTAATCAGAAGGAGATAAGTGATAATAGGTTTTAAATTGTTGCCGGTAAGTTTTTCCACTGCCAAACCCATTAGATGAGGCAATTTCCTCAATCGTCTTACGTGAAAAAATTAAATCTTTCAAACTGTTTCTTAAACGAAGTTGAGTTAAATAAACAGAAAAATATTGACCGGTTTCTTGTTTAAACAACTTAGAAAAAGTAGAAGAAGACAAGTACAACCTGCTAGCAACTTCTTCCATTAAAATAGGTTCCTGGCATCGGTTTCGAATGTACTCTAAAGACTCTTTTACCTTATCATTTCGGATATATGTCAGTCGATCTGTTTTTTCTTTTGAGAAATATTGAATTAACCAAAGTAACACTTGATTAAGTGCCGTAGACATCAAAAGTTCTCTTCTTTTATCATTACCATAAAAGGCTAAAAATAATTCACATAAATATTTTCGTATCTCTTCAATCGGTCCCTGTTTCCCCAAATGGTTTTGTTCCGGTTGGCAATCAAAATCAGTGGCTACATAATTAGGATACATGCTGGTTAAGTATAAATTATCAATCTCAACATAGAATAATAGACTATCTTGTTCGGTTTTATTCGTTAAAATTAACTGATCGTGAATGTTTCCTACAAATAGCTTTCCTTTAGATAGTGGGAAAGTTAATAAATTTTGTTGAACAGATAATTGGCCATCTAACACAAAAAAAATGGTTGTTTCTTCTAAAAACCAATTGCTAGTTTCAAAACTAGCTATTTTTCTGCCATATACTTGAAAATTTTGTTGATTCATTGTTTAACTCTTTCTCCCTAACATAGGTGTATTTTACCATATACGAAACATATGTACGATAAAAAGTACATATATTTCTTCTCATTTATTTGTCATTTTATATTAAGTGTATTAAGAAATAACTGTTATTGTTTTCATTTATATAACGTTTTAAAATAAATATAACAATTTAATAATACACAGCAAGGAGATGAAATCAACATGAAAAAAGGAAAAATCTTTTATGGTTGGTGGGTCGTATTAGGCTCTGTATTGATTACCACTACCATGATCCCAAGCGTTATGGCAATGGCAAACAAGTTTTTAATTCCTGTTACTTCAGAAATGGCAATTAGTCGAAGTACCTTTGCTTTTAGTAATACCATCTTACAAGGAATGGGTATTTTCTTATCCCCAATGGTGACAAAACGTCTAGCAACAGGAAACCTAAAAAAAATGCAAAGCATTAGCATTCTTATTTTTGGAATCGCTTTCGCTTCCTACGGGTTAGCTAGAACTCCTTATCATCATTATTTGTCTTCTTTTGTCATTGGTATTTGCTATTTATATGCCACAGTCATCCCAATTAGTTTAATGATCAACAATTGGTTCGTTAAAAAAAGAGGATTGGCTATGAGTTTAGCAATGGCTGGTATCGGTCTTGGAGGATTTATCTTTAGTCCACTTGTCACTTACTGGATTAATCATTTTGGATGGCGTACAGCCTACTTTATCTTTGCTGCTATTATTTTAATTGTCTCCCTACCAGTTTCTGTATTTATCTTAAAAAAAGAACCTGCCCAAATGGGATTAACTCCTTACGGGGCGGAGGAAACAAAGGATAATCAACCAACTCATGCTAAAACGATTCAACTCTCTACTAAAAAATCCTTTGCTAAACCTTTTTTTCTTTTATTAATTATCGGTATGGTTTTAAACGGAATTATTAATAGCGGTGCTATGGGACAATTTCCTCCAGCTTTAGAAGAAGGATACAGTACTGCTTTTGCAGCGTCTATTATTTCCCTTTATTCAATTATCGGTGTTTTAGAAAAATTGTTATTAGGCTGGTTAAATGACCGGTTCGGCATTGTCTTCAGTGCTATCTTTGGCTGCTCAACTTTTTCAGCCTCATTTATTTGTTTGTTGCTTGGTAATGGAAAACCTGCTGCTTATGCAATGGCGGTTTGTTTTGGTTTAGGTTTAGCTATTGGAAGTATGATGCCTCCTCTAGTAACTGCTTCTATTTATAACACTAAGCAGTACGGAGAAGTGTACGGATATGTCAGTAGCGCGACCCAAATCGGTATGTCTCTAGGTTCTCTTGTTGTTGCATCTATTTTCGACTTAACCGGATCATACACATTAGGATGGATAATCCTCTTTACCTTCACACTCACAACTATGGTTAGTTGGATTGGTGCTTACAAATTATCTAGAAAATACTGTCAACAAACTAAAACAGCTGGCATTCCTGTTCCTATTCAGCAAATAAAGCAAACAGATACAGACTATTTATAAAAAGGAAGGCGTACAATTATGAACTATGAACACTTACAAACCCAACTATTTAATCGTCTTGAGCAACGTGAACAAGATATGATTGACTTACGTCGTCATATGCATGAGTATCCTGAAATTTCCTTTGAAGAAGAAAAAACTGCACAATATATTGAAGAGTTTTATAAAGGAAAAGATGTCAGCATAAAAACCAATGTAGGTTGTCGTGGTATTGTGGTAGATATTAAAGGAGCAAAACCAGGGCCAACTATTGCCTTACGAGCAGATTTTGATGCCTTACCAATTCAAGAAGAAACAAATCTTCCCTTTGCTTCAAAACATCCTGGAATTATGCATTCATGCGGTCATGATGCTCACACTGCTTATTTATTAGTATTAGCAGATGTGTTATTGGAGTTAAAAGATGAACTACCTGGTACCATTCGAATTATTCATCAGCCTGCGGAAGAAAAACCACCTGGTGGCGCTATTGGAATGATTCAAGATGGCTGTTTGGAAGGTGTTGACAAAGTATTAGGTTCTCATATCTTAAACAATGTAGAAGTTGGTAAAGTGATGTCAGCTAGTGGACCTATTATGACAGGTAATTCTACCTTTTTCATTACCATGTATGGAAAAGGTGGTCATGGATCTATGCCTCATGATGCTAATGATACCATTGTTGCAGGAGCACACTTTGTCACTGCAGTCCAAACTATTGTCAGCCGAAGAATGAATCCTTTAGAAGCCTCTGCTTTAACAATTGGATCCTTTGATGCAGCTGGTACAACTAACATTATCAAAGATTCAATAAAAATTGCTGGCGATATTCGGGTTATGTCTGATGAAAATCGGTATAAGATTGAAAAACATTTTAGAGAGTTATTAGACGGTATTTGTCAAGGGTTTGGTATCACCTATGACCTTGAATTTACACATGGTTATCCTGTTTTAGTCAATGATAAAGCAACCACTGATCAAACCCTAAGTGCTATCCAAAATGCTCAAATAGACGAAGTGACTCATGTGTTCTATTGCCCACCCTTCCCTGCATCAGAAGATTTTTCTTACTATGCCCAAGAAAAACCAAGTTGCTTCTTTTATGTAGGAGCTAAATTAGCTAATCAACCTTATTATCCTCATCACCATCCAAAATTTGATTTTGATGAAAAAAGTTTGCTTATTTCGGCTAAAACAATGGGAAGCGCTGCTTTAAATCATTTGTTTACTTAATACTTCATTCCTCTCTGTTTGTCTCTTAAACTAACAAACTGACTATGTTTAGATATAGAAGTTTCTGCATGTTATCTTTTTCCCCTATTCCCCCAAAGATTCCACACAATAATTATGACTAGAATTAACTTAAATTCTATGTTATATTATTGTGTGGGATTTTTCACATTTCAAAACAAAGGGGAATTATGTGTGTTAAAAAAATGGCAATCTTTTTCAAAAAAACGTCAATATACTTTACTAGGATTAGCTTTAGCAGTCGGCTTACTAGTCGGATTATCTAAAGGGTTCATCTTATATACTGGAATTCTAATCTACTCATATGGCGGAGCTATGTGGATGATGGAACATTTTAATATCACTTTTTAGATACAAAAATAGCCACTAAAAGCGAATGTTTAACTTTTAGTGGCTATTTTAATGTTTGATGACTACTTTAGCAATATTTCTATCTCTTCTAAAACACCTGATTCGTCATTAGTGAGACTAGTCACACAATCACTTACTGCTAATAATTCTGGTGCTGCATTTTTCATTGCATAACCTTTTTCTACATATTGAATCATCTCTAAATCATTTCCACTGTCCCCAAAAGCAACCGTTGAAGTTTGAGGGATATCTAAATGTTTTTGAATCAACTGAATGCCACTTGCTTTATGTGTTCCTGGCAGTATCAAATCAACATCTCGCCCACCTGAAGAGATAGGTTTTAATTCTCCCTTTAACCGATTATTTAGCTGAATAAGACCATCAGGCACCTCTTCTGCACTAGGGAAGGATAAGCCAAATTTTAAGAATTGATCTTGTTCGTACAAAGCATCAAAATCTGCTACCCATTTTAAGTGATGATAATACATACTAGCTTCATCAAAATAAGCCTGACTTTCTTTTTGATGAATATAAGCTGAATTTTTGCCACAAACAACCACTTCTACTTTAGGAAACTCAGCTAATATTTTTAACGTCTGCTTAAAAGTTGCTTCAGAAATACTAGCTGAGAATAATTCTTGCCCTTTTGATATAACCCAAGCCCCATTTTCTGCTACAAAAGATATTTCTTCTTTGATTTCTTCAAAAAAAGAAGCCAATTGGTAATACTGATTCCCACTGGCTACCACAAAATGAACCTCTTGTTCCTTCATTTTTTGATACAAAGACTTAAAACGCTCTCTATTATACGTTTTTTGACTAGTTAAAAAAGTACCATCCATATCTGTTGCAATTAATTTTAGCATAAAACTAGCATCTCCTTTCCTACTTTTTTCTACTTTAATTTAAGTTCTTTTTCAATCAAATTAGCCATAACTTTTTTAAAACGAAGTCGATCTTGTTGTGTAAAAGCTTTAGGTCCTTTAGTTTTTTTACCTGCTCGGCGCATTTGTGCCCCTAGATAGCGTTGAGTTAATAACATATCGATAGTTTCTTTTCGGTATTCTTGTCCGTTATGATGAAACACTCTAGCTCCTTTTTCTAGTACTAAGGAAGCTAGACCATAATCTTGAGTAATAACCCAATCAGCTACTTCAATTTCTTTAATAATCCTATAATCCGCCGCATCTGCTCCTTTATCTACATAAATAAAGGTTAAAAAATCCGGATAAATTTTATCTGTATAATGATCCACACTCGTTACTATCACAACAGGCAACTGATAATTTTGGCCTAACTCAATCACTTCATTTTTTACTGGAGAACCGTCTCCATCTATAATTAATCTCATATTTATTCTAATCCTATCTCATTTATAAACTGTTACCGTCTTTATCATAGCTTAATCTACTTAAAAAGACCAACCCATAACTGAGTTGATCTTTATTTTTTGACAAATTTAAAATCTCTGCAGCAATTCTTTTGCTGAATGAGCGTCAATAATTAATGTATTGGCATATCCACCAACTAAAGCTCCATGAATAGCTGGAACTTTTCTAGACCCTCCCGCTACTAGAATAGTGTCTTTTTTTTCTTTTAACTCATCTAAATCAATCCCAATAGTCCGGCGATTAATCTCAGGATTAGCAATTTCTCCTGAAGCTGTAATGAATCTTGAAAAAATATCTCCAACTGCTTCTTTTTTAAAAAAAGCGATTTCATCTTGAGAAAAATAATTTAGATGAAACAACATGGACTCTTCATGAACACTTCCTACTGTAAATACGGCAATATTGCTCTTTTTTCCTTGATTCATGATATATTGTATATGTCTATCTTTCATGACTAATTCTTTAATTTCTTGATAATCAAAAATAACCGGTAAAGGTAAAATTTCAGCTTCTCCGTGAAATGCTTGACTGAATAAACTCATAACCTCATGAGAATAGTTGGTAATCGAACTATGGGACTCTCCACCTTTTAATTGAACAATTTTTACATGATTTAAGGGAGTGTCTGTTAATTGAGTTGCAACAGAATAAATCGTTTTACCGAAACCAACTCCAATCAGATCCCCATCTTTAACAATCGACTGTAAGTAATTAGCTGTTTTATAGCCTAGATTTTGTAAAATGTTGTATTCATCAGTAGAGTGAGCATAAGTAATGATCACTTTCTTTAAATGATAGCGTTGAGCTAATGTTTCTTCTAATTTTAAAGTATCTTCAAATGGATCTAAAATTTCTATTTGCACAAAACCTTCATCTTTGGCATATTGTAGCAATCTAGATACAGTAGGCCGAGAAAGTTGCATCTCTTTAGCAATCGTACTCTGATCCAAATTACTTTCATAATAATATTTTGCTACTTGTATGGCTTGTTTGACTTTTTTTTTGTGGCCAGTATCCAAACCAATCCCTCCTTGTAGTCATTAATAAAAAAACTATAACTGGATTTACTTCAAAAACAGTTTAGCACATGTTTCTCATGAAAACTACCTATAAAATAATCTGCATCAGAGAACGACTTATTAAACGATACAAAAAAAGAGCGAGATAATCATTATCTCGCTCTTTTAACCTTATTTACCAATAATTTGCAGACTAGCGCTTGTTCCTAAACGAGTTGCACCAGCTTCGATAAATGCCATTGCTTCTTCTTTTGTATGAATTCCACCAGAAGCTTTCACTTCAGCTTGATCCCCGACTGTTTCTTTCATTAATTTCACATCATCTAACTGAGCACCACTTGTTGAAAAACCAGTAGATGTTTTAACAAATTCTGCGCCACCTGCTACAACTAATTGACACGCACGAACAATTTCTTCTTTAGTTAACAAAGCTGTTTCAATAATAACTTTGACTAATTTATTTGCTTGATGAGCAGCAGTAACCACTGCTTTAATGTCAGCTTCTACTTGTTTATCATGTCCTGCTTTTAATTCCCCAATATTGATAACCATGTCGACTTCATCTACACCATCTAAAATAGCTTGCTCAACTTCTGCTACTTTAATAGCTGTTGTATTAGCGCCTAAAGGAAATCCAATAACTGTTGCTGTTTTAACAGAAGTTCCTTTAACTTGGCTATGCACGTGTTGAACCCAGTAAGGATTTACCATGACTGAGGCAAAATTATTTTCTTTCGCTTCTTTAATAACCTTATCTACTTGTTCTTCTGTTGCAGTTGCTTTTAATAATGTGTGATCTAAATAATGAGCTAATTCCATTTCAATTCCTCCTCGTTTAATTCACTTGTATCATAGCATTATTTTTTACATTTGTAAAATACTATTTTGAACATTATTTCTTTTTATAGAAAATTATTTCAATTACAGTATTTACATTTGTAAAAAACAGGTGTATGGTTAAGACAGCTTGAGAAAAGGGTTACAACATTATGAGGAGGTGGTATTAAGGCTTGACTCGTTTATTACTTACCTATTTTCTCACAAAAACAGAATGATTATGGAGGATGTTTACCATGTTAGATCACACCACAACCCAAGCAACACCTGTTCCAAAAAAATCCTTTCATTTATTTAAATTAAAGGCAAAACAATTAGATGACGGTTATTTAGACCGAATTCCTTGGTTTCAATTTATTTTGCTCTCACTATTATTTCCAATGTGGGCTGCTGCTGCTAGCTTAAACGATATTTTGATTACCCAGTTTAAAACCATCTTTACTTTGAGTAACTTTGCAAGTGCTTTCGTTCAAAGTGCTTTTTACGGCGGATATTTTTTAATTGCTATCCCAGCTTCACTAGTTATTAAAAAAACTTCTTATAAATTAGCTATTTTAATTGGATTACTTTTATATACTGTCGGTTGTACCTTGTTTTTCCCAGCTTCCCATATGGCAACTTATAGTATTTTCCTAGCGGCTATTTTTGCCATTGCCGTTGGGTTAAGCTTTTTAGAAACTTCAGCTAATACTTATAGTTCTCTTTTAGGACCAAAAGAAACCACCACTTTACGTCTAAATATTTCTCAAACCTTCTACCCAATTGGGGCAATTGCTGGAATTGTGTTAGGTAAATACTTAATTTTTGGTGAAGGTGCTAGTTTAGAAGAGCAAATGAAAGGGTTAACAGGTATCGAACGAGTTCAATTTGGCGAGCAAATGCTACAAAAAACCCTACTTCCTTATAAATTTATTATTATTGTGTTAATCGCTATGATGATTTTATTTATCTTAACTGAATTCCCTGCTAGCAAACCTAAAGATGAACCTAATACAGAAAGTGCTAAAATTTCTGAAACATTGGCCTATTTAGCTAAAAACAAAGAGTTTTTAAAAGGCATTGGCACAGAATTTATGTATATTGGTATGCAGACAGCAGTTTGGTCTTTTACCATTCGTCTAGCTATGTCTTTACATGGCAGTATCAATGAACGTAGTGCTTCTACATTTATGATTTACAGTTACATTGCTTTCTTCTTAGGAAAAATCATTGCTAACTTCTTAATGAACAAAATGTCCCCTTCTAAAGTTTTATATATTTATGGTATTTTAGGCTCTTTATCTTTAGCTTATATTATGCTAGTTCATAATATGTCAGCGGTTTACTTTACTATTTTAGTCAGTGGATTATTTGGTCCATGTTGGGCAACTATTTACTCACAAACATTGGATACTGTAACAGACAAACGTCATACAGCTACTGCTGGTGCTATTATCGTTATGTCTATTATTGGTGGGGCAATTATCCCATTAATTCAAGGTCTAGTAGCAGACTGGACAGGTTCTATGTCTTACTCTTTCGTTGTTTCATTAATTTGTTTTGTAGTAGTAGTTATTTACTCAAAAGATCGAATGAAAAAGCAAGCTTAAACAAAAAATTAACATTAATTATAAATTATACTGGAGGTTATTTTCATGACACACACATTACATTTTACCCATGCTATGTTTACAGAAAAAGAACAACTTATTTTCGAAAACCAACACTTCTCTGTAACTACTTTTACTTACCCTTCTGGTGTTGAGGCAGTTACCTTAACTAACTCTAAAGGACATTTAACCCTTCTTCCTTATATGGGGTTAATTATTTGGGACGCTGTTTTTGAAGGTGTTTCCTTAAAAATGAAAGATATGTTCACTCAACCATTACCTGGAGATAATATTGCAGATACTTATGGCTGTTTTCAATTTAACTCAGGTCTTTTAGCTAACGGTACTCCTGGTCCTGAAGATGACTACGGCTTACACGGTGAATTTCCTACTGCAACTATGGATGAAGCTTATTTAACTTTTGATGAAAACTCTTTAACGATTCATAGTCAAAAAGAATACGTTAAAGGTTTTGGTCATCATTATTTAGCAGAACCATTTGTTACTTTGCACCAAAACTCTGGATTATTTGATATCGAATTAACAGTTACTAACCTATCAAATTACCAACCTATGCCTTTACAATATATGTGTCATATGAATTACGCTTATTCTGATCAAGGTATTATTAGTCAAAACTTCCCTGACGAAGCCTTTACTTTACGTCAAACAATTCCTGGTCATGTCCATCCTACTGAAGACTGGTTAGCTTATAATGAAAAATTAAAAGAATCTGGTCAATTAATTAATCACTTAGACGACAGCCAACATTACGATCCTGAAATTGTCTTCTTCACAGAAGATTTAACTAAACATGTAGAACAAGCAGAATTTAGAATGACTGTAGAAAAAGAACATCAATTTTTAACTACTTTTAAAACAGAACAATTTCCAATTACTACACGTTGGTTATTACATAACGCAGATCAACAAGTTGCTGCATTTGCTTTACCTGGAACAAGTCGTCCAGAAGGTTTCCATGCAGCCAAAGAAGCTGGTACATTAATTTATTTAGATCCACATGAAACACGTTCATTCAAAGTAACTACTGGGCTAGAAAAATAATTTAATCTATCCCCTATTATAAAAAAACAGAGAAATGAAGGAGAATACAAACCATGAATGATATAACTGTTATCGGTTCAAATATGATTGACTTAATTACTTATACAAATAGAATGCCTGTTGAAGGTGAAACAATTGAAGCACCAGAATTTGAAATGGGATTTGGCGGGAAAGGTTCTAACCAAGCAGTAGCTGCTGCTCGTCTAGGTTCAAAAGTTTCCATGATTACTATGGTAGGAAATGATATGTTTGGTAAACAGCACATTGAAAATTATCGTGCTAATCAAATTGATACAACTGGTGTAGGAATTGGAACGAAAAATAGTGGTGCTGCGCCAATTTTTGTTGCAGAAGATTCTAACAACCGTATTTTAATTATCAAAGGAGCAAATAATGAGCTAACTCCTAGTATGCTAGATAAACATCTGGATCAAATTAAACATTCAAAATTAATTATCTTACAACAAGAAATTCCATTAGAAACTAATTACTATGCTATTGAACTAGGTCAAAAATATCATGTTCCTGTTCTTTTAAATCCTGCACCAGCAGATGAACACCTGAATATTGACTACGTTAGTCAAGTTGAGTTTTTCATGCCTAATGAAACAGAGTTAGCTACTTTAACCAATTTACCAACAACAACGGTGGAAGAAATTACCTTAGCTGCAAAATCTTTAGTTGATAAAGGCGTAAAACACGTTATTGTAACTTTAGGCTCTAAAGGTGTATTATGGATCAATGAAACAGAACACATGCTAATCCCTAGCGAAAAGGTAAATGCCATAGATACAACTGGCGCTGGAGATGCCTTTATTGGAGCATTTTCACATTATTATACTGCTGGAGAAACTATTCCTGAAGCATTGAAACATGCTAATCATTACGCTGCTATTTCCGTGACTAAACGTGGCACACAAAAATCTTATCCTACTAGTCAAGAAATCTAAATCAATCAAAAAAACTCTTTTCTTATTATTTATTAGAAAAGAGTTTTTTTATATCCTTAGTTAATCTATTGTCTTTTGTTCAAGCATTAAACTAGACAGGTTCACCTTGTGAGATAGATAATAAAGATTATAAATTACAACAGAAAAATATGTGATATGATAAGTATATATTATAGGAATTCATAAGCTTATTTAGCTTGTTCCAGGAGGTATTTTATGAAAGTAGTCATTGTTGGTTGCACCCACGCTGGGACTAATGCAGCTATAAATATTTTAAAAAATTATCCAGACATGGATGTGACTGTGTATGAAAAAAATGATAATTTATCTTTTCTCTCATGCGGAATTGCTCTTTACGTGGGAGGTGTAGTCAAAAATGATCAAGGTTTATTTTATTCCAGTCCTGAAGAATTAACTCAACTAGGTGCCAATGTCCATATGAAACATCAAGTTCTATCTATCGATACCCAAACTAAATCGTTAACTGTTAAAAATCTAACAACCAATGAAGAATTCGTTGATTCTTATGACCGTTTAGTCATGACTACAGGCTCTTGGCCTACTACCCCTAACATTACAGGTTTAGACTTAGACAACGTCTTATTTTGTAAAAACTATCATCATGGCAAAGAAATCATGACAAAAGCCACACAAGTTAACCACGTCACTGTTGTAGGTGCTGGTTATATTGGAGTCGAACTAGTTGAAGCCTTTCACCAGTTAGGTAAACAAGTCCACTTAATCGATGGACTAGATTCTGTTTTAAATAAATACTTAGATAAAGAGTTTGCTAATGTTGTGGAGGAGCGCCTAGTAGATAAGGGTGTACAACTTTCTTTAGGAGAGCATGTGATTGGTTTTAATGGCCAAAATGGTAAAGTCTCAACCGTTGAAACAACTAAACAAAGTTACTCTACTGGTTTAGTCGTCCTTTGTCTCGGTTTTAGACCTATGACTGATTTATTGAAAGGACAAGTTGAGATGCTACCTAACGGGGCAATTATTGTCGATGAGTATATGAGGACAAGTTTACCTGATGTATTCGCAGCAGGTGATAGTACCGTTGTCCATTTTAATCCAACACAAAACTACCAATATATTCCACTAGCTACCAATGCTATTAGACAAGGTTTTTTAATTGGTCAAAACATATTAGAACCAAAACTAACCTATCAAGGTACCCAAGGAACTTCTGGCCTGCAAATATTTGGCTTAAATATCGGAACAACAGGTTTAACTGAGGAAGCTGCTCACATGTACAATATTCCTGTCAAAACGACTTTATTCCAGGATAATTACCGACCTGAATTTATGCCCTCTACTGAAAAAGTGTTAATGAAATTGGTTTACGATGATAAAAATCACCAAATTTTAGGTGGACAATTGTTATCTAAATATGATATTACTCAATCAGCTAATACTTTATCTTTAGCTATTCAACACAAAATGACCGTGGAAGACTTAGCCACTTGTGACTTTTTCTTTCAACCTTATTTTGATCGTCCTTGGAATTATCTGAACTTGTTAGCTCAAAAAGCCTTATCTGAATAAACAAAAAAACTTCTATCTTCAAGATAGAAGTCAGACTGAAAACAAACTAGCTATTCAATTAGAATAGTTAGTTTGTTTTTTGCATGAGTCCGGCTATTTTTTAAAACTTTTTTACAATATTGACTAACCTATCGATTTCAAAAATTTACTTTTCGACCATTGACCTCACAACTCTTAAAGAAACTAACTAATCCAAGTTTAGGTAATTTCACCTTATTATCTATAATAGCTAAATTTTTATTTGTATTTTTTATGGTGTAACTTTGAACTAGATTTTTCTTGCTTTTGAATTTAGGCGATTGATTTTTTGAAAAATCTATCAAAAGACTCAGCTAATTGTTTAATAGAGGATTGTAAGGCTATGCTACCTAGCTCTTTTAACCATGGTGTATCATCTGATTTTTTCATAGAAGGTAACAGAACATTTAGCATAAGACAAACCTTTACCAGTTTCCTTATACGAGATATTTCAAGCATTTAACATATGATTATAGACAAATCTTGAGGATTCAATTATTTTAGTCATTAATATTTCTTGCTCAATATTTGGATATAGTCTAAACTTATACGTTTTATGTCTTAACTTTACAATTCACCTCTTTGTTCTTCTGTGTTTTCACTAACTGTAGCAAAAAGTAGCTAGGTTTCCAGAGATACCCCTCACAAACGATTTTTAAGTTCAGGGTAGTCTTTAAACCCTTTGAATATATTTGGAATATAATGTTGGGATTTACATTCAATAAGCCTATGAATATGGTCTTTGTCTGATTTCATTTCAACGATTTGAATATCATTCTCTAACGCAATTTGTTTTAATAACTTTTTAACATATGTATCAATATTTCCTTTATTTAACATAGCTAAAGCTATGCCACAACCAAAACCGATTTATCTGCACGACCAAAGTCGCGAGTGTTCTCGGCTATATCATAAATGTTGATTTTTCTAGTAACAAGCTAACTATGACTGCCTCATTAGTTTCATTTGAATATAGTTTAATCATACCATATTTTTATATTTTCTTGCTATTTTATCAAGGGATAACTTTGCTCTTGTTTTTGTTATTACTTCCTAGCTCTTTTGTTAATCGATTCTGTCCGTAATTCGACCATTTGAAAACAAATTATAAAATGGTCTAGTTTTTAACTAGTTGTTTATCAAGTTAAGGAAGCATTTCACCTGCAAAAGGTCTGTTTATTCATAAAAGGAAAGGTTTTTTCAATAATTCAAGTAAAATTTCTTGATTTTTCCATTCAGTTAGGATATATTAGTATATGGAACAAGGAAAGGCTATATGAAAACAGTGGTGAGTAATACTTGCCTTTCAATAAACTTGAAAGGAGAGATGTATATGACTACTATGACATTTCAAAATGCACATCATAGTCCTTATCGTGTAGCTTTAGATACAAACAAACAAGTCTTCATGGCTTATGATGCTAAAAATAATCAAAAAGTTGCCTATGGGATTACCATTGAACAAGCCGTACAAGCTTTACAAAAATTAAGCTAAGGGAGCGAATTCACTTACATGGACATGAATGAATGTGCCAGTACAGAATAAAGCGTTGAATGCAGAAAGTATTTTCTACATTCAACGCTTTTAATTTTAGTTTTTTCCTCTCATTATAAAAGAGTTTATTGATAGCTTTTAAGTTGTTTGATCACTTGTTGTTTGTCTTTCGCTCTTGCAATAGCTGAAATAACAGAAACACCTGCAACACCTGTGCCCTTCAACTGAGCAACATTGTCTACTTGAACCCCTCCAATAGCAACAACTGGTTTAGAAGCCTGTGCCACACACTCTTTTAACCCATCTGGATAAATAGGTGGTTCAGCATCTGATTTCGATGTGGTACTGAAAACAGGTCCTACCCCATAATAGCTAATTTCAGGGTGTTCATTAGCTGATTTTATTTCAGCTACACTATGACAAGACAAACCAATAATTTTATTAGGAAAAGCTTGAATAACTTCCTTAATTGCCGTATCAGATTGCCCTACATGTATGCCATCTGCGTTTAATTTAAGTGCCAATTCCAGATCATCATTGACAATAAACGGCACATCATACTGTTGACACAACCGCTGCGCTAATTGAGCCGTTTTATAAATATAAGTTGGACTAGTCAAGCTACCTGGTCCTTTTTCTCTAAACTGATAGCAAGTGACTCCATTTTTTAAACTAGTTTCTAATGTTAATAAAAAATCATCCATGTCTACATCACGTGTGCCACAAATAAAATATGTTTCTAAATAATTACTCTTTACCATCTTTCATCGCCTCAACTTTACGGTACGCCCAATGATTGGTTGGTCCGTGTCCATGTCCTACATCTATCCCATCCGAAATAGCTGCTTGAATATACTCTTTAGCTATCTGTAGAGACTCTAACACAGACTTTCCTTTGCCTAATTCAGCAGCCATACATGCTGAAAAAGTACAACCTGTCCCATGGGTGTTTTTTGTATCAATTCGTTTATTTTTTAACCAGTAACTCTCCTGGTTGTCCAACACTAACACATCTTCAGATAAATCCCCTTCTATATGGTGCCCACCTTTAACTACTACATGCTTCACACCTAATTGCTGAATTTTTTGACCAGCTAACACCATATCTTCTTTTGTTTGAATGGACATGTTAGCTAGTATTTCTGCTTCAGGAATGTTAGGTGTTACAATAGTCACAAGAGGTAGTAACTCCTCTTTTAAAGTTTGGATCGCCGATTCTTTTAGTAAAGCATGGCCACTTTTAGCCACCATTACTGGATCTAGTACAATCGGCCCAAAATCAACTGTTTTTAAAAAATCACTTACTAGTTGAATAATTTCTTTAGAAAATAGCATCCCTATTTTAGTCACATCTATGTCAAAATCTTCTGCAATCACTGCTAGTTGATCTTTGATTGCTTCTAAAGGTAAGTCGTACACCTTTTGAACCCCACAAGTATTCTGGATAGGCAAAGCAGTCAGAACGCATGTCCCAAAAATTTGTCTTTCTTGAAACACTTTTAAATCTGCTTGCATGCCTGCTCCGCCTCCACTATCAAATCCAGCAATAGTTAGCGCTTGTTTTGTTGTATTCATTAGTCATCCACCTTTTCTTTATCATTTAGACTTAACAGGATATCTTATCACGCTGATGTAAAAGGAAGTTTACCTGCAGAACCAGTTAAAAAGAAAACGGTTTCTTTACTATTATAATCAGTTTTCTACCATTTGTCATCTTTTCTCATTAATTTATAAAAAAAGACCCTATTCGGATGTTAATACATCTGAAAGAGTCTTTTTTGATATATAGTCATGACACTAAATTAAAAGTTAAAGACTACTTCCCTTCGCGAGTATCAACTCTCAGGTTCAAAGGGTCTGTTCTTACTTGAACATCTCAGTCATTAGACACCCCTAGTACTTTCATTAGTGTAGCATATTTTTTTAAAAACACAACTAATACTCTTCATCTATTGATTTACAAGACAAAGTTGATAGTGCATTAAATAATTCGTCTTTTTTTCTCTTGAAATTCACGTTCATTAATTTCTGAAATTGTTTCAGCTAAATCATCACGATCAATCAAATCAACAGATAAAGAATCGGCTAAATGACGAGCTGATTGTGTAAAATAATTATTAGTCACAACAATCACTTGATCTAGCTGATAGTTAGCTTGACCATTATGTGCATCTTGAATAGCATGACAACCAATTTGATCTGTATGAGCTAGACAACAAAAACCAACACGATTACCAAATCGGTTCATACAAATAACATCAATTCCTCGGTCATTAACAGCTGAGGTATGTTTGACATTTTTCATGCCATTTCTTTTGACAAGATTAGCAATATAATCTTCAAACACCCAACTCTTTAATCGATCAATATCATAAATACCAAATGTTCTAAATTTTGCTTCTTGTCTTTTCCCTTGTATAAAACGAATAGCTTCCTTTAATACAATAAAACCAAGAGCTAAAACCAATACAAAAAAATAGACACCTAACCGCGTGGAATGAAGTAACTGTTGTACCATACTTTCCATTTTTCTCCCTCCCTAACAATTATCACGATACATATCGTAATAGATGTTTTAGAAAAATACAACTGTTTTCTTTAAAAATATCAGAAAGTTTTCCATTTATGAGAAAACATTCATTTTCATCCTTCTGAAACAAAAAAGTCTTGATATTTTTTTGACTAAAAAGCTGTTTATTACTACAATAATATATGAAACTTTTTGTTATTTGACAAGCTGAAAGAAAGAGGAAGATAGATGAGTTTTAAAGATTTTTTTCACAAAAAAGATAAACATAAGCATCAACTAAGTACCGAAGAACAACAGCTATATAAACGTATTCAACTAGCTGAAACAAAATACCAACAATTAATGATGAACATTGTTAAATTACAAGAAGAACAAGAGCAGCTAAATGCTATGATTGCTAAACACAAAGAAACCAATCGTTTGCTTTTAGCTGAAATGGATGACTATCAAGGCTATATTCAAAACATGAAAGATTTTGCTTTATTTACTGAAGAAAAACACATCCAACAACTGGATGGCTATCAATTCGAAAGCTATCTAGCGGAATTATTAAGTATGATTGGTTATAATACTTTTGTTACTAATGCCTCAGGAGATCAAGGCATTGATATTATTGCTGAAAAAAGTGGGGTTAAGTTTGGCATCCAGTGTAAACTTTATCACTCTTCTGTTGGAAACAAAGCCATTCAAGAATGTTTCACTGGCATAAAAATTTATGAATGTGATTACGGCATTGTTTGTACAAATAATTACTTCACTCCCTCTGCCAAAGAAGCGGCTGAAAAAACGGATATCGAGTTATGGGATCATGATTATTTAATGGGATTAGTGGCTCAAAAATTGGATAAAAAAGCATTAGGCCATTCCTTTGAACCTACTCCTTCTTCTACTAAGTCTTCTGGAGCTGTAACTAAAACAGATGATTTATTTGATCAAGTGGTTACTTTTACCAAATCTGTTCAATCTATTAGTATTTCAATGCTCACGCAAAAATTCCCTATTCAATATAACCGTGCGGCTAGATTTATTGATCAAATGGCTCATTTAGGTATTATTGCTGAAGGAGCTGAAAATGAGCCGCGAAAAGTTCGCCATTAAAAAAAGACTTATCATAAGTCTTTTTTTATGCTCTAAAAATAATCATCTAACACAGGGGGCATAGTGACAACTAATTCATCTAATAACTGAATAGCACGCTGTTCCCCTTTTATCTGCTGAAAAAAAGCTAGAGTAGTAGGTTTTTGATAACCTAGTAACATTTGCGTAAACCCTTGAATACTTCCTTCAATACACAATTTATCAGGTGTAACCTCCTCTGCCTGAATTTGCTGACACACTTGCCACTGTCCCTCAACTAATCGCCACTCATACCAACCATTATTCCAAGGAGCATATTCGTCATCTTTTACCCGGAAAACTAATTGACTTAAACGTTCCTGAGAAACGGACCAAGGATACTGCTCTAAAAAAGCTTTCATTGAAACAATCCGTGCCATCATATAAGGAGTAAGAGAACGTTTAACAGAAGGCTCTGGCATTAAGAAACTTACAGTATCTTGATTTTGACCAGTTTCATATCGGCACTTTACAAAACTTGCTTGATGAGATTTAATAAAATGAATTATGCCATAAAAAGCTTCTAGACTGATGTAAACTAATTCTTTTATCACTAAACAGTCACTATCCATCTCATACACTAAGTAACCTTCCTCTACTCCTTGTTCATTCTTATAAAGAGCCATATAGCTGTTAGGCTCTTTTAATTCGTACTTGTAAGTATACAACCAATCATCTCTGATTAAGCCGCCTTTTTTTGATTGTTCAGAAGCGTGATAAAGATGCTGAATAGCTGTTTTCCCTTCTTTTGGAGTAACACGGATAACTTGGCCTAACATTCTTTCTACAACAGGTAAATCAGTTACATTCATCTCATAAGTTAATCGTTCAAATACCCATTCGTAGCCATATCGCCGGTAAAAGGAATAAGAAAAAGGAGCTAAATAAGATAATACTTGTCCTTTTTGATAGCTATCCCTTAAAATATCTGTCATTAACTGATTAATCCCACCTTGCCCCCGCCATTCAGGATAAGAAGAAACAAAGCCAATCCCTCCCATAGTATAGGTAACCCCATGAAAATTAACAGTAAAAGGAGTATTCATGACCTGACTAGTCAACTGATTAGCTGCTTGAAAAACTCCATAATTCTCTGAATGTGTGGCGATGTATTGAAACCTTTTTCGTCTTTCTTCTGTTTCTTCAAAATGAAAGGCATATTTAGCTAACTGAAACATCTCTTCTAAGTGATCTTTTTCCATTTTTTTTATATTTGCCATAAATAATAACCACCTGACTTCTGTTCTATAATAAAAAAGGGCCCTGTCTAGACCCTTTTAATAGGACTGTTCAATCAATCCCAACATGCGTTTAAATTGTCTTTTCTTCAAATACATCAAAAGAGTTCCAATAACTAAATCATTTAATTGTTGTAACACGCCAAAAGATTTCATTGTTTCTTGATACTTAACCTGACAACTAGTGTCAGACAAGCAAACAATCTCATATTGCACTAAAAAATCATTACGTGTAGTAGATGTTCTAAAATAATAAGCTTCATTTGGAACAACTTTTTCTATTTTTATTTTAGCACGATTATTTTTAGAAAATTCTTTCACATATTCATACCCATCTAACTGATCTTTAGAAACAGTTTCTCCTGTTGCTTTAAAAATATCATAAATAACAGAATCGATTATTTTTTGATAAAAATATGTGCCAGGAATGTTTAACTCTCGTGTCAGTTCCATCCTATTGTTCCCTCCTCCTATTTAGACTTTTTTCTTTTTGAAAAAAGAAGCCAGCCAACTACTATTAAAAAAATACCTGTTGTCAAACTAAGTAAGTCATACTGAGGTCTGTTAGGATTTAAGCTATATAAAACGACTAAACTACCAACACTACATAAAAACAACCCATTTTTTTCCATTCGTTTTCCCTCTTTTTAAACAGCAATTGATTGAAAATATAAAATACTTCCCCAAGGTGCTGCTTTGATTAATTTTTTAGCTAAATCAGCGGCTTCTTGTTTATCTCCTTCTAGAATATCAAAAAAAAGTTTAGGCCCTTTTTTTTCTTTTAATTTAAACTGAATATTAGTTGAATGATCATTTTCTAGTAGCTCAATAATAGCATCTTGTTGCATCACACTTGTTATACAAATCATCCTTTTCACCTTCCTCTTTAAAAAAGGGGGAAAGAAGTAGGCCAAACCTACTTCTTTATCCCTTAATCCTCTTAATCCACTTCTTCCATTTTATTAGCAGATAGAACAAATGGTGCCCAAATTAGAAAGGCAACCACCATACAAACTAACGTAACAATAGGGGCACGCCAATCAGCTCCCGTAGCTAAGAAAGATAGTAGCATTGGCGGAACAACCCAAGTTACTTGCTGGGAAACAGGTGCAACTAGACCAAGTACTGTAGCAAAGTAACCAATAGCTGTTGTTACGATTGGTGCTAAAATAAACGGAATAAACATAATTGGATTAAGAACAATCGGTAATCCAAACATAACCGGCTCGTTAATATTAAATAGTCCTGGCCCAACTGATAATTTAGCTACAGCTAGATAATCTGCTCGTTTAGAGAAAATCAGAATAGCTAAAATTAATACAATAGTTCCTCCCGAACCACCAAACATCGTATAAGCATCAAAAGAACCACGTACCCATAAATAAGCTTTACCGTCTTTAACTGCATCTAAAACAGCGGCAGTCCCAGTTTTTCCATTGTATCCTTTTTGGAACACATCAATATTAACTAATTGAGCTTGTCCCCAAATTCCTTCTAAAACAGGAGCCAATACGTTCATACCATGAATACCAAAGAACCAGAAAACTTGAATAGCTAATTGAATAATAACTAAAGCCCCAAATCCTTGAGATAACCCTAAGAAAGGTTCTGCAATATACTTTTGGATCAAGTCAATTAACAATTGGCCATTAGAGACTTTCGATACAATAAAGTTTATAATAGCTATCACATATAAAGAGATGGTAGCAGGTAAGATAGCAGAAAATGCTTTAGAAACCGCTGGAGGAACTGAATCAGGCATTTTAATAGTAAAGTCTGCTAACATTAATTTACTAAAAATAATAACAGAAATAGCTCCTAAAATCATCACCGTAAAGTAAGCGTTACCATTTAAGTGGTTTAAATTTAGCCAACCCCAACCACCAGCAGTAATACCATGACTTGTAGCTGACCAACCAGTATCTGCAGTTCCTTGATTAATACTTTCAACTAACTCTTTCGGAATGGCTCCTTTAATATTAGTTGAATAAGAAAAAGCAATCCCTTGCACTAAAGTAGCAACACCAACAATCCCGCCAGCTAACTCATCTACTTTATAGGCCTTAGCTAAATTATAGCCCCAAGAGAAAGCAAAAATCAAACCTGCGATGGCCAACGTACCATTCCAAACAAAGCCATTGACTTCAATAATTTGGCTAATAATAGGAATAGTAGAAGCATCGTAGTCTGGCCAAAATTGAGGAGGTAAATCCCGAATAATAGCATTAATCATTACCGCAACCGAACCAGCCATAGTCGCTGGCATTGTTCCGATAAACGCATCACGTAAAGCAACCAAATGTTTTTGTCCACCAATTTTTGCTGCAATTGGTAGAATATGTTTTTCCATCCAAGCAGTCAGTTTATCCATGTTGTTTCCTCCTTTAAGCATATTAGATTAATAAAAAACAGCTCACCCCCTTTATTTATTATTTCACAAAACGGTGTTTTTTTAAAACAAAACAGTTGTTATTGGTCTAGCTTTTCATATAATTCTACAAATTCTTTAGCTAAATCAGCAAAAGCAATCGACGTCATCAAGTGGTCTTGAGCGTGAACCATCAATAGCGTTAGTTCTGTTTTTTCTCCTTGAGCTTCTTTGGTTAATAAACTTGTTTGAGAATGATGAGCCTCTACTAATGAGGCATCTGCTTCTTTTAATGTTTCTTTTGCTTCATTAAATTTACCTTGTTTAGCTGCTTGAATAGCTTCCATTGCTAAACTTTTAGCATTACCTGCATAAACAATTAACGACATGACCACTTCCATGTTGGGACTATCTGTCATATTCGTCACCTCTTTCTTTTAGTCTGGCTGATCCATTAAAGTAATGGCTTGATCTAATACTTTAGGACCATTCATCATACCGTAGTCTTTCATATCAATAATTCCTAACGCAATATTTGTTTCTGCTAATTTACCTTCAAACTGTGCTTTCATAAAACGAACTTGCGGTCCTAACAATAAGACATCCACATCTTTTTCTTTTAGGCTATTATCTGCATCTGAAGCGGATACTGCAAAAATGTCACACTCTTCTCCTCTTGCTTCTGCTTCTTTTTGCATTTTTGTCACTAATAAACTTGTACTCATACCTGCTGAGCATACTAACATAATTGTGCGTTTTGTCATGGTAATCTCTCCTTTAGTTTTATTCATCACTTATATATAAGCAAGTTCCATGCCAATCTATTCAGACTCAATCCTTGATTAATCCATGTTTTAGAAGGTTTAATCTACACACTATTACCTTTTTTAGCGTGCAACAAAAAAGTAGTGTGTAAACTTTGTTGAAGCTTACACACTACTTTGATAAAACATTTGCACTAAAAAAGCTATTTCATCTTCAGAAAAAGTTACTTGATACTGTTTTTCAACTAAAAGTAACTGAGAATGAATAATTTTAAAAGCTAGTCGATATTGTTTTTTAAATGACAATAAATTTTGAAAGTCTCTTGTAACAGGTTCTTCTTTTAACTGATTAACTAAAAAAGCCAAGTGAATTAAAATCCCTGAAGTAACTGCTGGATCCACCATCAACTTTAAATCTTGTTGAATATGAGTCACTACTTGATAAAGTAGCTGAATTAAGGTAGAAACAGATCCAACAGCAGGCAAGTTATCTTTTAGTCCTTCTATAATTTGTTCTAAAGGAACTTCTTCTGTAACAATTCTGCCAAAAATCGCTAATTGTTTAGAATCAAACATATCTAAGGCGGAGAAAAATGGAATGTTCTGATAATGCACATCTACTGTCCCCACAATAGCTAATAAGTCATAGGTCACCATGAGCTCATCAATATGTCGGTGAAAAGTTTCTTTTTCTAAATACTGCAGTTGAATAATTTCAATGCCTTCTTTCTCAACAATGGGTTGAATTTGCTCACGTAACTTTTTCGCCACTCCTTCTCCTGTAAAACAAGCTACAATTACTGCTTTCAAAGGTTTAGTTAACTGAGGATGTAACTCTGTTCTAATTAAACTTTCAAAAGCACCTTGCACACTTTGATAAATATCTTCTAAACTTCTACGCATTCCACTCATTCTTAATGACTCTAACACAATCATAGTACTTGTCATAGAGATGGCTTTGGTCCGAATACCTGTTTCTTCATATAACATGTTGCCAAAAGTATTTAACGAACCCATATCTGTTAAAAGCAGTAGTCCTTGAGTTAAATTGGCCCGGCGAGTCCACACATAGTTTTTTAATTGGTCATACATCTCTTTAACGTCTGTAGTTAAGGGCATATCAAAAGCGACTCCCTGTGAGGTTTCAAGTAACTCTTGGGCAGTTTTTAGCATAGAAGTCGCCACCTGTTCTCCGTGCATCATCACTACTACTTCAACCATATCACCTGTTGAACAATCTGGTTGGTCAGACAATTCAAGCGCTAAAAACATGGTTATAAAGCCAATTTCATCTAAAGGAATTGGTAAATGATACGTGTCTTCTATATAAGTAGATAAATCAATCGCCACTTGAAATTCTTCCTTATAAGCCCGTCTGACTTTATTTAAGTCAGGATGAGTAATAGGACTTCCTTGCTTAATTCTTTCCAAACTACCTTGCAGATGTAACGCAAAAGTAAAACGTAAACGATCACTATACTCCCTATGAAGTTTTTCCTCGGCAACTTGAAGTAAATAGTTGGCAAGTTCCCAGTAATCTTCTTTAACTAAATCATGATGAATATCTTTTTTAGATAATTCAGTCACATAGGTTTTAAAATAGTTAGAAACATCTTGAGTGACTAATTTTTCTAAATTTAATTCAGGCAAGGTATCTAATTGTTTAGACTCATGACAAGCTTTAGCTACTTGTTCATCGATAACTTGATAGACTCGCATATCTAAAGCAGGATCTTTCGACCAAACAGGTTCATCATAACCTGGTTCAAAAGTCAAAAATTGACTAGTATTACTAGAAAAACTCATTAATTCATCTGAGTCTTTCACTTTTAGCAATCCTTTTTGAACGTTTAAAGGCAAATCTTTTTGCTGAATACTTAAATAATCAAGTTGACTAGTTTTGTAGTGTAAAAAAGCTTTTGCACAAACTAGTTTTAAATCACGTTTAACTTGACCGATATTCCCTATCGTTTCATATAAGAGAAACGCAAGGATGGCATCTCGTTCTACAATAATTCGTCTATTTAAACGATTAGCTTCTTGCTTTAAAAATAAAGAAACAATTTTAAATTTCTCATCTAGGGATCTATTTTTTAAAGGTGGTAAAGTAATCACCATAGGAATTCTACGGGTAAAGGTATTTAAAAAAATATCCGATGTTTCTGTGGTTGCACCAATAATTTGAACATTAGCTTGATGGACTTGACTACTTTCCCCTAACGGACGATATTCTCCTTTGTCTATAAAAGTAAACAGCATCTCTTGCCCTTCTGGTGGTAACCGGTGAATCTCATCTAAAAATAAAATACCTCCATCTGCTTTAGCCACTAGTCCAGCTTTATCTTGATCAGCCCCGGTGAAAGCACCTTTTTTAATTCCGAAAATATGACCAAATAACAATTGAGGATTTTGAGCGTAGTCTGCACAGTTAAAAACAACAAAAGGAGCGGCTGAGGAAATCGTTTCTGAAGCTCTAGCAAAATTGTACATACATTCAGCAAACAAAGACTTGCCTGTCCCTGTTTCACCGAAAATTAATGTATGTAAACCTCTTGGAGGATACAAAATAGCGGCTTTAGCTTGCTGAATGCTTACCTTTAAAGAATCTTGATTTCCTACCAAGTATTGAAAAGTCATAGGAGTTGCGACTTCCTTTACTTCTGTTGCAGAAGACAGACAAGCTTTTTTTCTTTGGTTACAACTAACAGTAGAAGTTAAAGAAAAAACAACCGGTCTTCCTGTTGAGCGGGTTAGCTGATTTTCTTTTGATAGCTCATTTAAGTAGCGACTAGCATTAGAACGATCTATATTTAAATGATCAGCCACTTCCTGAGCTGTCAATCCTTTAGGAGATTTTTTTAACAAAATAAGCAACTCTTCTTTTCGAGAAGACACGGATGAATTCCTTCTTTCATTTTAAACTTTTTTATTTTTCTTTTTACCTTGTTTATGTTTACTTTTAGGAGCGCCTTTGTCTTTGCGGTTCTTTTTCTTTGTTTTTTTATTAGTTTTTTCTTGGACTATTTGACCTTGTTCTTTCATCTCAATAAAGTCTTCTTCTTTCAATAAGCTTCCTTTATAGGTGACAAATTTAGTCGGTTGTAGCTCTAGCTGAGTACATAGTTTATGCCAGTAATGTTCTTGTTCATGGCCGACAAAGGTTAGCACATACCCACTATGGCCCATTCTACCAGTGCGTCCACTTCTATGTGTATAGATGTCTTTATCAAAAGCTACATCATATTGGATAATAACTGGTACTTCTTGAAAATCAATCCCTCTAGCCGCCACATCAGTGGTTAATAAGAAAGGAACTTTACCTGTTTCAAATCCTTGTAAAGCTAATTGACGTTCCATTTTATTTTGATCAGATGCTAGTGTTTCATGGAGAATCCCTTCAAAACGCAATTTATCCGACACAACTCCTAGCTCTTGAACTTGGTTGAAAAACACAATCCCACGCATGCCTTCCATATGGGCAAATCGTCTTAACAATTCCCCTCTTTTTCGACTAGGACACTCTAAATAACCATGAGTTACATTGCCTCTTGAAGTGTCCTTATCGGTTACATCTATTCGTTTAATAGCTGTAGCTCCTTGTTTCTCTAACAAAGTAGCTATGTCGGTGTCTGTTGCTGAAATAGCAATTAACTGGGTATCTCGTTGAATTGCCTTAAAAATGTGGCCAAGAGCTTGAAGTTCTGTTGGTTGCAACAGCTGATCTGCTTCATCTAACACAAGGCTCTGAATCGTGTGAGCTTTAATTTTTTTATCTTGCATTAACTCACTTACTCGCCCCACTGTACCAATAATCACTTCTGGCTTTTGCTTTAATTTTTCAATTTGCCGTTTTTTATTAGCCCCACCTATCATTTGTTCTATTTTTAGCCCCAAACTATCTCCCCAAGTTTTAGCCACATTGGTGACTTGGATAGCTAGTTCTTGTGAAGGGAGTAAAACCAATAACTGATTGCCTTCCCCTGCTTTAACTCTTTGTAAAAGCGGTAATAAATAGGCTACTGTTTTACCAGACCCAGTTGGAGAAATACCAATCACACTTACTCCTGCTAGTAATGGCTCATATAGTTCCGTTTGAATTGGTGTTGCCTTTTCGTAGCCTTGTTCTGTCCAAATTGTTTTTAATGCTTGTGGTAATTGTTTTATCATGAATTAACCTATCTTTCTATATCTTTCTATCTGCAGGAAAAATTATATCATTTTCAAGACGCATTTGCTCCATTATTTCATGAACAATCCGTCCTAAATCTTGCCAATACAAATATTGTTTTTGATAAAGCCCCTTAGTCGGTTGCAACATCACATTGGCAAAATCCATTGCCTCTTCAACCATTGGATTTTCTTCTTTTTCTACATCAATCACTGTTACTTCTTGTGTTTTTCTATCAAAGTAGCGAATACTTTCAATACTATTAATCGCATCCAGAATGATAGTACCTTCTGCTAAATATATTTCAGAGGGTAAAAAACTATCGATGATTTTACCGGTTAATAAGGTCACTTGAAAATCAGGATAGTGGAAAATTAACGTTCCCATTCCGTCTACTTCTGTTTTTATTTTTCTAGCAGTATATTGAACCTGAGTAGGCTTACCAAATAAAGCCACTGCAGCGTATACCACATAAATCCCTAAATCCATTAAAGCTCCCCCTGAGAACTTAGGAGAAAAAATATTAGGCACTTCTCCTGCTTTAACTAAGTCATAACGAGAAGAGTATTTCATAAAACTAAGCGTGGCTCCTTCTATTTTATCAGGAGTTGGTAATAATTCTTTAACTTGTTGAAAGTTAGCTTCGTGAATATTTCGTGCTGCTTCAAAAATGAAACATTGCTTTTCTTTAGCTAAGGCTAATAAGTCTTCCCATTCTTTTAACGTGGAAACAGCTGGTTTTTCTACAATCACATGTTTGCCTGTTTGTAACGCTTGTTTACTTTGTTCGTAATGAAGAGCATTAGGTGAGGCAATATAGACAACATCTATGTCTTCTGATGCAAAAAAAGTAGATAAATCTGTGTAAATAGCAACCTCTCCGTAATCTTTGGCAAATGTTTCTGCAGTTTGAAGGTGTCTAGAGTAGACACTAGTCAACTGGTACTGACGGGTTTCATGTGCTGCTGAAATAAATTGCTGAGTAATCCAGTTAGTTCCTATAATTCCTAAACGTAACATGATAATGCCTCCTTTATATAAATTAATCTATTTTTACTCTCAATTAAAATACTTTATCTAACTTAAAAGGAATTTCTTGTTTGATTTCGACTATTTCCGGAGTCACATGACAGTTATAAGCCACAATCTGAACCCCGTTTTCTTTGGCCAGTTGCACTCCTTCATAAAAAGCAGGATCCATCTCTTTATGTAAAGTAGCTAGTTGGACTGGCTCTAGTTGAATAATAAACAATAAGTAAGTCAGATAATCTTTTCTTAACTTAGTTAATCCTTTAATATGTTTAAGCCCTCTACTTGTAGGAGCATCTGGAAAAGCTGCCAGACCATTTTTTTCTAAAGTCATTCCTTTAACTTCTATAATAGCTGTTTCTCCTAAATCAGTTTCAACTACCAAATCAAACCGAGAGGAACCAAATGTCACTTCTCGTGTAACATGAGTGATTGTCCCCAACAAATTAGGTAACTGAATTTTGCCAGTTTCTAAAGCTGACGCAGCCAAGTCATTAGGTAACTGGCTATCGATATTAACCCAGGTCTTGCCTTTTTTGACAGCCACTAAATCATAATCAGTTTTACGAGTCTTAGACGCTTGATAATCAAGGGCAACTTCAACCCCCTGAATAAGTAGTTCTTCGCAGCGTCCTGTATTTTTTACATGGACAGGAATTGGCTGACTACTTCCAGGTAGCTGGCAATAACTAACAAATCTATTTTCTCTACTTATAAAAGTCCCTAAATGAATATCTTGGTAGGTCATCTCCATCTCCCTCCTTATCCCTTTCATTATACATGAAAAAATAACCCTCATACATGATTTAGCTATTAAAAAGCTTCCTATATAAAACCAAAAAATTACTAGTCATTTAATTGCTACTTTAATTAGTTTCACTCACTTATTTTGTTGAAATAACCATTGAGTCGCAAAAATCACTTGTTTTCCTTGATAACTTCCTTTGTAAAAACCAAAGCCAAACTCATTATAAACACTTGTTAACATATTTTGATTGTGACTGGCACTGTTTACCCACCCTGAAAAAAGGGTATGAACCATTTGTTCTGTTCCTTCATCTGAGTGATAAGGAATCACTTGAATATTTTCTCCTAACTGGCCTTCTTCTGAAACAGCTAAGCCAAGCTGTTCCCCTATTGTGTCAAAGTTTGTTCCATCAGGCCGACTATGGCCATAATTTTGTTCAAGTTCCTGACTCCTTAACCGAGCTGCTTGACTCAACGCTGCTTTATCAGCCAACGGAGGCAGATGATAGATTGCACGGTGTTGATTAACTAATCTAAGCATTTCTTTTTCAGCTACTCTATCCTCTAGTAAATAAGCCTGGGTTGGTAACACATAGATTAAACTTCTAGAGCTAATTACTTCTTGATTACCGTAAGAGTAACTATAAACCACTGGATACACACCGACTACTTGATTATTCACAGAACCGTTAACTTGTATATTTTCTAAAGATAAAGGCTGATCTTTTTGGTCTACTGCTACAATAATAGGTTTTTTCCAATTAAATGAACTACTTTGATGAATCATTAAATTTTGAGTGACTAACTGAGGCATTTTGGTAGCGGCTGTTGTTTTTTTCTTTAGTCTCAGTTGAACTGCTTCTAACTGTCTGTTTTCTCCAGTAGTTCCTGCACTTTGCCAATCAGTTACCCAGTTTAACCAACCTTTGTTAGCAACATGACCTCGATATTCTACTTGATGAGTCTTTGACATTGGCCCTTTCAAAGCAATCCGGACTGCTTCAATTTGCCTACTTTGTCCAACTATACCAGATAGTTCATTATTTTCAGAAATAGACTGCCAACCGATGTTAGACAAGTGACTTTGATAAATTAAATTTCCGGATAATGGGCAAGAAGAAGTAAGATACATTGCTTCTAATCGTTGATTTTTCCCAACTGTTCCTATTATAGTAGGCAACTTTTTTTTAGTTAGCCATCCTTCATTTTGAACATGAGCCACTCCTGAAAAAGTTGGAGAATCTGTTGACTGAGCCTGTTGTGCCAAGGTGGTTTTTGTTTTTACTAAACTAGCTATAAATAAACATCCAAAGAAACTAATTCCTTTCACTACTTGGCTGTTTAGTTTCACCTCTATCACTTCCTTCCTAGCTTATCTTCTTCTTTATTTTATCATAAACCTGTTTAAATAGAGGAATTTATGCCAAGGAAAAAAGACCTCCTCTAATAGAGAAAGTCTTTTTATATAGGCTATTTTTTTGTTTTATCTCATACTTGCAACATTATTTAGGAGACACATCTTCCCCAAACCACTTATCTGAAATTTTAGCAAAGCTGCCATCTTTTTCTAATTGCTCAAACCCTTCATTTAATTTAGTTTGGAGTTCCTTATCACTTTTTCTAATCCCCACTGCAAAATCTTCTGGCTGATAAATATTTCCGATTAAATAATAATCATTTAATTGATCTTTTTTCGCTAAATAATAATTAGCATATACCTTATCAATCAATAAACCGTCGATTCTTCCGGCTTCTAAATCAATAAATCCTTCATTAAAAGTATCATATAACACTGCTTCTTGATCTTTTACTTTATTTTTTAACACCTCTTCTTCTTGAACAAAGATATCATAACCAGAAGAACCGTTTTGAGCGCCTAAAATTTTACCGGTCATTTTATCCAGTTGATTAATTCCTGATGATTTAGGTGTTACCAATATTTGTTCATTCTTCATATAGGTTTGACTAAAGGCTACTTTCTTCCTTCGTTGCGGTGTCGCAGAGTAGCCGTTCCAAATCAGATCGATAGTGCCATTAGTTAACTCTTTTTCTTTCATAGACCAGTCAATGGGCTGTGTTTTAACTGTGATACCATACAATTTAAATACGGCTTTGGCTAAATCCACATCAAATCCAACAATTTCTCCTTGCTTATTTTTAAATCCCATCGGTACAAAAGTATCATCTAACCCCATTACTACTTCTTTTTTCTTTTTAATTTCAGACCATTGATCTTTGGCTTCTCCTTTATTACCAGCCTTATTTTTATCTTGACACGCTCCTAATAACCCTACCAACACCACCATCAAACTACCTAACACTACCATTTTTTTCCATGTTGTTTTCATTATATATTCCTCCTTTTTTACTTTATACAAGATCCGTTAATTCAAACACTCTATCTGCAATATCTTGGGCAAAATCCCAATCATGTGTCACCACAATTTGAGTCATACCTTGTTTCTTTAAAGTTAAAATCAGTTCTTCGACTTGTTTTTTTAAGTTAGGGTCTAAAGCACTAGTCGGTTCGTCATAAGCTAAAATACTAGGAGACATCATCATTGCTCTAGCAATAGCTACTCGTTGTTTTTGTCCCCCAGATAATTGATAAGGATATAAGGCTAACAAATCTTGAATACTTAATTCTTTAGCTAATTTTTCACTTTTAGCTAGATATGCTTCTGGCTTCTCCTCCTTAACTAAACTAGGTGCTAGTAGTAAATTCTCCTGAATAGTTAAATGAGGAAATAGCTGAAAATCTTGAAACACTAGTCCTACTAATTGATTTTTTTTATTTCCTTTATCTGGATAAAAAGGGAGACCATCCATTAAAAATTCTCCTCGGTCTGCTTTTTCCAATCCAGTTAACAAACGTAACAAAGTGGTTTTCCCTCCACCAGAAGCCCCTACAACCGCTAGTAGTTCTCCTTTCTCAACTGTTAAATTTAACTGATGAATCACTTGTTTATCTCCAAAAGATTTATCAATCTGCCGTAAAGTTAACATTTTCTCTTCCTCCTAATCTCTTTAATGATAATAGTTAAATTTATTTTCCAATTCTTTCAAACTAAGGGTTAATATCCCAGTCAATAATAAGTAAATAACAGCCACTCCAACTAACGGAATTAAGGAAGCTTCTCGCTCCATGGCAATCTTTCCTGCTCTCATCACATCTCCTAAGCCTAAAATATAAACTAGAGAAGAATCTTTCACTAAGTTAATGACCTCATTTCCTAAAGAAGGTAACACTATTTTAAATACTTGAGGAATAACAATCCTTCGAGTTGTTTGTCGTGGGGTTAATTTTAAAACCGCTGCTGCTTCGTATTGTCCTTTTGGAATAGACTGAATCCCTCCTCTAAAAATCTCAGCAAAATAAGCTGTATAGTTTAGCGTGAATGCTAATAAAGCTGCACTGAATCTTTCAAACACAACCCCTACTGTTGGTAAGCCATAAAAAACTAAAATAAGTTGTAACAGTAACGGAGTTCCTCGCATTAACCAAACATAGGCTTCTAATAAATATTTCACAGGTTTAATCGAGGTTTTTAACCCTAAAGCACATAAAATACCTAAAGGAATCGATCCTAACAACGTTAAACCGAATAACGTTAGAGTAGTTTTCATTCCGCTTAACAATTGAGGTAAAACAGTTATAAATTCTCTTATCATCTTTCTCATCCTTTTCTTTTAAAATAAAAAAACGCCCTTTTATTCCGAAGAATAAAAGGGCGTTTTAACGCGATACCACCTTTTTTTGTCTTTATTTCACAATAAAAACCTCAAACAGTCTTGTTTTCCCATAAAAAAAAGCCTTTAGTCAACAATTGACTAAAGGACGTTTTAACGTGGTTCCACCTTTTTTTATTAAGATTTTACAATCTTAACCTCTAAAAGTCATCTAACAATGACTGTAACGTTAACGGGTTCTACCGATCTTTCCTACTAGACTTTCAAAAAGATAGACTTCAAGATGTGTTTCACTAAACAACCATACCTTTTTACACCTACCAAAGGCTCTCTGTGAATAATTGGTTAGTTACTCTTCTTATCATCGTCTTTGTTTGTATTGTGTTTAAATTTACTACAGTCATGAACATTTGTCAACTATTAAATTAATTTTCCGCTAAGTTTTTCTTATTGATTATGAGAAATTAATGGGTCTTCTCATAATTTTTTAAAAAAATATTTTTATTTTATTTGTTTTATGTTAAAATAAAAAGCGGTAACAACCTTGATATATCAAGGCTAATCTCTATTATTACAAAGCTATTGCATTATTTTTTCTTTTCTATTACAATAGATACGTTGTGTCTCGAGAGAAGAAGGAGGATATCATGAAAGTTAAGATAACCATCATCAGTTTGTTTATTCTCTCTTGCTTTATTTTTTTAACTGGTTGCCAACAAAAAAAAGCAATTGAACAAACTGTTTTAAACAATAAAGAATTATACGTAGGTGATAATACATCTGTCTATAATCTAGTCAATTCTTTGAATAATAATGATTATTTCGATATGATTGAACTGCAAACCAAAGAAGCGCCTTACGGGGTAATTATTACTTATAACAATCATTTAAGTAATGATGAACATCGAAAAATCGCCCTGAATAACGCGACTTATATTTTAGCCTTTGTTCATAATGCAGATTGGGTTAATTTTAAATGGAAAAAAGACCAATCTGAAACAACTGTCACTAGAGAACAATTAACTAAACTATATGAAAATGATTTAATGGGTTCTTATACAGAAAAAGAATTAAATCAATGGATCCAAGAAAAACTGGCACATCCTAAACTACTTGCCAAAATTTGGCAAGAATAAAAAAACTCTCTCTTCCTCATCTAACTATAGATAAGAAAGGGAGAGTTTTCTATTTATTCCTCTGTCTTTTCTGCAAATTGACTTTGATACAACTGCTCGTAAAAACCGCCAGCAGCTAATAAGCTGTCATGATTGCCTTGTTCAATAATGTGACCATCTTTCATCACTAAAATTAAATCTGCATCCTTAATAGTACTTAACCGGTGAGCAATCACAAAACTAGTTCGCCCTTTCATAACTTTTGCCATAGCTTTTTGGATAAGTAGCTCTAACCGAGTATCCACTGAACTGGTTGCTTCATCTAAAATTAAAATTTTAGGATTTGAAATAACTGCTCGAGCAATGGTTAACAGTTGTTTTTGACCTAAAGAAACATTATCTGCCTCTTGATCAATCATCATCTCATAACCATTTGGCATTGTCCGGATAAAATGATCCACATTGGCTGTCTTAGCAGCATCTACCACTTCATAATCAGTCGCCTCTAAATTACCAAAGCGAATATTTTCAGCAATAGTGTCAGGATAAAGCCAAGCATCTTGTAAAACCATGCCAAATAAAGAGCGAAGATCACTTCGGTTCATTTTTTTCGTGTCAATCCCATCAATTTTAATCGCACCTTCATTCACATCATAAAACCGCATTAATAAGTTAATCATTGTGGTTTTACCAGCACCTGTTGGCCCAACAATTGCGACTGTCTGGCCTGGTTTCACTTCAAAACTAACTTGCTGGATCAAAGGTTTTTCAGGATCATAGCTAAAAGAAACTTGATCAAAGACCACATGACCTTGAATATCTTCAGGTAAAGGAACATCCGTTATATTTTGCACTTCTTCAGGTTCGTCTAATATTTCAAAAATCCGTTCCACAGAAGCTGAGGCACTTTGAAGTACAGCTGAAAGTTGAGTAATTTGACTCATAGGAGCATTGATTTGCCATACATATTGGATTAAAGCTTGTAAGTTTCCAATGGTTAAACTCCCTTGAATAACGAAAAAACCACCTAAAACAGCTGTTACAATATAAGCGATATACGCAGTTAAAGCCACAAGCGGCATCATTAAACCAGAAATAAAAGCAGAACGAAAACCATAACCAGATAGCTCGTGACTAATATCTTTAAACCGAGTCAAAGTCGCTTCTTCTCGGCCAAATAATTTAATAACGCTAAACCCTGTTAGTTGTTCTTGAACAAATCCGTTCATCTCACCTAGTGCATTTTGCTGATCTTGAAAATATTTTTGTGACTTTGCTACAATCACTTTTGAAATGATTAATGCTACAGGAATCATCAACACTCCAATCAACGCCATTTTGGCATGGATATAAAACATCATTCCTACAGCAAATACAATACCTAAGATAGCAGAAATAATCGGAATAAAACTTTGTTGCATCGCATTCATCAACGCATTAACATCATTAGTCATGCGTGATAAAACATCTCCTTGTTGATGGGTATCAAAATAAGAAACCGGTAGTCGGTTAATTTTTTTAGAAATGTCCTCTCTTAAATCTTTCATCGAACGCTGCACCACTAAAGTAATGAGTAAAGCAGATAAATACTGACACACACTATAACCAATTGCCAGTCCAACTAAAACGACTAACACTTGTTTAATATAAGCAAAGTTAATCGGTTCATGTTTGGCTAAATTTTGAATAATTTCTGTTGTAGGTAATCCAGTCACAAAAGGTAATAAAGCATTACAGATAACCGTTAAAATCGTTAAAAACACACCTAAAAAGAAAAGCCAGCGATAAGGACTTAAATAAGTCCATAATCGTTTAAAGGAAGATAATTTTCGCTTATTCATGGGCTAATTCCTCCTTTGATAACTGAGAAAAAGCAATGTCTCGGTAAATATCACAGTGATCTAATAACTCTTGATGAGTCCCAAGACCTACTACTTCTCCTTCATTTAAGACCACAATTTTATCTGCATCCATAATTGAACTAATCCGTTGAGCCACAATCATTACCGTAGACTGTTTTGTTTCTTTTTTTAACTGTTCCCGTAATTTAGCATCTGTTTGATAATCTAAGGCTGAAAAACTATCATCAAAAATATAAATAGCTGGTCGACGGATAATAGCTCTAGCAATAGCTAATCGTTGTTTTTGACCTCCTGAAAAGTTAGAACCACCTTCTGATAAATGTTCTTCTAACCCTTTTGGCTTACTTGCCACAAACTCTGTAGCTTGAGCAATTTCTAAAGCATAGTCTAAATCTTCCTCTGTCGCATCTGGTTTTCCCATTAATAAATTATCCCGAATGCTACCTTCAAATAAAATCGCTTTTTGAGGAATATAACCTATTTTTTGCCGTAAAGCATGTAAATTATAATCCCTAACATCTACTCCATCTATTTGAATACTGCCTTTTGTCACATCATAGAAACGAGGAATTAATTGAATTAAAGTAGACTTACCACTTCCTGTACTACCAATAAAGGCAATCGTCTCTCCAGGATTCACCTCAAAGCTAACATCTCGAATTACTGGACTCTCAACTGTTCCTGGATAAGCAAAGGTTACTTGATTAAAAGATACCACTCCATTCGTTCTAGTTTCTTTAACTCCATCTGGCTTATCGGTAATCGTGGATGATAATTCTAATACCTCCTGAATTCGATTAGCCGAAACAGCTGCTCGTGGATACATCATAAAAATAACTGTAAATAGCATAAAAGAAAATAGTGCATGAAACACATATTCAATCGTTGCAATTAAATTACCAACCTCTAATTGCCCCATATCAATATACTTAGCACCCATCCAAATAATCAATACCATTACTAAATTAAACAAGAAAAAGAAAGCAGGCTGTGCCGCAGCCACTAATTTAAATAATTTCGTAGAAGTATCAGTAAAGGCTGCATTGACTTGATCAAATCTTTTTTCTTCAAATTTTTCATTAACAAAAGCACGAATGACTCTTAAACCAGACAAATTCTCTCGCATAATGCCGTTAATGTTATCTAATTCTGTTTGTTGCCTTTCTGACAATGGTTTAGAATACTTAGCAATAATGATAATACCTATAGTTAAAAAAGGTAATGCCAGAAACACATACCTAGCTAATAATGGACTTCGCTTAATCACTATCGTAATACTAGCGATGAACATCATCGGTGTCATAAAACCGGTTCGCAAAACTTGACCTAAAAAAAGCATGACTTGATAGGCATCATTTGTTACACGAGTAATCAAAGAAGATACCCCAATTTGTTCATACTCACCATGTGAAAATTGTTGAATATTTTCAAACATATCATCTCTCAAATCCACAATAATTCGGTTGTTTAGTTTAGCACCTACGTAAGATAACATGATATGTAAAGTAATCCCAATCACGGTAATAATGACCATATACCAGCCAATTTTTTTCACATTCTCCATATTGCCAGTTTCAAGACCTGAGTCAATCATACGTCCTAACAATGTAGGTAGTCCTAATTCAATTACAATAAAACCAAACACACATAAAAAGTTAAGCAATAACAATTTTTTGTGTCGCATGGTATATTGCCACATTAGTTTCATCTTAATTTCACCCTCCCGTACTCATTATCTATTTAATATAACATAGATTTATGAAATAAATGTGAAATAATACTACTTGTTCCCAGTATAAAAAAAGGGAGTTAATCTCCTTTCTATACAATTAGTCATTATTATGGTAAAATGGTTTTAATTGTTAAGAACACGTTGATTTTTTTATCGATTTAAAATGAAACAAACAGACGAGGTTTCATTTCATTAGAGTAGATTTTAATACCATTCTCTCCTAATGAAAATCTAAGAAAAATGACAGGTGACCTATCACCTTATTTTCGTGTGCAAAAAAACATGACAAACATTTAACCATAAGAATAATTAAATTTAGTTATAAATAAAAAGGAGTTAACAACATGATTTATAAAGTTTACTATCAAGAAACCAAAACAAGAAACCCTAAAAGAGAACAAACACAATCTCTTTACTTAGAAGCTGACTCTGTAATTGAAGTCAGAGATTTATTGGACAAACATACCCCATATAATGTCGAATATATTCAAGAACTAGATGATAATCATCTAGCTTACGAAAAAGAAAATGCTGACTTTTCACTAACGGAGTTTAACTAACATGAAACCTTCCATAAAAAATAACGAAACAGGAGTTTTCGCTATTGGTGGTTTAGGAGAAATTGGTAAAAATACGTATGGGGTACAATTTCAAGATGAAATTATTTTAGTAGACGCAGGAATTAAGTTTCCTGAAGATGATCTACTTGGGATTGATTATGTCATTCCAGATTATACTTACATTAAACAAAATCTTAAAAAAATTAAGGCTTTAGTTATCACTCATGGTCACGAAGATCACATTGGTGGTATTCCTTACTTATTAAAAGAAGCGAATATTCCCATTTATGCAGGACCTTTAGCTTTAGCTTTAATTACTAACAAATTAGAAGAGCATGGTTTACTTAGAAATGCTGAGCTACACACAATCAACGAGGATACCGTTTTAAAATTCAGAAAAACTTCAGTGAGCTTTTTCCGAACTACTCACAGTATTCCAGATGCACTAGGAGTCGTAGTTAAAACACCTTCTGGAAATATTGTTCTGACTGGAGATTTCAAATTTGACTTTACTCCTGTTGGTGAGCCACCTAATTTACAAAAAATGGCAAAAATTGGTGAAGAAGGAGTTCTGTGTTTACTAGCAGATAGTACTAATGCTGAAATTCCAGATTTTACTAAGTCAGAAAAAACAATTGGAGAATCAATCAATCATATCTTCCAAAAAATCAATGGACGGATTATTTTTGCTACTTTTGCCTCTAACATTTTCAGACTACAACAGACAGCTGAAGCTGCTGTTAAAACCGGTAGAAAAATTGCAGTATTCGGTCGAAGCATGGAAAATGCTATTATCAATGGACAAAAATTAGGCTACATCAAAGTTCCTAAAAATACCTTCATTGATCAAAAAGAAATCAATAACTACCAAGCCAATGAAATTTTAATTTTATGTACAGGCTCACAAGGTGAACCTATGGCAGCTCTTAGCCGGATTGCTAACGGAACTCATAGACAAATCTCTATTCAACCAGGAGATACTGTTGTCTTTTCAAGTTCTCCAATTCCAGGTAACACAACAAGTGTGAATCATGTCATCAACTTGTTATCAGAAGCTGGTGCTGAAGTTATTCACGGAAAAGTCAATAACATCCATACTTCTGGTCACGGTGGCCAACAAGAACAAAAATTAATGTTAAGTTTAATGAAACCTAAATTCTTTATGCCAGTTCACGGAGAATATCGTATGTTAAAAATTCATACAGGTTTAGCACAAGATGTTGGTGTGTTAAAAGAGAACTGTTTTATTTTAGAAAATGGTGAAGTATTAGCCTTAACTGAAGAAACAGCACGTCTAGCTGGACATTTTCAAGCTGGAGATGTCTATGTGGATGGTAGCGGCGTAGGAGATATTGGTAACATTGTCTTACGAGATCGCCGTATTCTATCTGAAGAAGGTTTAGTGGTTGCAGTTATCACTGTTGACTATAAACGTCGACAAATTTTAGCTGGGCCAGATATTTTATCCCGTGGTTTTATTTATATGCGGGAATCTGGTGACCTAATCAATGATTGTCAACGTATCTTAACAAAAGCATTAAATAAAACGTTACAAGATCCTAAGGTGAATGATGGTATGATTAGAGATACTATTATCAGTACTCTTCATCCTTTCTTAGCAGAACGAACAGAAAGACACCCTATGATCTTGCCTATGGTCTTAACACCGGAAATACATTAATTTTTACCACTAAAACTAAAAATGGTAGAACTTCTTATATAACAAGAAGCTCTACCATTTTTTTATTTGTCTATCATTTTCATAGTTACTAAAAACCACTATTAATCTGATTAATAGCCTTTAGCCTGCCATTTAATCCGTTGACGAGTCTGACATCTAGAACAACGTCCACTGCACTGACAACTAGTTGGTTCCTCTTTGGTAAAAGTAGGTAGATTTTTTTTATCATCAACCTCTTCTTTGATTCCTTGAACCCCTTTACGAATACTTGTATAAGCATCATATAAACCATCTTTTACTTCTTCTTTTAAATTATCTAATTCTATCTTTTTCATTGCTCTATCCCCCTCTCTATTTTAAATACTCACTATCTTCATTCTAACATATTCTTGATAAAAAAAAACAACCTTCAATAATTGAAAGTTGCTTGCAACTGGGCTAGCTGGATTCGAACCAACGAATGACGGAGTCAAAGTCCGTTGCCTTACCGCTTGGCTATAGCCCAATAAAAAAAATGGAGGAAAGTGGATTCGAACCACTGAACCCTAAGGAACGGATTTACAGTCCGTCGCGTTTAGCCACTTCGCTATTCCTCCATAAGCTAGGTTGTTAACAATTGCTGTCTCAACCTTACATACTTATCATACAAAAAAAAGAGAAAAATTTCAAGTAATTTTTACAACTTTTTTTATTTTTTTTGTTTTTTATTGAAAAAGGTTCCATTGTCGAATAATTTCTTCATAGGCTTGATCTAAATTACTTGCTAGACTAACTTCATTGTCATTCATATGCACTTCATATTTTTTAGAACTTATTTCAATAATTTCACCAATTGTTTTTTTTCCAATGGATAAAGTATGTACAGCTTGTGTTTCACCGTTAACTTCACGTGTGGTTTCTTTTACAGAAACTTCAATATCTTTATTTTTTTTCATTTGTTAACTCCTTTTGATTAATTTAAAATCAGTTCTAGTACAGTATAGCATACTTTAAAAAAAGTAGTAAAAAAGTCCACTAATCTTTTTCTTTTTTTGTTATTCTAATTAGGCAAATACTGAAAGATAAGTTGATCTTTTAATAATTGGCCAAATTCATAGATAGGTTCTGAATAATGCTGGACAAAATAGTTAACTTCCCTTTTTACCTCTTTAAATCCACACCGAGTATACACTTTAATGGCAGGTAAAGAAGTTTCTCCAGTTTTAACGTATAAAGGATAGTCTTGACTATCTTGGGCTTGTATTTTTAACCCTTTAAGATAACTTGTTATAGCATATTCAACTAATAAAGTGGCTATCCCTTTGCCTTGACACTGTTCAGAAACTGCCACATTCTTTATTTCAGCTTGGTTCTGGCTATACCCTAACACTAGCACTCCTATCACCTGTTGATTGCATTCACTAATGATAAGTTGATTTTTTTCTAGATAGCTATTCACTTTTTCCCTATCTGGATCAGCTAACAATAATAGATCCATAGGCAGTGGTTCATTTTTTTTCAATGGTCTAATGATGACAGTCATGATTATCTTCCTTATTTTTTTGATAGGGACCTGGGTAACATTGATCAGGATTTCGTTTTAAACTAAATGTTAACGGAACGTAATCAATCCCACCTTTTACAAGAGGTTGACATCTTAAAATACGACTAATCCCCATAATAAGCCCTTTTAGTGGTCCGTGGTAGGTTAAAGCATCTACCATATACTGAGAACAAGTTGGATGATATCGACACCTTTTAGGCAGTCCTGGGGAAATACGTCGTTGATAAAAACGAACTCCAGCAATAAATAAACGATTAATCATATCACTAAAAACTCCTTTATAATGAAGAGAAAAGTCACAACCTAATCAGGTCATGACTTTCTTTTATTTCATAAATTCTAAAATATGTTGCCAAACAGATTGATGGAAAACATCTGTAGCTTTTCCTTCACCAATCACACTATAACCAACCATAGAACCAATCATAAATAAGACTAACCCTATGATTAAAATAAGGACAACAAATAAGACACGTTTAAGGACATGCTTTGAAATATTATCCATCTTCTTCTAAACTCCTTATTAGTTAGAGTGAGTAAGTGTTTCAGTAGTTTCAACCATACTTGAGTTTTTATTTGCTAAAGGGTTAACTCGTTCGATGTTAGCTCCTAATTTTTGAAGCTTCTCATGAAACTTATAGTAGCCACGATCTAAATATTCTAAATGAGTCACTTTAGTTCTACCTTCTGCTACTAGTCCAGCCAAAATCAAAGCTGCTGCAGCACGTAAATCTGTAGCTGCTACTTGTGCACCTTTTAACGAAGTATTGTCGTAAATATAAGCGACATTTTGGTCAATCTTAAATTTCGCACCCATTTTCTCTAACTCTAATAAATGTTGGAATCGATTTTCAAAAACTGTTTCAGTAATAACGCTTGTTCCCATAGCGATTGTTTGAATCGTGCTCATTTGGGCTTGCATATCTGTTGGAAAGCCTGGATGAGGTAACGTTTTGATATTAGTCGATTTAAGAGTTTCAGGCCCTACTACACGTAAACCTTCTGCTTCTTCTTCAATCATGACACCCATTTCTCTTAACTTAGAAATCAGTGGGCGATTATGCTCAGGTATAGCTTCTTTAATTAAAAGATTGCCTTGAGTCATAGCAGCAGCTACCATAAATGTTCCTGCTTCTATTCTATCTTGAACAATTCGGTGTTCCACCGCTTTTAAGTGGGTTACCCCTTCAATTTTAATCATTTCAGTTCCGGCACCTACTACTTTAGCTCCCATTTTATTTAAAATATTAGCTAAATCCACAATTTCTGGTTCTCGTGCCACGTTTTCAATAACTGTTTTACCTTCTGCTAATACAGCTGCCATCATAATATTTTGAGTAGCCCCAACACTTGGAAAATCTAAATAAATTCTAGCACCTTTTAGACCATTTTCAGCAATAGCTTCAATATAACCATCTTCTTGATTAATGGTGGCTCCTAGTGCTTCAAATCCTTTCAGATGTAAATCAATCGGTCTTTTTCCTATAGCACAACCACCAGGCATAGCCACTCGAGCATGTAAATTTCTAGCTAAAAGTGGGCCCATTACAACAATTGAGGCACGCATTTGACTAACATACTCATAAGGTGCTTCGATATGTAATGGTTTTGTTGCATCAATAGTAATTTCATTATGTGCTTCATCAAAATGTAACTCAGTATTTAAATGGCGGATGACTTCGTTCATCATAAAAACATCCGATAAAATAGGAACATTTTTTAACTTTGTCACACCATTATCTGCTAATAAACTAGCCGCTAAAATCGGTAAAACAGCATTTTTTGCTCCCTCAATAGTGACATCACCGATTAACCGATGACCACCTTGCACTAACATATATTCCACTACTTGGTCCCCCCAAAAAACGTAATCAATAGTCTTTTTTTACTCATTATTTAACTTATTTAGGCATGGTTATAAAAAAGTTTCTAATTAAGTCCATACATTCTAATAAAAATGAACTAGCTAAATAACCAATGCCAATCGAAATTAACAAATAAACCATTCTAATTTGAATCAAGTTAGTCTTTTTAAAAAATTGGTCGGTTCTAATCGATTGTAACGACCAAAAGGTTAAATAGATAAAACTAAAATGACTGATCACCCGAACTAAAGCAGGTATGCCGTAAACTTGCATGGTTATTGTTCACCTTCTAACAGAGTATTTCATGTAACTTTCTATATTCTAGCACAATTCATCTAGAAAAAAAAGCAAGTGTTCCTACTTCTCATATTTCCATTAGAAAGCTAATCAGCAAAATTCATCATACCTAATAATTTTTGACTAGACAACTTTTATGCTTTTTTTAAATAAGCATAAAAAAAAGCAACGCCTAAAGCGTTACTTTTTTAATATTTGTTTGAAATGTTAATCCGGTTAATAGCTCGTCGTAATGAAACTTCTGCACGACGTAATTTATCCGCATTTTTCTGTTCTTTAGCTTCTTGGATTCGTTTCTCAGCTCGTTGTTTAGCTCGTTCTGCTCGAGGAACATCAATATCTTCTGCTTTTTCAGCACTATCGACTAAAACAGTGATCACATTATCACGAACTTCCATAATCCCACCACTCACAGCAATAATTTCTTGTGTTCCATCATCCAGTTTAATACGAACTTCGTCAATAACTAAAGGAACAATAATAGGAGCATGGTTAGCCATAATTCCTATATCTCCCTCAGTTGTTCGGCCAATTACCATTTTAGCTTCATGCTCGTATACGAGACCATTTGGAGTTACTACTTCTACTTGAACTAAAGCCATAGTATTTCCTCCATTCTTAGTAGCCTAAATGTTTTGCTTTCTCAATGGCATCTTCAATACTACCTACACTACGGAAAGCTTCTTCCGGTAAATCATCATGTTTACCAGTTAAAATTTCCTTAAAGCCACGAACAGTTTCTTTAACAGGCACATATGAACCTGGTTGACCTGTAAATTGTTCCGCAACGTGGAAGTTTTGTGATAAGAAGAATTGAATACGACGCGCACGACTTACTAATATTTTTTCTTCATCAGATAATTCGTCCATCCCTAAGATAGCGATAATATCTTGTAATTCACGGTAACGTTGTAAAATATGTTGGACTTCTGTTGCAACTTTATAATGCTCTTCTCCAACAATTTCAGGAGATAACGCACTTGAAGTAGAAGCCAATGGATCTACCGCTGGATAAATCCCCATTTCTGTTAATCGACGTTCCAAGTTAGTTGTTGCATCTAAATGGGCGAAAGTAGTAGCTGGAGCCGGGTCAGTATAGTCATCGGCTGGCACATAAATCGCTTGAATAGATGTAATAGATCCTTTTTGTGTAGAAGTAATTCGTTCTTGTAATTGTCCCATTTCAGTAGCTAGAGTTGGTTGGTAACCAACGGCTGAAGGCATACGTCCTAAAAGGGCAGATACTTCAGAACCTGCTTGAGTGAAACGGAAAATATTATCAATAAACAAAAGAACATCTTGACCTTGAACATCACGGAAATATTCCGCAATAGTTAAACCAGTCAATGCTACACGCATTCTAGCACCAGGAGGTTCATTCATTTGCCCAAATACCATGGCAGTTTTTTCAATAACTCCTGATTCTCTCATTTCATAGTAAAGGTCATTTCCTTCACGTGTTCGCTCACCAACACCAGTAAATACTGAAATACCACCATGTTCTTGAGCGATGTTATTGATTAATTCCTGAATTAGAACAGTTTTACCAACACCGGCACCACCGAACAACCCAATTTTACCTCCTTTTAAGTAAGGAGCTAATAAGTCAATCACTTTAATCCCAGTTTCTAGGATTTCACTACTAGTAGCTAGCTCCTCAAAAGTTGGAGCTTTTTTATGAATACTACTTTTTTCTACATCTTCAGCAAAAGGTCTTTCTAAGTCAATGGTTTCTCCCAACACATTAAACACACGACCTAATGTGCGCTCACCAACTGGGACAGAAATAGGGGCACCAGTATCTAGCACTTCCATTCCTCTTTGTAACCCATCAGTTGATTCCATTGCAATAGCGCGAATAACGCCGTCACCTAATTCTAGGGCAACTTCTAATACAACTTTTTGTTTAGAATCATCTGCTTTATAAACAATAAGAGCATTGTTTATATCTGGTAAGGATTGATCTAATGGAAATTCCACGTCGACAACGGGACCGATAATTTGAACAATCTTGCCTGAATTCACGATACTTCTCCTCCCGTCATTACTCTAATGCCGCAGCACCGCCAACAATTTCTGTGATTTCTTGTGTAATCGCAGTTTGACGAGCCCGGTTAAATGAAATAGTTAAATCATCAATAATATTTGAAGCGTTATCTGTTGCACTTTTCATTGCTGTCATCCGAGCAGCATGCTCAGCTGTTTTAGCATCTAAAATAGCACCATAGATTAATGTTTCAGCATATTGAGGTAGAATTCTATTTAAGATTTCTTCTTTCGAAGGTTCTAAAATATATTCTTTTTCATATGTTTTAGCCTCTTCAGCCACTAAGTCTGAAATAGGCAACATTTTTTCTGCACGAAACTGTGCTGACAATGAGTTTACATGGTGGTTATAACACACATATAATTCATCGAAGACTTCATTTTCATACATTTTAATAGCAGCCCGAACAATTTTCATCACTTCAGCAAATGTAGGATGATCGCTTAATCCACGCATTTCGTAGGCAATATTCATGCCACGTGATTTAAAAAAGTCCGCACCTGCTCGGCCAATAGCCATCATGACATATTCGTTATCATTTTCATGATCCTGACCTAGCATTGTGAGTGTTTGTTTGATTACTGAACTGTTATACCCACCTGCTAGTCCTTTGTCTGCTGTTATAACAATATAGCCAGTTTTCTTAACAGGACGAGAAACTAACATGCTGTGGTAATGTAATTCGTCAGTATCATCAAACGGATCAGGTTCCACTTCTCCTTCAAGAGATAGTAACTCAGCAGCTGCTAGGTGCGTGACAACTTCACGCACTTTACTAGCATATAGCTGAAAAGTTTTGGATGCTACTTCTGAACGATGCAGTTTAGAACCAGATACCATTTGCATAGCACTCGTGATTTGACTGGTTTTCTTTGTAGAGGCAATTCTACGTTGAATTTCAACTAATGACTCTGCCACACAAATTCACCATCCCTTCTTCTTTGGCTACACTAATTTCCAGATTGTGATCCTGGTTGGAAAATAGCAATATATTCTTTAATAGCACGGTCCATATCTTCTGTGTCAGGTAATTCTTTAGTTTGGATGATTGTTTCAAATATATCTACATGATTGTTTTCAATATATTCAAACAATTCTGTTTCAAATCTTAAAATATCATCCACTGGAATACTATCTAAAAAGCCATGTGTTAAGGCATATAAGATAGTTACTTGTTTTTCAACAGCTAAAGGTTTATGAATGTCTTGTTTTAAAATTTCAACAGTTCTACGACCACGGTTTAATTTAGCTTGTGTAGCAGCATCTAAATCTGAACCAAACTGAGCAAAGGCTTCTAATTCACGGTAACTTGCTAAGTCTAGACGTAAAGTTCCTGCTACTTTTTTCATTGCTTTAATTTGAGCAGATCCTCCAACACGAGAAACAGATAATCCAGCATCAACCGCTGGGCGAATACCTGAATAGAACAAATCATTTTGTAAGAAAATTTGTCCATCTGTGATAGAGATAACGTTGGTTGGAATATAAGCAGAAATGTCTCCTGCTTGAGTCTCAACGAACGGTAAAGCTGTCATCGAGCCTCCACCTAACTCATCACTTAATTTAGCTGCACGTTCTAATAAACGTGAGTGTAGATAGAAAACATCTCCAGGATATGCTTCACGACCTGGTGGACGACGTAATAGTAAAGATATTTCACGATAAGCAGCTGCTTGTTTAGATAAATCATCATAAACGATTAAAACATGTTTACCGTCATACATAAATTCTTCACCCATTGCAGCTCCTGCATATGGTGCTAAGTATAATAATGGAGCTGGTTGAGAAGCACTAGCTGTTACTACAATAGTATAATCCATTGCACCGTAACGTTTTAGTGTTTCCACTTGAGAACGAACAGTTGATTCTTTTTGTCCAATAGCTACATAAATACAAATCATATTTTGATTTTTTTGGTTAATGATTGTATCAATAGCAATGGTTGTTTTACCAGTTTTTCTATCCCCAATCACCAATTCACGTTGACCTCGACCAATTGGAACTAAAGCATCAATAGCTTTTAATCCAGTTTGAAGGGGCTCGTTAACGGATTGACGTTGCATAACGCCAGGTGCTGCTGCTTCGACTGGACGTGTTTTATTCGTACGAATATCCCCTAGACCATCTTGAGGTTGTCCAAGTGGGTTCACAACACGACCAATTAATTCTTCTCCTACAGGTACTTCCATGATACGACCTGTTCGTTTTACTTTGTCACCTTCACGAATGGATTCAAAGTCACCTAAGATAATAATCCCTACATCTTGTGTTTCTAAGTTTTGAGCCATACCAAAAGAACCATTTTCAAATTCTAATAATTCTCCAGACATAGCATTTTCAAGTCCATAAGCTCTAGCAATTCCGTCTCCGATATAAGTAACAATTCCTATCTCTTCGACGGCCAAGGTGTCTTCATAATTTGCAATTTGTTTTTTAATAATTGCACTAATTTCTTTTGCTTTATTGCTCAATTGTTTCACCTCTTCAATCTCTTCATTTTGCTATTTTAATAGCTCTCGATGCATATCATCTAGTTGTTTTTTAACACTGTTGTCAATCACTCGATGATTTGCTTGAATAATTAAGCCGCCTAAAATCGAAGGATCTACTTTTTTACGTAAAATTACTTGATTGACTTCATATAATTTTACAGTACGTTCTTCTAAGTCTTTTGATTCTTCATCTGTTAATTCTACAGCAGAAACAACATCTACTATTAAAATTCCTTTATTTTCATAATAAAGGTTTTCAAACTCATCTATAATTCCTGGCATTTCTTTCATACGGCCATAATCATAGATTACATAAATAAATTTAGAAACAACATCACTAAAGTCTTTATCTAATTCATGCAAAATATCGATTTTTTCAAATGATTCTAAGCGGTCATCACTTAAAATAAGACCTAAATCTGGGACTTCTACAAAGACAGCCCGTAAGTCTAAAAGCTCTTGATACACTTCATCAATCATTTTATTTTCTTTCGCTATTTCAAAGAGAGCCTTCCCATATTTACGGTCAGCAATTAAATTATCAATCTTCATGGCGTTTTCCTAGCCCTTCGATATAAGAATCGATCAATTCTTTATGGGTATCTTGGCTTAATTCTTTTTTCAAAATCTTAGACGCGATTTGAACTGATAAATCAGCCACTTCCCGTTTAGCAGATTCTATAATTTGCTCTCTTTCAAGTTCGATATCTTTACGTGCTTTTTCACGGTAATGGTTAGCATCTTGTTTTGCATCAGTCACAATTGAATTAGCTAATTTTTCTGCATTTTCTCTTGCTTCACGTACAATACCTGCTGCTTCAGCTTTTGTTTGAACAAGCTCATCTTCACGTTTTTTTAATAACGTTTGAGCTTTTTCATTTGCTTGTTCTGCTCCATCTATATCATCGGAAATTTTTTGAGCACGATCACTTAACATGGTAGTAATAGGACCCCATGCAAATTTTTTAATAAGCATCATCAAAATGATAAAAGATAATGTTACGAATAAGACTGTTGTGAATGTTGTACTGGTATGGGCACTACCAACGACGAAATTCTCGATCATTTTCGTTCGCACTTCCTCTCCTTTTTATCATAGAAAGAAAGCAGAGACGGTTTATAGTATATCCTAGAAAACCTCCTGCTTTCTGATATGCTTACCCTAAGAATACTAATAATAACGCAATAACAATACCTAAGATTGGAACAGCCTCGATAAGACCTGCACCGATAAACATTGTACTTCTTAATTCACCAGATAATTCTGGTTGGCGAGCCATACACTCGATTGTTTTTGAAATAACCTTTCCGTTCCCGTAAGCTGCTGCGATTGCTGAGCCAAATACGGCGATTGCTGCTGCAATGTAATTCATAGTTTGTTTCCTCCTACTTAAATCATCATTTTTTTATGTTTTTTAGTGTAAATATGTTTATTCTGCTTCAATCTTATGTGATAAATAAACCGATGTTAGTGTCACAAAGATGTAAGCTTGAATACCGCCAATAAAGATAGAGAAGCCTTGCCAAACCATCTCTAATGGTAATGCGAAAACAAATGTGATAATTCCTTTGCTAGCAGCAAAGTTAGATATTAATGTTAATAAAACTTCACCTGCAAAGATATTTCCGTATAGACGTAAACCTAACGTCAATACGTTTGTGAATTCTTCCATAAATTTGATTGGCATTAAAAATGAGACAGGTTTCTTAAAGCTATTAACAAAATATCCGTGTAATCCAAATTTTCGAATACCGAAGTAATTTGTTAGAATAATCATTAATGCGGCAAGCGTTAGTGTCACCATTGGATCCGCTGTGGGACTTTTCCAATAACTAACTGCTACACCACTAGCATTGTGAACTTCTATTTTAGTCATTAAACCAATCATGTTTGAGACTAAAACAAATAAGAATAAGGTATATGCTAATAAATGATAATTTCCTACTTCTTTTTTAGGTAAGTTGCTATCCAAAATACCTTTGACAAAGTCGATTACAGCTTCCAAAACATTTTGTTTTCCTTTAGGTTTTAACTGTAGATTTCGTGAGCAACCATAAGTAAAACCAAAAATAATCGCACATGTTAAGATTGTCATGCCAATCACAGTTAGATCAAAATCTAATCCTGCAATTGTCACTATTTTTGACACTTCGTTCATCTTGTTTCACCTCTTTTCTAGAGAGAGAATTACTAATAAAAGGCACAGTAATAAATAGTTAATAGTTTAACATTAGCTATAAGTTTTTTCTTATAATTCTATTACTTGAAGCCATTTAACATACCATATCATACCACCAACAAAAGCAAAATACAAAAGCTTTTGTAAAAATTTCTGAAAATTTTTGTAGTTCCTTGATATGTCACTAACTAGACCGACTTCTCTACTCATTTATCAATAAAAAAAACGAATTGATTTTCCTCCTTTATAAAAATTAAATAAACTTACGTATTTATCCTAACAAATTTTATAAACTTTTGAAAGAAGTATCCTGTTTTTTTCCCTAGTTAGTAAGAAACTTCAAATAATAGCTAATAAAATTGTGAATAATTACGTAAGTCTTAGGTTAATCTCGGTTCTTTAAAGCTCGTTCAATCTCTCGGTTTTGCACTTTTCTTTTAAGATCTTCTCGCTTGTCATATTTCTTTTTCCCTTTAGCTAAACCTATTAATACTTTGGCTACGCCATTTTTGATATAAACCTTTAAAGGTATTAACGTAATCCCAGTATTTTTAGTTTCTCCAATTAAACGTTGAATTTGTTTTTTGTGCATTAATAGTTTCCGGGTCCGAAGTGGATCATGGTTAAAAATATTCCCTTGATCATAAGGACTAATATGCACATTATGTAAAAACACTTCACCATTTCGTACTCTAGCAAAACCATCTTTCAAATTAATCCGACCTGCCCGAATAGATTTTATTTCTGTCCCCTGCAAGACAATTCCTGCTTCAATTGTATCTACAATTGTATAATCATGTCTAGCTTTTCGATTTTGAGCGATTAATTTGCCGTCTCCTTTGGGCATTTTCTCTCCTCCAGTCTTAAAAATAAGGGAACAACTTATTTTTCTCTACCTATTTATATAGGAAAAAATAAGTCATTCTTTTTATTTTTTCTTATGGGATTTCTTTTTAGCTACTCCTTTATAAAAAGGTTGCTTTTTCTTTTTCCCTTTTGCTTTCTTTTTTTCAGTTTTTTCTTTTACTGATTTGGTAGAAGAAGATTTCAGTGAAGAAGTCTGATGATTCCCTTTATTTTTTCTTCTTCTAGATTGACGGTTATGAGAGCCGTTAACTACATGAGCCAACTCATGGGTCGTTTCCGCTGACACTAATTCAAAATCAATTTCTCTTAGGTCAGCATCAGCTTTAGTTACTTTTATACGAACAGGTTGTCCAATTTTATAGGTTTTTCCTGTCCTTTCTCCGACAAGCGCTAAATGATTTTCCAAATAATGATAGTAATCATCGGTCATGCTCTTCATATGAACTAACCCTTCAACCGTATTAGTCAGCTCTACAAACATGCCAAACTTCATAATAGAACTAATAATTCCGTCGTACTCTTCCCCAATTTTATCTTCCATAAATTCAGCTTTTTTCATTGCCTCTGTTTCTCGTTCTGCTTCAACTGAACGACGCTCCATTTGTGAGCTGTGCTTAGCAATATCTGGAAGTAACTCTTTCCATTTGTCTTTTCCTTTTTTATCCACTGTTTGCGTTAAATAAAACCGAATAAGACGATGAACAATTAAGTCAGGATACCGACGAATTGGAGAGGTAAAATGCGTGTAATAAGGAGCAGCTAAACCATAGTGACTATCCAGTTGCTCAGAATATCTGGCTTGTTGCATACTTCTTAGTAGCATGGTGTTAATAACCATTTCTTCTGGTTTTCCTGCCACCTTATCTAAGGCGTCTTGCAATTGTCTAGGCGTAATATCTTCTTTAGTTCCTTTGACTAAAATTCCAAACGTTGAAGCAAACTCGAAAAAGCGTTGCATTTTGTCTTCATTCGGTTGCTCATGAATTCGGTAAATAAAAGGCAAATCTAGCTGATAAAAATGAGCGGCTACAGTCTCATTAGCAGCTAACATAAAGGACTCAATTAGTCTTTCGCCTACCCCACGTTCTCGTAAAATAATATCTTGTGGATGACCTGCTTCGTCTACTAAAATATAAGATTCTCTATCTTCAAAAGAAATAGCTCCACGTCTTTGCCGCATTTCTTCTAGAATATGATGTAATTCTTTCATCGCTTGAAACATTGGAACTAATTCAGAATATTCTGCCATAACCTCAGGATTTTTTTCTTCTAAAATTTGGTTTACTGCTGTGTAAGTCATTCTTGCACTAGTTTGAATGACACTTGGGAAAATATCATGACGGACTACTTTACCCGCTTGATCAATTTCCATTTCACAACTCATAGTTAAGCGAGGAACATGTGGATTTAAAGAACAAATCCCATTAGATAATCGATGAGGAATCATTGGGATAACCCGGTCAGTTAAATAAACACTAGTTCCTCGTTCATAAGCTTCTAAATCAATTGGGCTGCCTTCTGGTACATAATAAGACACATCCGCAATATGTACCCCTAAAAAATAATGCCCATTGTCTAATTTTCTAACAGTTACAGCATCATCTAAATCTTTAGCGTCTGCTCCGTCAATCGTCACAATAGTTTGATTTCTTAAATCTTTTCTTCCTTCTAAGTCACGAGCTGAAATCTCATCTGGGGTCTTTTCCCCTTGCTCAATAACTTCTCTTGGAAATTCAGTTGGAATGCCGTATTGCATCACAATCGACATAATATCCATTCCTGGATCATTTTTATGACCAACCGTTTGTTTAATCAGCCCTTCAATTTGTGTATTATAACCAGGTTCAGGGTAATGAGTGATTTCTAGTAAACAAATCATTCCCTCTACTGGTTTAATCCCTTCTGCAGCTACATAAATCTGATAATTTTTCAATTTTTTATCTTTAGGAATCAATTCTCCGTATAAATCTGTTTCTTGAACCATCTCTTCTGTATAAGCCACAAATTCCCCAATAATTTGGGTGAATTCTCGTTCAATAATGTCCACTACTTTACCTTCTGCAGTTTTCCCTTGGACAAGATTGGCAGGTTTAACAATATCTATTGCTACTTTGTCTCCGTTAAGAGCATAACTTGTGGATTCTTTAGGAATAAACACATCATCTTCATCTGAGTCAATAGTTACAAAACCAAAGCCACGTTCATTTGCTCGAAAAATACCTTCTATTAAAATATCTTTTTGGGCTAATTTAATTTTGCCCTTTTTAGTAAATTCAACTAATTGTTCCCTTTCCATGGCAGCGATGGTTTGGACTAATAGCTTAAAATCCTCTGCCTTGACTAAGTTAATTCCCTTAGCCACTTCTTCCATTGTAAAACTACTTTGGCTTTCTGTTTCTAACCAAGTTAAAATTTGTGTTTTAATTGTTTGTTTCATTCTCTCTCCTTCTTCCAAGCAAGTTGATTTACAAATTGTAAAACATCTTCTTGAAATTGTTTTCGCTCAGGTCCAATTGTGATAATATGTCCACTATTAGGATACCAATAGACTTTAGCACAGTCATTCTTAAAAGCCTTAGCAGCTTCATAAACATCTTCAGGTGGAATCATTTTATCTTGTCCAGCTTGCACTAACATCATTGGAACCTTAATATGTTTTAATTCGTCATGCACTTCTTCTGTATAGGCAGTAATTTGATTTAACTGTTCTGGCAGCTCTTGTTGGATCCGATAAATTTCTTCTTCCAATTCCTCTGCTGTATAACCAATCGCCGTTAATTGTTGCCTTGCCGTATATAGAAATTGGGGAATAATATTAGTTTCCGTTTGAGCAATTAACAGTGGTGAACAGAAAAAACCTCCGCCAACGATTATTTCCGGATATTCTTCGACCATTTTGGTAGCAAAAATTCCTCCAAGAGATAAACCAAAAGCAGCTAGTTGTTTGCAGCCTTCTTGTTTCATATAAGCTACTGCTTTTTCCATATCTTGATGCCAAGCTCCAGGTCCGGCATCTAAAATAGGTTCTGGAATATTTTGCCCATGGCCTCTAAACAACGGCAACAGAACACTATACCCTTGGTTGTTTAAGTATCTTCCTAACATTCGTACGTCGTTAGGCGTTCCTGTATAGGCATGAAATAAAATAATTCCACGCTCATCTCCTTTAAAATAAACAGATCCAGGCAACTCATTTTCACGAATTAACATCTTCTCACACCTTCTCTACTTCATAGCATTTATAACTTTATCCTTTTATAAATCTATTGTAACAAGAAAAAAGTCTCCTGTTCAAACAGGAGACCTTTCGATTTTGATTATTTTGACCCAAGAAAGGCAAGCATCACAGCAAGAACTGCCCATACAGTGCCTAACACAGCTGTAACACGTTGCATTACGGCTTCAAAACCTCGGGATTTTTGTTTACCAAACAACTGATCTGCACCGCCAGTAAAAGCACTAGCTGCACTATTTTGTTTACTTGGCTGCATCATGACTGAAATGATAATCAAAATAGAAAGGACAATCATCACGCCTAGTAAAAATTTATACACCTTTTAAAACCTCCCTCAGCGACTGTTTCATATCTACACTATTTTACCATAACGAAAAAAAAAAATCTATAAAACCCGACCATTATAAAAAAGAATCAGACGCTAGCATCTGATTCTTTCCATCTTGTTAAATAAATTCTGCGGCTTTTAAAATCTCCACAGCCTTATCGTGATTTGCTTCACTGATCAAGACAATAGGTCCTGTACAACCCATACCACTTTCAGCATAAATATTTTCTTTCCATAAAGCTTTTACTGCATCATCTAACTCAATAACATCAATCCCAGCAATATCTGAGGTAACAATTTCTTTAGCTGGCATTTCAATAGCTTGTTCTGCAACGGCTTGTTTAGGTTGCAAGGACTCACATACTTCTTTTAGTTTAGCAGCTTTAGCTAGACGGTATTCTTCTTGACTTTTAGCAATAATATCTCCAGAAGCTAATTCATAAGCGTAAAGCATTGCATTAGCAATAACACTAGCTCCACTAGCTCTTGAAATAATTAAAATATTGTTTTCATAGCCGTCGCCAATACCAGGACCATAACCATAGCCCATCGCTTCGTAACTGCCACCAGTTGTATAAGCTGAGAACATTTTCATTAAAATATTACCAGTTAAGCTATCACAAACCATAACGTCTGCACTACCTTCTAGTAAATCATTTCCTCGCATAACTGTTCCACCATCTGCTCGGTGGCTTTCACTAAAGTTAATTGGATAGCCATTTTCTTTTAAGGTTTTCAAAGCTCGCTCTACGCTTCTAGCTCCGTCAACATTTAAAATACCTACAGTTGGTTGTTTAATACCAATTGCTTTTGCAGCAGCTACACCGTTAACCGCATTTAACACCATGGCTTCATTACGATTAGAACTAGTTGTGCCTGTAGTAGTTGAAATCAGCATCTCTTTGCCTGTTCCTGGTGTGATAACTCTTCCCACAGTAGACACCCCAATTGGGAAACTATAGTGTAAAGTAACACATCCTTGCAAATAACCTGATGCCAATAATTCTTCCATTTTTTTATAATTATCAGCTTCACAAGTTGTCACAACATTTTCAATACCTGGCCAATCTACTTGAGAGCCAATTGCCACAATATCAAAGTTGTCATTTTTTTGTGCTAATTTGACTGCCTCTTGCATGACTGTTAAGCCGTGTTCACTTCCATCAATGGTTAAACCAATTTTGATGCGTGGACCTAGTGTACCTGTCTCTAAAGCAGAGGCCATTTCTGTAAATACTTCTTTAATTGTTTCATTTATTTTGTTCGACATGTACTCACCTCTACTCTATTCTTTTGAGAAGTTCTCTAAAAAGTCGCGCAGGGCATCAGCCACAGCTTGACGGACTTCTTCTTTCATATCAGCACTATTCTCTGAAGCAGTTTCTCCTGAGTTTCTTTCAATAATAATAGATACTCCGTCAAATAAGTTAGTCATTCGACCTAAGAATAATGACCCTTTACCTACAATCATAGCACGGTTTTTATCCCCTGTTGTTAAATCATCTACAGCAAATCCTAGATAAGGTACGCCACTTGGAATATGACCTTGAGTAGGTGCCCAACCTGGAATAGATTTATTTTTAACAAATGTCATTAATTCTTTTTTCTCTAACTGTTTACGTAACACACCAATAGCACCAATCATTTTCATGTTTGCTTCTGGTACGTCCCCTGCTCCAGCAGGTTTAGTAATATCTGGGTTTTGCATTTCAACAGAATAAGCATCCACATCATGGACAGTTAAACCAGCTCGCTCTAAAGGTTCTGCAATTAAAGCAGTTGTAACTGCTTGTGGACTAGACCCACTAGATACTTTATGACGACCAATTAAGTCGGAACGTAATACTGGATGTTCTCCGTCATTTGGACCAATTAATGCTGCAAATCCGCCAACCACATCTTCTAAAATAGGTAAACCTTTATCCACGTGTGATTTTCCGTTCATCCCTAATTTAGCCGTTGCTCCACCTGCAACAATAACCACATTTTTATATGTTTCTGAACGAACTAAAGAAGCAGCTGAAATCAGCGCATGAGTAGGTGCTGCACAAAATCCGCGTAAATCTGAACCTGTTGCATTTACACAGCCGCATAACTCTGCAATAGACTTAGCGAAGTTACCACCACCACGTTGGTTCATATCTCCACAAGCTTCTTCACTACACTCAATCACATACTCTACTTCTTCTGGATTAATATCATTATCTCTAAATAAATGACGAAGTGAAATAACGCCACTAGCTTTCACTACTAAGTTTTCCAACATAACATGAGCTGTTAAGTTAGCATCAATTTCATGGGCTCTTAGTACGCATCCTACTAACTGATAGTCGTAATAAAGACCTTCTGCATCATGTGTGTCCACTTGTTCTTGAATCCACTCTAAAGTGACACCTTCTTTAATTTTATCTACATCTTTAGCAAACAATTCATGATCGATTAATTCTTGTTTCACGTCTTTAGCAAATGCATCTTCTAAATGAACTAATTCAAAAACATCACAAATTTGCATAATGCCGTAAAATTCTTTTTCTGGCATTATTTCGCCAAATTTACCATACCGTTGACCTTCAATTTTTTCATTGACCCAAGGTTGAGGTAGCGCTTTTAATTCTTCAGGAGTCATATTACCAATATATGTTTGGTTAGGTGCATAATTAACCACATCTTCATACGAACGTAAATTTTCTCTAACTTTTTTTAAATACTCACTGTTTGGGTTCACAACCTTTTCAGTTGTTTGTGTTGTCCCATTTTGTTCTACCATATCAGGCGTATGTATTAGGACATAACTTGCCCCTTTTAACGTTGAAAAATCCATCGAAATCCTCCCTTTTCAAGAAAAGGGTTAGTAACATGACTAACCCTTTATGACAGTTATCTATTAAAGTATGTAGCTAATAATGTATTAAATATGGCGTTGAATAAGTGCTTCGATATTTTCTTTAGTACAATCATCTTTTCCTAACTCTTCAACTTTTTCACCTTTTATGTAAATAGACATAACAGGTAAGCCCATAATACGATGTTTAATACAGAAACGGCGAACACCTTTTTGAGATGTGTTAAATTTTGTAAAATGCATTTGTTCTCCGTATTTTTCTGATAGTTCTTCGACTGCAGGCATTAAAGCGATACAGTTTTCACAACTTTCTCCCCACCAGTCAATCAATACTGGTTTGTCTTGTTCTACCACTTCTTGGTCAAAATTTTCTAATGTTAATTCAATCATTATTCTTCCTCCTATATATTCTTTCAACATAAGTTTTAGATTTTTTTATCGTTTAACGTTTAGATTCTACATATTTTTGAACGGCGAAAGCAGCAGTTGCTCCGTCCCCAGTTGCTGTCACCACTTGACGTAATAATTTTGGTCGAATGTCGCCAGCTGCGAAAACTCCTTTAATACTAGTTTCCATACATTCGTTTGTTTGAATGTATCCCCATTCATTTAGTTCTAATTTATCTTGATACAATGTTGTAGTTGGGATATAGCCAATAAAGACAAACACACCAAATGTGCCATCTTCTTCATCAGCAAAGACTTCTGTTACTTCCCCTGTCTCTGTATTTTTAAGAACCATTGACTCAACAAGGCCGTCCCCTTTAATCTCTTCTACTACTGTATTATAAGTCACATCAATTTTTCCGGATTTTTTAGCTTGCTCAATTGCAATGGCATCAGCTGTTAATCGGTCTAAGTTTTGGATAATGTGCACTTTTCTACCAAAGCTAGTTAAAAATGTTGCTTCTTCTACAGCAGAGTTTCCCCCACCAATCACATAAATTTCCATGTCTTCAAAGAAAGCTCCATCACATGTTGCACAATAAGAAACTCCTTTACCTTGAAGTTCTGCCTCGCCTGGACAACCAATTTTACGAGGAGACGCTCCATTAGCACAAATTACTGCTAAACTTTGATAAGTCGTGCCATCTTGACATGTGATTGTTTTCACATCTCCGTCTAAATCAAGGCCTACTACTTCTTTTCCAACTTCTATTTGAGCTCCGTATTTTTTAGCTTGATCGGTCATACGTTTAATTAATTCTGGTCCAGAAGGTTCTTCTTCACTTGAACCTACAACAGAGCCAGGAAAGTTTGCAATTTCATGGGTAGTCACAATCTGACCACCTAATTTAGTTTTTTCTAACACAATAACTTTTAAACGAGCACGAGCATTATATAAAGCAGCTGTCAATCCAGCGGGGCCACCGCCGATAATAACAACATCATACATTTCTGACATGACAAAACTTCCTTTCATATACAAATGAATACGTTTTCATATTTGGTGGGCGAATAGATAACCGCCTTAGGTTAAGTCCAAGTAGAAATAACTCACCGAGTCATTTTCTCCTGGACTTAGTTTAAGGCTTACTTATTTATTCTACGGTACGATTACGCGTACTTAGAATATTCCTTACGAATTTCTGAGACTTCATTAATAATCTCGTCTACTTCTAAGACCATTTCCATCATACCAATTTGTTCTTCATAAACATCTGGATCGACAAACCCTTTAAATTCTGGTTCTACAGCATGGTAGACAGCTAGACCTAGCTCTACGTTTGTTAGAGGTCCTGCATAAGTAGGATCTCCTGCTGTAACTGTTTCTGCAGCAAGACCTGCTGCTTCATACTCTGCAGCACCAATAAGGATAACTAAGTTTTCAGCTCCATATTTTTCTGCTGCTTCTTTTACTCTGCGTTGATTTTCCAAATCCATTGCCCCAGCGGCCGTTCAAACAAAACACTCTGTGGATGAAAAAACAACTTCGGCTGTAGTGCCTTTTAGACATTCTTCAATCGCTTGTCCTGGAATACCATCACGGTCGCCAATAACAATGATCTTTTTGTTATCTAATGCCATTTTAAATCCCTCCAAAAATAGAATTTATATAAAACAAAGAGTTAACTCTTTGTTTTTATCAAAATAAGACGTTAACTGAATCCATTTATTTCATTAACTATTACTTTACCTTAAAATCTTTGTAAGTGTCTCTTTACTTACATGAGTGAAAAACTAATAACGTTTACAACCTAATACTAACAAAGTCTAGTTAGTTATACAATGCACAATGTGAATATTTTTAATAATTACTTAGAGGGTTTTCATTATTATAAAATGAGCTTTTAAAATAATGAATCCCCTTCCAACTTCAAGTCAAGTATAACATAACTAAACGTTTTTTTAAATCCCGTTTAGTTGCCCTGTGTAGTCATTTCCTTTAGAGTTTCAACAATAGTAGCAACCTGATTAGCCTCCACTGTTCTCAAATCAAAGTACACGCTTTGATCATGAACTCTTGTAATAATATGAGCCTTAGACAACCTTAATCCTCGCTCAATTTCAGCAGCTGAAAAAACTGGTGAAGTATACTTCACTAATTTTGTCGGCAAATACTCCATCGGATAAGAGCCTCCACCTACTTGTGAATAGCCTTCTGATAACGTAAGATCACCTAGAATATCACTAGACTTTCCTAGTTGAATGAAATCAATTGCTTTTTTTTCAATTTCAGCAAGAGACTGCTTTAATAAACGTAAGGTCGGTACTTGATCAAAAACTTGTTCTTTATTTAAATAAAGTCGCAAAGTTCCCTCTAAAGCAGCAATCGTCATCTTGTCTACTCTTAACGCACGGGTTAACTGATTTTTTTTCATTTTTTCAATATAGGCTTTTTTCCCTACAATAATTCCTGCTTGTGGGCCGCCTAATAATTTATCCCCGCTAAATGTAACAATGTCACATCCTGCTTCTAAGCACTCCCGTACAGTAGGCTCATAGGATAAACCTAACTCAGTCAAATCCATCAACAACCCACTACCTAAGTCATTCATTACTGGGAGCTCATGTTGATGACCAATTTGTACCAATTCTTCCATACTAACTGTCTCAGAAAAACCTACGACTCTATAATTACTTGTATGAACTTTTAAAAGAGCCCCAGTTTCTTCATTAATGGCTTCTTTATAATCTTTAGCATGGGTTTTATTTGTTGTCCCTACTTCTTTAATCCGACCCCCACTTAATTCAATAATATTAGGAATTCGGAAAGAACCACCAATTTCAACTAGCTCTCCTCTTGAAACCACAATTTCTTGTTGATTAGCTAAAGTGTTAAGAGCTAATAAAACAGCAGCTGCATTGTTATTCACAACTAACACATCTTCTGCCCCTGTTAGTTCTTGTATAATCTGAGTCAAATGACTGTAACGAGAGCCTCGCTGGCCTTTTTCTAAATCATACTCTAAATTGGAATAACCAAACGCTATATCATTTAAGTAAGACTGAATCGATGGACTTAAATTAGAACGACCTAAATTAGTGTGAAGAACCACCCCTGTAGCATTAATCACTGAACACAAATGAGGCGTGTGCTTTTGTTGTAAAGCTTGTTCAATTTTTGAAATAAAATGAACTATCTCTAAAGACACGTCTTCTTCTCCTGCTAATAATTTGCTACGAGTCGCTTGAATAATGTGTTGGGTACTTTTTTTAACTTGTTCAACTCCGTATTGAGAAATAACAGATAACATATCTGGTTGCTTTAGCAGTTGATCAACGGATGGCAGTTGTGCTAATACATTTTTTTTCACAGTAAGCTCTCCTCAACTTTTTCATAAATAGTTTGTACGGCTTGAATCGCTTGATCTACCTCTTCTTCCGTATGATAATGAGAAAATGAAAAACGTACCATACCTTGATGAGTTGTTCCCATAGCTTCATGAACTAAAGGAGCACAATGTAAACCTGGTCTAACCGCAATTTCATAAGTCTCATTCAAATAATCAGCAATCTCTGCAGAAGGAAGATTTCCTATGTTAAAAGAAACAATGCCAGTACGGCAAGTTGCTTCATAATCTCCATAAAAAGTCACTTTCTCTAACCCTTTAATCCCCTCATAAAACCGGTTGGCCATAGCCATTTGTTTTTGATGAACCTTATCTAAGCCTTGCTCCATCAACTCTTTTAAGCTAGCATCTAGCCCAACAATTCCTAGTAAGTTAGTTGTACCAGCTTCTAAAACTGTTGGATAATCATGGGGATGAATTTTATCTTGGGAATGAACACCACTGCCTCCCACTAGTAATGGTTCAAAAGGTAACGCTTCTTTAAAACAGATTCCGCCAATCCCTTGTGGTCCGTATAAAGATTTATGTCCTGTGAAACACAATACATCAATCCCTAAATCCTGCACATCAATTGGTAGACTGCCGGCAGTTTGTGAGGCATCCACAATAAATAAAAGATCGTGCTTCTGACAAATGGTGCTAATTTTTCTTAAATCAATCACATTTCCAATCACATTAGAGGCGTGAGTACATACTATTCCTTTAGTGTTTGGTTGAATTAACTTTTCTATTTCATCGTAGTGAATTTTTCCAGTTACCTTATCACAGGGAACAAAAGACAGTTCCACTCCTTGTTTTTCTTTTAAATAAAGTGGACGTAACACTGAATTATGCTCATAATTTGTGGTAATAACATGATCTCCTGGTTGAAATAAGCCTTGAATGGCCATATTAAGTGCCATAGTCGCATTCATCGTATAACCAATTCCAGCTGATGAAGGAAGATTAAAAAACGTTTTTAACCTTTCTTTTGCTTGATATAATTTGCGGTAGCCATTTAATGAAAAATCATGGGCACCTCTAGAAGGATTGCCACATGTTTCACTTAGTAATAGCTGACTTATCTCTTGTGCCACAGCTTGTGGTTTTTTTAATGATGTGGCTGCATAATCAAAATAAATCCCCAAAACTTCTCCTCCTCACTGTTTGTCTAACTAATTGTTAGCTTGTTTTAAGCTAACACTCGGTTATTTTCCACTCGTTTGGTAATGCCTAGTTCATCTAAATGTTCTAAAAACATCATGGCATACTTACGACTAGTATCCATTTCATCACGAAATTCCCCTAATGTTAAAGAGCCATTTTCAGTAATATGCTGCTTAACAAAGTTAACACCATGATTAAACGTATCCATGTGAATAATCGTCTCTGGATTTAAATAATAGATAGAAACTCCGTTTAACGCCTCTAATACTTCCTTAGCATTAGGACTGTCTGCTAAAATTTCTTCAACAGATGGCGGGGTTAGCCCTGACTGTTTTAGAACCTTTTCAATTCTTTCTTTCTCTTTTAACTGATAAGAATTATAACTCACTTCAAAATCTGTTAACTTAATTAAGCTACCAGTAACTTGAACCAACTGTTCTTCTTTTAGATATTTCAGCATCGCTTCTAGTTCTTTCCCTTTAAATTGTCCAAATTTCGAACGGAATTCTTCTAGGGACATCCCTTGACGCAATCGATATTTTTTATGATAATTTTCTAACACTTGTTCCATTTCTACTAAGGAACGGTTGACTTCTTCCATTCCTAAAAATGTATGACTAACAGGGAAAACCTGTCCTTTTACAATTAAATCATCTAGTGTGTCTCTGACTAAGTCTAAATTAGCATTCAAGTATTCAGCAATTTCTTTAGCAGTTTTAAATTGTTTGATTTTATTATTTAAATAATCTAAAATTAAATCTTCAAAATTTCCCTCTTCTTTAATTTTAAGACTAGCTAGAGTTTCTTCATTAAACCGGCGATGTTTAACAGGATTGGCTTCTAGTACTACGCCGCCACCAATAGTCACAACAGGCGAATAGGAGCGAATAATAAAGTGATCTCCACTTTTTACTGCTACCTGCTCTTCTAATCGCAACTGAACAAATCCTTCTTCTCCTGCTAATATCTTGTCCACTCCTAAAGGAACAATTCTTCCTCTAACTTCTTTTGTCCCAATATGTAAGTGAACTCGGTCCCAAAGCTCTAATTGGTTTTGTGGTAAATTTAAACAAGTAATTTTAGTGTCTAACATCCAAGTTGGTTCCACATTAGCTTTTGTGGTTAAGACAGAGCCTCGGCCTACCTCATCTACTCCTATTTTAGTTAAATTAAGAGCAGTTCGTTGACCAGGATAAGCTAACTCTTGATTGGTTTCATGCACTTGAATATTTCGTACTTTCGTTTTAATTTCACCTGGATAAGCAATCAGCTCATCCCCAATTTTTAAAGAACCGTCTAACAATGTTCCGGTTACTACAGTACCAAACCCTTTAACAGAAAAAGAACGGTCCACATTTAAACGAGGAGCTGCTTCAACAATGTCTGTTGATAATTGTTCAACTTTTAACATGATAACTTCTTTTAACTTATCAATCCCTATATTTTCCACTGCATCGGTTTCAATAATCGGTGCCTGTTCTAAAGGCGTGCCTTTTAAGGACTCTTGGATGTCTTCATAAACGATTTCTCTTAACTCTTCATCTACTGCGCCAACTTTCGTTAGAACCACAATAAAGTCTTCAATACCTAAAAGAGTTAAAATATCCATATGCTCTTTAGTTTGTGGCATAATTCCTTCATTTGCATCGATGACAAGTAACACTAAATTAATGCCAGCTACCCCTGCTAACATATTTTTAATAAACTTTTCATGGCCAGGAACATCTACAATCCCGATTCTTTCTCCATTTGGTAAATCAACGTAGGCAAATCCTAAATTAATGGACATGCCTCGTTCTTTTTCTTCTCGAGTAGTATCTGTTTCAATACCTGTTAAACGTTTAATCAGTGTTGTTTTTCCGTGATCTATATGTCCTGCTGTGCCAATGACAATATGTTTCATCCTATCAAATCCCTTACTTATCTTCTAATGGTTCAAATGTTTTTTGAAGTCCATCGGTTACAATGCGGTAATAAGCGGTTTTAGTAAACCTTTCCTGTTGTAAAAAGTCATTAATTTGCTCTATATCAGTAGCTTGAAATTTTAAAGACAAACCACAGCTAGCAGTAATCGTTTCTGGTGTAGGGATTAACCGAGCTTTTAAAAGACCCGCTTCTTTCACCCTAGTTTCCATTGTAATTGCTTGATGGGTTGAATCAAATACTAGTAAATACTCCACCGCAAGTCTTCCTTTCTTCTAATGCCAGATTTAAGGTTTTACAACCCGATTAGCTTCTCTCATTAATTCCACAATTCGATACATATTAGTAATTTCTGCCAATTTAATCTGATCTGTTACACCGTAAAAGTTAGCACAAGCTCCGCAAGCATAAACTTCTACTCCTTTATCTAAAAGAGTTTGTAGATCCTCTAGCACATCGGATCCTTCTACAGCTAAATGAACTCCCCCGTTGTATAACACCACTTTATCCGGTAACACGTCTTGTTCTGTTAAAGCGTAAAAGAAACTTTTCATCAGAGTCGTTCCTAAAACGTCATCTCCTCGGCCCATCACTTGCGTATCACAAAAGACAGAATAAGACTCTCCTTTAACTTCGTTCACTTCAACATGAGTCATTGGCATACATACTTCATCATCTGCTTTGTTTTTATCAATCACCACAGTATATTCTTTAGTAGAGACTTGGTTCATTGAATAGCCATAGCCTAATTGTTCCGCCATTTTTTTTAAGTTTTGAGTAGCAATTTCATTATCTACCACAATTTCAACAACATCAGTGGTACGTAAAGCTTTCTTTGTTTTAATAACTGGAACAGGACAAACGTCTCCGATTGCATTAATTTTTTCCATGATTTTTTCCTTCTTTCATTACTTGATCAATTATTTGATATAAATCTCTTTTTCTAATGGAGAAACAACTTCTCCAATTATTTTAGCTGGAATGTCTGCTTGATTTAAATCTTGAAGTAGCTTTTCAGCTGCGTCTTGTGGCACACTAACTAATAATCCTCCTGATGTTTGAGGATCAAATAAAATTTCTTCCATAGCATAGTCATCTATTTCAAATGAAACTTTATCTGCTAAATAGTTACGGTTTCGTTGACCACCTGCTGTAATTAGAAACTCTTTAGCACAGCGGTAAGCATCTTCTATATAAGGCAATTTTTCTGTTTCAATAATAGCACTACGTTCTCCGTGAAGCATTTCTGTTAAGTGACCTAAAATACCAAAACCAGTCACGTCGGTACATGTCGTAACAGGATGCTCACGAATAATTTCTGCTGCATATTTGTTTAACGTTGTCATAGAAGTCACTGCTTCTTTAAAGGCTTCTTCAGTCGTTTCGCCTACACTATAAGCAGTAGTAATAATGCCGACTCCTAATGGTTTTGTTAAAATTAACACGTCTCCTACTTGGCAATCATTATTAACTAACACTCGGTCAGGATGAATGGTGCCTGTTACAGATAAACCGTATTTAGGAGTGGAGTCATGAATAGAGTGGCCACCTACTAATAAACCACCTGCTTCTTGTACTTTTTCTGAACCACCTAATAAAATTTCTCCTAAAATATCAATATCCATGTCTTCTGGGAAACAAACAATGTTCATAGCAGATAAAACATCTCCACCCATAGCATACACATCACTTAACGCGTTAGTCGCTGCAATTTGACCAAATAAATAAGGATCACTTACCATCGTTGGGAAAAAATCTAGTGTTTGAATTAAAGCCAGTTCATCACTTACTTTAATCACTCCAGCATCATCCGTTGAGTCAAATCCTACTAATAGTTGGTCACTCATTGTTTGTGGCAATTTATCTAAAATTTTAGATAAGTTACCTGGGCCAATTTTGGCATTACAACCACCACAAATAAATAATTTACCTAAATCTTTTGTTTCTTCCATTTGACACACTCTTTTCTAAAAATAGTCTATAAAAAATTATCCTTGTTCTATAACACGCTTACATTATAAGATAACAAAAACTCTTCTCTAATTATTCATGTTCATTATAGCATAGTATCTCTATAGTAATTAACTGGAATAAAAATTTTTTATTAATTTCTTATCTTGTTCCCCTTCATTATTTTTAATTCTTCACTTTTAATCCCTTTTTTAATTTTAAGGTTGACGACCTAGTTTCCATGTGTTATTCTAAGTTTGTTATTTGGGAGTGGATGGGTTCTGGTGTTCCCTCTGGTCTTCAAAACCAGCATGAGGAGTTAGTAGCTTCTTAGGTGGGTTCGATTCCCACACATTCCCGCCATTTGAGATAATTTAGCTTAAAAACATATAAAAAAAACGTCTAACTTATTTTGTTAGACGTTTTTTTATATCCCACTTTATTTTAAAGAATACTGCTTTTATAGCTAAGTTAACAGAAGATTTTTTTCCTTTAAAGAAAAAGAAAATCATTAAATAGTAATTTTCTACTAAAAAAAGACATCTTTTATGTTAACTTAACCTGCCACTTCTACTTCCTTAGCTGAAGTTAGGGTTTTGATTGCGACTGTATAAACAAATTTCCCTTTTGATTTTTTCAATGTCCATCCCATAACTCTGGAAGAACGTGAACCTTTCATTGCTTCTTTCATCGCTTCTTTTGGTTCTTTCACATGGGTTAATTCTGCTAATCCAAAAACTTCTGTGGATTGATTGGTTACCTCTTTAGTGCCAGTTAACGTTTCCCCTGTATTAGCGTCTACCACAAATTTATCGTCTTGATTAAAGAAATAATAACCATAATACTTATACCAATCATTTTTCTTATCAGCTAATTCTGAAGGCTCAAAACTAATTTGGGTTAACTCTTGTTGATTAGTGGCTTGTTGATATTGAGTAATAGCTTCAGATAAACTTATTTGATAATCTTGATACTGAATATCTACTTTGGCCATTTTATTTGAACACCCTGTCATCATTATTACTGAAACAAATAAAACTAATAGACTAACTACTTTTTTCATCTATAATTCCTCCTTAACTAATTGTTTTAACTTAACCCTAGTATAGTGGAAATTATGTCAGGCTTCCATGTGATTGCCTAACATCCATCTAACAAAATTGTTAGGTAACAAAAGTTAGCATTTTACTAATTTTTAGAATTAAGCTACCTATCCTTTTTTAATTCTGTTAAAATGGAAACCATATGCAACAAGCAGAAGAGAAAGGAATCATTTATATGAACAATTTTTTAATTTTAATTGGAGGTTTAGGCACAGTTATTACCCTTATACTCTATTTATTGAATATAAAAGAACAGCGAATAACCTTAGCTAAATTGGTATTAGCTTCTTTAGCTATTTTATTCATTGGATTGGCGGTTCCCCTTAGTTTCAAAGATAAATATGCTGGCTTATTTCCAAAAGATAAAACATGGTTAGCGGTTAACTTAGATGAAAAAAAAGAATTTAAAAACCAAGTAAAAAAAATGGATACTTTAACTGGTGCTAAATACACTGTCGCTGAAATTTATACAAAACAATGGGAAGTTTATCAATATATTAACGAAAAAGACTATCAACTATCAGAAGAGGAAGCAAAAGAAATCACCTCTTTTTCAAAAAAAGTAAGCACTTTGTTTAATCAAACCTATAAAAATATGGAAGAAGAAGGCTTTGAGCAACCAGAGGATGAACAATTTTTCAGAGATTTTAAAGGGGCTAATAAAACCTTCCGAAAATTAACCATAGACATTCGGGATCAACAACTAGAAGAAGCCAAACAATTGGGACAAGTTTTAACACAAAACCATGACAAACGACAAAGCATGTTAGATCGTTTAGAAGAAACAGATAAGAAAAATCCTTAAAGGTTTTTCTTATCTGTTTTTTCGTTGCCAATTAAATAAAATAGATAAAATCATCACTCCAAAACTTCCAATTAGCGTAAAAGTAAAACTAATGACTTTCACATAAGTTATCCACCCTATTTTTTTATGAGTCAATTGAGAGGGTTTTTCTAATGGCTCAATCTTTTTAACTGCTAAAACTTCTTTTTCTATCAAACGAATCGGCTTTTGCTCAACAAATTCACTGGTTTTTAATGAGTTAAAGGATGAGTCTCCTGGTTTGTTTAAGGACAAACAGGCAGCTGGAATGACTAAATCCGAATGATCTACTTTGACATTGGCGTCCTTAGTCAAGTGATTAATAGACTGGGAAAAGAGACTAATCGAGATAACTAACCCACTTAATAAAAAAATAGACATATAATATTTAACCATTCCCCTCACTCCTTTTTATCATCTTATTTTAATCTTTTTTTAATAATACTAGTATACTTTGTTTCAGAAAAAGTGCAAGAAAAAAGAATCTAGCTCCTTTTAACAGGTAACTAGATTCTTTTTTTAGTTAGAAGATTTACGTTTAACTACAACTGTAATGACTCCTGTTATTAAGATAATTCCGGCAATAGTTAACCAACGTTTCTGACTTTCACCTGTTTGAGGTAACAAACTATTGCTTCCTAAGCCTAGGCCACTTCCACCACCAAGACCACTATTATTTTGACCTAAACCAAAAGTTAGCGCCTTTTTAGTTGTTTTCTTAGTAGTAATGTTCAACGTACTAGTTGGATCATATTTATCCAGTGACACATTATAAACACTTAAATCTCTATCATAGCCAACAGCTGGCGATTTTTCTTGAATAGTATATTTTCCGTAAGCTAAATGGTCTATTTTTCCTTGACCATTTAATCCAATTTTTACCGTTCCAATTGTTTTGCCTAAAGGATTATTAATATTATACACACCACCTACTACCGGCTTTTGACTATCTTGATCCGTTACTTGTAGCTGAATCATTCCTAAACGGTCAAGGGTTTCTGGTGTTTCTTTATCTGTTTCTTTCGCTTCATTTGTTAACGTGATTTGTCCCTTAGGATTATTCTCATTTATTTTTACAAAATGCGTGGATGAATCTAATTGATAGCCTAAAGGAGCCCGTACTTCTTGAATCATATAAGTTCCGTAAGACAGTGAGGTCAGAGCGCCAGTACCATCTCGTTTCGTAATGATCTGACCAACATATTGATCATCAACATCGTATACTTTTAAAACTGCTCCAAATAAAGGTTCTTTGGTTTTGCTATCTAGTTTTAAAACATCAATGCTCCCTTTCCCTTCTTCTGGAGTGGGAGTAGGAATTTCTGATTCTATTTTTTTGTTAGTAATGGTTAAAGAAGCTTCTGGTGCTTCTTTTGTAAGGGTAATTGTTTCAACCCCTTCATTTTTTTCATAGCCTAAAGGAGCATGAACTTCTTTTAACGTATAAGTACCAAGAGCCAGGCGTTTCATTTTACCGACACCTTTAAGGTTAGTCATGATATGCCCTTTAAACCGATCTTTTTCATCTCTCACTTCAAAAATAGCCCCAAACAATTTAGCTTGTGTTGCTTCATCTACTTTTGTTAGGTTGATTTTACCCGGTCTTTTTTCTAATGGTAATAAATCGGATAATTTTTTAGAAGTTAAGGGTAATAAAACTAGAAAGTTAGGGGTCTGTTCATCTAAATCAACGATGTGAATTTGATCATCAGTTTCATACCCTTCCGGAGCTTTTATCTCCCTAATAAAATAAGTACCAGGTTCTAAATCAGTTAGTTTACCTATTCCTTCACTATTGGTTTTAATTATTTTACGGAAAGTTCCACGGTCATTAGTTATTTCGAATTCAAATCCTGTAATAACTTCTTTTGTGTCTGCATCAGTTTTTTTAATTTCAATGGTTCCTTTTTTACTAATTGTTACATTAGGTCGACTTGTTTCTTTTGTTTCATCAGAAATTGCCCCATCTAATTCTTTTGGTAATTCCTTAGAAGGATTATTTTGTTCTTCTGATGACTCCTCTTTTCCAACAGAAATAGTTTCTTTTGGTGTTTCTACTTCTACTTCTGTCTCAGTGGTTTCTGTTTCCTCTTTTTCTGCAGAATCCGTCTTTTTATCTCTTAATGTATCCAAAAGAGACGGTTTATTTTTTAACCAATCTGCTGTGTCTAATTTATGAAAAAGAGATGTTTTTTCTGGCTTTTCTGTCGCTGCATAAACTGTTGGTGCTAAAACTTGACCAAACATTAACAGCAAAGCAATACTTATAATCATACGCTGTTTTTTCATACATTTTCCTCCTTAATTAAAACACATCTTATATTTTATAGTGTACCCCAATCTTCTACGACTCTCAATTGTTTTGCTAGAACTTTTCATACCAGATTTTGTAAAGAATGACCGCTAAATAAAAAGTAGGCCAATGACAAGCATTCGCCTACTTCGCTCTATTAAAAATAATTTTCTGAGTCTTACCTCTTTACATTATCTCAATTAATTTTGATAATGTAAAGCCCCTATAGAAAATCCTAGAGTAGCTTCATGGATAACTTCTCCGGTCGTTGGGTGAGCAAATACCGTCTGAAGAATTTGTTTTTCAGATAGATTAGAGCCAATCATCAAGGTTAAACTGCTGATTAAAGCAGAAGCTTCTGGCCCTATAATAGTTCCTCCGATTAATTGTTGACTATCTAAATCTTTCATTAATTTAATAAAACCTTTTTCCTCTCTCATAGTCAACGCTTTTCCATTCGCTTGGAAAGGAAATTGACTAATAGCAAGATTAGGATAAGTTAGCCGAGCTGTTTCTTCATTTAAACCAACTGTGGCAATTTCAGGATCTGTAAAAATAACACTTGGAACCAAGTCATAGTTTAAAGTATGATTGTGGCCTAACAAATGATCCACTACACAAATACCTTCATGAGAAGCTACATGGGCTAGCTGCATACCACCAATTACATCTCCAATACCGTAAATATGAGGAACATTTGTTTCTAACTCTTCATTTACGACAATAGCTTTTTGATCCTCTCTTAACTCTATATCCGTATTTTCTAAACCTAAACCATCTAAATTGGCTTCTCTTCCCACAGCTACCAACACTTTTTCACTAGCAATGAAGAAGGAATCTGTTTGGTTAACTGATTGGCATACTGCTACCCCTTGACCATTTTTCTCTTGATGAAGAGATTGAACTGCCGTTTGAGTTAACACTTGAATGCCTTTTTCTTCTGCTATTTTTTGTATTTCTAAAGAAACCTCTACATCTAACATCGGAAGTAAGTGATCAGAAAATTCTACCACTGTCACCTTAGTTCCAAAATTAGCATACATAAAAGCAAATTCCATCCCGATAACTCCGCCACCAATAATTGTAATAGAGTCAATCGTTTCAGGATAAGACAGCGCAGTCGTACTAGTTAAAACGAAGTCCTGCTCTATACCTGAAATAGGCAACTTAGAGTGCTTGGATCCTGTTGCAATAATCGTATCCGTTGCTTGAATAACATACTGAGTATCCTTATTTTCTACCAACACTTGTTGATTGTTTTTAAACTGAGCTTGTCCTTTGATTAACTTAATCCCTTGTTCATTAACTAAAGAATCAATCCCTGACACAAGTTTTTGACAAATAGCCTCTTTTTTCTCAAGTACTTTCCCCATATTAACAGAGTAATCAGAGACTTCTATCCCAAATTCTGCTGCTTGCGTAAATTGATGATAAACTTCAGCAGATTTTACTAAGGCTTTCGTTGGAATACAGCCAACATTTAAACAAGTACCACCTAATGCTTCTTTTTCCACTAAAACAACTTGCTTTCCTTGTTTAGCAGCGTACAAAGCAGCTACATATCCACCAGGTCCTGCACCGATAATCAATAAATCTGGTGTTAGTTCAACTTCTTGCTTAACTGCTTTAGACTGAGAACAGTTTGATGGCTGTGTCTCTCCTTCTATTTCACATAAAACAGTGCCTGTCATAACTTTTTCCCCTGTATTGACTAGCACTTGTTTGACTATACCATCACTAGGCGCTAACACTGGCACAGTCGACTTATTGCCTTCTAATTGAAATAGTTCTTGATCTTGGACGACCTTATCTCCCACATTTATATTAATCTCTGCAATAAGAGTCTGACTATCTGGTGCCACTTCGTCTGTAACAGATACTTTAACAACCGATGTATCACAACAGTTTGGCTCAAGTTGTTTTACCTCTAAAATGGCTACCTCATTTGTGACCTCTTGTCCCACTTCGACTAAAACAGCCTCAATCTGATAACTTTCCTCTGCCAAAACAGAAAGAGAAGATTTACTTCCTTCTAATTGTAGTAATTCCTCCCCTTTAGCTACTACATCTCCTACTTTTACACCTATCCATTCTACTTTTGTTTGAGTATCCTGATCTAATTCATGTGTTAATCTTACTTTCAACTTTATACCTCCACTCAGTTATCTTTACCTATTAATTTGTGATTGATATCACTTTCACAAGTTACTTTACACCTAAAAACTTGCTATGTAAAGTAAAAAAATAGATAAAAAAAAGAGCTGTCAAGCAGCTCTTGTGATTTAATCTAGTCAGTTACACTTATTTATTTGTTAAATTATCAACCATTTTTTCTAAAACAGCTTTAAAAACATCTAAATCTTCTTGTGAAATATCTTGTGTGGCATCTTGATGAAATTGACTCCCAATTGGTAATAGAGCCTCTCTTTTTTCATGTCCTTTAGCGGTTAAGGCAATATGCATAACACGACGATCCTCTAAATCCTTTTCCCGTTGACAAAGATTTTCTTTTTCCATTCGGTCCAACAATCTTGCCACAGAAGACTCTTTAGTATTCATTTTATCTGCTAACTCTCGCTGCGATAAACTTTCATCTTCACCAAGAAAGAATAGAGCCGTCCACTTTGCATAAGAAATATCTTCTTTTTTTAACCGTTGATTAAAAACATCTGTGATTTCTTTTGATGCTTTCTTTGTAATAAAACCAATACAATCTGTTAGATTAAACATCTAATAACCCCCACTTCTTAGTAACAAATTTAGTATACATGATTAATAAAAAAAAACAATGAAACTTTTTATCTATAAATTGCTCCTACAACTGCTCTGATTGTGATAGGATGAATAAAAAGGAGGGACTTGTATGAACTTTTATTCCTATCAGTACTTTTTATCCCAAGCAGGTACTGCTGGTAAAATAAGATTTGTAATAACTGCTGGTTTGTTGCTTAGTCTAGCTATAGTCCTTGTTAAGTGGCTGCAACATAAAGAAGCGACTAAATATCGAGATCTGTTCATCTTACTACTGTTAAGTTTGTTTTTAATTAGTCTTTTACAACTCAACGACTATAAACAAGGAAAAATCCATCAAAACCAATCTGCTCAAATGGTTGAGTTTTTGGATACGGTTAGTACCAACCTCCATATTCCAACTAAACAATTAGCAGTCAACAATACTAGTCTTAAAGACGGGATGGCGTTACAAGCCGATAAACAACAAGTCTATTTCGTTCATTTTAATGAAGATTTTTCTGCCTACTCTTTAGAAGAAAGTTTTCTGACTAGACAAACAGAGATTATCCAAATTAACCAATAAAGGAGACTTAATTCGTGCCTATTATGCCGATTGCTATTAAATTAACGCTAGGAATTATTACTTTAGTTATTCAAATCAATTTAACAGGAAAAGGAAACTTAGCTCCTACTTCTGTTTTAGACCAAATTCAAAATTACGTCTTAGGTGGAATTATTGGTGGAGTGATTTATAACCCACAAATCACGATTCTACAATACTTAATCGTCCTCCTTATTTGGACATTACTAACAGTTACCTTAAAATATTTAAAGGAACATATCCCTCTTATTAAACAATTTGTAGACGGTAAACCTGTGATTTTAATTAGTAATGGAGAAATTAATGTATCTGCTTGCCTTAAATTAGGCTTGTCTGCTAACGACTTGATGTTTAAACTAAGAAGTGCTGGATACTCTGATACTAAATCCATTAAACGAGCTGTCCAAGAACAAAATGGTCAACTTACTATTATTCAATACGGAGAAGCCAGTGTAAAATTTCCTTTAATTACAAATGGCGTCATCGTGGAAGAAACTTTATTGTTAATCGATCAACCAGAAAGTTGGTTACTAGCTGAACTAGCTAAACAGTCGATTGCTTTATCAGACGTGTACTTAGGAGAATATGTTCATGGCAAGCTACAACTAACTCTATATCCCAAACCTGCTGGGTAAATTAACCCTTTATTTATTATCATTAGGAGTGATGTCAAATGTCTCAATCTCGTGTCAAAAAATTAGATCAAGTTCTTTCAAAATTAACTTTAGCTTTATTAAGCTTAGCTGTTTTAATGACTTTTTTAACTAAAAATCAAGCAGCAGTATCTTGGCTAACCTATTTATTAATTGGTTTAGTGATTTTATTACTTATTTTATCTTTTGTTCGTCAGTGGCTACTATATCCTAAACCAACTAGCGAAACTCAGCCAATTCTCTTGCCTAAAGTAAAAGGTGATGGCTATGCGATTAATCCTCATCATCCTTTTGGTATCTTTCTCTACCTCTTAATTTGTATTATTTTAGTTTGTGGTCTCTTTTTTACCCTAGTAAAAAAATAACTGGCTTTTTAGTTGCAGTTCATCTAAAAAGTGATAAACTTATTTTATGTTAATTTTTTATTATAAAGGAGTAAACAAACATGAAAAAAGGTAAATATCCCCCCAGAATCAAGCGGACTGTCCAAACCTTGGATATCTCGCTACTTATTTCTATTTTATTCGGTATTCTATTAATTCCCTTGAGCTATATTCTTGATATTGGTGCTAACCATTTAGCTCCGATTATGTTACCGATTATACTCTTGTGGATTGGGGTTTTAACTATTTATCGTTACCTGTTTACCCATGAACGCTAGCAAAAAAGCCATTCTTCCTATTAGAATGGCTTTTATTTATTTTCAGCAATCACTCGCTGAATATGTAAAGTTAAATACAACAACTCATCTTCTGAAACATGATAGCTTTGAGCGTTATCTAAATAAGTCCCAATCTTTTTAGCACAGGCAAAGGATTTAGGATATCTTTCCTTAACTACTGTTACTAAAAATTCATCTCCTTTTGGGAAATACTCCTTCATTAGCACACGTTGAACAAAATAATTTAAGTGTGTCACCAGTCTCTTGTAATGAAAGCTTCTCTCATCTAATAAGATACCAAAGTTTTTTGAAATAATTCCTAAAATATCTTTAACTATTTGAACACTTTCCAAAGTAGCTCCAAACTGATTAGATTGGTTGCTGTTTTTAATAAAATGTAACGTAATAAAACCAGCTTCATTATCTGACAAATCAAGAGGATACTTGCTTTCAATTAACTGACAAGCTTCTACTGCTACTTGGTACTCTGTGTCATAGATTTTTTTAATATCTGTTAATAACGGATTAGGTAAGGGAAGACCGTCTTGCAACCGTTGTAGTAAATAGTGAAGATGATCTAGGAACATCAAACACTGTAAATCAGAGAACTGATAGCCTAACCTTTTTTCTGCCAAAGTAATTATTTGTTTAGCTAATGCTAATTCACTATTATCCATCTCTAGTAAAAGGTGAGAAATATCTAACTGTTGGGTAGTTCCTTCTACAACAAAGATTTTTTGAATAGCAGATGACGGAATTTCTTCGCCTTTTTTCTTATCAAAGGCTAGTCCTTTCCCCATCACAACCACTTCTTTTCCTTCTGAGTTGATAGAAAGCACTACATTATTATTTAATTTCTTAACAATTTTCATCTAAACTCATCACCTTTTATTAGGGTTTACAAGCAAATAATCTGAGATGGTACCATCTCAGATTATACTATTAGCATACCATATCTTGTTTTATTTCACTACTGTTAAGAATGCTTCCCCTGTCACTACCTCTTGTTGATTCAAATCCAGTACATCTAAGTAATCCCCTGAATTAGTAATAACAATCGGTGTAATTGTTGGCTTACCTGCTTGTTTAATCTGTTCTAAATCAAAAGTAACTAATAAATCTCCTGGCTGAACTTGGTCACCTTTTTTTACATGTAACTCAAACCCTTGTCCCTCTAATTCTACCGTGTCCATACCTATGTGTAATAAAATTTCTATGCCAGAAGTTGATTTCAAACCTACTGCATGTCCCGTTGGAAACGCAATTTCTACTGTGCCTGTTACAGGGCTTCGTAATTCTCCAATGGTTGGTTCAATAGCAATCCCTTTGCCCATAGCACCTGAACTAAACACAGGATCCGCTATATCTGATAACATTTTGACCTTACCAGTTAAGGGACTAACTAATATTTCTTTAGCCACTCCTTCTTTTGATAAGTGAGCATCACTGGTTGAACTTGTTTCTTTAGGTGCTTCCACATCAAACCCTAACACTAATGTCAAAATAAAACTAAGTAAAAAGGCAACCAATGTGCCAATAATCGCACCAGTTACATTAGAAACAATTCCTTCAATCGGACTGATAAAAGTTGGAATACTTAGTAAACTAACAATCCCCATAGCAAAAGCTTTGGTACCACTAAAAGCCACAATTCCTCCACCTACAGCCCCACCAATACAAGCAGCAATAAAAGGTTTCTTTAATGGTAAAGTCACTCCGTAAACAGTAGGCTCGGTAATCCCAAATAAAGATGTAATAGCAGAAGAAAAGGCTAAAGCTTTTCGTTTACTGTTTTTAGTTCTTAAAAAGACTGCTAAAGCTGCTCCTCCTTGAGCAATAACTGCTGGAAGTAACATTGGTACCATTGTGTCATATTTTGATAAAGATAAATTAATCATCCCAATTGGAATAAATCCCCAGTGCATACCGAACATAACAAATACTTGCCAAAAACCACCCATTACAATCCCAGCTACGACAGGACTAAAATTATAAACACTGGTGTATCCTTTACTTAAAACATCTCCAATTAATGTGCCGATTGGTCCAATAGCGATGAAGGTTAAAGGAACCATGATTAATGCTACTAATAAAGGAACCATGATAATTTTTATAAAATCTGGTACCACTTTTTTTATGAATTTCTCCACATAACTTTGAATCCACACAGATAAAATCATAGGAATTACTGTTGAACCATAACCTGCTAACGGCATAATAACTGGCATACCTAAAAATTTAACAGGAGGCTGTCCAGCTAAAGCAACCATACTTGGATGCATTAACGCAAATGCTGTCATTGAGGCAATATAAGGATTTACTTTAAATTTCTTAGCAGCTGTAAAAGCTAATAGAATAGGCAAGAACATAAAAATACCATCTGCTGCTGCAAATAAAATTTGATACGTTCCACTTTTATCTGACAACCAACCTAGTGTCGTAAATAAAATTAAGAAACCTTTTAACACCCCAGAACCTGCCATAGCTCCTAAAAATGGAGTAAAAATAGATGAAATAATATCAATTAAACGGTTAAAAAGATTTTGGTCAGTAGCACTGTCTTCAGAAGTTTGGTCTCCTAATATCTCTGTTAACTCTTGGTACACATCTCCCACTTGGCTACCAATCACAATTTGATACTGACCACCACTTTGAACAACTTGAATAACATCTTGATTTTCTTGAATTTCTTTCGTTTTAGCTTTGGATTCATCTTTTAAAGAAAAACGTAGTCGGGTAGCACAATGTACCACGGAATTAATATTTTCTTTTCCTCCTACCAAAGTTAAAATCTCTTGGGCTAAAGCTTTTTTATCCATGACTATCTCTCCTTTTTTCATAATAGGTATGTTGCACTAGACTGATGCCAGTACTCCCTTTAAATGGCCAATAAAAAGGGACAAAAAAACCTGAATTGAAAAGAAATAATCATGTCCAAATAAGGGGTTCTCCCCTAATCATTATTATCTCTTTACAACTCAGGTTTTGCCTAGTCATCCATAGATGAGTAGTAACAATCCTAGAAATTGTCTCTATTCACTTAAAGGTAGTTTAACAAAATAAACTTGATAAAGCAAGCGCTTTACTTAGTTGATTGAAAGTCACTTTCTAACATAGCCATTAAATGGATATCAACCCATTGTTTATCAAATAGAAAAGCTTCCCGTTTAGTTCCTTCATTTAAAAAGCCACATGTTTCATAAACATGTTTAGCTTTCGGATTAAATTCATAGACTTCTAATTCAATGCGGTGCAAGTTTAATTCTTGAAAACCATAGGCTAACATAAGTTTGGTTGCTTCAGTCCCTAAGCCTTGATTTTGATAATCCTGACTAATCAACATTCTATAGTGACAAGTATTAGTTGATTCTTGCCACTCATTTAAAACAACTTCCCCAATCACTTCTTGGGAATGATTAGCATAAATAGCTAAATCTAACCGGTTACTTTGCTGATTTCTTGTGTCATACCATTGTTTAGTCAAATACTCTTCTTCACTGGTCTGCTTTTTATTGGCTGCGTCAGTAGAAGTAACAGAACCAGTTAGCCGCTTGATCTCTGGCTGATTGATTACCTCATTCATAACTAACCAATCTTCAGATTGAAAAGGGCGTAACGTTACATTTTCCCCGATTAACGTTGGTTTTTTAGAAAAATGTGGCCAGTGAAATTCTTGCATGATAAGTTCTCTCCTTTTTTACTCTTCATTTAACTAACTAAACTCTTAATTTTAGTATACCATGTTATCTCTTCTGTTTCTCTTACGGTCTGCCAATTAATGACTCTTTTTTTAAACATATGATATACTTTAAGCATATCCTTTAGGAGGTGTCAATTTGAACTCAGTCCCTAAGCATCAACTTATTCACTTATTCCATGTGGCTTCCATGTATCATGAACAGTTACTATCTATCGAGGAAATAGCTAGATTGACTGATCAATCATCTAATGACGTGAAACAATTACTCAATTTGGCCCAGCAACATCCTTTTCTGCGAATTGAGTTAACTAACCCTCTAGAAGAATGTTCCAAATTAGCGACTCTTATTCAGCAACGGTATCACTTAAATCACGTAGAGGTTTATCCAAGTTTAGCTACTGACTATCAACAAATTTTATCAGATGTAGGGCAACAAGTGGCTATGTACCTTAATCAATTGGTACAAGACGGAGATAAAATTGGAATAGGTTTTGGCAAAACCATGTATAGCGTGGCCGAACACCTATCTCCTAAGCCTTTACAAGGTGTTAGTATTGTTCAATTAAAGGGAGGAGAAACTCATAAAAACATTCAACACTATTCTTATGATGTTTTATCTTTATTTGCTAAAGCTTTTGAAGCAGATTTAACCTTATTGCCCCTTCCTTTATTCTTTCAACATCCTGAAACGAAACAAAGGGTACTAAAAGATCCAGCTATTCACGAATTAATGCAAGCAGGACTTGAAAGCAATATTGCTATTTTTACAGTTGGGTCTGTGTTTAATGACTCTATGTTAACTCATAGTGATTATTTTTCTCCAGCTGAGATTACTCAATTAAAAAACCAAGCAGTGGGAGAAATTCTTTCCCGATTTATTGATAAAGAAGGACAAATTGCTTGTCAAGACATTAACCAACGAACAGTGTCACTTGACCTTCTTGCATTAAAAGAAAAACAACATAGTATTTTAGTCGCCACAGGTGCACATAAAGTGGATACTATCCATAGTGCATTAAAAGGAGACTATGCTAATACTTTTTTTACTGATATAAAAACAGCAACACAATTAACCCAAACTTATCTTAATTAAAAAAGCTTTCCACCTAGTTGATAAACACTAGATGGAAAGCTTTTGAGCTAACCATTTAATTGATCATAAAATTGTTTAGAATCGACTAAAGACCATCCTGTCTTCTCTCGAATAAATCGAATAATGCCAACCATCTCTTTATGATTACGAATATCTGCCTTGACTTGGTTTAATTCGCTTTTGGTTAATCGGCGAGTCTGCCTATCTTTACAGAAAAAAGAAATACCTAACAAGTATACCATTAAAAGTCCTCCTAATAAATTAGGCCAAATACTTGTGTAGCTAGTAGAGCGATCCATCAATAAACTTATCAATAATAATACCGAATAAAATTGTGGACTTTTAATTACTTCTTTAAATGTTCTTCTTCTATATGGACTCCTTTTCACCTAAGCTCACCTTCTTTCTTATACTGTTCTTCTCTATTATACACATATTTATTGTTCATTATCAAAGTTATCTGTTCATCTTATTTTCACATGACCCATTATTTGCCTCTTTCATCCATTCCTCATTATTTTATCGCTAATTTACCGATTAATTTTAAAAAACAGTTTATTTTATCATCATTTTATAAACAATTAACCTTTATATTTTCCACCTTGAATAAATTATGGTAGCATAACAAAAAAGGGGGTTAAATTTTATGTTAGTTTATGAAATTGATGCTATACAAACTCATTCTATTACCACTAATCTCAAAAAAAGTATGCAAGAATTATGGGAAGTAGCAACCATTAGCTTATCTAATTATAAAGGGGCTCGGTATGTTGTTTATCATCATTATCATGACCCTGGTATAGGTGATTTTACCTTGTCTTTAGCTACAGAAAGCCTTGTAACAGATACACCTTTAGCTATGCCAAAACAAACCTTTCGTAAGTTCTCCACCAAAACTTCCATTACTAACCTTTGGAGTCAAATTCATCAGTTAGAACAAAGTGGTGAACTACGTCGTGCTTTTACCTACGATTTTGAAAAATATCTACCAAATGGTCAAATCGAGCTATACGTTTCTGTCTGTTAACTAAAAATCATCCTTTTTTATTGACAAAGGGGTGATTTTTTTGTATATTGATTAGAAAAACAAAAATAAGAATAAATCTCATTCAATCATGATAGAAAGGATGTGAGTACATGGGATACAAAAAAATTATTTTTGATTTAGATGATACTCTTTTAGATTTTAAAGCAACAGAAAAAAAAGCCTTATCAGATGTGTTAACTACTTACGGTATTCCTGAAACACCTGAAAATGTCGCCTTATATCAAGAAATTAATAACAAATATTGGCGCTTATTAGAATTAGGTAAACTGCAACCAAGCCAATCTATTTCTTCCCGTTTCGATGAATACTTTGATGTATTGGGAGTTAAAGCAACAGGAGAAGCTGCAGATGTTATTTTTAGAAAAAGACTTGCAGAAGGACATCAATTAATGAATCATGCGGATACCTTACTACAACTCCTTAAACAAAAAGGTTACCAACTTTACGCTGGCACGAATGGTTTTGGAAAAATTCAGCGACAACGCTTAGACAACTCTCACCTCAATCATTATTTTGATGATTTATTTATCTCAGATGAGATTGGCTTTGCTAAACCAGACATTCGCTTCTTTTATACTATTTTTGACCGAGTAAATCTTCATCGAAAAAATGAAATCATCATGGTGGGTGACCGGTTATCATCAGATATTTTAGGTGCCTCTAACGCAGGAATTGATAGTATCTTTTTCCATCCTTATCAACAAACTTCCTTCGAAAGAATTCAGCCAACCTTTACTGTTCATCACTTATTAGAAATCTTACCTTTAATGGCTACCAGTCAAAAACGAGCGAGTTAACTGAAACTATTTCAGTCACTCACTCGTTTTTTGTTTTATGTCGCTTTAAAATTATAAATAGGAGAAATATGATCGGTAATTTCCACTGTATCTCCAATCGCTTCTTGAATCATGTCAGCCTTTTTATAAGCAAAAGGGGCTTCATCTAACGTTCTTTTACTAATGGAGGTAGAGTAAACAGCTGCCATAGTTTCTTTAAAATCTGCTAAAGAAAGCTTATTTCTAGCTTCTGTTCGACTCATTATTCTACCAGCTCCATGCGGGGCCGAATAATTCCAGTGAGGATTGCCTAAACCGGTACAGATAAGTGATCCGTCTCGCATATTTAAAGGGATGACTAACCGAGTTCCTTTGCTTGCATCGGTTGCTCCTTTTCTTAGTAACTGACACTTAATATCAATGTAGTTATGCATAGAATCAAAAGTATCTACTAATTGCCACCCCATTTGCTTAATAATCCTCTCTCCCATCAGTAATCGATTGTTAACAGCAAATGCTTGAGCAATTTTCATATCTGTTAAATAATCTTCTAACAGCTGACCTTCCAAATAAGCGAGATCTTTAGGCACTGGGATAAAAGTTTTCCCCTCTTCTCTAGCCACTTCTTCTAAAACCTGTTGATAATCTTGTGCTAATTTTTGATGGTATCTTGCAATTTGATGTCCTAAATTTCTAGAACCAGAATGGATTTGTAAAAAATACTGTCCTTTTTGGTTAGTTCCTAATTCGATAAAGTGGTTACCTCCTCCAAGTGTGCCTTGAGATAAATGGATACGGTCTGGATTATCCACTGAAAAAGTCAGTTGATCAAGTAAATGAAAAGGCTCTGTAATAGGTAAAGGATGAACGGAGAAACCTGATGGAATCAGTAACTTGATTTGCTGATCTAGTTTAGCTAATTCTTTAGGATTGACTCCTTTCACTTCAAACACGCGAATTCCACAGCCAATATCTACTCCAACCAGATTAGGCACAACTTTTTGATTAAAAATCGTCAAACTAGTACCAATTGTAGAGCCTTTTCCAGCATGTACATCTGGCATGACTCTAATACGTTCCCCTTTTAAAAATGGTTGCTCTAGTAGTAACTCAATTTGTCTTAAAGCATTTTCTTCCACTTCGTCTGTAAATACTACTGCCGAATTGTATGTCCCAGTTAATGTGAGTTCCATCCTTTCCATCCCCTTTCCTTCTCTATAGTTAGGCTACCATAAAATACAAAAAAAGACCTGTTTTAACTTAACAAGTCTTCTTTTCATTGTCTATCACTCACTATTTAATTTAATGCTGCCTGAATAAATTGATTAAACAAAGGTTCTGGACGATTTGGCCGAGATAAAAATTCTGGATGATACTGACAAGCTACAAAAAAGGGATGATCAGTTATCTCAACAATTTCGACTAACCGATTATCTGGTGAAACACCTGAAATAGTCATACCAGCTTGTTGAAATGCTTCTCGGTACTCATTATTAAATTCATATCTATGCCTATGCCTTTGGTCAATTTCTTTTTGTTGGTAAATGCTAAAAACTTTTGTTCCTTCCTGTAATACACAAGGATATAACCCTAAACGAAGAGTTCCTCCTAGCTCTTCAATATTTTCTTGATCTTTCATCAAATCGATAATTTTATCTGGTCCTTTAGGATTTGTTTCTGCAGAATGAGCTTCTGGTAAATGTAACACATGTCTTGCAAACTCAATACAAGCTAGTTGCATGCCTAGACAAATACCTAAAAAAGCTACCTGATTTTCTCTAGCATATTGAATAGCTACCATTTTCCCTTCAAGTCCTCTATCCCCAAAACCTCCAGGAACTAAAATACCATCCATTTGGGATAACATGTCAGATACATTGTCTTGAGTCAACTCCTCTGCTTGAATCCAATGAAGGTTAACATGAGCATCTTGCTCATAACCTGCATGATTTAATGCTTCTACCACAGATAAATAGGCATCTGGTAGTTCCACATATTTTCCTACTAAAGCAATATGTACTTCCTGTTTTAAATGTAACACTCGTTGCTCTAATAATTGCCATTCTTTCATGTCAGCTGGAGGCACAGTTAATTTTAGCCGGTCACACACTAGTTGATCCATGCCTTGTTTTTGTAAAAGTAATGGAATAGAGTACAACGTATCTACATCTCTTGACTCAATAACTGCTTCTTCTGCTACATCACAAAATTGTGCTAATTTTTGCTTCATGGCTAAAGTAATTGGTTCTTCCGTTCTAAGAACTAAAATATCTGGTTGAATGCCTAAACTTCTTAATTCTTTCACACTATGTTGGGTTGGTTTAGTTTTCATTTCTCCAGCAGCCTTTAAATAAGGAATTAACGTAGTATGGATATATAAAACATTATCTTCCCCTACATCTTGTTTCATCTGTCTTAAAGCTTCTAAAAAAGGTAATGACTCAATATCGCCAACTGTTCCACCAATTTCAGTAATAACCACATCTGCTTCACTATGTGTTCCAGCTCGCTGCATCTTGTCTTTAATAGCATTGGTTATGTGGGGAATAACTTGAACTGTTGCGCCTAAATAATCCCCTTTTCGCTCTTTACGTAAAACTTCTGAATAAATTTTTCCAGTAGTAACATTAGAAAATTGATTTAAACGAATGTCAATAAACCGCTCATAATGTCCTAAATCTAAATCCGTTTCACATCCATCATCTGTGACAAATACTTCCCCGTGCTGATAAGGACTCATGGTACCTGGATCCACATTAATATAAGGATCAAATTTTTGGATAGTAACCTTTAGTCCTCGGTTTTTTAATAATCTACCTAGTGAAGCTGCTACAATTCCTTTACCAATTGAAGATACTACTCCACCTGTTACAAAAATATACTTTGTCATCCTCATCACCCTTTACTTTTTCTTGAGGGAAGCCTTTAAAATAAAAAAACTCCCTATTCTATTGAAGAATAGGGAGCGAGTTAGCTTATCAATCTATGACCTTTATAAAAGAAAGGTGCCCAAAAAGAATCATACAAAGATTTGTAAAAAAAGTCAAGAAAATTTTCTGAAAAAAACAACCCTTCCCTACTAGTCTTTAGCGTTAAAAAAATGAAAGGGGCTATTTTCCTAGAGTTATATCTAAACTTTTAACATTCTCTTTATAAAAAAATAATTTAGAAAAACACTGACTGACTAATAAATAATCACGAAATTTTTACAATTAAAAAGCCCCTGTTTTACCTAAGTAAACAGGGGCTATCACTCTACCAATAGTTATATCTTGTTAAAAATTATTTGTTGTTTAAGTTATAGAATGAAGCTAAACCTTTGTATTCAGCAACATCACCTAATTGGTCTTCAATACGTAATAATTGGTTGTATTTAGCAATACGGTCAGTACGGCTAGCAGAACCAGTTTTAATTTGACCAGCGTTAGTTGCAACAGCAATGTCAGCAATAGTTGAATCTTCAGTTTCACCTGAACGGTGAGAAACAACTGCAGTATAACCAGCTTCTTTAGCCATTTCAATTGCTTCAAATGTTTCAGTTAAAGTACCAATTTGGTTAACTTTAATAAGGATTGAGTTAGCAATACCTTCGTCAATACCACGACGTAGTTTTTCAGTGTTAGTTACGAATAAATCGTCACCAACTAATTGGATTTTCTTACCTAATTTTTCAGTTAAGTGTTTGAATCCTTCCCAGTCGTTTTCATCTAAACCATCTTCAATAGAGATGATTGGGTATTTAGCACATAGATCTTCATACAAAGCAACCATTTCTTCTGAAGTTAAAGCACGGCCTTCTGAAGCTAATTCGTATAAACCAGTTTCTTTGTTGTAGAATTCTGATGAAGCAACATCCATTGCTAAACGAACGTCTTTACCTGGAACATAGCCAGCTACTTCGATTGCTTCGATAATAACTTCTAATGCTTCTTCGTTAGATTTTAAGTCAGGAGCAAATCCACCTTCGTCACCAACACCAGTATTATAGCCTTTACCTTTTAATACTTTTTGTAAGTTATGGAATACTTCAGCACCCATACGGATAGCTTCTTTAAATGTTGGAGCGCCAACAGGCATAATCATGAATTCTTGGAAGTCAACGCTGTTATCAGCATGTGAACCACCATTGATAATATTCATCATTGGAGTTGGGATTACTTTTGTATTGAATCCACCTAAGTAATGGTATAAAGGAATTTCTAAGTAATCTGCTGCAGCGCGAGCACATGCAATAGATACACCTAAAATAGCATTAGCACCAAATTTACCTTTATTTGGAGTACCATCTAATTCAATCATTGTTTTGTCAATCGCCATTTGGTCACGAACGTCGAAACCAATAATTTCTGGTGCGATTACTTTATTCACGTTATCAACAGCTTTTTGAACCCCTTTACCTAAGTAACGAGATTTGTCGCCATCACGTAATTCAACTGCTTCATATTCACCAGTTGAAGCACCTGAAGGAACCATACCACGGCCAAATGCGCCACTTTCTGTATAAACTTCTACTTCTACTGTTGGGTTACCACGTGAGTCTAAGACTTCGCGAGCATAAATGTCTGTAATAATTGACATAATTAATTCTCTCCTTTAAAATTTTATCACTAGAAATCAGTTGATTTCTTAGTTATATTTTTTATTTTTTTATGTAAAGCGGCTAATCATGTTAAACAAGCTGTAGGCTTATTTAACAATTAAAGTTTCACCAGTCATTTCAGCTGGTTTCTCAATATTTAATAAATCTAACATAGTTGGGGCAACGTCAGATAGACGTCCACCTTCACGCAATGTTACATCTTTTTTAGTTAAAATAAGTGGAACTTCCACTGTTGTATGAGCTGTGTGTGGTTTTCCTTCTTCTGTTACCATTGTTTCAGAGTTACCATGGTCAGCAAAAATCATTGCAACCCCACCCTTAGCTAAAATAGCATCTACTGTGCGTCCTAAGTTTTCATCCACTGCTTCAATTGCTTTGATAGTAGGTTCAATTTTACCTGAATGTCCTACCATATCTGGATTTGCATAGTTTAGAATAATTGCATCATGTTTATCTGCTGCAATATCTTCAAGCAAAGCATCTGTTACTTCATAAGCGCTCATTTCTGGTTGAAGGTCATAGGTTTCAACTTTTGGTGAGTTGATTAAAATACGACTTTCTCCAGGGAATTCCTCTGTTCGTCCACCATTCATAAAGAAAGTAACGTGAGGATATTTTTCTGTTTCAGCAATTCGAAGTTGTTTTAAGCCATGATCAGCTAAAACTTCTCCTAAAACATTTTTAAGTTTTTCAGGAGGATAAGCCACTTCTGCATCAATTGCTGCATTATATAAAGTCATCGTTACAAATTTTACGTTTTCAGGATGAGGGGAACGATCAAAATGTTCCCATTCTTTATCAGTAAAAGCTTTAGATAATTGAATAGCACGGTCAGGTCTAAAGTTAAAGAAAATGACTGCGTCGTTATCTTCAACTATTCCAACAGGCGCTTTGTTTTCATCGACGATTGAAACGGGTAAGACAAATTCATCCGTTACGTCTGCCTCATAAGAATCTAAAATAGCTTGAACAGGATCTGTTGCTTGGATACCTTCTCCTGATACAATCACATCGTATGCTTTTTCAACACGTTCCCAACGGTTATCTCGGTCCATTGCATAAAAACGACCTGTAACAGTTGCTACTTTACCGTAATTTAATTCATCTAATTTAGCTAATAGTTGTGTCATATAATCTGCAGCAGATTTAGGTGGTACATCCCGACCATCTAAGAAGGCATGAATGTAAGTTTCTTTAACCCCTTTTTCTTTAGCAGTTTCTAACAAACCATATAAATGATTTTGATGACTATGAACTCCACCATCAGACAATAACCCAAACAAATGTAAAGCTGAATCATGTTGAATAGCATGTTCCATTGCATGATTTAAAGCATCATTTTCTTTGATAGTTCCGTCTTCAATGGCTTTGTCAATCCGTGTTAAGTTTTGATAAACAATTCTACCAGCACCAATGTTAGTATGACCAACTTCAGAATTTCCCATTTGACCTTCAGGCAAGCCTACATCTAGAGCAGCTGCTTTTAAAGAGCCATGAGTAAATTCATTCCAGTAACGGTCAAAATTAGGTTTTTTAGCTTGCGCAACAGCATTTCCTACTACTTCATCACGTAAACCAAAACCATCTAAAATAATGATTGCAACAGGTGATTTACTCATAATTATTTTACTGCCTCCAATAATGCTAAGAATGAATCCGGTTGAAGACTAGCGCCACCAACTAATGCACCGTCAATGTTTTCTTCAGCCATGTATTCTTTAATGTTTTCAGGTTTCACAGAACCACCGTATTGGATACGTACTTTATCAGCTGTTTCTTGACCAAAATCTTTAGCTACTGTTTGACGAACAACGCCACAAGTTTCATTTGCAATTTCAGCAGATGAAGACTTGCCAGTTCCAATAGCCCAAATTGGTTCATAAGCTAATACTAAATTAGCAACTTGTTCTGCTGTTAAGCCTTTTAAAGCTGCAGAAATTTGTCCGCTAATCCATTCTTCTGTTTCTCCACCTTCACGTTGTTCTAATGTTTCACCACAACAAACGATAGGAGTCATGCCATTATCAATAATAGCTTTTGCTTTTTTATTGATATCTTCATCTGTTTCATGGAAATATTGACGACGTTCAGAGTGACCAATAATAACATAGTCTACTCCTAAATCAGCAATAGCTTCTGGAGAGTTTTCTCCAGTAAAAGCTCCAGCATTTTCAAAATAGCAGTTTTGAGCAGAAATTTGTAATTCTGTTCCTTTTGCTGCTTCAGTTAATCCTTGTAAGAATAAAGCAGGAGATCCAATTACTGAATCAACTTTATCATTTGAAGGAATTTTATTTTTAACAGCTTCAGCAAATGCTACGGCTTCTTTAGCTGTTTTATTCATTTTCCAGTTTCCTGCGATAATTGGTTTACGCATGATTACTCACCTCAAAAATTATTTGTTAGAAATAGATTCTACACCTGGTAATACTTTACCTTCTAGATATTCTAGAGAAGCACCGCCACCAGTAGAAATATGTGTAAATTTATCAGCAAATCCTAATTGGTTTGCTGCAGCAGCGGAATCTCCACCACCAATAATAGTTGTAGCACCTTCTAAGTTTGCAATAGATTCACATACGCCAATTGTTCCTTTTGCGTAGTTTTCCATTTCAAAGACACCCATTGGTCCATTCCACACAACTGTTTTAGCTCCTTGTAATTCTTTGTTAAACAAAGCAATACTTTCAGGGCCCATGTCTAATGACATATCATCTGCTGGAATTTCTTTTAAAATTGTAGGAGGAACATCTTTAAATTCTTTTGTTACAGCAAAATCAATTGGTAAAATAATTTTGCCGTCAGCTTTATCTAATAATTCTTTTGCTAAATCGACTTTATCTAATTCTACTAAAGAAGTCCCAATTTCTTTACCTTGAGCTTTCAAGAAAGTATAAGCCATACCGCCACCGATAAGCACTTTGTCAGCTTTCTTAAGTAGATTTTCAATAACACCGATTTTATCAGAAACTTTAGCACCACCTAGGATGGCAACGAAAGGTCGTTTTGGTTCATCAACAGCCCCACCAATGAATTTAATTTCTTTTTCCATTAAGAAACCTGCTGCTGAAGGTAAGTTAGAAGCAATCCCTACGTTAGAAGCGTGAGCACGGTGAGCTGTTCCAAATGCATCATTAACAAATACATCACCTAAAGAAGCCCAGTATTTACCTAATTCTGGATCATTTTTACTTTCTTTTTTGCCATCAATGTCTTCAAAACGAGTGTTTTCAAAAACTAAAATGTCACCCATTTTCATATCAGCAATAGCATCTTCTAATTCTTTACCACGTGTTTCAGGAATAAAGGTAACTTCTTTACCAATTAATTCGCTTAAGCGAGCTGCTACAGGACGTAATGATTTACCAGCTTTATCTTCTTCAGTCTTAACACGACCTAAGTGAGAAAATAAAATAGCTTTTCCGCCATGTTCTACAATATAGTTAATTGTAGGTAGTGCTGCTTTAATCCGATTATCATCAGTAATTACGCCATCTTTAATAGGCACATTAAAGTCTACACGTACCAATACTTTTTTATCTTTTAAGTCTAAATCTTGGACAGTTTTCTTTGCCATTATTCAATAACCTCCTAGTTGATCACACACGAACTAAAAAAGCGAGGAAGCGCGATAGCTTCCCCGCTTCTAATTGAAGAATACATTCAAATCAAAAACTTATTTGAATTATTTACCTAAGTTTGCAAAGTAGATTAAAGTACGAACTAATTGTGCAGTATATGACATTTCGTTATCGTACCAAGCAACAGTTTTAACTAATTGTTTGTCGCCAACAGTCATTACTTTAGTTAAAGTACCATCAAATAATGATCCGTAAGACATACCAACGATATCAGCTGAAACGATTGGATCTTCAGTATAACCGTAAGATTCGTTAGCTGCTTTTTCCATTGCTGCGTTGATTTCTTCAACAGTTGTTTGTTTGTCTAAAACAGTTACTAATTCAGTTAATGAACCAGTTGGAACTGGAACACGTTGAGCAGCTCCGTCTAATTTACCTTGTAATTCTGGAATTACTAAGCCGATAGCTTTAGCAGCACCAGTTGTATTAGGAACAATACTTACTGCAGCAGCACGTGCACGACGTAAGTCACCTTTACGGTGTGGAGCATCTAATGTATTTTGGTCACCAGTGTAAGCGTGAATAGTTGTCATTAAACCTTCAACGATACCAAATTCTTTATGTAAAACGTCTGCCATTGGAGCTAAGCAGTTAGTTGTACATGAAGCACCTGAAATAACAGTTTCTTCACCTGTTAAGATTTCATGGTTAACGTTATAAACGATAGTTGGAACATCATTTCCACCAGGAGCAGAAATAACTACACGTTTAGCACCAGCTGTTAAGTGAGCTTCAGCTTTTTCTTTAGTTGCAAAGAAACCAGTACATTCTAAAACGATTTCGACGCCTAGATCACCCCAAGGTAAGTTAGCTGGATCTTTTTCTTCTAATACTTTAACTTCTTTTCCGTTAACTACGAAACTTCCGTCTTTAACTTCAACTTCTCCGTTGAAACGGCCTTGAGTTGAATCATATTTTAATAAGTGAGCTAATGTTTTAGCGTCTGTTAAGTCGTTAATTGCTACTACTTCAATTCCTTCTACTTCTTGGATACGACGGAATGCTAAACGTCCGATACGTCCAAAACCATTAATACCTACTTTAACTGTCATGCGAGATTTCCTCCTTTAGAAAATCGAAAAAATTATTTATTTTAAAGGGTGTCCCCTTTTAAAATCTCATTTGCTGCACCCTCATCCGTAATTAGCCAAGTATGGTGAGGAGCATGTTTCATATAAGCTTGGATTGCTTTTGCTTTAGATTTACCTCCAGCAACAGCTAAAATAACTGGAACTTTTTCAAGCTCTTTTAATTGTAAGCCAATACGTGGAATTTTGTAAACAATATTACCTTCGTCATCGAAAAAATAACCAAAAGACTCAGATACTGCTTTGTTGTTCTTCAACATAACCAACTCTTCTTCATCCATTCCTCGTCTAACAGCCATATGTAAGGCTCTTCCGATACTATGAATGACACAAGTAGATTCACCAATTAAGTTCAAAACAGTTTGAACAAAGGGTTCTTGTAAAAGGGATTGGTAAGTTTCATGGCTAACTCTTTCAGGCACATATAATGGTCTAAAATCTCCATTGGTTTTCATCGCCATCTTAGCGCTAACTGAATTAGCTTGAATTTCTACTGATTCACCAATACCACCTCTAGCTGGAACAAAGGTTAAATGATGGTGATAGTCATCTAAGGCAGTCATGTTTTCAGCAACAGCTGCCATAGTGGTCCCACCCATAACTGCAATAACATTATCTTGGTCGGGAAGTGCCAGTTGTAAGCATTCAGAAACTACTTGTCCAAAACTTGATAAGACTTGTCTTTCCTGATCACTGTCACCTTTTACAACGATTGCTTTAGTAATCGCTAATTTGCTAGCTAGCAGTCGTTCTTTTTCTTGCATTTCATTTAAACCAACCATAAATAACTCTAAGCCATGCATCACTTCATACCCTTTTGGTGTTAAAGACATGCCACTTTTAGAACTTTCAATTAGTTGCAAGTTTTTCAAAATATCTGTTTCTGTTCGAAGCACTCGCTCAGTCATATCCATCTTAGTTGCTAAGGTTCGACGTCCAACAGGAGCCATCCAATGAATATGTCTCATGATGTTGAAACGTTCCTGCACGATGTCTAACACATCTGGCGCAACTGCTTCAATCAATTTTAGTTGATTATTCATCACAAGTTCCTTTACCCCTTTATTGGACTTCTTTTGACCTAGTGTGTCAATTAATGACCCATCTACTGTAAAAAAAATTGCCTAGCAATTTTAACGAATATTTATTTACTAAGCTTACAGTTAATACTATATCATCTTTTTTGTTATTAAGCAAGAAGAAGAGCTGAAAAATCTAGTGATTTTTTCAACTCTTCTTTTCACTCAGTTAATCATATCGTTTTCGTTTAGCCGAAGAAGCAATTCCTAGCTCTTCTCGGTACTTAGCTACTGTACGCCGTGATAGTTTAATTCCCTGCTCTTCTTTTAATTGATTGCTAATTTTTTGGTCAGATAGAGGTTTTTCTTTGTTTTCTTTCTGAATCATTTGTTGGATGATTCGCTTAACCATTTCATTGGATAAACTATTTTCTCCGTTATGATTGGCAATTCCTTGGGTAAAAAAAGTTTTTAATTCAAATACACCAAAAGAGGTTTCCAAGTATTTTCCGTTAACAGTCCGGCTAATTGTAGACTCATGAAGACCTAACTCTTCTGCAATTTCCTTTTGTGTCATCGGAACTAAAGGACGAGTTGTTTCTAAAAAAAATGACCTTTGTCTAGCTACAATTGCTTTACCTACATTTAAAATAGTATTACCTCTTTGAAAAAGGCTATGTTTAATCCATTCATACTCTGCTTTTTTTTCAGCTAAATATTTTTTAACATCAGGATCTTCTACCTGTTCCATTTTTTTAAAGTAGGCCGCTTGAAACACAACTTTTGGTTGAATATAACGAGTAGTCTTAACTATAAGCTGTTCTTCTTCTTTTTCTACTTGTAAATCTGGATAAATATAGCTATCTACATCTCCTGCATAACCTGCTCCCGGAAAAGGTTGCAAGGTTTGAATATAGTCTGCGATATGTTGGATAGTAGCTAAATTAACTTGATAGGCTTTAGCTATTTTGTCCCAGTTTCGGTCCACAAAATCTTGAAAATATTCTTCTAGAACAACATAAGCTAACTCTGGTGCTGTATCATCTCTTTCGATTTGTAACATCAAACATTCTCTTAAATCTCTAGCCCCAATACCTGGTGGATCTAATTGTTGAAGTAAGGTTAAAGCATCTAACATTTCTATCAGTGTAGCTCCGGTTTCTTCCTTTGCTTGTTCCAAACTTAAAGGTAAATAACCGTTAGTATCTAAATGCTCAGTTAAATAAACGACTAACTGTCTTAACCAAGTATCTCGGTAATTTAAATAAACTTGTTCTAAGATATATTCAAATAGTGAATGGGCTGTGTCTGGAATTTGGTTATAAATATTTCTTTCTTCATCCGAATCCCCACTATTATGATAACTTTTTTGCATAGGAAAAGCTTCCTCTGTTGTAATACTAACATCTAATAAAGGATTTTCTAATGCCTTACTTTCTAAAAAACGATTTAACTCTTCACCATTATATTGAAGCATTTGAATTGATTGTTGTAATTCTTGAGTTAAAGCAAGTTTTTGTTGTTGCTTTAATTGCATCTGAATCTTTTGTTCAAATTTCATTTTTTCCTCCCTGATAACGCTTTATCATAAATAATATTATAAGAACTCTTGCTATTTTCTGCAAACTTAGGTAAACTAAAGAAGGTTATTTAATGAAGCACCCTTAGTGTAATGGATATCACGTAAGATTCCGGTTCTTGAGATAGGGGTTCGATTCCCTTAGGGTGCGTTAACAAGAACAAATCCAACTATTTATATGAATAGTTGGATTTTTTTGTACCAATCAGTTTATTTTTTTAGTTGATTTAGTTCAATTTTTTGATCTTCAATACATTTTTGAAGTTCATCTGAAAAATTCTCTAAAACCAGTCGTCCTCCTTGGTAAGTATAGGCTCCTAATCGTCTAATGTCTTGTGGATCTAACACAATTTTCCTATGAGAAATTTCTTTAAAAAATTCATCTACTAGATAATTAGGCAAATAGTAATGATTTTGAGCGCAAAAGGACTGCAAATAAATATAGTCATCTATAGTTATTTGAACATCATCGAAATTGACAAAACTTTGATACTTTTCTAAATAAGTATCTAGTTCCACTGTTCCATCTCGCTTGGCTAATATTTCATGAATTTTTTTATTGAGAAGGATTAAAGTATCTATTTCTTTCATTTTCTCTTTTATTTGTTCTGTTCGGGCAAACTCTTGAAACATTTTACGTTGATAAAAAAACGTCCCGCCTAGGGCAATTCCTGCACCAATAAGGACTGATAACAAAACTAGTACACCTTGCATCATCTCATAATCCCCCTTACCTATTTGACTCTAGTATATCACGAACCTTTCTTATATTTATATAATTTATTTTCTTCAAACGAAACATTTGACCATGATTGACCAATAAGCTACACTTTATGTAGGTACTTAAACTAGAAATGTGGTAAAATAAGTAAGAATTAGAAACTAAGGAGGAACTTGATTATGAATTTAATCCCAACAGTCATTGAGCAATCTTCTCGTGGGGAACGTGCTTATGACATTTACTCAAGATTATTAAAAGACCGAATTATTATGTTAAGTGGTCCAATTGATGATAACGTTGCTAACTCAGTCATTGCGCAATTATTATTTTTGGACGCACAAGACTCGGAAAAAGATATTTTCCTTTACATTAACTCCCCTGGTGGAAGTGTGTCAGCTGGCTTAGCTATTTATGACACTATGAACTTCGTTAAAGCAGATGTCCAAACTATTGTATTAGGTATGGCTGCTTCAATGGGAAGCTTTTTATTAACAGCAGGAACGAAAGGAAAACGATTTGCTTTACCTAATGCTGAAATTATGATTCACCAACCTTTAGGCGGGGCTCAAGGTCAAGCAGCTGAAATTGAAATTGCTGCTCGTCACATTTTACAAACTCGTGAACGCTTAAATAACATTTTAGCAGAAAGAACTGGTCAACCTCTTGAAAAAATCGAACAAGACACTGACCGAGACAACTTTATGACTGCTGAAGAAGCGAAAGAATATGGCTTAATCGATGAAGTCATGGTCAACAGTAAAGGCTTAACTAAATAAGATACAAATCCTTTAGAGAAAACTCTAAAGGATTTTTTATAACCATATTAATAGGCAAATCTCAATATTTTTCTTATACTAATTAGTATAAGAAAAGAGGGATAACTATGGAGACAAGTCATATTAAATTAGCTGGCATTCAATCAGATTTAGGTATTTTAATAGGAAACCCAAATGCTCCTGTTACTTTAGTTGAGTATATCAATGTCCGCTGTCCATTCTGTAAACAGTGGTTTTTTGATTCAAAAGACTTATTAGCTAATTACCGAAATACTGGGAAAATAAAACAATTGATCAAACTCTATGACAAAGAAAGTCCTGGATTGCAGATGGGAAATGTGATGCACCGCTTTATCCCTACTATTAATAGTGAGGATACTTTAAAAGTGATGGAACTAATCTATCAGACACAAGATGAATGGGGCAACTTAGCTCAAGTTGAACAACTTGAAAAAATCGCTGCTTTTGCTGAGAATACTCTTCAACTTACCCCACAAGACGTAGAGGAACAGCAAATTGCCATTATAAGAGAAGCTGAAAAAGCAGGTATTCAATTTGTTCCTACTATGATAGTTAACTCACATATTTTTGACCAAAAAATCGAAAGTGACAAATTACAACATTGGTTAGATGAAGCCTACCACCAGGCTCTTTCATCTCGTTAACCAATCAATTATTTCAGTTAAACAAAAAAGACCCGTTGTGGAAATAATTTTCACAACGGGTCTTTTACTTAAGCTTCTTCTCTCAGTTGTTCTGCATAGGCGTTTATTTTTCTAATTCGGTGATTAATACCAGATTTAGAAATAGCACCTGAAGGAACTAACTCTCCTAATTCTTTCAAACTAACTTCTGGATATTCTAACCTTAATTCAGCAATTTCGCGTAATTTTTCTGGAAGATGCTGTAGGCCGATTTTTTCATCTATAAACTGAATACTTTCAATTTGTTTAGAAGCGGCATCAATGGTTTTACTCATATTAGCTGTTTCACAGTTTACTAGTCGATTAACAGAATTACGCATGTCCCGAACTACCCGGATATCTTCGAATTTCAACATACTGGTAGTAGCTCCAATCAAGGTTAAAAAGTCAGAAATATGTTCTGCTCCTTTTAGATAAGTAATATAACCATTTCGTCTATCTAATGTTCGAGCATTAAAATCAAAATAATTCATCATCTGACAAATATCTAAATTATGAGGTTCATACACCGAATAAATTTCTAAATGATACCGACTGGTTTCCGGATTATTAACTGAACCTCCTGCTAAAAAAGCACCTCGTAAATAAGCTTTCATCTTTTGAACATTTCCCATAATCGTATCAGGAATATGATCGGTAAACATAGAATCTTCTACAATATCTAGGTCATTTAAAACTTGGCTAGTTGATTGCTTTAATCTTACAATGTACACATTGTTTTTCTTTAATTTCATCTTGCGCCGAACTAACAATTCACTTTGAACACCATAATAGTCTTTTAGTAAAGAATAAATTCTTCTAGCAATCGCTGCATTTTCAGTTTGAACATTTAAAACAAATTGCCTGTTAGCTAAAGTTAGTGCTCCGTTCATTCGAATAATAGCCGCTAATTCAGCTTTAGCTTGTTCTTCTGTCACTTCTAAATTAGTTAGTTCCTTTTTGACATCAGAGGCAAAAGACATCTTGTCACCCCTTTCTTCAATTAACGTCTTAATATTTAGCACCAAACACTAAACGGAAAATTTCTTCCACGACTTCTCGTCCGTCATGAAAGACTCCTCCATCTCTTAATTCTAAAAAGTCTGCTGAAATCACACGACACCCTTGACTTCTTAAGCCTTTAAAATCATGTTGCACTTGAACTAAATATTCGTCATATTTTTCTTTATTCATATAATTATCTGGTACTTGAGCGGTATTAACCAACACTGTATCTACAAAGGGTTGTTTCAGATGTTTATGCAAAACAGATACATGATCTGCATCTGAAAAATGTTCCGTCTCACCTTTTTGAGTCATAATGTTACAAATATATACTACTTCCGCTTCGGTTTGTAAAAGGGCTTGACCAATCTCTTCGATCATTAAGTTAGGTAAAATACTAGTATATAAACTACCTGGTCCAAGAACAATCATATCTGCTTCCATAATTGCTCGCACTACTTTACGTGCAGCTTTAGGTTTTGTTTCTTGATTACAACTGTTTGTAACATAGACATAATCAATTGGTTTTCTGTCTTTTACAATCTTTGATTCACCGCAAACAGTTGTGCCATCTTCATAAACTGCATGTAAAGTTAAAGACTCTTCTGAAGCAGGATAAACATGTCCGTCCACATGCATAATTTTTCCTAACAATTGAATAGCTTCATAAGTGCTCCCTCTCATTTCAGACAAGGCAGCAATGATTAGATTGCCAACTGAGTGATTGGCTAAAAATTCATCTTCTTTTTTAAAGCGATATTGAAATAAATCTTCATATAGTTTAGGCATTTCAGATAATGAAACCAATACGTTCCGCAAATCTCCAGGAGGCGAGACATTAATGGCTTGTCTTAAAGAGCCACTACTGCCACCGTCATCTGCTACTGTAACAATTGCGGTGATATCTGCACTTTCATTTCGTAAACCTTTCAATATAACTGGCAAACCAGTTCCCCCACCGATTACAACAATGCGAGGTTTACGTATCCGATATGTTTTCATGAGCGATTAACCGTTTCCTTACGTTTATCCTTATCTCGGTGAGTAATATTTACAGGATAATCAATTTCTAACCCATGACCTATTCTTTCTGCTAAAGCTACTGAACGATGTTGTCCACCAGTACAGCCAATCGCAATCGTGACACTGGTTTTTCCTTCTTTTTTATAGCCAGGTAAAATCGTATCAATCAAGGATTTAAACTTCACATAAAAATCTTCTGTTTCAGGGAAAGACATGACATAATCATACACATCTTTATCTTGACCAGTTAACGGACGCAATTCATCTACATAGTGAGGGTTAGGTAAAAACCGCACATCCATAACCACATCTGCATCGATTGGTAACCCGTATTTAAAACCGAAAGAAACCATTTCAATTCGAAATGGTTTAGTATCTTTTGTTCGGAATTCTTTCATAATTTTTTCTCTTAGTTGACGAGGAGTCATATCTGTTGTGTCAATCACCAACTGAGTATCTGCTTTAATTTCTTCAAGTAACCCTCTTTCCTTACGAATTCCTTCTGTCACTAATCCATCCATGGCCATTGGATGAGTACGACGTGTTTCCTTATATCTAGAAACTAATTCTTCATCAGAGGCATCTAAAAATATAATTGTTGTATTTATCATTTTAGTATTTTCAATTTCAACTAACATATCTTGAATCTCTTGAAAAAATGCTCTTGATCTTAAATCAATCACTAAAGCAATTTTTGTGACTTTTCCAGATTCTTTAATTAATTCCCAAAATTTCGGAATTAAGCGTGGTGGTAAATTATCAATACAGAAAAAACCCATGTCTTCAAAACTTTGCATAGCCACAGTTTTACCTGCTCCACTCATTCCTGTTATGATAACCAATTCTAAGTTATCTACCATCCTCATCATCCTTTCTTCGTAAAACCATTATATCATACCGGGCGTATCATCACACTATAATTATTAGTTAAAATAATATGTCAGTTATTTTTTCTTTTTATTTTGCCGTCTATACCATCTCAAGCCATCGTCTAAAGCTTGATTAAAATAACTCCATTCATGATAACCTTCCTTTTCTTCATAGGTTACAGGAAGTCCTAATGAGTTTAATTGCTGATAAAAGTGCCGATTAGCTGATAATAACGGATCTTTTAAACCGCAAGCTAAATAAATGTTAGGAGCCTCTGATGGTGCAACGGATTGAGCTAACCATAATAAATTGTCTTCTTTTGGCAACTCTTCTTGATGACCAAAAGCTGCTACTAAATCTTGCTCCACTTTCTGACTAAATTTATTTTTCAATAAACGGCGCATACTAGTTCCTGACCAATCTTCTTTAGGTTGGTTAGCTAAAGGTTGGTCATAATCTTGAAGTAACGCAGCAGAAAAAGATAGAATATTACCAAAGTAATCTGGCCGTTTTAATCCACATTTTAGCGCACCAAATCCTCCCATCGAAGCACCAACAATTAAATGATCTTCTTTTTTATCAGAGACTTGATAAATTTTTTGAATATACTGAGGAAGTTCATAACAAATGTAATCAAAATAATTTAGTCCTGTTTGCATATTTGTGTAAAAACTTCTTTGAACTTCAGGAAACACATAAATCATTGGAGTTTTTTCTGCATAAAGAGATACCATTGTATTATTAATCCAGCTTTCATGATTTCCAGATAAACCATGTAACACATAAGCTACTTTATATGGTGTGTGTGTTGGTAATTCTTTCGGAGTGACAATTGCAATTCCTGTATCCATTTCTAATACATCTGAATAAAGTGTGCCACGTACAATCATACCCATCTTCCTTTCAAATTTGTTATCTGATTTATTTTAGCACAGATCAAAAAAAAGCCTAGGAATTTATCCTAAGCTTAGAGATTTAATACTTTTTTTAAATAATGGCCAGTATAACTTTTTGGACAAGCAGCTACCTCTTCTGGTGTTCCAGTGACTAAAATGCTGCCGCCTCCTTCTCCACCTTCTGGTCCTAAATCAATTAAATGATCTGCCGTCTTAATAACATCTAAATTATGCTCAATCACTAAAACTGTGTTTCCAGCATCTACCAACCGGTTGAGAACTTGTAACAACCGTTTAATATCGTCACTATGTAGGCCTGTTGTAGGTTCGTCTAAAATGTAAAAGCTCTTACCACTTTGTCTTTTATGAAGCTCGCTAGCTAATTTCATTCGCTGGGCCTCTCCTCCTGACAAAGTAGTAGCAGGTTGTCCTAATTTCACATAACCTAATCCAACATCTTGAATGGTTTGTAATTTTCGCTGAATTTTAGGAATATGTTTAAAGAATTCTAAGCCATCTGAAACGGTCATCTCTAAAATATCAGAAATATTTTTCCCTTTGTAATAAACTTCTAAAGTTTCTGAGTTATAACGTTTACCATGACAAACTTCACAAGGAACATAAACATCAGGTAAAAAGTGCATTTCAATCTTAATAATCCCGTCTCCTCGGCAAGCTTCACAGCGTCCACCTTTGACATTAAAACTAAATCGGCCTTTTTTATAGCCTCTGACTTTCGCTTCATTTGTACGAGCAAATAAATCACGAACATCATCAAAAACACCAGTATAAGTGGCTGGATTACTTCTTGGAGTACGACCAATTGGACTTTGATCAATATCTATAATTTTTTCTATTTTTTCATAGCCAGTTATTTTCTTAAACTTTCCTGGCTTATTACTGTTACGATTTAACTTTTGTGCTAAAGATTTTTTTAAAATTTCATTCACTAGCGTACTTTTTCCTGAACCTGAAACACCTGTAACTGCCACGAATTGTCCTAAAGGAAAGCTAACATCAATATTTTTTAAGTTATTTTCTTTCGCTCCGTAAATCTGAATGGCTTCTCCAGTAGCTTCTCGTCTTGTTTCTGGTGTCACAATTTTTTTCTTACCTGATAAATACTGCCCAGTTAAAGACTCCGAATTTTCCGCTACTTCTAAAGGAGTTCCAGCTGCTACTATATAGCCTCCTCGCTCCCCTGCACCTGGTCCAATATCAATCAAATAATCTGCAGCTCGCATCGTATCTTCATCATGCTCTACCACAATCAAGGTATTGCCTAAATCTCTCATTTGTTTCAACGAATGAATTAACCGGTCGTTATCTCGTTGATGTAAGCCAATCGAAGGCTCATCTAACACATATAAAACACCACTCAGATTAGAACCGATTTGAGTGGCTAAACGAATACGCTGGGCTTCTCCACCAGATAGTGTACCTGCTGATCTACTTAAAGTTAAATAAGCTAGGCCAACATTTTGTAAAAAGTTCAACCGATCCCTTACTTCTTTAATAATAGGCTTTGCAATCATGGTTTCTTGTTCCGTTAATTCTAAACTTTTAACAAAAGACAGTTCCTTCTCAATAGATAATTGAGTAAACTCTCCAATATGTTTCCCACCAACTTTAACCGCCAAAGCTTTTTCATTTAACCGATAACCTTGACAAGTTTGGCACGTTAATTCTGTCATATATAACTTCATTTGTTCTCGTGTATAGTCACTATTAGTTTCATGATATCTTCTATTAATATTTCCCACAATACCTTCAAAGGGCATATCTACATCTCTTACATTTCCAAAGTCATTTTGATAATGGAAATGAAATAACTGACCATCTGATCCATTTAACAACAGGTGTTGCTCTGCTTCTGTCAACTTTTCATAAGGAGTATCTAAGTCGATACCAAAATGTAAACAAGCTTGTTCTAATAGTTGAGGGTAATAATTGGAACTAATCGGATTCCAAGGGGCAATGGCTCCTTCTCTTAAAGTTAAACTAGGATTTGGAATAACTAAATCTTCGTCTACTTCTAATTTCATACCTAAACCGTCACAATCAGGACAGGCACCAAAAGGAGCATTAAAAGAAAATAAACGAGGTTCTAATTCCCCTACTGTAAACCCACAATAAGGACACGCATAATGTTCACTAAAAACTAACTCCTCTTGGCCAATCACATCCACAATAGCTCGGCCATTTGCTAACCGTAAAGCTGCCTCTAAAGAATCAAATAAACGAGACCTAATCCCCTCTTTAACTACAATTCTATCAATCACAATTTCAATATCATGTTTTTTATTTTTAGATAGTTCTGAAACTTCTGTTACATCAAACATTTCTCCGTCTACACGAACCCGCACATATCCCTCACGCTTCACTTCTTCTAATACTTTTTTATGTTGACCTTTCTTACCGCTGACAATTGGAGCAAGTATTTGAATTTTACTTCGGTTAGGCAAAGATAACACTCGGTCTACCATTTGCTCAACTGACTGACTAGTAATAGGAGTCCCATCATTCGGACAAATCGGATGACCTACCCGAGCATATAGCAACCGTAAATAATCATTAATTTCCGTTACCGTCCCGACTGTTGAGCGAGGATTTTTACTAGTTGTTTTTTGATCAATAGAAATGGCTGGACTTAATCCGTCAATACTATCTACATCAGGCTTATCCATTTGACCTAAAAATTGTCTAGCGTAGGCAGACAAACTTTCCACATATCGTCTTTGACCTTCTGCATATAAGGTGTCAAAAGCTAGTGAACTTTTACCAGAACCAGATAACCCTGTTACCACTACTAGTTGATCTCTTGGAATAGTTACATCAATATTTTTTAAATTATGAACACGTGCACCGTGAATAACAATTTGATCATTTGCCACAAAATCAATCTCCTTTATAAATCACCTTGTAGCTCTAGAATAGTGTCTCGAAGAGTGGCTGCTCTTTCAAAATCTAAAGATTTCGCCGCCTGCTTCATGTCTTTTTTCAACTGAGCTAACGTTACTTTTTTATCTGATTTGCTAAGTTTTTGATACTCTTTTAATACATCTTCTGTTGGTTTTTCTGTTGCTTGTTTTGAAATTCTAATAGAATCTGGAATTTCTTTTATAATTGTTTGAGGAATAATGTGATGTTTTTCGTTGTACGCTTCCTGAATTTCTCGGCGACGATAGGTTTCCTCTATAGCTTTTTGCATCGAATCCGTTACCTTATCTGCGTACATAATCACTTGCCCCTCTGCATTACGAGCAGCTCGTCCAATAGTTTGAATCAAAGATCGTTCACTTCTTAAAAAGCCTTCTTTGTCTGCATCTAAAATCGCCACTAAAGAAACTTCTGGCACATCTAGCCCTTCTCTTAATAAATTAATCCCAACTAAAACATCAAATTCCCCTAGTCTTAATTCTCTAATAATTTCCGTTCTCTCAAGTGTTTTAATGTCACTGTGTAAGTACTTAACTTTAATCCCCAATTCTTTTAAGTAATCTGTTAAGTCTTCAGACATTTTTTTCGTCAACGTGGTTATAAATACCCGTTCATTTTTTTCTATACGAGCATGGATTTCTCCAACTAAGTCATCGATTTGTCCCATAATTGGTCTAACTTCAATCAGAGGATCTAATAAGCCAGTTGGTCGAATAATTTGCTCCACCACTGTATCTGTTTGCTCTCCCTCGTAAGGTCCAGGAGTGGCTGACACATATAAAATTTGATTCACATGTTGTTCAAACTCTTCTAACCTTAGCGGACGATTATCTAATGCACTAGGCAAGCGAAATCCGTAATCGACTAACATTTGTTTTCGGGCACGGTCACCGTTATACATACCTCTAATTTGTGGCATTGTAACGTGAGACTCATCCACAACAATTAAAAAATCTTCTGGGAAGAAATCTAACAGAGTATAAGGTGGTTCTCCTTCTTTTCGGCCATCCATATAACGAGAGTAATTTTCAATTCCTGAACAGTAGCCCATCTCACGCATCATTTCAATATCATAATTAGTCCGCTGCTCTAGTCTTTGCGCTTCTAATAGTTGATCTTGTTCTCGTAGTTCTGTTAACCGAGTAGCTAAGTCTGCTTCAATCTCTCCTATGGCTTTTTCCAAAGCTTCTTCATTGGTTAAAAAGTGAGTAGCTGGGAAAATAGCTACATGTTCTCTATCTGCTATAACTTCCCCTGTTAAAGCGTCCACTTCTCGAATGCGATCAATTTCATCTCCGAAAAACTCAATTCTTAAAGCATGTTCATCCCGTGAAGCAGGAAATATTTCTACGACATCTCCTCTAACTCGAAAACGTCCTCGCTGAAAATCAATATCATTTCTCTCGTATTGAATACTAACTAAACCATTCAATAAGTCATGTCGCTCCATTTCCATTCCTTCTCGAATTGAAAGAACTTGGTTTTGATACTCAACAGGATCCCCTAACCCATAAATACATGAGACAGAAGCTACCACTACTACATCATTTCGTTCTAGTAAGGCGCTAGTAGCTGAGTGTCTTAATTTATCAATTTCATCATTAATACTTGCATCTTTTTCAATGTAGGTATCACTAGAAGGTACATAGGCTTCTGGTTGGTAATAGTCATAGTAACTGACAAAATACTCTACAGCATTATGAGGAAAAAATTCTTTAAATTCACTATATAATTGACCAGCTAAAGTTTTATTATGAGCAATAATTAACGTTGGTTTATTAATTTCTTTGATGACATTAGATATGGTAAAAGTTTTACCAGTCCCTGTTGCTCCTAGTAAAATTTGCCCTCGTATGTTTTCTTTTAAGTTTTCAGTTAACTCTTTGATTGCTTGAGGCTGATCCCCACTTGGCTGATATTTTGATACTAATTGAAACGGATTGTTTGTCACTTTTTCAATCATAAAACTCCTCCTTAACCCACTGATTATCCCACACTCAAAGTCATACTATTTTACCATACCGAACAAATTTTCGCCAATAACTTAACTCATTTTCGTTTTCATTTATTGTTCATTTTTTCATTTTAATCTTTCTTACCGTTTTCTAACAAATAGACTTGTTTTTCCCTAGCACTTTCATTTATAATGAGGGTTACGTTATTATTAAAAAGGAGGAATCATTGTGAAAAAAACAAAGTTATCTTTATTTTTCATTATGATGGTGTCGTTAATCATATCAATACTAGCAACACCACAGCCAGTTTCTGCTGAGAAGAAACAAACTTATATCATCGGAACAGATATCACATTTGCTCCTTTTGAATTTTCCGATAGTCAAGGAAAATACGTCGGAATCGACATGGAATTATTAGAGAGAATCTCAGAAATAAACCATGTAAACTTTGAAATTAAGCCAGTTGGTTTCAATGCAGCTGTTCAGGCAGTGGAAGCTGGTCAAATGGATGCTGTTATGGCAGGCATGACGATTACCCCTGAACGAGAGAAATCTTTTGATTTTTCTGACCCTTATTTTCAAAGTGGTATCCAAATGGCCATTGCAAAAGACAATCACACTATTCACTCATATAAAGACTTAAAAAATAAAGTCGTTGCAGCTAAAACTGGAACAGAAAGTGCTGAGTTTATTGAAAAAAACAAACAGACTTACGGCTATAAAATTAAGTTATACGATACAGCTGATGTGATGTACAGTGTATTAAATGCAGGTAACGTAGATGCTATCTTTGATGACTACCCAGTTATTGGTTATGCAGTGAAGCAAAACAAACCGCTACAGTTAGTCACTGATTATGAAAAAGGTGGAAGCTATGGCTTTGGTGTTAAAAAAGGAACTCACCCTGAATTACTTACTATGTTTAATCAAGGCTTAAAAGAATTAAAAGCTTCAGGTGAATACCAAGAGATTTTAGATAAATATATTGAAGCTCCTGCTAGCACTCAAGATGAGCAGTCACTTATGGGAATTTTAAAAAATAATTATCCAGCCTTGCTAAGTGGGCTACTTTATACTTTATTATTAACATTTGTTTCTATTGTCATTGCCTTCTTTATTGGTGTTTTATTTGGTTTAATGAGTGTTTCTCCCTCTAAACTTTCTCGAAGAATTGCCAGTATCTATGTAGATATTATTCGCGGCATTCCTTTATATGTGTTTGCTTTATTTATTTACTTAGGTATTCCTAATGTGACAGGTTTAAAACTATCCCCTTTTGTAGCTGGTATTATTACCCTTAGTTTAAATGCTGGAGCTTATATTGCCGAAATTATTCGGGGAGGAATTAATGCTGTTCCTAAAGGTCAAATGGAGGCAGCTAGAAGTTTAGGTTTACCTTACAGAAAAACAATGAAAAAAATTATTCTACCTCAAGCCTTCAAATTGATGATTCCATCTTTTATCAATCAATTTGTTATTACACTAAAAGACACCAGTATCTTATCAGCGATTGGTATTTTAGAACTACTAAGATCTGGACAAATTATTATGGCTAGAAATTTACAAACCTTTAACGTGTTACTAATCGTTTCCGTTATGTATTTAATTGTCATTACTGCTCTAACTAAATTATCGAAAAAACTAGAAACGAAGGTGAATGCAAATGGCCGGTAAAATTTTTGTCAAAGACTTAATCAAAAAATACGGAGACAATACCGTGTTAAAAGGCATATCAACGACCATTAAAGACGGAGAAGTCGTGTGTATCATTGGGCCTTCTGGTTCAGGTAAAAGCACCTTTTTACGTTGTTTAAATCAATTGGAAGAAGTTAACAGCGGGACGATTGTGATTGATGATTTTGATATCACTGACTCTCAAACTGACATTAACCAAGTCAGAGAAAATATTGGGATGGTTTTTCAACACTTTAATCTATTTCCTCACTTAACTGTTAGGGAAAATATCACTCTAGCTCCCCAAGATTTAAAAGGTTTGACTAAATCAGAAGCCAATGCTTTGGCAGATAAACTATTAGATATGGTGGGCTTACTTGATAAAGCCGAAGTTTATCCTAACTCTTTATCTGGTGGACAAAAACAACGGGTAGCTATTGCCAGAGCTTTAGCTATGAAGCCAAATATCATGTTGTTCGATGAACCTACATCAGCTCTAGATCCAGAAATGGTAGGAGATGTTTTAAACGTGATGAAAAAATTAGCGGAAAACGGAATGACTATGGTGATTGTCACTCATGAAATGGGCTTTGCTAAGGAAGTTGCTGACCGAGTTATCTTTACTGATGGCGGTGAAATTGTAGAAGAAGGAACTCCTGAACAAGTATTCAATCATCCCCAACATGAGCGAACTCGTTCATTCTTAAATAAAGTGTTATCTGTTTAAAAAAAAGCATTTAGTCTTCGGACTAAATGCTTTTTTTAGTAAAATTAAGGCTTAATATAAGAATACCCTTGAGTTTGTAGCAAAGCTAACTCAATCATTCCTACTGGCACTACTCGAACAAAACTTGGTAAATCCGGTTCATCAAATTCAAAACTAGTCAAAGAACGTTGACACATCCGGATAACTACAGAAGCCTCTACTAGTTCTTTTAATGTAGTCATCATTGCAGAATCTTTCAAAACTTGAACAGCACCACCATTAGCTAAAATAACTAAATCAACATGCATCCCTGATGTTAACGTATTTTTAGCATTTTGTACCACCGTTGGCCATTTTTCTAATTCATTAATATGTAAAATAATTTTCATGTTACTCTCCTAACACCGAATGATATCCTGTAACAATTCGGTTAACTTCTTGTTTAAACTCAGCTGTATGAACAATTCTGGCTTTTCTTAAATACTCTTTTCCTTCAACAAACAACATTAAAACCGGTACAGTTAACACTTGATATGCTCCTGCTACTTCCGGTACATCTAATGCATCAAGCTCAATTAAACGCATGTCTGGATACTCAGATAAAATCTTTTCAATTTGTGGTTTTAGTCCATGACAGACACTACAGTTTTTTTGACTGATATATAAAAATGTCAAAGGTGTTTCTTTAATAATCCTTTGCGCTTCTTCTAATGTGTTTAACAATTGAAACATATTATCCCTCATTTACTCTTGATTTATTACTTCTAGTATAAACAAAGAACTTGCACAAAGAAACAAATTCGCTTACAGCTTAACTCCCTTACTCTAGACAAATCAAAAAGCTAGCAGATTGCTAGCTTTTTTGATGTTTAAGCATCTACATTATGATGGACTTTTTGCACATCATCTAATTCTTCTAACGCATCCACTAACTGTTCAAAAGTTTCCAAATCTTCTCCTTCAAGAGTTAATTCGTTTTGTGGGACCATTTCAAGTTCAGCTACTGTAAATTTCTCTACCCCTTGCTCTGTTAACACATCTCTAACTTTTGAAAAATCTGCTGGTTCAGCATATACGACTACTTGGGATCCTTCAGACATAACATCTTTTACCTCAATATCTGCTTCAATTAAGGTTTCAAAAATTTCTTCTGCGTTGTTTCCTTCATATACAAAAACTGCTGTGTTATCAAACATATAGGAAACTGCACCACTCACACCCATATTGCCACCATTTTTACCAAAAGCTGCACGAACATTTGCAGCAGTTCGGTTAACATTATTGGTCAAGGTATCAACAATTAACATAGAGCCTGCTGGACCAAATCCTTCATAGCGTAACTCTGAATAAGTTTCGTCCCCTGTTCCCTTAGCTTTTTCAATCGCTCGATCAATGACATGTTTTGGTACATTATAAGTTTTAGCACGGTCAATAACTAATTGTAATTTTTGATTAAGATGTGGGTCTGGTTCCCCTTGTTTAGCCGCCACATAAATTTCAACGCCAAATTTAGCGAAGACACGACTATTACTTGCCTCTTTTGCTGCTTTTTTATCTTTAATATTAAACCACTTACGACCCATATTTTCACTACACTTTCTTTAAAATTTTCAATACTTTCTCATTATAGAAAGAAACTAGCTATTTGTTAAGTCTTTTTTTTATATTCTATCAATTTTATAAGATAATAGGCTTTCTATAATAGTCCTGTTCGGCTATTTGACTGCTTCCTTGTTGATAAACAAGTCCTGCTTTAATATCTTTCATTAAAAGCTGTTCCGTTTGTTTAGACACATTAGTTACTAGTTTTAACCCACAATTTTTTTTCTTTTCTTTTATAAATTGTTGTCCTACAGAGTTAAACCCTAAAATACGTATATAGTCCGAATCTAAGTGTGATGCCAAGTCATTTTTTTTCATTTGTAATAAGACATACACACATAAACGTTGAATCCTTGTCCAAGTAAACCGTTTAGTTTTAACTAATTCAACAAATTCTTGAAAACTATCAGCTTCTTTAGCTTTTTCTTTCAAACGGTATTCTATGCCTTCTACCATCTGATAAATATGTTGTAGCTCTTCAACCGGTTGAACTAATAGTTGGTACTTTAATAAAGGCCAATAATGCTGCCAACTCATTAAAGGAGCATTCTGTAAGCTTTGCCAAGTGTTGTCTGGTACTCTGCCTTTAATTCCTTCCCAATTTTTCTGATAACAAGCTTGTCTAATGGCTGTACCACTGGCAAAATCAGGGTGATCTAGCTGCTCTCCATGATGATGACTATCTTTTCTAGCAATAGGGACAATCTTCATTGGGTGTTCATAGAAACAATTCGCTCTTGTGTAACTCATACCCAAAATATGATTAGGAGAAGAAAAATCTAAGGACAGCTCAGGAAATAATTCTCGGTAAACTTCAGTCATTTGCACAGGATAACTCATCCCGTTATTTTTTATTTTTTGAAAAGCTTCAGCAATTTCTGTTTGATGACTCCTTTCAAACTCCCCAAACTTTTGGTAATCAGTAAATTGTTGACTATCTGTGCCAAAACACAAAGCCTCTACTTCTAAAGCTTGTAACAACTTAACCCCACCTGTTGCAAAATAGTCCGCCGATTGAACAGCATGGTGGACAGGTAATTCCACTACTATATCCGCTCCAGATTCTAAAGCTAAACGACTTCTCCTCCATTTATCCAAAATGGCAGGCTCTCCTCGTTGTACAAAATTACCACTCATTACTACCACTACTACCTCAGCTTGCGTTAACTCCCTTGCCTGAGCTAAGTGATAAGCATGCCCATTATGAAAAGGATTATATTCCACAATCACACCACAACTTTTCATTTAAGCGACTTCCTCCGTTCCACATTTTCACTCCACTTTACTCAAAAAAAAATAGGGAGATTTCTCTCCCTATAGCTTAGCATAGATTTTTTTCTTCGTCTGTTAATCTGTTAAAGTTTCAATATATTTAAAGACTTCTTGACCTGCAATACTGCCGTCTCCAACAGCTGTGGTTATTTGCCGTAAAACAGTCTCCCGAACATCTCCAATGGCATAAATACCAGGTATACTAGTTTCCATTTTTTCATTAGTTGGAATCCAACCTTGTTCATTAGTAATGCCTAGAGTTTTAAATGGTTCTGTTAATGGATCTAGCCCTACATAAATAAAGACTCCGTCAACAGCTAATTCTGAAAGTTCCCCTGTTTGTGTATCTTTTAAGACTACTTTGGTTACCTTCATATCATCCCCAGCAATTTCTTCAACTGTTTTATTCCAGACTAAATCAATTTTTTCATTTTTAAAGGCTCTGTCTTGTAAAACTTTTTGAGCACGTAATTGATCACGGCGGTGAACAATGGTTACTTTAGAAGCCATTTGAGTTAAGTAGCTTCCTTCTTCAACAGCAGAGTCCCCTCCTCCAATAACTGCTAAATGTTTGTTACGGAAAAAGGCGCCATCACAAACTGCACAATAAGAAACACCACGGCCACTATAATCTTCTTCACCTGGAACACCTAATTGTCTGTGGTCACAACCTGAAGCAATAATAACTGCTTTTGTTTCATATTGTTTATCATCTGTTAGGACAACTTTATAATCACCGTGATCTTCAATTCCAGTCACGTTACCATAAGCATGAGTCGCCCCAAAATTAGTAGAATCTTCATAAATTTTACGAGCTAAATCAGGACCTGTGACAATCCCAGCACCTGGATAGTTTTCAACATCTGCTGTGTTATTCATTTGTCCACCAGGAATTCCTCGTTCTAACACTAATACATCTAAATCGGCACGGGAAGCATATAAAGCGGCAGTCATTCCGCCAGGGCCTGCACCGATGACAATTACATCATGCATATTTGACATCTCCTCTTCACTCATTTCTAAATATACTTTACCTTTTCTGTTTTTCTTTGTCTATTGTTATGCTTACAAAAAATCATCTCTCTAAACATCAAGACAAAATAGAAAGTATTCCTTAATTAACAGATTAAATTAAGAGTCTTGTTGACTTTTTTGCAGTTGATACATGTTATAATACAAACCTTTTTGAGCCAATAGCTCATCGTGATTGCCTCGTTCAACAATTCGGCCTCGTTCTAACACTAAAATTAAATTAGCATCTCGAATGGTAGACAGTCTATGAGCAATCGCAATAGTAGTCCGACCTTTTCTCATTTTAGCTAGTCCTTCTTGAATGAGACTTTCCGTTTCAGTATCAATACTAGCAGTAGCTTCATCTAACACTAATATTTTAGGATCTGTCACAATTGTTCTGGCAAAAGAAATTAATTGCCTTTGTCCACTAGAATAACTTGATCCTCTTTCGATCACTTTAGCATGATAACCACCAGGTAAGGTTTGAATAAATTCATCAGCCTGAACAAATTCTGCTGCTTTTTGAATCTCTTCATCGGTAATGTCAGTATTTAACATACGAATGTTCCCTGCGATATCTCCGTAAAACATAAAAGCGTCTTGTAAAACAAGTCCCATTTTATCTCGCAATTCTTCCATAGGATATTCCCGAATATCTCGACCATCTATCAAAATCTCTCCGGTAGAAAATTCATAGAAACGCATCAATACATTAATAATCGAACTTTTACCGCTACCAGTATGTCCCACTAAGGCAACCGTTTCTCCAGGATTTGCTACAAAACTAATATCTTTTAACACCTCGTGCTCACCGTCATAGGAAAAAGAAACCTGTTTAAATTCAATCTTCCCTTCAGTGATTGTTGCGTTAGCTTGTTCCTTTTGTCTAGGAGTCAATTCTTGATTATCTAAAATTTTAATAATACGACTACCTGCTACCATCCCATCTTGAAACACACTAAGAGAGTCCATCATGCGAATCATCGGCTGAAACATTGTCCGAACATAGGAAATAAATAAATAAACCATCCCCACTTCAACTGGCCGACTTAATGACCTTTTTCCAAAGTAACCTAAAGCAAAAGAGATACCAATTGCCACTAACAAGTTAATAATCGGGGCAAGGAGTAAGGAATTAGTTCTAATCATAGCAAAACGAGTCCGTAAATAAGCCTCATTTGTATCATCAAAATCTTGTTCTAAGCGTTCTTCCTGCCTAAATTGTTGAATAATCGACATACCTGAAATAGATTCATTTAATTTAGTATTTAATTGACTTAATTTTTCTCGCATTTGTCGGTAAACTTTTGAACTGAATTTTTGATAATACCAAATAATTAGCAATAACACTGGTAAAAACCATAGGAAAAAAACAGCTAAAGAGGGATTTACTCGAAACATAGCAACTAAAGAAGCACTTAAACTAAAAATAGCGGTTAACATGGTCAAAAAGACGTTCCAAAATTCGAACAATGATTCTGTGTCATTAGTTACTCGTGATACAATAGAGCCTGCTGGCGTTTGATCAAAATAGCGCATGCCTAATGTATGCAATTTTTCAAATAATGCGACCCTCACATGCTGCAACGTATTAACTGAGGCTTTTGAAAACAAAAATCCTTGCCAAAACCAAACAAAAGCTTTCATTACTGTGGCAGCTAAATAAATCAAAACAAAAAAGAAGATGATTTGATTAGTAGCAGATAAATGAGTTAAGTACTTATCCATATAAGTTTGGAGTATTTTAGGTAATAAAATATTAATCACTGACAAGAATAATGTACAAACAATCGCTAATAAAAATTGCCAAGCATAAGGTCTAGCGTAATGAAGTAATCTTTTGACTATTTCTTTTTGTTCTCTTAAAGGAATGGAGCGTGCCCAAGCTGATTGTTTATCCTCTTTCATTTGACACCCCTCCTTCAATTTTAGCTTCTAACTGTTGTTCATTAAACATTTTATTATACCAACCAGCTTGTTTTAACAGCTGGTCATGATTCCCTCTTTCAGAGATTCGTCCTTCATCTATCACTATAATTTCATTTGCATGCATCACACTACTTAACCGGTGAGCAGTAATAATCGTCGTTTGATTTTGTCTTTCTTGTTTTAAGTTAGATAATATTTTTTCTTCTGTTTTAGCATCTACTGCCGATAAAGCATCATCTAAAATTAACAATTCTGGTTCTAATAACAACGCTCTAGCAATTGAAATTCTTTGTTTTTGTCCCCCAGATAAAGATACACCTCGTTCTCCCACCATTGTGTCGTATCCTTCTGGCATAGCTAAAATATCCTCATGAATAGCTGTTAACTTAGCCACTTTTTCCACTTGTGCTTCCGTGGCTTTAGGACTTGCAAACCGGATATTATCTCGAATACTCATTGAAAAAAGAAAATGATCTTGAGGAACGTACCCAATACTAGCCAATAAACTATCTAGAGCATAATCTTTAATATTATGCTGGCCGAATTGAATCTCTCCAGTATATTGATCATACTCTCTTAACAAGAGTTTCAGTAAGGTAGTTTTACCTGCCCCAGTTTTACCTACTATTCCTAAAGTATTTCCTTTAGGTAAAGAAAAATGAACCTGTTGTAAAGCTAGATGATTTTGGCTATTAGGATAACTAAAGCTAGCGATATCGTAAGAAATATCTCCTTTAACAGGTTGAGCTAAACTTCCAGTTTTTTCAACAATCTTAGAACGTTCTCCGAGTAACTCACTTACTCGGTCATAACTAGCATTTCCTCTTTGGAGCACATTAAACAAACGGCCAATCGCAAACATTGGCCAAACTAACATCGAAATATAATCAATAAACGTAATCAACTGACCAATCGTAATGCTGCCTTCCATAATAAACTTTCCACCAAATATAATAGTCAATACGTAGGATACTCCGATAATCAGTGTAATAGCTGGATCAAGTAAGGCATCTAAAAAGTTCACTCGGTTAATTTTAACAATTGCCTGATCTACTTCTCCTTGAAAACTAGCTAAATCTTCTTTTTCTTGTCCAAAAGTTTTAATGACTTTTATCCCTGTAATACTTTCTTGTGTCTTGTCATTAATTTTAGAAAAAGATTCTTGAGATTCTCTAAAAGCATCATGCAAACTTTCTCCTAACTTTTGAGAAGTAATCGCTAGTAAAGGTAAAGGTAACAAGGCAATTAATGTTAAACGCCAATCTACAAATAATATCATCGCAACAATTACTGCTCCACCATTTACTAAAGAATCAGCAAAAGTTAAAATACCTGCTCCTGCTACATTTTGAATGGCATTTAAGTCATTAGTAGCATGAGCCATTAAGTCACCTGTCCGATATTTTTGAAAAAAAGTGGTATCCATTTGGGTAAAATGATGAAATAAACGCTGTCTTAAAGTTTTTTCAAGCCGAGCTGCTCCTCCCCAAATATTGGTTCGCCAAATATAACGTAAGGCGTATTGTGTCAGGGCAACAGATAAAATTAAACCAATCCACATCATTAGTCTTTCTTTCGTTAATACTTGGTTTTTAATGTCATCTACTACACGACCAATCACATAGGGTGTAATAATTTGTAGCATAGAAACCACGACTAAACTGGTAATTCCAATCAAATAAGTTTTACGTTCTTTTTTAAAAAACCACTTTAGTTTTAGAAATATATCCAATTTTAAATCCCTCCTTTTTTTAAGTTGATAAAATAAAAAACGGGCGAGACCACTCTCTACCCGTTTTGAGACTTCATTCTGGAACAGCCTTAATAAACGTTACTTTTTCTTGGCATTTTTTCCTGCTTGACTTTTCATGTTTTGCATCATTTGACGCAATTTTTTTTCAGAAGGTTTTTGTCCCATTTGTAACATCATCATTCTTAACATATCCTCATTAACGGGAGGATTTTTTTGTAAATAGTCTTCCATATATTTTCTTGCAAGGAAAAATCCGCCAGCACCGCCGACTAATAAGCTAATAATGGCAATTAACACTACCCAACCTGTACTCATCTAATCTCACCGCTCCTTTCTTGTAAACATCTGCTTTCAAAACTTAATTGTACTAAAAAAAACAAGAATTGGAAACCCAAAAAGCAAAAAAGCTGTTAGCTTATTGTTTTTATGAGTAAAAAAAGTTATTGAGCGGCAATTTTTGTTAAAATATCTGGATCAAACTGTTGTTGTTTAAACATCTCAATCTCAAAACCATAAGGTGGTTTAGCTGTTTTTCTATCTTCACCAACATAAGGTGTTTCTAATATTTTAGGTAAGTCCTTTAATGCTTCATGATGAACAACTCGGTTAAGTGCTTCAAAACCTATATGACCAAAACCAATGTTAGCGTGACGATCTTTATGAGCTCCCTGTTCATTTTTAGAATCATTTACATGGATAACTTTTAACCGGTCTAAGCCGATCACTTTATCAAACTCTGTTAACACTTGGTCAAAATCTGACACATTATACCCAGCATCATGAATATGACAAGTATCTAATGTAACGGATAATTTATCTTGTAACTTAACCCCTTGAATGATTTGGGCAAGTTCTTCAAAAGTTCTGCCTACTTCTGTTCCTTTACCCGCCATGGTTTCTAAAGCAATTTGCGGAATTTGTTCCTCAGTAAGAGCTTCGTTTAAGCCTTTAATAATTTGTTCAATAGCCAGGTCTGCTCCTTCTCCTACATGAGCCCCTGGATGCATTGTAATTTGGGTAGCTCCTAAAGCTTCTGCTCTAGCAATCTCTTGTTTTAAAAATTCTACACCAAAAGCAAAATTTTCAGGCTTTTTAACATTGCCTAAATTAATAATATAAGGGGCATGCACCACTAAATGAGACAATTGATGTTCCTTCATAAATAGTTGGCCCTCTGGTATTTTCATTTCACTAATATCTTTTCGCCGAGTATTTTGCGGAGCACCGGTATAAATCATCAAAGTACTAGCCTTGTAACTAGCGGCTTCTTCCGCTGCACCTAACAACATTTTTTTACCACTCATACTAACATGAGATCCTATTAACATGCATCTTCCTCCTATTCTATCTCTTAAATTGTATGATAGTTTTTACAACTACACAACCATCTTGCTTTAAGGGGGTGGTTTCTGTAGATAAACAGTGAATAACCTAGTCAGTCATTTATTTTTTTGATATAATATGACGGATATCACTATAGAAAGTCGAGGTGGACCTCTTTGGGTGAACAAGAGAGCTTTGCCACTCGTTTAAAAAAAGCTTTATCTCACTTACAAAAGCAATTGTTTTTTACTAAACTGGAAGATGAAAGCTCCTCTAATTTTTTTTATGTGAATGTGTTTTTTAGCGTTGTACGTTCACTTTTTCTGACTTTAATTGTTTTGCTTTTTTTAGGAGGCATGCTAGGTCTAGGAATTGGAACAGGCTATTTTGCCTACTTAGTGTCAGATACAGAAGTACCAACCAAACATGAATTAGAAGAACAAATTAACGATGTGGAACTTATTTCAAACTTTACCTATTCTAATCATGAAAAAATTGCAGACATCCGCTCTGATTTAATTAGAAGAAACATTCCTTCTAAAGATATTCAACCTTTAGTCAAACAAGCCTTAGTCTCAACTGAAGATGAATACTTTTATGAGCATAAAGGGATTGTTCCTAAAGCTATTTTACGAGCTTTGGTGTCAGATGTAACAGGTTTTGGTGGAAGTTCTGGTGGTTCTACTATTACCCAACAATTAGTGAAACAACAAGTGTTGACTAGTGAAACTACCTTTAAACGAAAAGCCAACGAATTACTTTTAGCACTCCGATTAGAAAAGTATTTTTCTAAAGATGAAATCATCACAGCCTACTTAAATGTTTCCCCTTTTGGTCGAAACAATAAAGGGCAAAACATCGCTGGAGTAGAAGAAGCAGCTAAAGGAATATTTGGTAAACAAGCGAAAGATTTGACTCCACCAGAAGCAGCCTTTATCGCTGGCTTACCTCAAAGTCCGATTAGCTATTCTCCCTATGAAAATACAGGAGAATTAAAAAAAGATTTGTCTTACGGCTTAAAACGGAAAGACCAAGTTCTATTTAATATGTACCGAAAAGAATATTTATCTAAAAAAGAATACGAAGCAGCAAAACAAGTGGATTTAACTCAGCATTTTCTTCCTAAAGAAGACTTAACAGGTGAACAAAATGGCTTTTTATACTATACCGTTCAAGATGAAGCAGTTAAAAAGTTAATGCCTACTTTTTATAAAAATGATGATTTATCTACGGAAGACATTGAAAAAAATCCAACCCTTTGGAAAAAATATTTCAAATTAGCGGAACGAGAACTAAGAAGAAATGGTTACACAGTAGAAACTACCATTGATCAGCATTTGTACAATCAATTGCAAATTTATACCCAAACTTATGGATACTTACTAGATGATGGTCGGGGAAAACCTGTTGAAACAGGAAGTATTTTAATGGAAAATCCAACAGGTAAAATTCTTGCTTTTGTGGGAGGTCGTAACTATACAGAAAACCAAAATAACCATGCCTTTCAAACAAGACGTTCTCCAGGTTCTACCATTAAACCGATTTTAGCTTATGGACCTGCATTAGACGTTGGGTTAATTGGATCTGAGTCCCAGTTATCTAATTTTCCTCGTAAATACCGAGATGGGAAAACCTTAACTAACTTTGGCGGACAATCAGGTAATAGCTTTAAATCAGCACGAGACGCTTTAAAAGTGTCAGATAATATTCCTGTTGTCAACCTTTATGATGAGTTACTCAATGTAACCGATCCTAAAAAGTATTTTGATAAAATGAATATTAAACTTGATGAGCATGAATTCAAATACGAATCCTTGCCTGTAGGTGGTACCGATTATGGTTTAACTGTTTATGAACAAACCAATGCCTATCAGACTTTGGCTAATCAAGGTAATTACTTAGAAGGTTATTTAATTAGTAAGATTACGGATAAAGACGGACAAGTTGTTTTTGAACAAAAAAATGAACCAGTGGAAGTTTATTCTAAAGCTGCTGCTAGTATTATGGCAGACATGATGCGAGATGTTTTACGTTCAGGAACAGGAACAGAAGCTAGAAACACACTGAATGCTCTTAATCCATACTTAGCTCAAGCAGATTGGGTAGGTAAAACAGGAACCTCTGAAGATTTTAAAGATTTTTGGTTTACAGCTTCTACGCCTACTGTTACTTTAAGCACTTGGATTGGGATTGATGACAATACTCCCATGTATGAATCATGGGGCAATAACAATATGAAATACTGGGCCTACTTAGCTTATGGTGCTTATGAAGTAAATCCTGATTTAATGGCCACTCATCAAAAATTTGAATTAGATGACAGTGTTATTCAAGCAAAAGTATCCGATTTTACTGGTCAAAAACTAGGGGATATGATGTATAAAGAACAACTGAAAAAAGTTCCTGGTAAAGAGATCACCTCCTACTATGCAACAGGAGGACCTGACAATTCTAGCTATCACTTTGGACTTGGTGGAACAGAAAAAGATTACGAAGAAGCTTGGAAAAAAGCTCCTAAACCTGTTCTTCCTAAAACGAAAGAAGATAAAACTGATAAGGAAGATCGAACAAAAAAAGAAACACCTAATACATCTAACAACTCTGACAATAAAAATACTTAACAAAAAAACACTAACTGGTTAACACCTTTAAACTTATGACTGAGTTTAAAAGATAATCACCTAGTTAGTGTTTTTGGTTTAATTAAGCTTTAGTTGAATCACGTTGAATAATAGTATGTGGTAAAACAACTGTTTTTTCATCAATTTCTTCTTTATTCATTAATTTGGTTAATAGACGCATTGAAACAGCACCTATATCATAAAGTGGTTGAGAAATAGATGTTAAACTTGGACGAGCAATTTCTGCTAGTAAAGAGTTATTACTTGTAATTAGCTCAAAATCTTCTGGAATCTTAATTCCTCGGTCTGTTAATCCATTGGTTAAACCAACAGCTAATTCATCATCTACTACGTAAGCTGCTGTTACACCACAATTTAAAATACGTTCAGCTAATTGTTCTCCTGATTTGTACTCATATTTTGTTTCAAAGACAAGACCTTCAGTGTATTTTAATTCATTTTCTTGTAACGCTTCTTTATAGCCAATTAAACGTTCTTTGCCGTTAATTGGATCTAACAATGAGCCACTTACAAAGGCAATGTTTTGATGTCCATGATCAGCTAATAGCTGAACGGCTTCTTTTGTTGCTGATTTGTAGTCAATGTTAACAGAACCTACTTGATCATCTGGATCAATGGAACTAGCTAAAACGACTGGTGTTTTAGAACGAGAAAATTCTCCACGTAATGCATCAGTAATATGCATTCCCATAAAGATAACTCCGTCTACTTGTTTAGCTAGTAAATTATTTAGCACTTGAATTTCTTTTTGGTCATCTCCATCAGAGTTAGCTAAAATAATGTTATATTTATACATAGTCGCTACATCATCAATTCCTCTTGCAAGAGATGAAAAGAAAATATTGCTCACGTCTGGGATAATTACACCAACCGTTGTAGTTTTCTTACTAGCTAATCCTCTTGCCACAGCATTAGGACGGTAATCTAAACGTTCAATCACTTCCAATACTTTCTTGCGGGTAGCTGGCTTCACATTTGGGTTACCATTAACAACACGTGAAACAGTTGCCATTGAAACTCCAGCTTCTCTCGCCACGTCATAAATGGTAATAGTTTGTCTTTCCATAAGTTTTTCCTCTTCTTTCATTATCGGTTTGAATTTATCATTTTCTGAAAAAATCATTTACATTTCCTCATAGATTAGATTAGCAAATTTCATTGACATATGCAAGCGTTTTTATTTCTTTTTTCATGAAAATTATCAGAAAGAGATTAAAATGTGTCATTCGAGAGAAATGTTTAGCCTTTTATTAAAAATATGTTAGAATTTAGATAACAAGGGACTTATACAGAAAGAAGGTTGTTTGATGAACAAACAAAAATTAGAAAATTTAAGAAACTGGATGGCAAAAAATAATATGGATGTGGCTTATGTTTCTGAACCGACACATGTAGCTTATTTTTCCGGCCATGTAAGTGACCCTCACGAACGGATATTAGCTTTATTTGTTCCTTTAGAAGCTGATCCATTTTTATTTACACCAGCACTTGAAGTAGAAGATGCTAAACATGCTGGTTTTTCTTATGATGTTGTAGGTTACCAAGATTCTGAAAATCCTTGGGCAATTATTGCAGATGAACTAAAAAAACGGGTATCTACTATTAAACACTTTGCTATTGAAAAAAACTCATTACCTGTTAGAAACTATGAAGCGTTAAAACACTCTTTTGACACTGCTTTATTTGATGGAGATTTAACACCTTGTATTGAAGAAATGCTTCTGATTAAATCTGAAACTGAAAAACAATTAATGATGGAAGCGGGAGATTGGGCTGACTTTGCCTTTGAAGTTGGATTCAATGCTATTAAAAATGGAGCAAAAGAATTTGATATCGTAGCAGAAATTGAATATCAACTAAAACGTAAAGGTGTTTCAAAAATGAGTTTTGATACCATCGTTTTAGCAGGCGCTAATGCAGCTAGCCCTCATGGAGTGCCATCTGACAATACAGTTAAACCTAACGAACTAGTTTTATTTGACTTAGGAGTTATTTGGAAAAACTACTGTAGTGATGCTTCTCGTACAATCAGCTACAAAGAACCAACTAAATTCCAAGAAAAAATTTATAACATTGTCTTAGAAGCTCAATTAGCTGCTCAACAAGCAGTCAAACCTGGTATTAAAGCAAGTGAATTAGATAAAATTGCAAGAGATGTGATTAGTTCTTATGGTTACGGAGAATACTTTAACCACCGCTTAGGTCACGGTATTGGAACAACTTGTCATGAGTTTCCATCTATTGTAGAAGGTAATGACATGATTATCCGCGAAGGTATGTGTTTCTCTATTGAACCTGGTATTTATATTCCTAACGAAGTAGGAGTTCGAATTGAAGATTGTGTATTTGTAACAAAAGATGGTTGTGTACCATTTACTAAAACACCAAAAGAATTAAAAATTATTGAATAATCACTGACGGATAAAAAAATATCCCCTTTAAGTTTAAAACTTAAAGGGGATATTTTTATTACTACTAATTATTTTCTTCTTCTGATTCAGCGATAGAAGTAAAATCTTCTTCTTTTAGCTCTTCTTCTTGTTCAGAATCAACTACTGTCTCTGTTTCATCTGATAGTTGAGGATCATCTACTTGTTTCAATTCGTCTTCTAGTTCCACTTTTTTAGCAATAGTCGCATCTTCTACTACTTCAGCTACGTCTAAAATAATATCTTCAGCTGCTTCTTGTTCCTCAGCCATTCGATCTAGCCAATCCTCTTCTATATCTAAGCTATCTTCTATTACCTCTTCACCAGCTTCAGTTGCTTCTCGTTTAACAGATGACCAAACGTCTTCAGAGTCTCCTTTAACTTTATCTAAAGTATCCCCTGCTTGTTGTTTTACCCGTTGAAACATTTCTGCGGCTTGCTCAGTTAATTCTTGTTCACTTAAATCTGTCCATTGTTGTTTTAAATCGTCTCGTAAATCTTTCCCTGATTTAGGTGCTAATAATAAAGCAGTTAGAGCTGCTGCTGTACCTCCAACTAGTGTTCCTAATAAAAATCCTGTTGATTTTTTACTCATTAGTCCATCTCCTTTATTTTTTATTCAACGTATTTAAAATAGTTTTACCAAATTTACTTATCACTGTTGCTTTGGCAGCATTACTACTAAAGGCTGTCACTTTTGAAGCCACATTTCTGCCAGATTCATTTAATTCTGAAACACTCTCGCCTACTTCTCCCACTGCTTCAAACAGCGGATGAATGGTTTCAGCTTTTTCATTAATATCATCTAATAAATCATTACTTTTCACTAATAAGTCTTCCACTTGATGCATCAATACCTCAACATCTTTTGACAGAATCTCAATGGTTTGACTTGTTTGACTCATCATACGAGTTGCTTCATCTACGGCTTGGTTAGTTTTATCTAAGGTCTTGCTCATTTTTGGAATAATCATCATCCCCGCAACTGCAACAACTACTACAAGCACGACAAAGGCTACAGCGGCAATTAAAGCAGCGACTTCTCCACCTGTCATAAACATATTCCTCTCTTCTTAAAAGACTTTAATTATAGTATTAGCATAACACCAATATTCTATTTTCTCAACGAATATTGCTAGCTATATCCTACTTATCCTGCTTTAAATTTATTTTTTTATCTCTGGTATTTTGTTATACTGGAATTAGTTTACCAAGAAAGGATGATTCTATGACTAGCAACTGGTTCATTGGGGTGGCAACTACAACGGATAGCAGTGATCTAGATCCTAACGCGATTGTAGAAGAAACCGCCAAAAAAATGAGCGCCTTTAGTCGTTACTGGCAAAGTATTAATTGGGATAACATTTTAAGCAGTTTAATTTCTAAAGGCATTTCATTAGCTATTTCTTTAGTTATTTTACTTATTATTAAAAAAGTAGGGACAACACTGATTGAAAAAGGGTTTAAAAAGTATCATAATAATCCTGCCTACAGTACCAATCGAATTGAAACTTTACAAAAGTTAACTCATAATACGTTTATTTATCTTCTTTATTTTATTTTAGCCTACACTCTTTTAACTATTGTTGGGGTACCAGTCAGCTCACTGATTGCTGGGGCTGGAATTGCCGGTATTGCTATTGGTCTTGGTGCTCAGGGTTTTATTAATGATCTATTAACTGGCTTTTTTATCATTTTAGAAAGACAAATGGATGTAGGAGATTATGTTCAAATTGAAAACTATGAAGGAACAGTCTTAGCTGTTGGCTTAAGAACCACCCAAATTAAAGGTCCAGATGGCACAGTCCATTTTATTCCCAATAGACAAATCTTGATTGTTAGCAATAAATCTCGCTCTGACATGCGAGCACTTATTCAAATCCATTTAAAACCTTCTGCTGATATTGAAAAAGTCAGTCAAATTATTCAAACGACTAATCAGGAACTATTGCCAAACTATCCAGAAATTACCACTTCTCCTGTTTTATTAGGCTTGTCAGATCTTGGAAATGGCCAAGTAGTTTTTAAAGTGATGATGTATACCTTAAACGGCGCACAGTTTAAAGTACAAGCAGACTTTCTAGCCGCTTATATGCAGGCTTTAACTGAAGCAGGTATTGACATACCTCAGCCGTTTTTACCTACTGCTTAATGTTTAAATAAAAAAGTCCATCCTGTTGAATTCACATAACATGAATTTAACAAGATGGACTTTTTACATAACTAGCTTATGATGGTTAGCCAAAATACTGACGGCTAATCTCTTTTAATTCTTTTTTTTCTACATCGTACTGGGATTCTAGAGAATGAGCCATATGATTAACAGCTTTTAAAATTTCCCTTCTGGTGACAATCCCTTCTAAATAATTATCTTGGTTAGTCACTGGAACAAAAGCAGAATCAACCATAAGATGAAGTAAATATTCAATATCATAGGGACGTTGAATGGTTTTAACCCCTGTTTCCATAAAATCTTTAACGTAGTAATCATTTAATTTGTCTGCATTAATAGAAGTCACATCAAACATGGCGTTCACAATATCAGACAACCCAATTAACCCAACAAATTGACCTTGTTTATTCAATACAGGAATTTTGGAATACCGAACATTAGCTAAGACTAAAAAGGCATGATTTAATGGATTGATATCCATCACATGTGCTACTTTTTCATCTGGTATTAAGAAATCTGCTTCATTTTCCAAAATCAATTGCTTCACTGAATTTCCAATCACTACAAACTTCCTCCTCTTTCCCCACATGTTACTTCTAGAATGCGTCTTTTTTGAAAGTAAACACTAAATCAGGAATTTTTCTTTGAGTCTCATCATAGTATTGTACCTGATAATCTTTTTCATTGCACTCAATAATTGCATAGGTTTTTATTAAATATTTTCCCCTTGGCAGTCGAATGCTTCCTGGATTCAAGATTAAACAGTTATCAACATACTCTGCAGCCAGCTGATGAGTGTGGCCAAACAAAATAATTGATGCTTGTTCTTCTTTAGCTGAATAAAACAACGGATTCAAGGTAGTTCTGACTTGATACAAATGGCCATGTGTTATAAAAACCCGTTCATCTTCACAAACTACCAATTGTTGATCTGGATAAGCTGAAGTATAGTCACAATTTCCTTTGACAACTGTAAAATGTTGCCAAACAGGATCGTTAGGATCTAATTCTGAGTCTCCGCAATGAAACATATGACTTACTTCGTCTTTATAAGTTGTCACTAAATTTTCTAAAACTTCCCGGTCGCCGTGACTATCACTTACCACTAATAATTTCATCAAATCCCTCTCTTTCTTTACAACCAGCTTTCTAAACTTCCTGCTAATTTTTCAATAGCTTTAGCTCGGTGACTGATTTGATTTTTTTCATGAGATGCTAACTCTGCCATAGATTTATCCAAAGAAGGGACGTAGAATAAAGGATCATAACCAAAACCATTATCTCCTCTTGGAATACTTAATATTCGACCTAAAACTTCACCTGACACAACTAAACTTTCTTTTCCAGGTGCAGCTAAAACTAAAGTACAGTGGAAACGAGCCGTTCTTTTTTCTTTTGGAACATCTGTTAACTCGTGTAATAATTTAGCATTATTAGCAGCATCACTTTTATCCTCCCCAGCAAACCGAGCTGAAAAAATACCAGGACGTCCTCCTAAAGCATCCACCATTAAACCTGAATCATCTGCCAATACTGGACAGTTTAAGGTGTTCGCAATAGTTTCCGCTTTTAAACGAGCATTTTCTTCAAAAGTATGACCTGTTTCTACTACATCAGGTATTTCAGGATAGTCTAACAAGGTTTTAATTTGGTAGCCTTGTTCAGCAAAAATTGCTTCAAATTCCTTAGCTTTTCCCTGATTTTTAGTCGCAATCACCATCACTTTTGTCTCCACTGGTTCTTTTTGACGGAGTTCATTGGTTAAACAGACTTTTTTTTGCAAGTCGATTAATTGGGCTACACCTGTTTCAGCTAAACCAAGCAACTGATTCAGTTCCTCTTTTGAAAAAGTGGCTTCTTCTCCTGTTCCTTGGACTTCAACAAACTGACCAGATTCTGTCATAACCACATTCATATCCACGTAAGCTGCATAATCTTCTTCATAGTCTAAGTCTAAAATCGCTTCTCTTGTAGGTAACAGTCCGACACTAATAGCTGCTAAATGTTCTTTGATTGGAGACTCTTTTAACTCTCCTGTTTCAATTAATTGTTTAATGGCTAATTTTAGTGCCACAAAAGCGCCTGTAATACTAGCGGTTCTAGTGCCTCCATCCGCTTGAATTACATCACAGTCTACTACAATGGAACGTTCTCCTAGTTTTTCTAAATCGACAACTGCTCGTAAAGAACGACCAATCAGACGTTGAATTTCCATAGTTCTGCCAGTAATTTTCCCTTTGGCTCTTTCTCTAATATTACGTGTTGCTGTAGCTCTTGGTAGCATGTTGTACTCTGCTGTAACCCAACCTGTACCTCCTCCTCTTAAAAAAGGGGGAACTTTTTCTTCCACTGTAGCTACACATAATACCTTTGTATCTCCAAACTCAATCCATACAGAGCCTTCACCGTATTTTAAAACATCTGTTTTTATTTGAATAGACCGTAATTGATTGGCCTGTCTTCCGTCATGTCTCATTAATTATCTTCCTCTATTTTAAAGTTTTTTAAATTAGCTTTTTGAATGTTCATCTCTGTTAGATTTAACCAATTTTCACTGATTTCTCTAAACATTTTAACTGAGCCTGTAGTGTAAAACTCATGCACCGGTTTACCTGAAACTGGCGGTGCTGCTAAATCAAAATAGTCTAGCAAGGTGCTTACATCTTTAACGGTTTCAGCACCAGAATCGATTAAAGTAACGTCACTTCCCATAAAATTTTGAATTAACGGACGTAGTAAAGGATAATGTGTACATCCTAAAACTAAGGTATCCACTTGTTGTTCCTTAATAGGTTTTAATGTTTCCGCAATCACTTTTTTAGCAACAGCTGAGCGGTATTGATTACTTTCTACAATTGGAACAAATTTAGGACAAGCTAAAGCGACTAACTCTGTTTGTGGAGATTTTTTTCGAATTGCTTCATGATAAGCTTCGCTTTTAATTGTTCCTTGCGTGCCGATAATCCCAATTTTTTGATTATCTGTCGCTTTAAGGGCAGCTCTTGATCCTGGCAAAATAACTCCGACAACTGGAATATCTAGTTTTCTTTTAATATCTTCTAAAGCAACAGCGGTTGCTGTATTACAAGCTATCACTAACATTTTTATCTGTTTATCTAATAAGAAGTTAGTCATTTCCCATGTAAACTTAATCACTTGCTCTTTAGGTCTTGGCCCATAAGGACATCTGGCAGTGTCTCCCAAATAAAAAACTCGTTCATTTGGAAGTTGTTTTAATGCTTCTTTCACAACAGTTAAGCCACCTACACCAGAGTCAATAAAACCAATAGCATCTGTCTGTGACATAATAACCTCACCTCTTATTTCTTTTCGTATCTCTTTCTATTTTCCCTTTTTTCCAAATAAGTTTCAAGTTTTTCGACAAAGCTTAATAAAAAAGAGAAAGAAGATCTCTTCTTTCTCTTTTTGACTTATTAGCGTACTTCCACATGAAAGGCTTCAACTAATCCTAGCTCTACTTGTTTCATCGCACTATTTACTTCTTCATCCGTTAATGTTGCTTCTTGGTTTTGGAAAGTCAATGAATAAGCCATTGATTTTTTGCCTAAACCTAATTTTTCTCCTTGGAACACGTCAAACAACTCAACTTGTTGTAAGAATTTACCACCTTGTTTTTGAATTACTTCAAGCAACTGTTGGTTGGTAACTTCAGAACTAACTAAAAGTGCAATATCTCGTTTCATAGCTGGGAATTTAGCAACTGCTTGGAAATCAATTCCTTGACGATTTTTATTAAACAGTCCCTCTAAATCTAATTCAGCTACATAAGTTTCAGGAATATTATAAGCTTTTCCAGTTAATGGGTGAACTTGACCAATTACCCCAATAACTTCCCCCTCTACTAGTAATTCTGCACTACGACCAGGATGTAGTTCTGGATAAGCTTGAGTCGGTTGGAAAACCACTTTATTATCTAAACCAATCGAGCTCATTAGATTTTCAAGAATCCCTTTTAACAAATAAAAATCAACGGCTGTTTTAGAAACTTGCCAGCTATTCTGTTGCCATAAACCTGTCATAGCTAAAGCAACATGTTTCATTTGTTTAGGTAAATCACTTTCTCCTTGGCTGATAAATATATTTCCCATTTCGTAGAAAGCCAAGTCAGTATTTTTTCTTGCCACATTATACTGAATATCTGTTAATAGACTAGTGATTAAATTTTGGCGTAATACTCGGTGATCTTCACTCATTGGACTTTGTAAGCTAACAAGTGGAGCGGCATTTTTTACAAAATGTAAAGCTTTTTCTTCAGTAGTTAACGCATAACTAATCGCTTCTGTTAACCCACTACCTTCTAACACTTGACGAATATTTCGTTCAAACTGTTGTTGGTTAGATAATCCACCTGACACATAAGTTCCTTTTGGCAAAGTAGAAGGCAAACGATCATAACCGTAAATACGAGCTACCTCTTCAATTAAATCTGCCTCAATTTGAATATCCCAACGTCTAGGTGGAATAGTTACTGTATAAGTTTCACCTGCTAAGGCTACTTCAAAACCTAAAGCAAGGAAAATTTCATGGATTTCTTCTTTTGTTAAGTTTGTGCCAAGTACTCGGTTAATCTTGTCTTGTGTAATCGTTACTACTTCATCTTTTCCTAAATCTTCTGTTGCAACGACTTCACCTGCTAAAACAGTGCCTTCGCCTAATTCTGCCATTAAACTTGCAGCAAAAGATAGAGCTTCTTCAACCGTTTGTAAATTGACTCCTTTTTCAAAGCGACTGCTTGACTCACTTCTTAAAGCAAAATCTTTAGCTGCTAATCGGGTGATAGCTGGGTCAAAAGTAGCTGCTTCAATTACTACAGTCTGAGTAGTTTCAGTAATTTCTGAATCTAAACCGCCCATAATCCCTGCTAGAGCTATTGGTTGTTCTCCGTTAGTAATAACAATATGATCAGAAGTTAGTGCTCTTTCCACACCGTCAAGGGTCACTAATTGTTCCCCTTCTTCTCCTCGTCTAACAACTACCTTTTGACTAGCCATTTTCTCATAATCAAAAGCATGTAAAGGTTGACCAAATAAAAGTAACACGTAATTCGTTACGTCCACAATGTTATTAACCGGCCGAATGCCTTCATTCATCAAAACATTTTGTAGCCATTGAGGGCTTTCTTTGACCTTAACATCTTTCACCATTCTCATTCGGTAATTAGTTACCTCTTCTGGGTTTAAGACTGTTACATCTAAATGGGAAGTAATATTGTCTTCTTTATCTTCTACTAATTTTCTTTCTCCAAAACAAACATCTTTTCGGTAAATCGCCGCCACTTCATGAGCTACTCCGCGAATGCTTAAAGCATCTGCTCGGTTAGGCGTGATGGAAATATCAATAATAGCGTCATCCATATCTAAGTAACTAAAAACAGGTGTGCCTGGAGTTGCATCTTCTGGCAAGAAATAAATGCCGTCTGCATAAGCTTTAGGAATAACATTTTCAGAGTAGCCTAGTTCTTCTAAAGAACAAACCATTCCTAAAGAAACTTCTCCACGCATTTTCCCTTTTTTGATTTTTTGATTGCCTGTAATACGAGAGTTAGGCATCGCCACAATTACTTTTTTATTTGCTTCAATATTCGGAGCTCCACAAACAATTTGATAAAGCTCTTCTTCTCCTACATCAATTTGACAAATAGATAAGTGATCACTATTAGGATGTGGAACACATTCCTTCACATCTCCTACCACAATTTTTTTTAATCCTTCTTGTGGTGTGTCTATCCCTTCAACTTCTAAACCAGTCCGAGATAATTTATCTGCCAACTCATCTGGGCTAATCCCGTTTAAATCAACATATTGACTTAACCATTTATATGAAACTAACATTTAGTTTAACTCCTTTATTTTGAATTGTTCTAAGAAACGACGGTCATTTTGATAAAAAGCACGAATATCATTTACACCATATCTTAACATTGCCATTCTATCTGGTCCTAAACCAAAAGCAAATCCGCTATATTTACTTGGATCAATGCCTGACATTTCTAAGACGTTTGGATGGACCATTCCTGCACCTAATACTTCAATCCAGCCAGACCCTTTACAAACATTACATCCTTCGCCCCCACATTTGAAGCAACTAATATCTACTTCTACTGAAGGTTCAGTGAAAGGGAAATAACTAGGGCGTAAACGTATATCTCTTTCTTCTCCAAATAATTGTTTTAACACCACTTCCAAAGTTCCTTTTAGATCAGCCATTGTAATATCTTCATCTACCACTAATCCTTCAATTTGATGGAACTGATGACTATGGGTAGCATCATCACTGTCTCGTCTAAAAACTTTTCCTGGACTAATCATGCGAAGTGGTCCTTTAGAAAAGTCATGGGTTTCCATTGTTCGAGCTTGCACTGGTGATGTATGAGTTCTTAATAATAACTGGTTACTAATATAAAACGTATCTTGCATATCTCTAGCAGGATGGTTAGGGGGAATATTCATTCTCTCAAAGTTGTAGTAATCTTGCTCCACTTCTGATCCTTCTACTATTTTATATCCCATATTTAAGAAAACTTCTTCTATTTCTTCCATAACTTGAGTTAAAATATGAGAAGTTCCTTCATGAATTTGTTTACCAGGTAATGTTACATCTATGGTTTCTTTTCTTAATGCTTCATTTAAAGCTAATTCTTCTAACTCTCTTTTTTTCTCTTCAATACTTTCAGTTAAATGATCTCTAATTTCATTGGCAAAACTTCCTACAACAGGTCTTTCTTCTGCAGAAAGATGTTTCATTCCTCTTAATACCTCTGTAATTGGACCTTTTTTACCTAAAGTTTCCACACGAATTTGATTTAATTCTTGAAGCGCTTCTGATTGTTCAATTTTTTGCAACGTTTCATCTCGTAATGCTTCTAGCTGCTTTTTCAATGACATAGTAGTTATTTCCTTTCTGTTCATCACAATAGTTCTTATTTATTAAATAAGCCACAAAAAAACCCGTTCCTAATGAAAGGAACGAGTCTTCGCGGTACCATCCTAATTTGTTATAAGATTACTCTTACAACACACTCTTTTATTAACGACATATCATGCCGGCCTAATTTTATATCACTAGGCAACTCTAGAAATGAATTCAATTACGTCACATTGGATTTACTTCCAGTCTATGATAAATCTCCCTGAACAACTGACTTGTAATTTACTAGTTTCTATCTTTGTTATTAAGTCTATTAAATTGATAAGTTATAACTTAAGTATTACTTATAGTTTACAAGAATAAACCCCAACGGTCAACTTTCTTCTTGTAAAACAACCCATTTCTCTGCCCATTTTTGAACTTCACGCATAACTGGTTCTAATTCCTGACCTTTTTCTGTCAACTGATAGACCACTTTTTTACAATTTATCTCGTCTTCATTTCGGCTAACAATTCCGTTTAATTCCAATTCTTTTAACCGCTCAACTAGCACTCGGTCACTTAAACTAGGAATTTTCGCTGCAAGTATCCCAAAACGTTGAGGGCCTTCAAGCAGTAACACGTCAATAATTAATCCATTCCAGCGTTTTCCAAGTATTGCAAAGGCTTGTTCAAACTTTGGACATAGCCTAAAGTCTTCAAGTCTACAATCATCTTCTTTCATTCAGATGCATCCTCTCTTTTACAGTCTCTTGTCTTTATTATATAAAAAAGTAGCCAATAAGCAAATTGGCTACTTTCTCAGTATTAACCTTCGCTTTGAGCAAATCCAAAGAAGGTGGAAAATTTTTGTTTCAACGACTTGAAATTAGGTTTAACTACTTCACTGATGGCACAATATTTATCCACAAAAGTGACAATATAGCTCTCTTTATATTTAGGTGGTGCAATCGTTGCTAACCACATATGTTTTAAAATAATATCTTTTTCCAAATCGTTTAATTCTGTAATTTTTTCAGCATTTTTAACGGCTACTCTTGGGTGGATATAAGCATGACTGCCTTCGTCAAACTTCTCTACTCGCCAATCGTAGAAGAATAAATCATGTAATAAGCCTGCCCGAGCTGTTGAACGAGCATCTCCATTCCATTTTTTAGCTAATTTATAACTTAAATATGAAACACTAATTGAATGCTCTAATCGTGTTGAGAAATAGTGTTGAGTGATTTCACTTAATTTTTGGACGTCTTCTGTTTCTAATAAATCTCCTACATATGACATATATTCTTCATCATTACGCCAAGTTTGTTTCATCTTATCATCCTCAATTAATGTAGATTTTTTTATCTTTTTTTCAGTGACATCATAATAGCATCCTTTATTTTAAAAAGCTAGATACTTTGACAAAATTAATCATTTCGTAATAAATGACAACTATTATCATTTAATAACTTGAAACATGACAATACCTGCTGCTACTGCAACATTTAAAGATTCTGCATGACCAGGCATTGGTATGTAAACCGTTTGATCCACTAAAGATAGTAAAGAATCCGACACACCTTGTCCTTCATTTCCCATAATAATCGCTAATTTTTCTTTAGAAATCATTTCGCGGTAGGACTTAGCCTGGGAATCAAGAGCCGTTGCATAGACAGTATAATCTGCTTGTTGTAATGTCTTAACAAAAGGCTCTAACGCTTGTTGATAAATAGGAAGATGAAAATGACTCCCTTGCATAGCCCGCATTACTTTAGGCTGATAAATATCTGCACATCCTTCTCCTAGAATAACTCCTGAGAAACCTGCTGCATCAGCAGTTCGAATAATTGTCCCAATATTTCCTGGATCTTGTACTTGATCTAACATAATAAAAGGTCCGTCTAAAGAAATGGCTTGATTGACCTTCTCCTTATCTACTACAGCTAATATTCCTTGAGGGGTTGGTAAAGTAGACATACTTTGAAAAACTAGTTCATCTACGACAAGTAAAGACTCTAAAACAGAGGCAAATAGCTCTACCTCTTGGATTGTTTCAAAAACAGATGGCGTCACTGCTAATTTTTTAAGGGGTTGGTTATATTGAATAGCTTCTTCGATTAAATGAAACCCTTCAATGACATAGGTATTGGTTTGATCTCGATATTTTTTTTTAGCTAATTTTTTAATTTCTTTAACTGTTTGGTTTTTAGTTGATGTAATAACTTCCATGACTTCTACCTCCAATTCTTGCCTAGTATAGCATGCCAAATTCTATCCGACTAGTCTGTTCATTCTCTTCATGCAAAAACATGGTAAAATAGCTTATAATAAAATAAACCTAATAAAAAAGGAGAGCTTCTTATGAAAAAAGTACGAATCATTGTTCACGGGAGAGTCCAAGGAGTGGGCTTTCGTTTTATGACTAAACTAGTAGCAGATGAACTAGGAATAACTGGCCTAGTCAGAAATGAGCCAGATGGTACAGTCTATATCGAAGCAACAGGACCTACCACCTCTATTGACCGCTTTATCAATAAAGTCCAAGCCTCTCCCTCCCCTAGTGCTCATGTAGATTATTGTGACATCACTGAAGATGACTCATTAACCGTCAGAAAAAAATTTGGCGTCACTTACTATTAACAACTCTTTACTATTATAACGTTGAAATGAAAGCTATAATCGATTATAGTATTGATTGTGTAACTAAATTTATGTAAAAGGAAGAATTCAATGAAAAAAATCAAAAAATGGCTATTTGCCTCAGGTTTAGTTGGTCTTTTATTTACCTTATCAGGTTGTGTCCAAACCTATAAAAGCGGACCTAAACTTGGACAACCCACTGGTGAAGGTTGGGTCTTTAATTTATTAGTAAAACCTATGAACCATATTATCCAATTGTTTGTAGATACATTTGGAAGTTATGGTGTGGCAGTTATTGTACTAACTATTGTAGTTAGAGCTATTTTAATGCCTTTAATGCTTTATCAAACAAAAAAATCTACCTACATGTCAGAAAAAATGCAATACCTAAAACCTCACATGGAAGGAATCCAAGCGAAGCAAAAAGAAGCTACTTCTCCTGAAGAACAACGTGAAGCTGCTATGGAATTACAACGTTTTTATAAAGAGAATGGTCTAAGTATGTTTGGCGGAATGGGATGTTTACCTCTTCTTATTCAAATGCCTATCTTTACTGCTCTTTTCTTTGCCATTAAATATGCCCCTAACATTGAACATGCTACTTTCTTAGGTGCCTCATTAGGAAAACCTAATCTAATGTTCACTGTGATTGCAGGTTTTGCTTATTTAATTCAAAGTTACATTATGTTATACGGTGTGCCTGAAGAACAGAAAAAACAAATGAAGACCATGATGTTTATGTCTCCTATGATGATTGTGATGATGTCCTTTAGAGCACCAGCAGGGGTGACACTTTACTGGATGATTGGTGGTTTAGTTAGTATTATTCAAACAGTTATTACTACTTTCTATCAAAAACCACGAATTAAAAAACAAGTGGATGAAGAATTCAAAAAAAATCCACCAAAAGTTCCTAAAACAGTGACGACTCCTAATAAAAAACGCGCTAGTCAAGCATCAGTTAAACAAGGGATAAACCAATCTAAAAACAAACAAAGCAAAGGTCGAAATGCAGGTAAACAACAACGACCTAATAAAAAATAAGTCAAAAAAGACAAGGATAAATGAACGATTATCCTTGTCTTTTTTATTTTTCCTCATATTTCTCTGAATTGAATGACATTAAAATAACCCTTATTTTATTTTTGTTCATACTCTCACTAACTTTAATCCTTTTGAAAAAACAAAGAAATAAGCTTTTTATTTTGACAAGAAATCCTTGTAAGGTAAATCGATTAACAGAACATGTTTATAAACTCAACCTTTCAGAAAATTTTGCTTAAATTTCATAGAGTCTCTCATAAAAATATGCTATAGTATGACTTGTGCTTTTAGTTTTATAGGACGAAATAAGATAGGAATAAGATAGGAGATTGGTTTTATGTTTTCAAGAAATAAGAAAGATCAATTTGGTGCACTGTTACATGATATGACTACAAATGTCAAAGAGGCGGCAGACTATTTTTCATCATTCTCTGTTGAAAAACCAGAGGATGTCACTATTTTTGCTCAAACTGTTAATGAGTATGAATCTAAAGGAGATGGCTTTGTCTATCAAATGATTGTTCAATTAAATGATACCTTCATTACTCCAATTGAACGAGAAGATTTGTTAGAATTAACTAACCGGATAGACGATGTGTTAGACGGTATGGAAAAAGCAGCTTTATCCTTTGAAATTTGTCACATGACTCACTTAAATGACTACATTTCACAAATGACTGCTGAAATTTGTCAAGCAACTGAAAATATTGCAGAAGCAGTCGATTGTATTTTCAACAAACAGTTACAAAAAGTAAATGATTATTCTAAAAATATTAAACAAAATGAATCTAAATGTGATGATCTTTACCGAGAAGCTCTACTAGAACTTTTCCGAGTTGAAGAAGATCCTATCCGTTTAATTCGATACCAAACTGTCTATGAAGATTTGGAAGCAATTATTAACTTCTGTGAAGATGTGGCGAAAACATTAAATTCTATCGTCATGAAAAATGCTTAGGGGGAGTTAAGAAATGGACCAAACTCTTCTACTCATGATTTTCATTGTGGCTGCCGCTTTAATTTTTGACTTAATTAACGGCTTTCATGATACAGCTAATGCTATTGCTACTAGCGTGTCAACTCGGGCTCTAAAGCCTCGACAAGCCATTCTCATGGCAGCGTGTATGAACTTTTTAGGTGCGGTTTCCTTTACCGGTGTAGCTAAGACTATTACAAAAGGTATCGTAGACCCAATTGCCCTTCCAAAAGGAGAAGTGGTAATTTTAGCTGCGTTGATTTCTTCTATTATTTGGAATTTAGTCACTTGGTATGTAGGAATACCTAGTAGTTCTTCTCATGCGTTAATCGGGTCAATTGCAGGTGCTGCTATTGCATCGGCTGGAGTGAATGCCATTCATTATGCTGGCTTTATTAAAATTATTGTCGGATTAGTTCTTTCTCCAGTCATTGCCTTTGTAACTGGTTTTATTGTCTACACCATTATCAAGACCCTTTTTAAAAATTTGAATTTGTCCAAGGCAAATAATCGGTTTAGGCTGTTTCAAATTTTGACAGCAGCTCTTCAATCCTTTACTCACGGAACAAATGATGCCCAAAAAGCTATGGGAATCATTACTATGGCTTTAATGGCTAATGGGTACCAACAAGGTTCTGAAGTCCAGCATTGGGTCCAATTTGCTTGTGCTACTGCAATGGCAATTGGTACTAGTATTGGTGGTTGGAGAATTATTAAAACAGTTGGTGGTAAAATCATGAAAATAAAACCAGTAAGCGGAGTAGCTGCTGACATTAGTTCAGTAATAGTTATTTTCACTGCCACACTATTCCATTTACCAGTTAGTACTACTCATGTTATTAGTTCAGCTATCATGGGAGTAGGAACTTCTCACAGAAAGCGTGGAGTAAAATGGGATACTGGTCAACGCATGATTATTACTTGGATCATTACTTTACCAATATCTGTTATGCTTTCAGCTCTTATTTTTACTCTTTTAAACATAGTTATTCCCTAAGAAAGAAATCTTGTTTACTTAGACTAAAAAAACTTCTCACTATTCATGTAGTGAGAAGTTTTTTTATGTCTTATTTTTCTTACCTAAGGATTTGATCCCTCTTTTAACCACATCAAAAAAGCTTAGTGACTGTACCATATGGCTAGGTTCTATATATTGTTGGATAGCTCGTAACACCTTTTTAGGCTGCTTAGAAGAAAATGTAAAAGTTCCATTTTGTTTCGTTTGAATAGCATATCTTGGAATCCATTTTCCTTTAAACATGACAGAGGCTATGACATAGTCGACTTCTTCCCAAGGGATTTGAATAAACTTCCGAGTATCTCTACTATGATAAAACTCAAAGGCTTTATCCCCTATCATAACACTACCATAATCCGTCAAGCCCATAAATGAAGTGGCATCAATAACTAAATCCACCTGTGTATTTAAAGATTCTACCATATCTATTTCCCCATTCTTTACTTCCGTTTATTTCTATCTTTAGTGTATCATATTTCTAAAAAATAAGACTCAGGAAATTTCCTGAGTCTAGCTGTTTTATTTTTATAATAAGCCGATAAGGTGACCTAAAATACCTACTACAAACAAGCCTAAAATAATCACAATTGGAGAAACTTTTTTCTTCAATAACCACATACATAAGAAAGTTAATAGTAGTGGTACAAGTCCTGGAATTAACGCGTCCAAGTTATTTTGTAAGGTTGTAACTTTTTCAGGAGATAAGGATAATCCAGAGTTAACTAATTCAAAGGCTTTTTGAATACCTGCTGAACCTTCTGGTAATTTATCCCAATGAATATAAGCACCTTCATCTAATTTTACCCGAGAGACAACTGGCATGAAATTGATGGATACCCACCTTTGGACCAAACCTGCCAGAACGAACATCCCTAAAATCGAAGCCCCTTTTGTTACATCTTGAAGTAATCCACCAGATAAATCTTCAGTAATTTTAGAACCTGCTTTATAACCAAATTCTTGTGTATACCACATGAATCCCCAACGAATTAAGTTCCAAGCTACGAAGAAAATAATTGGACCTAAAATACTACCACCCATTGCAAGTGATGCACCTAAAGCACCTAGCATAGGACGAACAGTAAACCAGAACACTGGGTCCCCAACACCTGCTAATGGTCCCATCATCCCAACTTTTACCCCTTGAATAGCTACATCATCAACAGGTGCACCGTTAGCACGCTCTTCTTCTAATGCTAAGGTTACCCCAAGAATTGGAGAAGCAATGTATGGGTGAGTGTTAAAGAACTCTAAGTGACGTTGTAATGCTTTAGAGCGGTCTTCTTTTGTTTTATATAATTTTTTAATTGCGGGAATCATTGCGAAACACCAACCGCCATTTTGCATCCGTTCATAGTTCCATGAACCTTGAATAAATGTGGAACGCCATGCTACAGATAAACGATCTTTTTTTGTCAATTCTATTTTTTCTGCCATTATTCTTATTCCTCCTTCTTATTCATTCCGACTAATAGTCATTTAGGATGTCCCCTAAAGGATCACCTGTATTACTGCTACCGCCACCATTTGAAGAACCACCACGTTTAGATAGATTCAAATAAATTAAGGCTAAAGCAACACCTAATACTCCTAAAGCGATTAAAGTTAAATCTGAAACAGCTGCTACCACAAATCCGATAGCAAAGAATGGCCAAACTTCTTTTGTTGCCATCATGTTGATAACAAGAGCATAACCTACTGCTACAACCATACCCCCACCAATAGCCATTCCATCAGTTAACCAAGCAGGCATAGATTCTAACGCCCCTTGAACTGTTTCTGCTGGAATAAATAAAAGTGCGCCTGCTGGAATAGCAATTCGAATCCCTTGCATACATACAGCTAAAATATGCCATAATTCAATTCCTTTAATGTTACCTTCTTCTGCTGCTTTGTCCATTCTATGAACTATTGGAACGGCTAATGTTCTAACGATCATTGTTAAAAATAAACCTGCTACAGCTAATGGTACAGCAATCGCAATCGCTGCTGGAACTCCTTTAACACCTTGACCACCTAAAACTAAAATAATTGCCGATGCAACTGAAGCAAGAGCAGCATCTGGTGCAACTGCAGCACCGATATTTGCCCAACCAAGTGCGATCATTTGAAGCGTACCGCCTAATACAACGCCTGCTTCTAAATTACCTGTTACTAAACCAATTAAGGTACATGCTACTAGTGGTTGGTGAAATTGGAATTCATCTAAAATACCTTCCATACCAGCTAAAAATGCAACAAGTATAACTAAAATTATTGATATAACAGACATAATAACCCTCCTATGTTTAATTATTTGTTTACAGCTAGTTATTTTTTGCCTAATTCACTTTTCGCTTTTTTCAAAATCTCATCCATACTGCCACGAGAATCATTAGGAACTTTACGTACATCAAATTTAATACCTTTAGCTTTTAATGTTTCGAATGTATCCACATCTTCTTGACTCATTGACAATACTTTGTTTACAACAACTTTGCCTACTGAGTGAGCCATAGAACCAATGTTGATTTCATCTAATTGAACCCCACCTTCAACAACTCTTAGCACATCTTCTGGATTTTCAAATAATAATAGCGCCCGAGTATTACCAAAACGAGGATCTTTTGCTACCTCTATCATTTTTTGGATAGGGATAACGTTTGCTTTAACTCCTGGTGGTGTTGCTTGTTCAATTAATTTTTTACGTAAATCATCTTTAGCTACTGCATCAGACACAACAATAATCCGAGTTGGATTGGTCGTTTTTGTCCAAGCTGTCGCCACTTGTCCATGTAATAAACGAGAATCAATTCGCGCTAATACATATTCAATTTTACCATCGCCTAAAACAGTTCCTTCAGGGATAGCTTGTTGCGTAGTCGGTGCTTGATTAGCCACAACTGGTGCAACTGGTTCTAAAGATTCAGGTTTTACTTTAACCCCGTCTTTAGCTGTTTCAATAATGTGTGTGGCAATGTCATGAGCTGATTCCATAGATAAACGAGAAGCATACGCTTCAATTAGCATCGGTAAATTCAACCCGCTAACAATTGCCCATTTTTCTTCATGACCATCTAATAAATGATTGGCTTGATTAAAAGGGGTTCCGCCCCATAAATCAACTAAAAATAGCACTTCACTATCTGCACCAAATTCTTTGACTGTCGATTCAAATTTTGCTTTTAAATCGTCAGGTCCTTCACCTGGCATCAATGTAATTGCAGCTACTTTTTCTTGTTTCCCAAAAATCATTTCGCCAGATTGCATAATTCCTTCAGCAAATTTGCCGTGACTTGCAAGAATAATTCCTACCATTTTTTTCTCCCTCCTATTAAACATTTATATTACAAAGTAATCTCTTACTTGTGTAATCCTGTTAAGGTATCCAGTAAAACTGCCCTAAATAACCTCGAATCTATATAAGCAATAATCATGCCATATTAGTGTATTACTTTTAAATTGTTCTGCTTAGGGGTTTTACGTAAAAAAAGACCTAAAACAATACACTAAATAGTGTATTACTTTTAGATACACTATTTTCATTTATTAGTGTATCATTAGATAAACTAGTTTAATTCTTTTAATTAGTGAAAAATGTCTTGTAATTACCATAAATAAAGAGGTATATTAAATTTTCTTGACTCTTTATTTAGTTAACTACTAATTCTATTGGGATAATTCCACATTTTAATCTTTTGTTTCTATTTTTTACATAAACACTCTCACTTATTATCATTCTATCACACTTATTAAAAAGAAGGTAAAATAAACACGTTTTCACATAGCATTTATCAAATAACATCTACTTCAATTTTTATACCATTCTTTTTGTTCTTTAATGAAATTATTCTCATTTAGTCAACGATACACTAATTTAACACTCTCTAAATTTGGTCAAATATTCCACAAAAAAACCTTTCACACTATCAGGTTAAATAGACTGATAATATGAAAGGTTTTCCTTTATTCTTCTAAATTTTCTTCAGAAGTTTCTTCTTTAATAGGCAGATATACTCTAAAAATAGAGCCCTTTCCTATAGAACTCTCAACTTGAACAGAGCCTCCGTAATTTTCAACCAGTTCTTTAGCAATAGATAATCCTAAGCCATTACCGCCTTTTTGACGACTTCTAGCTTTATCTACCCGATAAAACCGATGGAAAATTCTATCAATATCTTCTTCTGAAATACCTTCTCCAAAATCTTGAATAGCAATTTCTAAATAAGATAGGGAAGAAGAAACAGAAATATGAATTTCTTTTCTATTTCTTGAATACTTCACTGCATTATCCAACAAGATAATCAATAACTGCTCAAAATGATTTCGGTAAATTCCTACTGGCACTTCATGACTCAAGTCATCATCTAAAATAAAGGTAAAGTCTTCATAAAGTAACTGAAAATTATTATAGGTTTGATGGATGACTTCTTTAGCGTAAGAAATATCATTTTGATGTTGAAATTCTACTTGTTCTACTCGAGATAAGTCCAACATTTCTTGAACAAGACTTTTCATGCGAATAATTTCCTGAAGAGAAGCTTCTAAAGACTCTTCTAAAATTTCAGGGTCTTCTTTGCCCCATCTATTTAGCATCTTTAAATGCCCCTCAATAATAGCTACAGGTGTTCTTAACTCATGAGACACATCTTCCACAAACTGTTGTTGTTGAATAATAAACCGCTGCATACGGTCCATCATATCATTAAATACCTCAACCAAATCAGCAAATTCATCTTTTGTATGCATTTCTGGCATTCTAACATCTGTTTGAGGATCTGCTTTAATAATATTAATCGTTTGAGTAATCTGTTTTAATGGTCTCAAGAAATAAGAGGACAAGAAAAAGCCAATAATCAAACTTAAAATGACAGCTAATATTACCATAAACATATTCGTTCTCAAAATTTCTTTTTCAATTTGATGAACAGAGGTCAAATCATAGAATAATTGCACATAACCAATTTTTTTATTGCTTTTATTAGAATAAATCGACGTAGTTGCTACAAATCCTGCTCGATCTCCTAAAATTTTTTGTGAAATTTCTCGTTTATTGTGACCAATATATTGAAAATCTTCTCGCCTTGTCTCAAACACTAGTTTTTTTTCCGTGTTATAAATAAATACACTTAACTCAGGTTGAGATAATTCTGCGATAAACGTATTCAATTGAATCAAATTGGCTTCAATTGTTTCTGCATTTCCTTCATCTTTTAACCGAGGATTGGTCTCTTTTAAATAATAAACGGCTTCCCGAATAGTTAATTCATCACTAGATCTCGCTAAGCGTTGAACCATCTGATCTAATGTGCGGTTTAAATGGGCTTGTTCTTTTTCTACAATAGCATTGGTACTTGTTTTATAGGTAAAGAAAGAAAAAGCACTTAAAATAATAAAAATAAAAGCTGTTGTGAAAAGGGACCATTTCATCGTCAATATAAGATTAGAATGATACTTATCTTTTATTTTTTCCCATTTCATTCCCATTATGAACGCATCACATAACCAGTTCCTCTAACCGTTTGAATGTAACTTTCGTCTCCAGGAACATCAATTTTATTTCGCAAGTAACGAATATATACATCTACCACATTCGTTTCTACTTCTGTTTCATAGCCCCAAACTTTATTAAGTAATACATCTCTTGCTAAGACCACATTGACATTTTCCATTAAAGTAAGTAATAACTCATACTCACGCTTAGTTAATTCAATCACTTCACTATCTCGGCGAACAATACGGTTTTCTTTTTCAATAGTTAGATCTCGATAAGTAATGGTCGTTTGCTTCGTGATATTTTTATCTCCCTCAATATCAATTCGGCGTAATAATGCGCGTAAACGTGCTAATAGCTCTTCAATAGCAAATGGTTTCACAATATAGTCATCAGCTCCGTGATCTAGACCAGATACTCGGTCAATAACTGAATCTCTAGCTGTCATCATAATAATTGGCGTATTTTGTGTTTGACGAATACGTCGACACACTTCTAAGCCATTTAACTCTGGTAACATTAAGTCTAACAAGATTGCATCCCAATCCCCATTTAAAGCTGCTTCTAAGCCAGTTCGTCCATTATAATGAACTTCTGTTTGATAACCTTCATGACGTAATTCTAACTCGACAAAACGAGCTAAGTTTTTTTCATCTTCAATGATTAAAATATTACTCATTATCTTATATTCCTTTCTGTATGTGCCTTATGCATCACTTATCTTCCTCATATATTATAACGATATTCACACAAAAAAGCTATGATATAATTAAGTAAAGGTTAAGAGAGAAAAACTCAAAAGGAAACAATTGTCCTTTTGAGTTTTAAGTGACACTTTATTCATACCAAGAATAATGGAAAATGCCTTCTTTATCTTTTCTTTCATAAGTGTGAGCACCAAAATAATCCCGTTGTGCTTGGATAATATTAGCTGGTAAATTTTCACTTCGGTAAGAATCATAATAAGCAATTGCTGAAGAAAAAGTTGGAACAGGAACTCCTGCTTGTACTGCAACAGCTACTACTTCCCGAACTGATTTTTGATAACGACTAGTAATGTCATTAAAATAATCATCTAACAACAGATTTTGTAAATCAGGTTGTTTGTCATAAGCATCTGTAATTTTTTGTAAGAATTTTGCCCGAATAATACAGCCTGCTCTAAATATTTTAGCTATCTCACCGTATTTCAAATCCCAATTGAATGTTTCACTAGCTACACGTAATTGAGCAAATCCTTGAGCATAGCTCATGATTTTACTGAAATACAAGGCTTCTCTAATTTTTTGAATGAACTCTTTTTGATTGCCTTCAAACCGAGGTAAGTCCATACCTTTAATGGCTTTACTAGCCACTACACGTTCTTCTTTCATTGCTGAAATATAACGAGCAAAAACTGATTCTGTGATTAATGGTAGTGGCACACCTAAATCAAGGGCACTTTGACTAGTCCATTTACCAGTTCCTTTATTTCCTGCTGCATCCAAGATCACGTCAACAATCGGTTTCCCTGTTTCTTCATCTTTACGAGTTAAAATATCTGCTGTAATTTCAATCAGATAACTATCTAGTTCTCCTTCATTCCAGTCAGAGAAAATCGTTGCACATTCTTCAACAGATAGCCCTAATAATTTTGTCAATAAATCGTAAGACTCTGCGATTAACTGCATATCTCCATACTCAATTCCGTTATGAGCCATCTTAACATAATGACCTGCACCATTTGGCCCAATATAAGTGACACATGGTTCCCCGTCTTCTGCTTTTGCAGCAATTTGTTCTAAAATAGGCGCTACTAATTCATAAGCTTCACGTTGTCCACCAGGCATAATAGCTGGGCCTTTTAAAGCTCCTTCTTCCCCGCCAGACACACCTGTTCCAATAAAGTTAATACCTGAGTTAGCTAACTCTTCATTCCGTCTCATAGTGTCTTTAAAGAAGGTATTCCCACCATCAATTAAAATATCTCCTTCATCTAGATGAGGCAGTAGTGATTGAATGGTTTTATCTGTAGCGTCCCCTGCTTTAACCATTAATAAAATTTTACGAGGTTTTTCTAAAGAATCCACAAATTCTTGAATAGAATATGTTGGCACTAATTGTTTATCTCCATGTTCTTCCATTACTTCTTCTGTCCGACTATTTGTTCGGTTGTAAATAGAAACAGTGTAACCACGGCTTTCAATATTTAATGCTAAGTTTTTCCCCATTACAGCCATTCCTACGACACCAATTTGTTGTTTCGACATAGTTTTCCTCCTTGTTCTATCAGAACGGATTATTGATATAATATTGGTTTCATTATATCGTATTTTTTACCTAAAGTGAACTAGTCCAACTTTCTTGTAATAAATTAGCTAACTGATAGGTTAGTTATTTCATGTATTTCAGACAAAAAAAATCCTTAGACTCCATGGTTGTCTAAGGATTTTTCAAACATTTCTTCAAATGTATTATGCTTCTTGTGCATTGACATCTTTACCATTGTATTGACCACAAGCTGGACATACGTGATGACTACGTTTTAATTCACCACAGTTTGAGCATGTGCTCATGCCAGGTACAGTTAATTTATAATGAGTACGACGTTTTGCTTTTTTAGCTTTAGAAGTTCTTCTTGCAGGTACTGCCATTTTACTACACCTCCTTCATAACACTTACATAATAACACTAGGTATTATGCATTTATTCCAATCTTACGCTTAATCAGCATCTTTATCATTATCTAATAAAGCTGACAATTTTGCAAGACGAGGATCTAATTCTTTTTGATCTTGTTGCGCTTTGCGTTGGAAATATTCCTCTTCTGAAATAATTTCCCAATCATTTCCTTTAGGCATTGCTTTTCCATGTTTCTCATCCTCTGTTAAAACTTGTAAAGGAATCGATAATAACACATGATCTTCGACTGCTTCTTCTAAATCAATGATATCTTTATCGAGGACTAGAATCGCTTCTTTATCTTCTAAAAATTCTTTCTTTTCAGAGAATTGTTCTTTAGTCATGTAAATTTCTGTAATAGTTTCATCACAAGCAAACTTAACAGGATCTAAGGAACGTGAAGATGGCAATGTTAAGGTGGTTACAATCTGAAAGTAAGCTATATAACAATCCGGTTCAACGGAAAGAGTTCCCTTAACTTGAACAGGTTCACAAGCTAATACTTGATCATCTCGAGCCATTAACTGACTTTCTAAATCTAATACCTGTTCAAAGGCAATAAGCTCATTTTGATATTTTTTTAATTCTAATAAAGACCATTTCATAGTTATCACCTCTACACAACAAAAGCTATTATACTAGGATAAAAAAAGTTTGTCAATGAATTTTTCTTGACAGTCTTAATTCGCTTTTGTTAGTTATTTTCTTGTCGTCTATTTCTACCAACCATTTCAACTTCTTTAGATAAATAACGAATACGCTCCATAATTCTTCGGGCTTTTAAAGGTTCATCTTCCCCTCTTTGCGTAATTCTTAAATGTTCCTCTTCTAACTGCTGCATACTAAAGTTTGAACTAAAGAAAGTTGGTAACTGTTCTTGCATTCTATATTGTAAAATAACACCTAGAACATCATCTCGAATCCAGCTGCTCATGGAATCTGCTCCTATATCATCTAACATAAGGATAGGAGCCTGCTTAACTTGATTGATTTTAGCACTTGTGGTGTCATCTTTAATGGACGCTTTCATCTCTACAGCAAAAGTTGGAAAGTGCATCAAATAAGTTGAAAAACCTAATTCAGCTAATTCTCTAGCAATAGCTCCTAGTAAATATGTTTTTCCAACACCGAAAGATCCTTGTAAGTAAAGACCTGGTTGAAATTTATCTGGATGCTGACTATAGTGTTTAATAAATAACATAGCTGCTTTAAGTGCTCCTGCCCGCTCTTCAGTTAGATCAAATTGATCCATTCGCGCATTTCGGATTCCTTTTGGCATATTTTCTAGTTGCATACGGCTTTCTACTTTTTGCACTTCTTGTTTAGCCAATAATGTTTGAGTAGGAACATAGCTCACATCAATAAACCGAAAATTCATAAATAATTTAGGTTCGTAACCTGGTGCAATCATAGTTGGATCTTGTCGTTTAAATTTTTCTTTTTCCTGAACAAATTCATACAATTTAGCATAGCTTTTTTCAATAATTTCTGGAGTTAATTCCTCTTGATGTTCTTTTACAAAACTTATGACATCAGGATCTCGCTTAACAGTTTCTTTTAAACGTTCAAAATGCTGTGACCACCTACTTGTTCCCATGGTTTTAGACATTTGTTCTCCAATATTTTCCAGATCCATTTTAATTGTCACCTCCTAAAGTATTCGTTCCTGGTTGTCGCAATTGCTGCAATTCTTTTTGTAGTTGTTGTCTTTGCTCCTCTGATAACGGAGTTTCTTGACGAGGTTCAACTTGAGTAGCCCAATCAGGTAAAGTTTCCACTCGTTTAGATGCTCCTCTTCTATTGTTATAAGTCGGAGAACTACTTGACTTAGATGAGGCTTTTTTAGAAACTTCTTTTACTTTCTTCATAGCAGCTTCTGGAGTACGAATATCACTTTGTGCCCAGTTATTAGCAATAGTTAACACATATTGCTGACTTAAAGTTGCCTTTTGTTTCACTACTAAAACAAAATGTATCAAAATATTTAAAACGGAGTTAGGTAAGCCTGACTCCTTCACCAAATTTTCGACTAACCATTTTTCATTCTGAGTAATAAAACCTTTTGTTTGAGTTCTAATCGATTGTAAATACTGCATAGGTGGAAATTCTTCACTAGATAAAATAATAGCAATTTCTATATCAGAAAAGCCTTGTTCTTTTAACTCCGTTTGTCTTTGCTCTCTTGTTTTTGGGTTAGAGACCTCTGCTTGAGGCTGCTGAACAGTTTTATTTGACTCTCGGTACTTGATTAAAACCTCTCGTCTAAAATCTTTTAGAGCAACTTGGCCAGTCGCTAAGTCGACTGCCCCTTCTACTAGTTCCTTCATTTCCACTTCATCTATCCCATATAAGCGATGAAATAAATAAATGCCTTCTTGAAGCTCCTTAGTAATCTGATCTTTATTTACTAATAAGCCATTTAAAATATCGATAAAATATGACCAATCAAATGTGTCAGAAATCACGCTAATTGGCTTAGAAGTGTCTAAAGTAAACTTATCACTTGTCTCATCTAATATAGGTTGTTGACTAGTTAAATAATCTGTTTGTAAAGGATAAACATCTAAGAATTTTTTTGTCACATTTTGATACTCCTTAGTATCTACTGGTGGAATAGCAAAACGTTGGACTAACCGTTTAAACCGTCGTTCCCCTACTTTTTCTAACAAGAGAATAGATAACACATCATCTTTAAAAAAATCAGCTGCTAAAGAAGGAGGACACACTTCATAAATAAACTGCTTCCTGTCTGGTAATTCTTTAACATACACTTGTAACAAGCCAATCCCTTCTAAGCGAACTCGCCCTTTAAAAAAACGTGGAATGTCAATATCTAACTGGTTTAATAAATCAGCATGAAAAATTTCTTCACTATCAAATTCCCATTCTTCAATGTAGGTCAATAACGTTTGATAAAAACTATAAGCATCTATCCCAATAATTGGTTGATACAAAAAACTTAATACCTTTAAATGCTCACTAGTGATAGGAGTCGCCTTTTTTACAAAGAAGGTATCTTTGGGTCTAATTTGTTTCCAAGGGTAATTCAAATAGACTCCTCCTTACTCTATATATTATGCTGGATCATCTTCCGATGAGTCCTTAGATTTGTCATCCTTAACAATATCTTGTAATTCTTTTAGAAAAACACTCATATCCTTAAATTGACGGTAAACACTAGCAAAACGGATATAGGCAATTTCATCTAACCCTTTAAGATGCTCCATCACATATTCACCAATCAATTCAGTAGAGACTTCATTTTCACCTAAACTTCTAACTTGATTCTCAACTTGATCTGCAATTTGTTCCATTTGTTCCATTGACACTGGACGTTTTTCTGCAGAACGAATTAAACCTCGTAAAATTTTATCACGGCTAAATTCTTCTCGACCGCCATTTTTTTTAATAACTAAAAGAGGGGTTGCCTCTACACGTTCAAACGTGGTAAATCGGTACCCACATGATTCACATTCTCTTCGTCTTCTGATTGCTCGTCCATCATCTGCAGGACGACTATCAACAACGCGTGAACCATTATAGTGACATTTAGGACATTGCATGAGAATCACCTCTATTCATTTTATTCATTGTTTAATTAATATACATAAGAATGCAGTGTTATTATAGCATGAAATGAAAGGTTTCGGATAGTCTTTAAATAGTTTCTCTATGTAAAAAAGCTCTACTTAACAGTAAGATCTGACTTTTTATCGCCTTGATTTAACCAAGTTAGAACTTGTTGTTGGGTTTCAGCTATAGTCCCGCTATTATCAATTACCACATCTGCTAATTGTCGTTTTTTTTCAATAGATAATTGGCTACTTATTCTTGCTTGTGCTTGTTGAAGGGTAAGATTATCCCGCTTCATTAATCGTGCCAGTTGAACTTCTTCTGGCAAGTACACTACCATTATTCCGTCCATACCTTCTTGGTAATTTTTTTCAAACAAAAGAGGGATATCTGCCACAACTAAAGGAACTCCTGTTTGAACATAGGCTGTAATCCCCTCTTTAATCCCTGTCCTTAAAAAGGGTTCCAACAAATTATCTAATTCTGCTCGCTTCCTTTTATCACTAAAGACTATTTGTCCTAAAGCTTGACGGTTTAACTCCTTATCATTAGTTAAAATCCCCTCTCCAAAATGTGAAACTAAAGCTTCTAGCCCTGGTGTTCTAGGAGCCACTACTTCTCTAGCAATTAAATCAGCATCTACAACTGGAATACCTTGCGCCATAAAGTAACGACTAACAGTAGATTTACCAGTAGCAATACTTCCTGTTAACCCAAGTACAAATGTCATCTGTTTTTCTCCTCACCTTATCTTTTTTGGCAGTGTGGACAAAAATGAGTTCCTCGTTGTCCCACTTTTATTTTACGAATAGGTGTCCCGCAATTAGGACAAGGCTCTCCTGTTTGCCCGTAAACTTTTAATGCGACTTGAAATTTTCCTGCCTCGCCTAGTGCATTTTTATAGGTTCGAATAGTTGTGCCACCAGCTTTTACTGCTTCTGCTAGCACCTCTATAATACTTTGATGTAACACTTTTATTTCATCTTTACTCAAGTCACTTGCTACTTGTTCAGGGTGAATCTTGGCCCGAAACAACGCTTCATCTACGTAAATGTTTCCTAAACCTGTCACTAATTGCTGGGTTAATAATAAAGGTTTAATCCCCATCTGACGTTTTTTTAACTCTTTAGTAAACTTGTCCAAATCAAAATCAGGCAAAACAGGTTCTGGCCCTAGTTTTTTTATTCCTTTATACTGGTTGGCTTCTCCTTTAGGAACTAAAGCCATTCTACCAAATTTTCTAACATCTAAATATCTTAATTCACTTCCATCATTCATCTTAAATATCACATGCGTGTGTTTACTTATAGCTGGATGATCGAGATGATATTCGTATTTTCCTTCCATTCTCAAATGAGAAATCAAATCATGATGCGTTAAATGAAAAATCAAAAATTTGCCTCTTCTAGTAACTTGTTGAATTTCTTCCCCTTGTAAATCTAATTTAAATTGCTCAATATCTGTAGTTTCAATAATGCTTGGCCATAATACTTCTACTTGTTGAATTGTTTTATGTACCACTAGTTGTTCTAAGCCAGTTTGAACGGTTTCTACTTCTGGTAATTCTGGCATAGTATCCCTCCTAAAAAAAGCCCTTGTACTATGTTACACAAGGGCTTCTATCTACTGTTTATTTTGCTTCATACCAAGTATTTCCTACACTACTATCCACTTTTAAAGGAATACTTAGCGTAACTGTTTGCTCCATTACTTGTTTAACTAATTGCTCTAGTTTAGGTATTTCAGATTTTGGTGCTTCAAAAACTAGCTCATCGTGTACTTGCAATAACATAGTCGCTTCCATTTTTTCTTCTTCTAAGCGTTTAGCCATTTCAATCATAGCTATTTTCAAAATGTCAGCTGCACTCCCTTGAATAGGCGAATTAATAGCAGTTCGTTCAGCAAAAGAACGTACATTAAAGTTCCTAGCATGAATATCAGGTAAATATCTTCTTCTATGCCAAAGAGTTTCAACATACCCTTTCTCTTTTGCCTCTTCCACTGCCTTTTCCATATATTCTTTAACACCTGGATATTTGTCAAAATAAGTCTCAATAAAGGTTTTCGCTTGTTGTCTTGAAATTCCTAAGTTCTGGGATAATCCATAATCACTAATCCCGTAAACAATCCCAAAGTTAACTGCTTTAGCTTGTCGGCGTAGATTACCTGTGACTTCATCTGCTGTTTCTACCCCAAACACGCGCATAGCTGTACTTGCATGGATGTCCATTCCATCAATAAAAGCTTGCCGTAAATGTTCATCTTCACTAATATGAGCTAACACACGTAGTTCAATCTGAGAATAGTCTGAAGAAAATATTTGCCAACCCTCTTTACTTGGTACAAAGGCTTGTCTAATTTTTCGTCCTTCTTCTAAACGAATAGGGATATTCTGCAGATTAGGATCAACAGAGCTTAAACGACCGGTTTGAGTCAGTGTTTGAAGATAACGTGTATGGACTTTACCATCTGTTGGGTGAATCACTTTTAATAATCCTTCTACATAAGTCGATTGAATTTTCATTAGTTGACGGTAACTTAAAATTTCCTCAATAATAGGAGAATGTTCTTTTAGTTGTTCTAATACGTCTACAGCAGTTGAATAGCCAGTTTTGGTTTTTTTAATGACTGGTAAGCCCATTTTTTCAAATAAAATGACTCCTAATTGTTTAGGTGAATTTAAGTTAAATTCTTCTCCTGCTAGCTCATACACCCGACTTTCGATTTCCTTCAAGCGACTAGCAAATTCAACTTTCATCTCTTCCAGTCTGTGACTATCTACTTTAATCCCAGCTATCTCCATATCTGCTAACACTTTAGCTAAAGGAAGTTCCATCTCCCAAAAAAGTTCCCATTGATTTTTAGCTGTTAACTCTTTTTTCAGTGGTTCTTTTAAGAAGTTTAGCGCCCCAATCTTTCTAGCTAAATGATTTTCAAAAGAATCAGCCTCTTCTGGTAAACCTTTTTTAACTCCTTTACCATAAACTTCTTCATCTCTTAAAATAGTTTTATAATCATAGTGGTAAGCAATCGCTGCTACATCATCACTATTATCATTAGTATCTAATAAATAAGCTCCAATTAATATGTCAAATACGATATTCTTTAAAATAATTCCTTGTCGGTTCAACAAACAGTAAGTACTTTTAGCATCATATACGGTTAATTGACTGTTTTCTGATTGCAACCAGTCTATCATCAAAGGATTTTGTAAAAGCTCTGGGTTTTTAGAAACGTAAATCTCTCTCTCATCTCCCCAACACAGCCCCTCAATCTCGGCTAAATGATAGTTAGCATCTAATGTTTCCACATAAAAACTCATTCCTGGTCTAAACATACCTTGTGTCAAATCTTCTTTTGAATCTACAACTGTATAAGAAATATCTGGCAAAGACTCTTCCATAATATCTAAATCTGGATAATCCAATTTATCTAAAAAAGATTGAAAATCCATTTCTCGATAAAACGGGATTAATCTGTCTAAATCTTTACCTTGATAGACAAGATCAGTTGTTTGAATGGTGATAGGTGCTGAAATATTAATCGTAGCTAACTCTTTACTCATCAAAGCTTGTTCTTTGTCGTGAATTAAATTTTCTTTTCGTTTACTTTTTTTCATTTCATCCACATGTTGGTAAACATTCTCTACTGTACCATACTCTTTTAGTAACTTAATTGCTGTCTTTTCTCCAATACCAGTTACTCCTGGTAAGTTATCAGAGGTATCCCCAGCTAGTCCTTTCATGTCGATAATTTGTAAAGGAGCCAACCCGTATTTTTCTTCAATATGACTTGGGGTATAAGATTCCACTTCGCTAACCCCTTTAACTGTTACATCCACTCGAATATGATCATCAGCTAGTTGTGTTAAATCTTTATCTCCTGTTAATACAATCACATCAAATTCCTTTGGATCTACAGATTTAGCTAATGTTCCAATAATATCATCTGCTTCATAATTAATTAATTCATAATGTTTAACTCCTAAACATTCAATTAATTCTCTTATGTAAGGCATTTGTTCAGTAAACTCACTAGGTGTTTTAGAGCGACCAGCTTTATATTCTGTAAATGTTTCATGCCTAAAAGTAGTTTTCCCTGCATCAAAGGCCACTAGCACATGGGTAGGTTTTTCTCGTTCCATAACATTATCAAACATATTATGAAATGCGTAAATAGCATTGGTATGTAACCCATTTTTATTTTTAAATCGACTTAATGAATTATGTAAAGCAAAAAAAGCGCGAAAGGCAACACTATTGCCATCTATTAGTAAAAGTTTATTTTTAGACATGTAGATACTCCTTATTTTCTATTCTTGTTCTATTCTAACAAAAAAAAGAATACATTGCGAAAAGAAAAACCCCTTTTGCTAACTGGCAAAGGGGGTTTGGTTTAACTTTACTCTTTAATCCCTAAAATTCTTAAGAAAGAGATAAACAAGTTAATAAAGTCAAGATATAATTGTAAAGCACAAAAAACAGCTAACCCTTGAACAGATGAACTATCTGCCTGTGCATAATAACGTCGAATCATTTGGTGATCATAAGCTGTTAAGCCAGAAAAGATAACTACTGTTACTAGTGAGATAAATAAATCAACTGGTTGGCTATGTAGGATGAAGGCATTTAATAAAATAACGATAATAATGCCCCAAACCGCACTTCTAAAAGCATGTCCCATAGCAGTTAGATCTTTTTTAGTACGAGTACCAAATAAGGCCATAGCTCCAAATGTACTAGCTGCAGCGATAAAAGCGGTTGTCACTGTACCTGATGTATACATCATTAAAGTCACACTCATAGTCACACCGTTTAAAACAGAATAAGCTAGAAAGCCACCTAATGCTTTACTTGGTTGATTAGACATCGCTTGTTTACCTAGACGAATAACTAAGGCTAGTTCAGCAATCCATAAAATCCAAAACAGTAACGGTGTTCTTCCCATTATCGTCATAAATTCTACTTTAAAAACATTAGTAATCATAAAGGCTGTCACAGCACTTAACGCAATTCCTCCTGCTAAAATAGCATAAACTCTAGAAAAAAAGCTTTGTAAACCACGATCAATGGTTTGATTATTCACTTGATTCATTCAAAATTCCTCCTTCTTCTTCCTCAACGACTAATTGAGGAGGCCGAACCATGATAACTGCATCAATAATTCGGTTATTATCTTCATCCTGTTTTTTAGTTGCCTCTACTGAAATAGTGACAACTCCTTTCATCTTGTCAATTTTTATTACCTCAAAATGAAAAGTAATGGTTTCATCATGATACACAGGTTCTATAAAATTACTGGAAATATTAACCACATGTGAGCCTGCACCAGGCAAGTGTTTAGACACTGCTGCTAACATAATATTCATCAAAATACCGGATGGAATAACAGGTTTTTTGAAATGAGTTTGTTTAGCATAATCTGGTAATAAATTGAGTGGGTTGGTATCTTTGGTCATCCCTAAATAAAGCATTAGCTGACTGTCATCTATTGCTTCTGTTAAACTCAGTGAATCTCCTTCTTGAATGTCTTCAATCGTTTTTCCTAATTTATAGTGATCATTCATACCAATAAACCTCCCTTCTATTCCAGTTACATCATACTTTTGCGAGTAGATGTTAACAATGATTCATAGGCTCTTTCAAATTTTTGTACATCTCCTGCTCCCATGAACACCATCACAGCTTGTTCATAAGCTAGTAGCGGAGACATATTGTCCTCTGTAATAACAGAGCCACCTTTATTTATCTTAGCCCCTAAATCTTCAATATGCACACTACCTTGTTGTTCTCTAGCAGAACCAAAAATATCACATAAATAAACATGATCAGCGTAATCTAACGCTTTAGCAAAATCATCCATTAAGGCAATAGTCCGAGTAAAGGTATGAGGTTGGAATACCGCAATGATTTCTTTATCTGGATACTTTTGACGAGCACCGTCAATTGTCGCTCTAATTTCAGCTGGATGGTGAGCATAGTCATCTACAATGATCATATCATTGACTTTCTTTTCTGTAAAACGACGCTTCACACCGCTAAAACTTAACAATTCTTCAGCAACTAAACTCATATCAAGACCTTCTAAGTAAGAGATAGCAATCACACCTAGTGCGTTACAAATGTTGTGAAAACCAAAAGCTGGTACTGTAAACTGACCAATCACTTGCTCTTTATAAGTCACTTCAAAAGCAGAACCATTAACAGTTCGTTCAATGTTAATCGCTTGGAAATCATCTTCATCTTTTACCCCGTAATAATAGACAGGTACATCCGCTTTTAACTGACGCAGATAAACATCATCTCCAAAAGCAATAATTCCTTTTTTAACTTGAGAAGCAAATGTTTGAAAAGCTTCTGCAACGTCTTCAATACTTTTATAATAGTCTGGGTGATCAAAATCAATGTTAGTAATAATAGCATAGTCTGGAGAATAAGCTAAGAAGTGACGACGATATTCACAAGCTTCAAACGCAAAGAAGCGAGCATCAGGTACACCATGACCAGTTCCATCTCCAATTAAATAACTAGTAGGCTCAACACCGCTTAATACATGGGCTAACATACCAGTTGTACTAGTTTTTCCGTGAGCACCTGTCACTGCGATACTAGTATAATTTTTAATAAATTCCCCAATAAATGTGTGATAGCGAATAACTGAGATATTTTTCTCATGAGCTGCTTGAATTTCTGGATGACTATCTGGAAAAGCATTCCCTGCAATCACGATTAAATCCTCTGTTATATTTTTTTCATCAAATGGTAACATTAAAATGTTAGCTTTTTCCAATTCAACTTGGGTAAAGCAGTAAGTTTCAATATCAGATCCTTGAACATGATAGCCTTTTTCATGTAAAACTAAGGCTAAAGCACTCATACCTGATCCTTTAATTCCTACAAAATGATACGTTTTATCTAATTGAGTATTCACTCTTAACTCCTCTTTTCTTGTGATTCATTCTCGGTTATCACATTATCTTTAACTAACAAACTATTTTCAGGAAGATTCTCATTCACTTATGAAAAACAACTATATTATCTTACAAATACGTCTGTTTTTCAATAAAAATAAACTAGGTCTTGAGACCTAGCTTATTTAAACTGTTCAAAATATTTATTTTGAACCGGCTGAGCAACGGCTTCTTCCATGATACCACTTAAGGATTTTTCTAAACGATGAGAGGACTCTTTCATTTTAGGATTTCTTTTTTCATCTAATTCATGGGTTTCCCGTTTGGCAAAGGGAACCTCTGTCTTTTGACTTCTTTTTGGAGAAACATATTTTTTTTGAATAGGATGCTCTTTAAAAGGTTGGTCTGAGTCATCTATTAATAAGTAGTTTTTTTCATTTTTTTTCATGCTTGCTAATAAATCAGTTTTTGACACATGCTCCTTGTGATCATCTGGAATCATCGACTTAGGAATATGAGTAGGAACAAACCGTTTAGTTGGTTGATGTTTTTGTTGATGAGCTGGGATGTATCGTTGTTCCCGTAAAGGTTCCCCAGACTCTCTTGCCTTTTTTTTCTCTAAACAAGAAACATAACCTTGCCTAAACATTGGTTTATTCATTTCTTTAAATGTTTTTTTAATAGGAGGTCCTTGGTAGTTTAATAAAGCTTTACGACTGGTGTCCTCTTCTTTTCTTTTTTGTAATTTATTTTCATCAAACGTTCCTGGTTTTGACTCTAATGTAATATTTTCAGGAATATCATGATAACGACCTGGAGAAGTTCTTCTAGTCATATCAAAGCCGCAGGTAGTTTCTTTTTTAAATACATTATCGTATTCATTTTCAAACAAAACCCGACCTTCTCCTTCGTTTAATTTAACTCCTTCTACATCATCAAAAGCTGGAAACCGGAAATGACGTCTTTTATCTTCAAATGTATCCATTTCGAATCATTCCTTTATTGCAATCTTTTAGTTAAATACTTGCTCTTAGTGTACCATATTTTATAGGAAATCTGCTATTTTTATTCATTTTTGTACAGAGAATATGTTACCATATGAAAAGTTAAGGAGGTTCATTATGTATAAACTACTAGCAACTGATCTAGATGAAACACTACTCTCATCAGATGGAACTATTTCACAACCAAATAAACTAGCTATTCAGCAAGCTATGGCTTGCGGCACTAAAATTGTACTAGCAACTGGACGAAGCATTCATAATGTGCAACGTATTTTAAGTTCATTAGATTTAGCAGATAAACCCAACGAATTTGTTATTTCTTATAACGGAGGACTGATTTCAGAAAATAAGGGAACTTATTTATTAAAGCAACAAGCCATTGCTTTTCCCTTAGCTCAACAAATTTTTCAATTAGGTGTTGCTCACCACTTATTAATTCATGTTTTCACATTAAATCATCTCTATACTTATCAAATGACCCTAGAAGAAGAAGCTTATTTAAGTGACAGAACAGGTATGCTTCCCCTTACTGAGGCTAGTATCGATCACCTAGAACAAGATCCTATTATCAAAATCAGTTTTCAACATTTAGATCGTTCTTTTTTAGAAAGTATTGAACATGCTTTAGATAATTCGTTAAAAGAGCAACTAGACATTAACTATTCATCTAATCGCTATATTGAATTTAATGCAAAAGGTGTTCATAAAGGAAATGCCTTAAAAACATTAGCGACTCAACTTCACATTAATCCCACCGACATTATTGCAGTGGGAGATAATATGAACGACCGAACAATGATAGATTATGCTGGTAAAGGCATTGCAGTAGCCAATGCAGTGCCAGAGTTAAAAGAACTTGCTAACTATATTACCCAAAGCACCCACAATGAACATGCATTATCAGAAGTCATTCACCGCTTTATTTTAAACCCCGTCACTTAGCTAACTAAAAAAAGAGGAAAAGACTCCAGTCTTTTCCTCTTTTAAATTAAGCTTGTGTTTCTAACCAAGTAGATACTGCTTGAATGGCTTCTGGTAAGCCTGCTGGATTTTTTCCTCCTGCTTGAGCCATATCTGGTCGGCCACCACCGCCACCTTGAATATAAGGGGCAATTGCTTTAATCAAGTCACCTGATTTTAAGCCTTTAGAAACTGTTTCTTTAGTCATAGCAACTAATAAATTCGCTTTTTCTCCGTGAGAAGTTCCTAATACTAAAATATCTGATAACTCTTTTTGTTTCCATTGATCAGCTAATTGACGTAACTGATTCATGTCTTTCACCTGAACATTAGCTGCAATGTAGCGGTAACCATTTACTTCTTTTATCTCTTTAAATACATCCCCAGCTTGTTGATTAGCTAATTTAGCTGCCAATTGTTCTGTTTCTCGTTCCACATCTTTTAATTGTTTTTGAAGTTGTTCTACTTTATGTGTTGTTTCTTTTACTTGAGGAGCTTTCACTAAAGATGCCACTTCTCTTAAAATAGCTTCTTCTTCTTTAAATGCTTGATAAGCTTCTTCGCTAGTATAAGCAATAATCCGGCGAACTCCTGCACCAATACCTGATTCAGAAATAATTTTAAATAAACCAATATCAGATGTGTTGCTTACATGGGTTCCTCCACATAATTCTAAAGAATAATCCCCAGCTGTAACCACTCGAACATCTTTGCCATATTTTTCGCCAAATAAAGCCATCGCTCCCATTTCTTTAGCAGAGGCAATATCTGTTTCAACTGTTTTAATCGGAATAGCTTTCCAAATTTTCTTATTAACAATTTGTTCCATTTCTTCTAGCTCTGCTGCTGTTACTTGTCCAAAATGGGTAAAATCAAACCGTAAATGAGTCGCTGTTACTAAAGAACCAGCTTGATTAGCGTGTTCACCTAACACGTCTTTTAATGCTTGGTGAAGTAAATGAGTCGCTGTATGATTTTTAATCACTTTATTTCTACGTTGTTCATCTACTTGTAACTGATAAGTCGTGTCAGTAGTCATTTCTTTTAACACCTTGACTTGATGAAGCGGCTGACCGTTTGGAGCTGTTTGGACATCTGTTACTTCTGCCACACATGTTCCTGCTTCGTCATAAATATAGCCTGTATCAGCAACTTGTCCCCCTTTTTCAGCATAAAAAGGTGTTTCAGTAAACACTAATTGAGCTTCCCCTACTGGCACTTGTTTAACTTGTTGTTCCCCAACAACTGCTGCTACTAAAGGACTGTGAACAAGAGTTTGATCATATCCAACAAACTGACTTGGTTCAGTAATATCAGTTAAAACAGCTGATTGAACATTCATCGATGTGTCATCTTGTCTAGCGGCTCTAGCTCGTTGACGTTGGGCTTCCATTTCTTTTTCAAAACCAGCATGGTCAACTGTTAAGTTTGCCTCTTCTGCAATTTCTTCTGTTAATTCAACAGGGAAACCATACGTATCATATAATTTAAAGATAACTGTTCCGTCTAGGATTGTTTCTTGTTGCTGTTTTAACGTATCAATGAAATTAGTTAACATATCTAACCCTTCATTAATGGTTTCGTGGAACCGTTCTTCTTCTGTTTTAATAACTTTTTCGATAAAATCTTGTTTTTCCAAAATTTCTGGATAGTAATCTTTCATGATACCACCTACTACTGGAACTAATTGGTACATAAAAGGTTTATGAATGCCTAATTTTTTACCGTGCATAACTGACCGACGTAATAATCTTCTTAAAACATAGCCACGGCCTTCATTAGAAGGTAGTGCCCCGTCTCCAATAGCAAAAGAAACAGCCCGCGTATGATCTGCAATAACTTTAAAAGAAGTTTTAATCCCGTCACTGTCTTCGTAGGTTTTATCAGCACTTAGTTTTTCTGTCGCTTCAATGATTGGCATAAATAAGTCTGTTTCAAAGTTAGTCGGTGCATTTTGGACAACTGATACCATCCGTTCAAGTCCCATGCCAGTATCAATATTTTTATGAGGAAGTGGTTCATAAGTGCCGTCTTCTTTATGATTAAATTCAGAAAATACTAAATTCCAAATTTCTAAATAGCGTTCATTTTCACCGCCAGGATAGTTTTCTGGATCATCTTCGGCTAAATCATTAAAAGACTCTCCTCTATCATAAAAAATTTCTGAGTCTGGACCACTTGGACCTACTCCAATTTCCCAAAAATTATCCTCTATTTCAATAATATGATCACTGGCTAAACCAATTTCCTCTGCCCAAATTCGTTTAGCTTCTTCATCTTTTGGATAGACTGTTACATATAGTTTTTCAGGATCAAAGGCCATCCAATTTTCATCAGTTAAAAATTCCCATGCCCAGTGGATAGCTTCAGTTTTGAAATAATCTCCAATAGAAAAATTGCCTAGCATTTCAAACATGGTGTGGTGACGAGCAGTCTTACCAACATTTTCAATGTCATTAGTCCGGATACTTTTTTGAGCATTGACAATCCGTGGATTTTCTGGCACAACAGAGCCATCAAAATATTTTTTTAAAGTGGCTACTCCTGAGTTAATCCATAATAAACTTGGGTCATCTACTGGCACAAGAGATGCACTTGGTTCAACACTATGGCCTTTGGATTTAAAAAAGTCTAAAAACATTTGGCGAATGTCGCTACTTGTTAATTGTTTCATGATTTATTCGTCCTTTCTTTTTCACAAAATAAAAAAGCACCCTGCAAGGCAAGGACGACTCACGCGGTACCACCTTGCTTGCAATGATGCTTGTATCATTACCTCTTAAACTCTATAACGCAGAGTAGCGGAATCATTTCTGACTCATAAGAAAAGGGAGCATGATAAAGAAAATAGCTTTTTCTTTCACCAAATGAAAAAGTCTCTAATATCTATTTTATGCTTTAACACATATCCTTAACTAATTAAAAATTATAAGCAATCTTAAAAAATTTGTCAATCTTAATTCTGAACAGGTTCAATGATAATTGCCTTACGATAAGTATAAACACTAGGATTAAGTGGCAAATGACTTTTAGGTTTGAACCAAGACTGATAATAACTAGACAGCGGTAAAACTTGTTGGATGATATTTTTTTCATCCTCATGAACAATACCTAGCTTCACTACCTCTGGATCATCTGTTAATTCAAATGTATCCCGATCTGAATTAACATACAAGCCAAACATATTAGGACGATGAGCCTGATAAAAAATTGAATGTTTAGGGTATCTAGGGTCTACAGTTATCTCATTTCCCCAACGGAATAAACGGCGAGTACCTCCACCTATCACATATTCAAACGCATCTTCTGATAATAAACTATAATTTAACTGACCTATTTTTTTAACTAATTCACTATGGGTCAGAGTTAAATCTTGATAAATATCATAAATGTCACTATTATCTGGATGCTGCTCTAAGTAAAATTTGCCCGACTGCCAAACTTTTTTCGGATAAGTCCAGTACAAGCTTTCTTCTAAGGATAAATTAGGGCTTAATTCTTGCCGAATCTCTTCTCGGTACAGACTTAAAAATTCATGATTCCCTTGACATTCACCTGTTACACAATCATAAGTTCCTTGGTGTTTAACTCCAACAGGTAAAGCTCGTTTAGCTACAATCATAGGCGGAATATCTGCTTTTCTTAAAGGCGTGGTATAACAATTGATATACTCACCAATGTCTTCTAAGGTATGAAAAGAGAATAGATTTTTACTACTACCATGATGTTCATGTAAATTATCCAATTCTTCTTTTGTTAAATTTGTTTTATAGGTGGTTTGTTGATCTTCTTGGCTGTTTATTACATCACGATTACCCAACAAATCTTGAGCTTTAAGTCCTTGAACCCCAAAATCCCAACCTAAAATAGCTTCTTTTTTCCCTGGCACAAAAACAAACGCTTCCCCGTCAATAGTGAATTCGTAGGAATCACCTTTCATCCCACACATATGAAAATTTTTTCGTCTCAAATGCTCTACTTTAGCTAATGGACTTACGTAATACATGATAATTGACTCAACAAGGGCTTGTTGTTCCTCTTCAGCCAGATTTTTCCAATTAGTTATCTCTAAACTATCAAAAAATTCCACAGTCTAATCCCCCTTTATCCCATTTCTTCTTTATCATATCAAAAAAAAGGATGGAATAAAAATTAAACCAGAAAATTTCTATGACTTTTTCAAGTTATTAGTTAAACTAGACATAAGATTAACTCATAATAAACAGGAGGAAATTTATGATAACTTATGTTTTTTCAAAAGAAACTTGGGTACAACATTTAGCTAGTTATGTGAGAACACAAGTTTTTATCTTAGAGCAAGGTATTTCTCCCCAAGAAGAATTTGATCATTACGATACTCCTCAACGCTATTTTTTATTAGCATTGGATAAAGGAAAACCTGTTGGAACAATTCGGTACGAAGAAGCAGATGCTACTACACTTAAACCAGATAGACTATGTGTATTAGCTCCGTACCGGAAAAAAGGCATTGGAATGGCTCTTTTAACCCAACTAGAAGAAATAGGTAAAGAACAAGGATATCAAAAATCTTGTTTAAGTGCCGAAGTTATAGCTATTCCCTTTTATGAAAAACTTGGTTATCACGTGGCTTCTTCTCCTTTTAAGGAAGATGGTATTTTATGTGTGACTATGATAAAAAACTTGCACCCTTAATGTTCTTTTTTATATAAATAAGCACAATGATACATTAATTCCCATAAATCTGCCCAGTCATTAGGATTTTTTTGAGTTAACTCATGTAGCTTGTTCAACCGGTAACTGATACTATTTCGGTGAACATGTAAATCAGCCGCTGTTTGCTTCATATTTCCATTATTTTTAACAAATTGAATGAGTGTCGTCATTAACTCTTTTTCTTGTTTTAAAGGTAACAGCAACTCTTCCTTGACCTCAATAGGAAAATCAAACCAATGACCAATAAAACACTCACTTGTACAATAAACTTGATTGGCTTGTTTATTTAAAAACAGAATAGCCAAATAATTATTTTTTAATTCACTAATCAGCTTCGCTAAATGACTGTTAGGAGTAGTGACAATGATTAAGTCCTCTCCTTTTAGTTCATTTACCTTCTCAAGATTAAATATTTCCTCACGTAAAAAACCTAAATAGTAATGATTTTCTTCAAAAATCTGCTCTTTTGGTACTAATTGAGACATTGTTGTCAACGAACCTGTCAAAATTCCCACATAACTTGCCCCTAATTTTAAATGATAATGAAGAAATGCCTCATTTCTAAACTCTTCTTCATAAGGAACAGGTTGTTCTTTTAATTTTCTCATAAAATTTTCTTTATCTAGTCGACGTTTTTCCTGCTCTTTATAAATATCTAACTCTTCTATAAATAATAAGACAATCGTTCGAACCAATTTAGTAAAGGGTCTTACCTCATCTGGATCTCCTGTAATACCGACTACCCCTATAATTTCATTGTGGTAAACAATCGGTTCATGAATCCCTTTTTTCTCTAAGGTGCTATCTTGAAACACTTCAATTTTTCGTTTTTCTTTAATGGTTCGCTTAGCTCCACTGTGAATATGGCCAATTCGCCGACTATCCCCACTACCAATAATTTTTCCTTGGTGATCCATGATATTGATATTATAGGGAATATCTCCCATTAGTTTTGTCACAATCAAACTAGCTTGTTCATGGGTCAATGTCATCATTGTTAACAAACTCCTTCAATTAACATTCAACAAACAAGGGTTTGAAAATGAACTTTTCAAACCCTTGTCTGTATTCGTATGACTATATTAACACACTCTTAGAAAACCTGATATCTTTTTAGTTTACTTGTAACATTCTCGCAATATTTTCACAGGTTCTCTCTAAATTACTAGAACCTTTTAGTAAAGCCGCTTCTAAGTTTTCAGCTGCTGATAAAATACCAAAAATAGCAGTAATGCCTTCTTCATATAAAACATCCACATCTTGACCAATATAACCTGCACAAGCAAACACAGGTTTTTGATACTGCTGAGCAATTTTGGCTACACCGTAAGGAGTTTTTCCAAACTTAGTTTGAAAATCCATCCCACCTTCACCTGTTAACACATAATCAGCTTCAGAAATGTACTTAGCTAACTGGACTTGTTCCGTTACAATATCAATACCAGATTTTAACTTAGCAGAGGTAAATGCTAACAATCCAGCACCTAAGCCTCCTGCTGCCCCTGCACCAGCTTCATTGATAACTGAAACACCTAATTCTTTTTCAATTAAAGTGCCGTAGTGACTTAAAGAATCCTCTAAAACCGAAATCATCTCAGCACTTCCACCTTTTTGTGGACCAAAAACATGAGAAGCACCTTTTTCCCCGATTAGTGGATTATTTACATCACACGCTACAATTATTTCTACTTCTTTTAAACGAGGATCTAATTGAGTGACATCTATGTGAGCCAACTGTTTCAAGTAACCTCCTCCTAAAGGAAGTTCTTGGCCTGTCTGATCGAAAAAACGCACACCTAAAGCTGAAGCCATACCTGCACCACCATCGTTGGTTGCACTTCCACCAATGCCAATAATTATTTTATCAACTTGCTGGTCTAAAGCGGCTTGAATCAACTCACCTGTTCCGTAAGTAGAAGTCACTAAAGGATTTCTCCGATTAGGCGAAAGTAGTTCTAAACCATTTGCTTTAGCCATCTCAATCACTGCTGTTTTCTTGTCTCCTAATAATCCATAATAAGCTCTCACTTTTTCAGTTGGAATAGGACCTGCCACATCAACAAATAGACGTTGACCCTTAGTAGCATCAACTAATGCATCCACAGTCCCTTCCCCGCCATCAGCCATAGGAATAGAAATGATTTTAGCCTCTTTAAAAACTCGGCGTATTCCTTTTTCCATAGCTTCGCAAGCTTCTTTAGCTGTCATACTTTCTTTAAAGGAGTCAGGCGCTAACACAAACACTTTACTCATAATTAAATCCCACCTATCTTGTCTTAATAAAGTGATACTTTATTTTAAGATAAATCCATATAAAATGGTAGCAACAGCTGTCATCGTAAATCCAATACACACTTCATAAGGAACAACTTTCAAACGATCTTTAATGCTCATATGCATACTATTAGCACTGATATGGAAATAGTTTCCTTGTGGTACACTATCAATGACGACAGCCCCTGTATGCACCATAACTGCTGCACTTAATGCGCTTGTTCCTGTGGCTAAAATGGACTCTCCAAAAGAACCTGTTGCTAAAATAACAGCAGTAGACGTAGATCCAACAGCTAATCCCATTAAAATACCTGAAATAGGTGCTAAGAATGTTCCTGAGATACCTACTGCATCAATAAGAGAAACGACTTGTTGAGATAAATCTGAATGAGCGATTAAACCTGCAACAGCTCCTGCACCAATTAAAATTAATACAGTATCCGTTACACGTTTCAACCCTTCAGATGCATATAATGCCACATGCTCTTTTTTACCCATTGCAATCGTTCCAATCACTGATGCAAAAGGTAAGATATACATCGCATCCACTTTTAAGTCAGCCAATACTTGAATATGTAACAATGTTCCTATTGGATTAATTAATAATAAGATAATAGATAAAACAGGGGCAACTAAAGCTTTATGAAGAGGCACTAAATCTCCAACTTCTTTTTCTTCAATGTCACTATCTTTCACTTTATCCCCTTTGTTTTTAATCAAGTTAGCTACTAATACTGTTGTAATAAGTCCAAAAACAGCTGGAATAAATCCTGCTAACATGACTTGACTTAAATTTAAATCAAAGCCATTACTAGCTGCAATTGTGTTAGGGTTAGGTGAAATAATGTTACCTGCTTTTCCCCCACCAGATAAAGCAGTCATTAAGGCTAATTTGCTGATATTGGTTTGTTTCCCAACTGATAAAGCAATCGGAGCTACAATTAAAACCGCGACAGGAATAAAAACTCCAACTGCTGTAATCACCATAGTTGATAAAGCTAAAGATAAAATAGCTTTTTTCTCTCCTAATTTGGAAACAATTCCGTGAGCAATAGACTCAGCTGCTCCTGATTCCATCATAACACCAGCCAACATACCTGCTGCCAATACTCTAATGGCTGTTCCAATAATACTTTGTGTTCCGTTAACTAGCACATCCACTGTCGCTTCTAGTGACGCGCCTCCCACTAAACACCCAACAATTGCTCCTAAAAATAGTGAGTAAACTGGGTTAAATTTTTTCAAAATAAGAATAATCGCTAAAACAAGACCGATAATAGCTGCAAACCATGGAATAGTTAATCCTTCCATTCTTTCTCCTCCTTTTTCATTTCTTGTCTATTATAGATAGACAAGTCTTCCTTGACTATTAGCAGAAAGACGTTTTTTTTTGTGCAAATGCACATTTAGCTTTTTAAACTTAACGTAAAAAAACAATTCGTTAATCACTTAACGAATTGTTTTTTTATTTCTTTTTATTCTTTTTAATAGCCCGTGCCTGCGCCCGACGTTCTACTTTACGTTTTTGCTTTTCTCGTTCTTCAATAGCCCAATTAATCTTCTTTTTATACCCTGGTTTAATTTTTTTCTTTTTCTTTTTAACTAAACCAATCGTATGAGGATCTAGCTCTTTTGCCCGTTTTTCCCGTTTAGTTCGGCGATTTCGGTCATAAGTATCTACAATTTCCCCTTGTTTAATTTCTTTTGGTTTAAATTGAATGCCTAGTTTCTCTAAACTTTGAACAGCAGTTTCATCATGAGGTTCATATAAAGTAATAGCTGTACCAGGTAATCCTTTTCGGCCAGTCCGACCTACTCGGTGAATAAAGAAATCTAAATCTCTTGGAATTTCCGCATTAATTACATGAGAAACCCCTTCAATATCAATCCCTCTAGCCGCTAAATCAGTAGCTACTACAAATTGATACTCTAAATTTTGAACTTGTTTCATGACTCTTTTGCGTTCACGCGGAGTAATATCTCCATGAATTTTAGCCACTTTCAGCCCTTGTGATTTTAAATAGTCACTAATTTCGTCTACTCGTTTTTTAGTGTTAGCAAACACAATGGCCATATAAGGATTTCCCACTGTTAATAATTGATAAATCAGCTGATTAGTATCTTTTCCTTTTGTGGAAATTAACCAGTTGTCAATCGTATCTGAAATAACTGATTTAGATTCAATCACTTCAATCACTGGATTAGCCATATATTTTTTTAAAAATGGACGAAGTTTCTCTGGTATCGTTGCAGAGAATACTAACATTTGTAGTTTTTCTGGTAATCGACTAGCAATTTGATCTACATCTGCTAAAAATCCCATATCTAATGTCATATCTGCTTCATCAATCACTAAAGTCTTAGCTGTATAAATTTTTAAGGCTTGTTCATTAATCATATCTAAAATTCTACCTGGAGTTCCAATCACTATCTTAGGTTGTTCATGAGATAGTTTAGCCAGTTGACGCGCTTTGTCAGTGCCACCTACAAAATTAACAATTCGAATTGGTTCTTCTGAATAAGAAGCAAGCTCCACTGCTGCTTCATAAATTTGAGTAGCTAGCTCACGACTTGGTGCAGTAATAACCACTTGAACGGAATCACTTTGCATATCAAGTTGATTCATAAGGGGTAATAAAAAGGTATGTGTTTTTCCTGATCCAGTTTGAGATTGTCCAACCACACTCTTTCCCTTTTGAATAATAGGAATCAATCGCTCTTGGACAGTAGTTGGTTGTTCAAATCCCTTTTCTTTTAAAGCCTGTTGTAAAAATGGACGGAAACCAAACGTTTGAAATGAACCCATCCTTTCACCTCTTTCTTTATAAATAAAAAATCTTTATGCATTATAACACAGTTTTAAATGTTTAGGGGAATAACTTCCGATTTATTTAAACTAGCAATAGATATTCGTTGCAATAATCAAAAAAATAAGTATGATAAGGAACATAAAGGAGGGAACTCATGATGAAAATCAGTGTTTTTGAAAGACAAATTGGTCAGATTCCTATTTTAGAAGTAGTGTTAGATTCTGAACGCTATACCCCTTTACCATTAATTATCTTTTATCATGGTTGGCAAACTTCTAAAGAACTAGTGTTAACACAAGCTCGGAAACTAGCCCAGCATCGTATACGAGTTATACTCCCAGATGCTATGTTTCACGGAGAACGAAAAATGCCTGTTTCTACTATTCCTTCTGCTACTTTTTGGACTAGCATCCAATTTAATTTCATTGAATTTGATAGTTTAATTGACTATTATCATAAAAAAAGATTAATCGCCGATAATTTGATTGGAGTAGGTGGCTATTCTATGGGAGGAATTACTGCAAGTGGTTTATTAGTAGAACATCCAGAAATTACAGCAGCGGCTTGTATCATGGGAACTCCTGCTCCTGTGGCATATAGCCAACTTATTTTTAAATCTGCTAATAAACACGGAAGGCCTATTCCTTCAGATTTAAAACAAACATTAACTTGGCTTGAGCACTTTGATTTATCTTTACATCCTGATCGATTAAATCAACGTCCTTTTTTACTATGGCACGGAACAGAAGACTACAAAATTCCCTATCAAGACGTTCAAGAATTTTATCTAAAAGTTCAAAAGAAACTAATTGGTAGTCAAACTCATTTGCTAACTGGACAAGATAAAGGCCATTTAGTAACTCCAGAAACTATGGATACCATCACAGATTTTTTTACCACCTCACTGTTAACATAATAATTATTTGTCATTTAATTCAAAAAGTTTATTTAATATATACTTTTATTGAAAAATATGGAGTGTTTTTATAATTTTGGTTATCTTATTATAAAATTCTAGTAAATCAACTGATTATTTCATTCATTTATCTTTTAAAAAAACATAAATGAACAAATATAAACAGATTCATATATATAATTTATATGTTTTTTTATTTTTATTATTTTTTTATGACGATAATCTATTTAAAAACAATGAAAGCGTGAAATGTTTGCGAATACCACACATATTTAAATTTATTATTAGTTTTTTATTTCTTTTATTTTTTCAAAAATACACTATTTTATATAACTTATCTCATTTTTGATTAAAAGCTAAATTATTTTTATTTTTTTTGATTTTTTAGTTGAAATTTCTTTCTATTTATCGTAAGATATGTTCAATAACATTTGGTCTGAAAAACAGACTTATTTAAAAAAGTGAGAATTGAAGGTGTTTTTTATGCAAGCAGAAAAAATCGCAATCGGTAATTCCTATCAATGTAAAAGCCCAATACTTGACAATAGCATTATTGGCATCGTGGAAAAAAAATACGATTTAACCGCCTTAATCGTTGTAGCAGATTCTAAGGTTCAAAAAGATGCCCGGCTAATCGAATTAAATCACAGACTTATTGTGCCTTTTGAAGCTATTTCAGAAGTATCTTAATCTTATATACAAAAAATATCCCTCAAGTCTTTAAACTTGAGGGATATTTTTATCCAATCATAATATGTTCTTCTGGGAAACGAATCAAGGATTCTTTAGCCCGCTGTTTTTTAGCAATAGATAATAAGAAAGTATAAACACCTACTCGACCAATAAACATTAACAACATAATAACAATTTTACCTAATAAAGTTAGATGAGGAGTTAAGCCTAATGTTACTCCTACAGTACCAAAAGCTGAAAATACTTCAAAAGCAATGTATTCAATCCCGTAACCTGTTGGGATGGTTTCGGTAATAGTCAAAATTTCAATGGCAAAAATTGCCATAAATGTACACAAAAAGAAAAGTGCAAAAGCACGTAACACGATTTGCCGACTAATAGTCCGTTCATGAAACACAGTAGCTTCTTTCCCTTGAATAGTGGACCAAGCATGTAAAATCAAAACTCCAAGTGTTGAAGTTTTCAATCCTCCAGCAGTAGAACCTGAGTTTCCCCCTATAAACATCAAGCCCATCGTAATTAAAAGAGAAGCTTGTGATAGTTCCGTATAAGGAATACTATTAAAACCTGCAGTTCTAGGAGTGACAGCTAAAAAGAAAGTATTCACCACTCGTTGAAAAGGCGTTAAGCTATCTTTATAGGCAGATAAGTTTCCTTCTAGTAACAGAAACACAGCAAAACCGCCAACTAATAAAGATAATGTCACAATTAAAGATAAACGAGTATGTAACATCAATCTACGATCATAAAACCATTGAAATAAATCTCGCCAAACTACAAAACCAATCCCTCCAGAAATGATTAATAAACTAATCACCATTAAGACATAAGGTTGGGTTTGGAATCCTTCTAAACTATTACCAAATAAATCAAAACCAGCATTACAAAAAGCAGATACTGCATGAAAAATACTATAAAATAAGCCTTTTTGTAAGCCGAATTTTGGATAAAAGGCTTTAAATAGTAAAATAGCCCCTATCAGTTGAACTGTAAAAGAAAATTTTACCACGTATAACCCTAATTTTAACACTCCTCCTTGATTACCTAAGTTAAGAGAGTCTTTTAAAATTAAACGAGTGTGTAAATTAATTTTTTTTCTAGTCACCATGGCTAATATCAAGGTCATTAACATAAAACTCATGCCCCCAATTTCAATTAGACACATCATGACAATCTTACCAAACAAACTCCAATGAGCCGCAGTGTTTACTGTGGTCAACCCCGTTACACATACACAGGAAGTTGCTACAAATAGAGCATCTAATCCACTAGATTTTCCACTAACGGTAGCAATTGGTAGTGATAATAAACAAGTTCCAATTAAAACCACTAGCAAAAAACTCATCGTAATGAGTTGAACTGTACTAAAACGAACATGTAAAGGTTGTTTATTCGTTACTTTTTTCATTTTTCTCCTCGAATCTTACACAAAATTTATAACAAAAGATATTGTATCATATTTATTATAATAAACCAGTCTCTCGTTAAAATTAATGAAATAACCTAGTTATGCTATACTATAGGTAACAAGAAAGGGTGATTTTATGGGTAGTCTATTAATTTTTGGAGGCAGTGGTTTTTTGGGCCAACAAATTATTCAAGAAGGCATCAAACAAGGCCATCACTTTATTAGTGTCTCTCGCTCTGGTAACCAACATGTCGCATCTCAATTAAAATTCCACCCACAAGTAAGTTGGGTGGAAGAAGATATTTTACTTCATAATCAGTGGGAGCAATACTTGCCACATATTCATGGAGTGATTAATTTAATTGGTTTATTAAAGGAAAACCCCAATAAACACAGGACCTATGAAACCTATATCACACATCCTAACCATATCATTGTCCAGGCTCTCAAAAATTATCCTAACATTCCTTATGTCTTTTTATCAGCTTATGGAACAGGCCCATTTATTTCCCAACGATATTTATTAAACAAACGACATGCGGAATTAGAAATCAAAAAAGAATTAAACCATTACACGATTTTAAGACCTGGAATGGTAACAGGCAGACAACGTCCTAGTTCCATTTTTTTAGGCAGTTTAATCAAAGTATTGGCTTTTATCCCTACTAAAAACAATCGGTTTAGAGAAGTGTATCCGACTTCCATCCATAAAGTTACCACCCTTTGTTTAGAGTACGTTCAAAAAACTGGTCACTATACTCTTAACTTAATTCCCAAAAACTATCAAAATTAAGCGAGTAGACTAGCCTAACTGTTTTCTTCAGTATATTTACCTAGATGTACTTCTTGCTCATCAATCAAATCCAGACTCCATTGATTAAAGAGAATCCGTAGCTCTTTGCGAGCGTAAGGGTACTCTTTTTTTTGTAAAAAAGATAACACTTTAGGGATTTGTTTTTCAAACGTTGCAATTCTTTTTCTACCAGATGTTTCCTCATCTATTAATTGACTCTCAATAATTGTTTTAAACATCTCTGTCAATAATTCTCGGTAATACTGATTGTCTTGTTGACTGATCAATTCATGAATTAACTGATTAGCTAGTTGTTGCTTTTCTCCTAAATCTTGAGAAATGGTCATAGCTTTATTTAACTTCCACAGTTGTGTTAAGGGAAGTTCTTTAAACTTTGTTTCCAGTTGAAAAATATATTGAATAACCAATAATTCTAAAACCTGAATTTGGTTGACTATTTCTTTTTTAGTTAACATTCTTGGCTTTACAAACGTTCCTTTATAAGGAATGATTTCTACCAAGCCTTCTTCTTTTAACCGTTTTAAAGCACTTCGAACAGGAGAACGACTAACAGATAGTTCTTGAGCAATCTCTGTTTCAATAATGTTAGAATAGGCGACAAATAAACCATCTTCAATTCGACCCTTGATATATTTATACACTTTCTCTTCCATTTTTTTTTGTCTCAAAAAATCATCTCCTTATTTTTCCCAATAAAAAGATACATCTATCCTAAAATAGATAGATGTATCTTTTTATTTAGTCTAAACCAACCCGTTTAAATAAAGTATCCACATGTTTTAAATGCCACTCATAATTGAAAGCATCATCTAATTCAGCTTCAGTTAAAACAGACATAATTTTAGTATCTTTTTCTAAAAGAGGTCTAAAATCTGTTTGATTGTCCCAAGCATAAGCTGTTTTAGGTTGTACTAAGTCATAAGCTTCTTCTCTAGTCATACCTTTATCAATTAATTTCAGCAACACTCGTTGACTATAAATTAAGCCAAAAGTTGCTTGCATATTTCGTTTCATATTATCAGGGAATACCGTTAAATCTTTCACAATTTTACCAAAACGATTCAACATATAATCTAGTAGAATAGTAGTATCTGGTAAAATAATTCGCTCTGCTGATGAATGAGAGATATCTCGTTCATGCCATAAAGAAACATCTTCATAAGCTGTCACCACATGGCCACGAATCACGCGAGCTAATCCAGTCATATTTTCAGAACCGATTGGATTACGTTTATGAGGCATAGCTGAAGATCCTTTTTGTCCTTTTGCAAAAAATTCCTCTACCTCACGAGTTTCAGATTTTTGTAAGCCTCTAATTTCTGTGGCAAATTTTTCAATACTCGTGGCAATTAAAGCTAGAGTTGCTACATATTCAGCATGAAGATCCCGAGGTAATACTTGGGTAGAAATATCTTGAGCCCGAATGCCTAAATGTTCACAAACATAAGCCTCTACTTCAGGAGGAGTATTAGCAAATGTTCCAACTGCTCCGCTGATTTTTCCAGCTTCTACTCCCTTAGCAGCATGCTCAAACCGTTCAAGGTTACGTTTCATTTCTGCATACCAAAGAGCTAATTTTAGCCCAAATGTTGTAGGTTCTGCATGAACTCCGTGGGTTCTCCCCATCATAACAGTATACTTATATTCTTTTGCTTTTTGACCAATAATTTCTGTAAAGTTTAGTAAGTCTTGACGCAAAATATCATTGGCTTGCTTTAATAAATAGCCATAAGCTGTATCTACTACATCCGTACTCGTTAGACCATAGTGAATCCATTTTCGCTCTTTTCCAAGAGACTCAGAAACAGTTCGAGTAAAGGCTACAACATCGTGTCTCGTTTGTTCTTCAATTTCATGAATTCTATCCACAGAAAAATCTGCCTTATCACGAATTTTTTTTACATCCTCAGCTGGAATTTCGCCAAGATCTGCCCAAGCTTCACTAGCTAAAATTTCCACTTCTAGCCATGCTTTGTAACGATTTTCTTCTGTCCAAATGTTTCCCATTTCCTTGCGGGTATAACGATCTATCATGTTTGATTAGCTCCTTTATTCTATCCAGATACGAGACTCTTTAACCTCTTTTAAACTACTTTGAATATCTTGAGTCAAAATGGTTACATGGCCCATAAGCTGGTTAAATATTTGTTTATTTTTCGAATAATAATGATAATACCAATTTGGATGATAAGGAATTTGACCAATTGAGCGGGCTAATTCTCCGCCACGAATCCCTAATGTAATAGCAGGACTGATCAATTTAATTTCTGGCAATGGCCAGCCACAAATACCTCTAATATGAGCTTCATATTGTGATAAGCTAGTAGCTTCTAATGTATAACTACCCGATTCAATTGGTAAAGATATCAACCGATTAACATAAATCATACCACTTTCCGTCACAAATAATTCTACTGTTAAAACACCTTTTAAATGTAGCCCTTGAGCAATTGTCAAAGCAACTCTCTCAAGTTCTTTTAACACTTCTAAATCTAACACTGCTGGCACATGGGTCTGATACCACTGTTTTTCCCCGTCCAACTGATTTTCAGCTACCGGATAGACTTTATACTCATTTAACCCATTGCCTACTACTACAATAGATACTTCATGTTCAAAGGGAATGACAGCCTCTAGAATACAAGTCCCTGAATGAATCAGCGGCAAACAACCTTTAATGTCTTTAATACTATTCATCACGTGATACATATTGTCACCTAAAAAATTTTGTGTTGTTTTTAACACACAAGGAAATCCAATACTATCAATCGAATCTTCAATATCTGTAAATTGAACAATGGTGGTATAAGGAGCAATATTCATGTTTATTTCTTCTAAAAAAGCGCGTTCCAAAAAACGATCCTGCATAAAAGACAATGTGTCGAAACCTTGAGGAATATCTACAATGTTTTGCAGCTGCCTAAATTGTGACAGACTAATTTTTTCATGTTCATAAGTCAGCACATCACATCTTTCAGCAAATTTAACAAGAGCAAGCTCATCTGTTACTTTTGCTACAATTTGCCAATCTGCTATTTGTCCTGCTGCACTGTTTTCTTCACTATCTAAAATTCCTACATGAAATCCTAATGTCTTGGCTGCTAATGTTAGCATTCGTGCAATATGCCCTCCACCTATAATGCCAATTGTTTGACCTGGTATAAATAATTTCGCCAATGTTTTTACCTACCTTTATTATAACAGTTTTATCTGTTTATTTCTGATAAAGTTATTATTGATTGCGTCTTTATTTTACCAATGCACAGATAACGTGTCAAAATAAAAAGAGTGGAAAGCTCCACTCTTTTTTTATTGAACCTGCTGCTGAATAGTGGAAGTCGTTACATTTTTTTGGTAGTCTTTGCGATTTAAAATAACATTTAATATAATGGCAGTAAAGCTACTCATAACAATTCCATTTCCCGTAAACATTTGCAAGGTTTCAGGAAACTTAGCAAATAAAGTCGGAACAATATTACATCCCAAGCCTAAACCAATAGAAACAGCAATTGTCAACAAATGACGTTCATCTGATAAATCTGATTTAGCTAACATTTTCATTCCTTGAACAGCCACCATTCCAAACATAATTAGCATACCGCCACCTAACACAGGTTCAGGAATAATTTGCGCACAAGCACCTGCTTTAGGTAATAATCCTAAAGCTATTAAAAAGAAAGCAGAAAAATAAATAGGGCGTCTAGATTTAATACCAGATAGTTGAACTAAGCCAACATTTTGAGAAAAACCAGTATAAGGAAAAGTATTAAAAATACCTCCTAATATAACCGCTAACCCCTCTGCTACATATCCTTTTTTTAATTCTTTGACTCCAACTTTTTTACCAGTAATATCTGCCAAAGCAAAATAAACACCTGTAGATTCTACTAAGCTAACCATTGAAATAACAATCATCAATAGACTAGCACTCCAGTCAAAAGTTGGTTTACCAAAATAAAAGACTTTTGGAAAGTGAAACCAAGTTGCTTCTTTTACCACAGTAAAATCAACCATGCCTAAAAAATATGCTAAAACAGTTCCACCAACTAGACCTATTAAAACCCCGATTGATTTTAAAAAGCCTTTTCCAAAGCTTTGAACAAACAATATAAGAACAATTGTAAATAGAGCTAAGCCTAAATTTTTCATATCACCAAAATAAGGATCTTGTAAGTTTCCTCCCCCCATTTTTTCAATCGCCACTGGAATTAAAGTCAAACCAATCACTGTGATGACTGTTCCCGTAACTAAAGGTGGAAAGAATTTTTTTATTTTAGAAAAAACACCTGAAATAGCGATAATAAAAAGACCTGCTACTATAATAGCGCCGTACATCGCTCCTATTCCTTTTGTAGTGCCAATTAAAATAAGAGGACCAACTGCTTGAATGGCACAACCTAACACTACCGGAAGGCCTATTCCAAAAAATCGGTTAGTCGTAAGTTGAAGCAGAGTCGCTATACCACACATCATAATGTCAATTGAGATTAAATAGGTCATCTGTTCTTCTGTTAATCCCAATCCTTGACCAACTAATAGTGGTACGGCCACTGCTCCTGCGTACATTGCTAGTAAATGCTGCATCCCTAAAAGAGCTGCTTTACCATTGTTCTTTTTGTCCAATGATTATTCCTCCTCGATAAATTCAATCACTCCTTCATGTAAAGAAGCAATGCGGGCTAGAGATTCTACTCGGTAACCCTTTTGGATTAATAAATCTCGTCCATTTTGGAAAGATTTTTCAATAACAATTCCAATCCCTGCCACATCTGCTCCAGCTTGTTGACATAAATCTGCTAACCCTAAAGCAGCCTGTCCATTAGCTAAAAAATCGTCAATAATTAAAACTTTATCTCCTTGCTCTAAAAACTGATTAGAAATCGAAATATCACTGGAAACTTGTTTAGTAAAAGAGTACACCGTAGTTGTTAACAACTCATCATTAAGTGTTAAGCTTTTAGCTTTTCTAGCGAAAATAACTGGCACTCCCATAGATAATCCAGCAAAAACAGCTGGAGCAATACCAGATGATTCAATCGTCACAATTTTAGTTACCCCTTCATTTTGAAATAACTCTTTAAATTCTTCTCCAATTTTTTGCATAAGAACAGGATCAATTTGATGTGTCAAAAATTTATCAACTTTTAATACCCCTTCTCCTAATACCCGTCCTTCTTGTTGAATTGTTTCTTTTAATAACTCCATTTTCTTCCTCCTTAATAATAAAAAAACCTTTTTTTACTATTACAGGACAATAGCAAAAAAAGGTATAACAATAGCCTTGATTTGCTTATAGTCTGATATTACGGTATCAGGTAGAAACGCTCAACCAATCTTGAGCATATATAAGCTGACAATTTATGGAATTGACTACATTATGTACCAATTATTGTAAATTTGCAAGTTAATTATGAATGTTTTTATTTAATTTTCATTTAATGTTCAGGTTTTACTGGTCATAGCGATATAATTCATAACTTTCAATGACATTTATAATTTTTTCACTATAATCTGGATCAGTCGCATAACCTGATGTTTGAAGTGCTTTGGCTGCTTCTTTATATGTGGTTGCTTCAATAACTGGATAGTAAATCTCGTGATTCCAAGACACACCGTTTAAAAATAAAGCAGTATGGTCATCCATAGAAGCTTCCCAATCAGGGTAAACTTTAAAATCTGCAGATATCTCAATCCATTTACCATCTACAAACTCTTTTGTTTTAAGATAAACTTTATCTCCCTTTCCATAAGCTTTAATACCAAATAAATTATTATACTTTTGACTTAACTCACTTTGTCCCCAATCAGATTCTAAAATAGCTTGACCTAAAATAATACTAGCCAAAATGCCTTGCCTTTCATGAATTTCCTTAGCGTGAGGAGCTAAGTGAGTAATAAATTCTTCCCGACTAACTTCTTCAGAGGTCTCAACTGGTTCAGAGGGAGCTGCAAACAAAAAGTTACTAAATAAATACACGCTACCAACACAAAACACAATAAAAAGAAAAAAAGAAAAACTACTTTTTTTTCTGCGACGTTTCCGATTATTTTTTGCCATAATTTTAAAAAACTCCTTATTTGCGTTATCCTACTTTTGATTCTTTTCTTCCATCACTTTTTCTTCTTCCCTGATTAAGTCAATATACTCTTCTAGAGCTAGCTGATGTTTGGTTATGTATTCAGCATTTTCTCGTCCCACATATCTAATATGCCAGGGTTCGTAATTAATTTTAGTAATGCTTTCTTTATTTGGCGGATAGCGAACAATAAAACCATACTCAGAACAATGGGCTTGAATCCATTTACCTGCAGGGGTTTCAATAAACTCCTCTTCTAAGCCTTGTCCACTATTATACCAATCCTGATCTACCACATCTAAAGCTAAACCTGTATGGTGTTCACTTTGTCCTGGTGTAGTCATATAAGCAGCTGTTGATTTTTTAGCTTCATCAGGGGTTTGCCCTTCATTAATATGTCTGTCATAAGCTTCTTTATAAATCTGTTCTTGATAGGCTACCGAACGATAGCTTGAAATCACTGTTAATTGGATTCCGTCCTTCTTAGCAGCGGCTTCCATGTCTAAATAAGGTTGTAACACACGCTCATCCACTTCATAACCATTAGGTAAGGACTTTAATTGTTTGTTTTCTTCTTTTATCGGATGAGTATCATTCACCAAAATTAAATTCCAATCCGTGGATTTGACAGAAGGCAGTGCCATTGCCTGTTTTTTGTCTTTGTCTGACGACTTGTTTTCTTTGACTGTCTGAGTTTTTGGCTGAGCTTGTTTGCCAACAACCAAAGTTTCATCTGGCATAAAGAATATCAGTCCTAAAAAAATCACGGTTAAGATACCAATCAGACTTAATAGTTTTTTGGACATTCTCTACGCTTCTCCATCCTCTTCAACGGCTTCTTTAGCCACATAAGTATCTGTTAAATTTTCATTTACCCACTCCAGTAAATCAATTGGAGCATCTTCAATTTGTTTTTGTACCACAGCTGGTAGTCTAAATTCTAAGATATCATCATATCCCCAACCTTCGTATTCTAATGATACTTTTAGCGTAATAGTCCCTTGTGCTAGTTTACCATAACAGTATTGACTCCGACTATTCTTTTGCGTAATCAACTCTACCTCGGCACTACCTGTTTGGATCCATTTATTGGCTATTAACGTTTTAACTCGGCGATACTCAGACACCACAATATGTCGTTTCTCTGGGAATAAAATGGTTTGACGAATGATTTTTTGAATAAGCATCCATTCATAATCTGAAAACAACGCTTTTAATTTTTGCATTTTTTCACTATCTAAAGGTTTTAATCCAGCTTTCCATCTGTTCCAATCGGCTAGAGGAATAGTTAAATAATTTTCACAAAAAACTGTTTCACTTTCAAATTGACTCAATATTTCATCCATAATAATCATTACTAATGCTTGATGCATCTCTATCACCTCATTTATGTATTTTACAATGACTTTCAAAAAAAAGCATCTAGTTTTCAGGTCCTTCTTTGGACAATTTCATTTTCTCTAAAACAGTTGGCTGATGTTCCTCATAAAAATCGGCTTTCACTTCAATAAATCGGTGAAATTCATGTAGAAATTGAAATAATTTCGAACGATTTTCAAATTCTTCTCTATCTTTAGGTAGAGAAGATTGACTATAACTTTGCAAAGTTTGGTCGATTTTATTTAAAATACTTTGACCGTCATTTTCCTCTGCAAAAGTCTGAGAAGCGTAAGCTAACACCTCAACAGTAGGTGCCACTGGTGTGTGTGCTACTTCTAGACTTGTCAGGATAATCGTCATTTGTTTCAAGATACTTACTTGCAATTTTCTCATATTAAAATAGTCTAAATAGTAATTATCATTAGAAAAGAAACTGTTGTCCCCATGGTTTTTTGCCCACTTTTCTGCTTGTTTTAGCAAGGTTTCCATCTCGATTAAATAGGTTTCACCTTCAAATTTTTGTGTTGGGTATTTCAAATGAACAACCATACTTTGGAGCAAATGTCTGATTTTTTTATCAATCTCTTGTTGATTATCTCGCAATTGTTTCTCCATATTTGGCATATATAAGTTAGCTAATATAGCAAAACCAACACCTAAAAACATCAAGAAAAAAGCATTGGATATAATAGCTACATCCATTCTTTCCTCAATTAGATAGTGGGTAATTAAAACCGAACTAACTGGTATTCCTTCAGGCATATGCCATTTTGCTGCAAGAGGAATAAAAAACAGCAAATAAACGCCAAAAGCTCCCGCATTGTAGCCAAATAAATGAAAGCAAATAAATGCTAAACTTGTAGCTAAAACGAGAGAACCTACTCGAGATACTCCTACATAAACGGAAGATTTTTTTGTGTTAGTCACACTCAGTAGCGCAATAATTCCTGCAGCTGTTGGATATAATAAACCAAAAAATTGAGCACAGATAATGGCTAAAGAAGCACTAATCGCGGTTTTTATGGTTCGCATACCAATTTTCATAGACACCCCTCCCATTCTAACTTATAGCATATCATGTTTTGAGCTTATTTCCGATAATTTAATTCAATTTTGTGCTGTTGCTTTTTTATTTTGTTCTACGTTATAATTAGCCTGTCTTATTAAATAAAAAAATCCGACTATTTGAATAAAATCGTCACTTACTCTGAATAAACATGCTAGTTAACATAATTTTTATGCTTATCTAGTTTAGCTTTAAGAGTAAAAAGAAAGTGAGGAACGCTTATGAAAAAAACACCCTATCTCGTACTCTTCTTTATTCCACTGTTATTTCTTTTAATAAGTTGTGGTATTACAGAAGAACTAGAAATGGCTAAATTAACCAACACAGAACTAACAGAACAATTAACAGCTCAAAAGAAACATTATCAAACATTAGAAAAACTTCTGCAAGACTTGCCTGAAGCTATCCAACAAGACCAACTTACTTTAAAAGAAGAAAAAGATGAAACAGACTCCCTTTATGACAACAAAGAAGGAGAAGTTTATGCTAATTATGAAAAAAGGCAAGCTTTATTAGCTGATATGGCTCAAATTCAAAAAGAAATGTCAAAACAACAAAAACAGCTACAAAAGTTAGTCAAAAAACAAGGAGTAGATGTTGACAATAAACAACTAGCTCTTATTGCTCAAAGCTTAGATATTATTTTTTCTGACTTAAATTCAATTAATACCTATGCAGAGTCTAGTTTTAAACAAGAAGCAGATTACTTCTCTCAACCTTTATCAGAGCAAACGGAAGAAGAAGCCACTTTAATCCAACGCACTTATGGATCCATTCATTTACTCAACGAAGAAGCACAACCTAATATTGATTACACCTTGAGTTTAATTAAACACTTTGAAAAAGAAGCTAGAAAAACACCTACCACACATTAATTCTGATTAAAACACTAAGTAGCCCAGTCAATTAACTGAGCTACTTAGTGTTTTATTTAACTAAAAAAGGCAATAATTTTTTTATTAATTGTGACCAAGAATTTTCTTCTATTTTTTCAAAAATAGCCGGATCAATTGGCTGCTCATTTTCAACAAAAATAATTTGTTTACATAAAGCATTGGCTAATCGTCTTCTAAAATCTTCTAAATCTTCTGGATAAGGTTCATCTTTATTATAAAGTCTTGGTAAAGAAACATATTCAATTACACCACTGTCATTGACCTGCTCTCCTAATTGCTGTTTTAAAGCAGGAATATCCGTTACTACCACTCGGTTTCCACAAGCTAAACTTTCAATAGCTACTAAACCTAATCCTTCAAAGTAAGACGGTAGCACAAAAACATCTGCCTGTCTAAAACAATCTGCTAAAGCTCTTTGATTGTCTACATTAAACACTCTAATTTGCGGATAACGATCGGTATAATGTTTAAACCAAGCTTGGTCTTCTGGGCCAACATTACCAATAATAGATAACCTAGCAAAAGCATGACGTTTAATAATTTGTTCAAAAGCTTCTACTAATTGAAAAACTCCTTTTGCTTGAGATATTTTCCCTGCATAAACTACTTCAATACATTCATTTTTAGTTTTATTGGTAGGAGGATAAAAAATAGTTTCATCATAGCCTCCACCTATAACTTGTATCTTGTCTAATGGAATATTAAAAATATCTGAAATACGTTGATTTTGTAAAGAACTAAGAGAGAAAACTTGATCTAACTCTCCTAAATTTTTGACATATCTTTCTTTTAATTGAGGATGTTGTTCAGCTTGTCTAGCATCAGTACCGTGACAAAATGCATAAACTTTATCCGTTTTAAACCAACTTCTAACTAAAGAAGTTAACATCCACAAATGATGACAGATAATAATATCAGGTTGAAAATCGGCATAAGCCTCTTTAACTTTTTTCTCAAAAACCCGTTGCCACTGCTCAATCATCTCTTCTGTCATCTCACCGTATACAGTACTAGGATAAGGCATAACGTCACTCATCCCTGGTAATAAAAAAGGAGCCTCTTCATTTGGAAATAGAACAGGGTACTGTCTATCTTTTGGTAACACTTCATAGTCATAATCGGAAAAACAGCCATAAACGCAAGCTTGTTCAGCAGTATGGGATAAATTTTTAATGATGTTCGTAAAATAAACGCCACTTCCTGTTTTACTAGGTAACTGTGCAATAATGTGTAAAATTTTCATGACTAGCCTCCTAATGTTTTTTCTGTATAAGATAAACACACCTTAGTTCCTACTTGAAATAAATAGTCTGACTGATTTAACGTCACAACAGACAAGTTGCTACCATCAAAACAATGGATATCATACTCTATTATCTCACCTTTAAAGACCACTTGGCAAATTTCACCTTGAGCTGGTTGATTTTTTGTTGGTAAACCCATCCTAATTTTTTCTGGTCGAACGTAGCAATTTTCAGCTAATAGATTACTTTTACCTATAAAATCTAGTACAAACACCTCAGCAGGATGCTCATAAATATCAATAGCACTTCCTGTTTGAACCACATTTCCCTGATTCATGAGCAAAATAGTATCTGCCATTGAAAAAGCTTCTTCTTGATCATGGGTCACAAAAATAGTCGTAATATGTAAATCCTGCTGAATTCGTTTAATTTCTTCTCTCATTGAAACCCGTAACTTAGCATCTAAATTAGATAATGGTTCATCTAACAATAATAAATCAGGCTCAATCACCAAACTTCTGGCTAAAGCTACACGCTGTTGTTGACCACCACTTAAATCATGAATAGCCTGGTGAGCATATTGAGCCAATTCCACTCTTTCTAACATAGCTAACGCTTTTTTCGTCGCTTCTTGTCGACTTAGAGATAAAAATTTCAACCCGTATTTCACATTTTCTAACACAGTCATATGAGGAAATAAGCCGTAAGATTGAAACACTGTGGCAACTGGCCGTAGTTCTGGGGGTAAATCTGTAATTCTTTCATGATTAAGATAAATATCTCCTGATTGAACAGGTTCAAATCCTCCTAAACATCTTAATAAGGTACTTTTACCACATCCACTCGGCCCTAAAACAGCTAGTAACTCTCCTTCTTTGACTTCAAATGTAATATCTCTTAATGCTTCATAATCCCCATACCATTTACTTAAATGATTAACGGATAGATACATTTCCTCTCACCTTCTTCATCCATTTTAATACTAGATAATATAACCCATTCGCTGTTAAACAAATCAGCATAATATAACAAGCTATCACAGAAGCTAAACGATATTTCCCACTTTGAACTAAGTCAAACAAAACTAAGGTAGCCACTTTTTGACTAGGATAAATTAAGAAAATAATCGAGCCAATTGTTGTCATAGTAGAGGTAAATCCGTTAATAAAGGCAACGTATAATCCTTCTTTACTTAAAGGAAAGACCACATCTTTCAACTCGTTCAAATAGCTGCCACCTAAATCATGGGTACTTTGATAAAGTTCTGGATTAATTTGGCTTAGACTACCACTTGCCATTTTTGTAGCAAAGGCAAGTTGTTTAAAGGTAACATTTAATACCACAATTAAAGAAGTCCCAACTAATTTCAGAGGGGATTTAGAAAAAGCAAAAATATAACCTAATCCAAAAAATGTTCCTGGCATGATGTAAGGCATCATGGCAATAAAATCAATCCATTTCATCCATTTTATCTGTCTAACTTGACTGTAATACACTAAGGTAAAACTTAAAAAGCTTCCCACTACACCGGCAATCAGAGCATAAACAATACTTCTGATAAAGGTACTACTAATATAAGGCCGACTTTCATAAATATTAGCCAAAGATAAACTAGATTTTCCTTGATACCTAACTGTGAAGCCGTTCATAATAATCGATAAGTATTGTAAAATAAGAGCACCAATCAATAGAATAGAGATTACACGGACTAGTTGAAACAACCAGCCTTGACGTCTTAATGAAAATTTACCTGCAGGATTACCGTGATCTCTGTTAGTCAAATCCTTTAGATAATGAGTGTATAAAATAAAAACAAGCATAGCTGGTATAAAAATCAATAGATTTATCCTTGCTGCTTCTTGGATATTACCTCTAGCAATAACATTTAAATATCCTTCTGTAGCCAACACCTTAAAAGAACCCCCAATAATACTAGGCGTCCCAAAGTCTGCTAAACTTCTAATAAAAGTTAAAGAAGCAACAATAACAATCCCGCGGTGCATAAGAGGTAAAATAATATCTAGTAAAATATGGTTAGTATCTGCTCCTAAAGACTGAGCTGTTTCCACAACAGATTTATCCATTGCTTTTAAAAAACCAATTAGCAATAAAGTATTCAAAGAGAGATACCCTAAAGTTTGCATCATAATAATTCCGTGAGCCCCGTAAGGATTCCAAGTAAGGTGAAGTAACTGGTGAGAGATAAATCCCCTTCGGCCAAATAAGTGAATATAAGCAAGGGAAGATACAAAAGGTGGGGAAATCATGGTAATCATAAATAAAAGACTTAGCCCTCTTTGCAACCAATTTGGTGCTAAAAAATAATACAAACTTATCCCAACTGATAAAGTTGTGGCTAAAATCGAAGTTGTCGTTGCTACCAACAACGAATTTTTAATAAGAGATTGATTAGCTAAAACAAATTCTCCCATCTCAGAAACTGTCATGAAATGATTAGTTGACATTAAGGCTTCTTTAAATACCATGATAAAAGGATACAAAATAAATAATAGTACCAGTCCTGCAATCAACCATCTTATACCTCGGTCAACTGCTTGATGAAGTTGATGTCTTTTCCTTAAATCCATATTTAATCCTTTACTTTCTGATATGAAAAAAGGGTCAAAATTGACCCTTTCTCTATCTATTTACTTATTTGTCGCCAACCATTGTTGCCCATTTTTCTAAAATAGCTTCTCGGTCTGTACCGAAAGTTGACAAATCTTCTTTAATTAATTGATCTTTTTTAAGTCCTAAATCTAGTCCTTTAATACCAGGTTTAACCACTTGATTACTATCTTTTCCATCTAATTCTGCTAGTTTTTGTAATTGTTTATCTTCTAACATGAAATCGATAAAGCCTTTAGCAACATCTTTTCCTTTACTTCCTTTAAAAATAGCGACACCTTCTGGTACCCAAGGAACACCATCTTTTGGATAAACTACTGTTAATTTTTCTTCCTCAGCTACATCAAAAGCAGATTGGTCCACTGGAATAATACCAATACCAAATTCACCAGCAGCTGTTTTTTCTTGTGGATCTTTTCCTCGTTTACCGTAGAATGAAATGTTTTGGTCTACTTGTTTCCAGTAATCCCAACCCTCATCTCCGTACTTATCTAATAACCCTTTAACTACAGCATACATAGTTCCTGACACTGCTGGGTCACTCATAATAATTTCATCTTTGTATTTAGGATCTTTTAATTCTTCCCATGAAGTAGGTTGTTCTAAATTCTTTTCTTTTAATACGTCATCGTTAATTAACAAACCAGCCACTGTAATACCTTTTGATAACCAATACCCATCTTCATCTCGGTAATCTTTAGGCAATGCTTTAATTTCTTTAGTTTGATATTTTTCTAATAAATCATCTGATTTAGCTTCCATAAAGGCATCTAAACCACCACCAAACCATAAATCTGCCATTGGTTCTTCTTTTTCAGCTTTCATTCGAGATAATACTTCTCCACTAGACATAGATAAAAATTCAACCTTAGCTCCAGTTTCTTTAGAAAACTCATCAAATAATTCTACATACTTATCTGATGTTGTCACAACATTCATGGTTTTCCCTTTAAATACTTGCTCTGTTTTAGCTGTATCATCTTCTTTAGTTTCTACCTTTTTTGAATCCTCTTGAGATTTTCCACATCCCGTTAACAATAAAGCACTAATTAACGCAAAACTCCCTAATTTCAACCACTTTTTCATGATCTTCCTCCTTATTAGTCAAACATTAATAAAACGCTTTTTCCTTATATCCCTATATTAAAAAATAAATATAACACTGTCAATTAAATTCTAGTTAATTCGTTTTTTTATTCGAAAATATATCGTTTTAATAAAATACCATGATAAAATGATGAGATTCCTATGATTAACCACCTAATAGAAAAATAAAAAACAACTCTTACAAAATAAGAATTGTTTTTTATCAATGATTATCTAATTATTTTCGTTATTTACTGTCACATGATCCTTTGACTCTTGTTGAGTTGTAGCCTGACTCGAAAAACCTTCAATTAATTGTTTTAAATCTAGGCCAGTCGTTTCTTTTAAGGTTTCTTGAGAAGTAGCTAACAAGTTCGTTGCATATTGATTTATGCGGTTAGCCCCACTTGTAGTTCCTTCTCCCTGTCCAGTATCTACTACTGAAATTTTATCGATATTACCTAAAGGTTGAGCAGCTTCTTTTACTAACTCTGGTAAAATTTCAACTACCATACTTAATACAGCTGCTTCTCCGTATTGTTTAAACGCTTGAGCTAATTGTTCTTTAGCCTGAGCTTTCGCTTGACCTTTTGCCGCAATAGCTTGAGCCTGAGCTTCTCCGTCTAAACGAATTCTCTCTGCTTCCGCTTGAGCCATTGCTTCAATTCTAAATTTTTCTGCTTCTGCTTCTGCAATTTCTTTAGCTTTAGCAGCTAACGCTTCTTGCTCTTTAGCATATCTGTCAGCATCTGCTTTTTTCTTCACTTCTGAATCATATTGTTTTTCACGACGAATAATTTCTTTTTCTTCTAATTCAATTTGTTTTTGACGCTCAATGACTTTAACTTCCATCTCTTGGGCTACTACTTCTTGTTGTGCTTTAGCACTTTCCAGTCCATAAGCTTGGTCTGCTTTAGCTTTAGCAATATCTTGTTCTTCTTTGTAGATAGCTAATTTTAATTCTTTTTCTTTCGCAGCCTCTGCAATTTCTGTTTGTCTTTCCAATTCTGCTTGTTGAGATTCTTTTTCTGCCATTGCTTTTTTAATACGTGTTTCTTTTTCCGCTTCTGCTTCTGCAATGTTAGCATCTCGTTTAACTTGGGCAATTCTTGGTTTACCTAAAGCATCTAAGTAGCCGTTTTTATCTTTTACCTCTTTAATAGTAAAGGAAACAATAATCAAACCCATTTTAGCTAAATCAACACTGGCAACTTCTTGAACACTTTGGCTAAATTTATCTCGGTTTTGATAAATTTCTTCTACTGTCATAGAGCCTAAGATTGAACGCAAATGACCTTCTAATACTTCTCTTGCTTCATTTTCTAATTCTTCTCTTGTTTTACCTAAAAACTGTTCAGCAGCAGTCGCAATTTCTTCTACTGAAGAACCAATTTTAATAATAGAAGTACCATCTGCCATTACAGGTACTCCTTGCTCTGTATAAACTTCTGGAGTAGAAACATCTAGTTTACTTGAAAGCAAGCTTAAACGATTAGAACGCTGGAAAACTGGTAAAACAAAAGCTCCTCCACCTCTAACAATTTTTATTTTATTTCCTGACTCATCTGTATGAACGTTTTTACTACCTAAATAACTTCCGCTAATAATAAGGGCCTCATCTGGCTTAGCTGTTTGATATTTTGAAACAAAAACTACCAACATTAAAACAATTAATAATAAAAATAAACCAATCACAAAAATCATCTTCTTCACTCCTTAATTAAAGTTTTCTTGATACGGAACAACGTAACAAACCCGGTCATGAATTTCAATAATTAAAACGGATTCACCTTTCTTGATTGCAACTCTCTCTTTATCTGGCATCACATAAAGAGAAGCAGGTCGTGTAATAGAACCTGTCACACTTTTAACTTGAATTTCTCCCATTCCCTTGATAGGTATTGGCGTTATGACTAAAGCCTTTTGACCTTCTAAATCTTTTTCAGAACTAGATAAGGTGGACTCGGTTTTTTTTAATGGAACAACTACATAAAAATTCAATAAAAAAACTAATACTGTAGAAATTCCAATAGCAATACCTAGTAGTAACCCACTATGAATCAGATTATACCGTTCACCTATATAGCCAATCAACGCAATAATCCCTAACCAAGGAACCAATAGCATAGGATCAACCGGTCCATCCATTTGAAAAATATCTCCAATCATTAATAAGACCACAGACATTCCGACACAAGCGATTAATAAGTAAAGATAGACGGTTTCATAAGATAAATTTCCTATCATTTATCTTTCCTCCTTCTCTCTTATTTCACTTAGTTTATCAAAAAAAAGCCTAAAAGGATAGCAAATAAAAAAGCACTTAACTTTTTTTAGTTAAGTGCTTCCTATTTTAATCTCTTTATCTTAGTGATAAAAATCAAATCGACCTTTTTTCATCATTGTTGAAAAGTTACTTACCTGTAAGACAGCTTTATTGGCAATCCCTTTTTTCATAACAGAAGCGACATAACCTTTAAAATCTTTATCAAAGGCATGGGCAATTCCATCGTTATTTCCTAAAGAGGCAACTGTTCCTTGTGAAACGAACTCAAAAGCTTCTTGTTCTTTACCTTGTAGACGTCGTTCAATATTTTTAGCTACATGATCTGCTTGAACAATCGCAATTTGCGCTGTTGTTGGATAAGGACGACCAGATTTTTCATCCATTACAGCACTAACATCCCCAATCATATAAACCTCTGGATAATCAGGCACCGTTAAATCAGGATTAACCATTACACGACCACGACGTTCTGCAAAACCAGAAGCGCCAATAACCCCGCTACCACGAACACCTGTTGTCCAAATAATAGTACTTGCTTTAATTTCTTTTAACTCACCGTTTTCTTCATAGACAACTCCGTCTTTTTTAATTTCTTTAATCGGTGTGCCTACTTTAAACTCAACGCCACGTTTTTTCAATACGTCGATACCATAATCAGATAATTCTTCTGAAAACATAGGTAAAAGTTTTGGCATAGCTTCAATACAAGTAATCTTTACTTTATCAATAGGGAAGTTAAATTCATCTGAAATTTTTGGCAAACGGTTAGTAATCTCTCCTAGATATTCAATACTTGTAAAACCAGCTCCACATACAACAATACTTAAATCTTTTTCATCTTGAGAAAGTTGATAATTATTAAGATTTTTATCCAGTTGTTTTTTAGCTGCTTGAGCAGTAGGAATATCTACTAGTGGCCAACCAAACTCATCCACTCCTTTAATACCAAAAGATTCAGACTCAAAGCCAAGTCCAATAACTAATAAATCATAAGGAACTGTTTCGCCATTTTTTAATGAGACACTTTTGTCATCTTTATTGATAAGAGTAACTTCTTCTTCGATAAATGTTACTTTTTTTGGATCTAGTACATCATTAATTTTAAAGGTAATATCTTTGGCAGTTGAAGTACCTGCAGCTACTTCATGTAAGGCAGTTGATTCATGGTGATAATTATTTTTACTGATCAACGTGATGTCGATATCTAAATTTTTCTTTTCTAATTCTTTAATAGTCCGCATCCCCGCATAACCAGCACCCAATACGACCACTTTTGTTTTACTCATAATCTCGTTACCTCCTGAATAGATTTAAAATAATCTATGATTATAATCTTTGTTAAGTAATACTCTTTTTTAAGAATTAAACTAAATAATTCCCATCAACTATATTAAACCATTTTTGTCAAAAATAATACAGTAATCTGTTTTGTTTTTCAGAAAAACTGTTTAATTTAATTTCAAACTTTTTCTATTCCATTTTAGAAATAACCTTATTATAACAACAGTTATTCGTTTTTTCTTGTGTGAAAAACAGTTTCATTAACTGTTTTTGTATTCGATTAAACATCTTTAAAAGAACATAAGTGAAACAGTTGTTGCCAACATCATTATAACAGTTACTTTTAAAAAAATCATCTAACAACCTTTTCACAAAAGTAAGCGATTCATTTATTTGCTTTTTATTAACCTTTTTATGTATACTGCTCAATGATATAAATAAATATGGAAAGGATGATTAACATGAACCGTCTACAAAATAAAGTTGCTATCGTTACTGGAGGATCATCTGGTATCGGAAGAAAAACTGTGGAGTTGTTTATCCAAGAAGGAGCTACTGTTATTGCTTGTGATATTAATGAAGAAGCTTTAACTCAACTAAAAAAAGAAGTACCTATTACTACTAAAAAACTAGATATTTCTTCTGAAGAAAATTGGCAACAAGTATTAAAAGAAATTAATGAGGAATTTGGTAGAATTGATATTTTAATCAACAACGCAGGGGTTTCTTCTGATAAAGGATTAGCTCAAACTACTCCAAAAGACTGGGAATTCCAATATAAAATTAATTCTTTAGGACCTTTTTTAGGGATAAAACATGTCACTCCTTATATGAAAGAAAATAACGGAGGAGCCATTGTTAATACTGTTTCCTATACTGCCTTGATTGGTTCTGGTACAAATGCTTATACCGCTTCAAAAGGAGCAACCCGTGCGATTTCTAAAGCAGCTGCAGTTGATTTAGCTCCTTTTAATATTCGAGTGAACTCAGTGTATCCTGGAGTCATCCAAACGCCTATGTCAGAAGCAGTTAGTGAGATGAAAGAAGCTCTTAACTACTTAATTAGCCATACTCCTTTAGGTCGTTTAGGTAAACCTGAAGAAGTGGCGAACACCCTTCTTTTCCTAGCATCTGATGAAGCTTCTTATATTACTGGAGCGGAAGTCGTGATTGACGGAGGCTATTCAGCTAAATAATTAGACTAATTAAAGAAAATAACCCACGACTCTTCAAAATTAGCTTTAAAAATTTATTTTTTAGACTCACTGCACAGTATTTTTTAAAAGGTCTATTATTACATGAATAAAGAAAAATAATATGATAAAATATCATTAGAGAGCTGATAACCTTATAAATTTATTAACTAAAATTTATTTGCCGAGGTTTTAGAACCATTCTATTTGTCATAGTATTAAAACGAAAGAAATGATGATTTAAATCGATTTAAAGTTTTAGAACCATTCTATTTGTCATAGTATTAAAACATTGCTTATTCGGAAGATGAAGAAAATGGAGTTTTAGAACCATTCTATTTGTCATAGTATTAAAACGCAACACTTAACATAATACGCCCATGCAAGGTTTTAGAACCATTCTATTTGTCATAGTATTAAAACTTATTTCACCTCCTTTTTAACTAAGTCACTGTTTTAGAACCATTCTATTTGTCATAGTATTAAAACGCAAACTATGCCTTTGAAAAATTCAAAGATGTTTTAGAACCATTCTATTTGTCATAGTATTAAAACTCGCTCGTATTCGCATTCGTCTGTGGGCTTGTTTTAGAACCATTCTATTTGTCATAGTATTAAAACATGGACGCAATTAAGTTAACTTCATTCTCTGTTTTAGAACCATTCTATTTGTCATAGTATTAAAACGCGTAAAAAGTCTTAGTTGCTTGTCCTCCGGTTTTAGAACCATTCTATTTGTCATAGTATTAAAACAAAGTCTTGATAGATTTTTAGCAGCTCTACGTTTTAGAACCATTCTATTTGTCATAGTATTAAAACTATATGTCAAACTTTGATTTTTTTGTTTAGGTTTTAGAACCATTCTATTTATCATAGTATTAAAACATAAACATCACGACCACCAATTTTTATCCCGTTTTAGAACCATTCTATTTATCATAGTATTAAAACACTGGACAATTTATGATACATAATGCAGCGATTTTATAATCATTCTATTTGATACAGTATTATAACCTTGTATTACCACTTGTATTACCGAACTTTTTACTTACTTATAGTATTAAACTTTAAAACTATCTCATGTTTAAACCAATAAAAATTAAGGAGTGATCAATTATAGATATAGATAGACTTTTCGAAAAAGTTATTAAAAATCAGTATACAGAAACACTTTATGCTCATCAAAACAAAGCACAACACGAACTCTTAAAAGACCATGCGGCATTATCCTTACAAATTTTTAGACAACAACTAAATCAAGGAACTATTAATCACATAGCTAACAAGCTTCAACTAGATGAAAATATAGTGACTTATCTGTTTGAGAGTGCAGTGTACATGCATGATTTTGGCAAAGCCACTCCCTATTTTCAATATTACAAAATGGCACAAGTTGCGAAAAAACCACATGGAAGTGGTCATTTGACTTATCATTCTAGATTATCAGCTATCTATTATTTTGATCAAATGTCGCTTTACATTAATGAACATGTGCCAAACGGGGAAATGTTTAATTATGCTCTTTTACTTTTGATTTTGACTGAATGTATAGCTAAACATCATACTTCCTTAGCTAATCTTGAAACTTTTTCACAATCTTTCGATCAATACTTACTTGATTTAGTGACATTAAAACAGGAAACAGAATTATTCGACTATTTTGCTTATATGCCTAACTTTCTAAATGAACCAGTTGCGAAAAACAATTATATTAGTCGAATTACTGAGGAGGTACTCACTAATACTTCTTCCGAATTTAGAGAGATTGCCTACTCTGCAGGTCTTGTTTTTTACAGTCTTTTATGTGTGTCAGATATTTTAGCCACTAAAAAATTTGCACAAGATTTTAAATTTGAAGAAGACACTTACGATGATGGCTTAAAAAGATACCTTAACCTATCTTATAATCAGTCCCCTTTAAGTCAGGCAGTTATGGACTATCAAAAGACTTTACCTAAAGTAGATAAAACAATTAATGATATTCGGTCTAAATTTATTTTAAATATGGATACACACCTTAAACAAATAAAACCGATTAATAATTTATTTCATTTAGAAGGATTAGTTGGGATTGGTAAAACACATGCTGCTAAACGTTTTATTACTTATATATTAAACCAATATGATATAAAAAAAGTTTACTGGTCTGTCCCCTACTTAGCTATTGCTAACCAATTAGATTTTGCCAACAAAGAGCTAGATAGCCAAGCAGTACGTTTAGACAGTGTCACTCCTATTCGAACAGAATATCACGAATTTCAAGTAGATTTTTCAAAAATGGTCGTAAATGATCAATTGATGAACTACCGCAATGCTACTTTTACTTTTGTCAGATTTTTTAACTTATTATTCAATCATTCTAAAGGAAATGCTCTGAAAAGATTATCTCTTAGAAATAGTGTAATTATTATTGATGAATTACAAAGTGTAGATATTTTGTTGATGAATCAATTTTTAAATCAAATAACCATTATGTCACAATTACTACATTTTAAATTACTTTTCATGAGTGCCACACTCCCTAAACTAGAGACCACTATTTCTTTGTCAGAACCAGATATTTTTAGAAAAGAACCCTTACTTACTAAGCGAAATAAATTAAATATGGAATTTTATGACAAAGGATATACAGCAGTAGATTTGTTTAATCAATTAGAAATTAGCAATAAAAGAGTTCTCATACAAACCGTTACAAAAAAACATGCACAAGAAATCTATGATGCCTTGAAACCCAATAATCAGCAAGTCCATCTCTATACTGGAGATACCTCTCAACATGATCGTCAAAAAATTATTGACCAATTAAAAGAAAAAAATCCAGATGGTTCTTACACTTGCAAGCAATTAGTTTTAGTTACAACGAATGCCATTGAAGCTGGAGTAGATATTTCTATGAATCTTGCAATTGTTAATTTAACTTCTCTTGATTCATTAGAACAATTGAGCGGTCGAGTCAACCGCAGTAATGAATTTAAGCCAGAAGACTCTCTTATTTATGTAATAAATTATGAACCATCAGATTTTTTATCTCCAATAAAAACAACCTATACCCGTTCGCTAGGCGTCAATGCTATTCAACAACAATTTGAAGAAAAAAACTACTCCATTTTTATGTCTCAAGTCTTAAATTTAGCTAAAAAAAGTCAACAAGATCTTAATCAACGACAAGCTACTCAACAATTAGCATTCAAAGACGTGAGTCAAATGATGAGACTAATTACCACAGACAGTTGTTTTTATTATCATATTTGCAATGATGAAGCTAAACAATTAATGACAAAATATCAAGAGTACACTCAAAAATTAGGAGAAGACTTATCTTTCTATGATGAATATTACATTAAACGAAAAAATGTTCTCATTAATCTTCATCCCTATCGACGTGAAATAACAGATTATAAAATAAAACAAATATTTGTAGAACAATACGGAGAAGAACCAATTGCTTTCCATACTCAACCTGAGCCATTTGGGCAAAGTTTATAAAATATTAGGAGGAAAAAATATGGATATTACTTATTTTCAAGCATCAGTATCTGTTCGAGTCAAAGAAAATTTAACTCAAAATCAATTTGGTAAAGCCATTGGTCAATTGATTAATGTGGTTTTTTCTAATAGCGAAGAATGGACTCGCTTTCATGAAAGTCGAGAAAGAAAAGGCTATACCTTTTCAACTTTAACCAATGAAAAAATAGCCAACGGTTACTTTAAAGCTGACAAAGGAGATGTCTGTCAGTTTTATATTTTTAGTGGCAATCAAGATTTTATGAATTTACTAGAAAATTGTTTATTCGAAAGTGATCAATTAAAAGTTTTAGATATTATTATTGACCATAAAACTTGGAAAGGAGCTGTTCCAACTATTCAAGTAAAAAACCCTTTATTATTAAAAGACGATTCATCTGGTCAAAGAGAAATATACTTTCTACGTCCAACCGATTCTAAAGAAAAAAAAGAAGAATTTCTTCGCTATCTTAACCAATTTATTAAAGCAGACTTTGAATATATTACTGGCGAACGACTTCCAGAAAATTTTACTTATATACTAGATATTAAACAACCTAAGATAGGTCACTATGAAGAAAATGGTATAAAACTAATTGGAACAAAAGGACACTTTTTAGTAGATACCAGTATTTTAGGTAAGTTAATCACTCAACATTTAATGACACACGGCATGGGCATTAAATCTAGCTACTTAGGTGCTGGCAGTATTATTTTGAAAGGAGATTAGTATGCTAAGAGAATTATGGAATACAGCTAATATAGAAGAAGCTTTAATACAGCAAATGGAATACGCCAAACCTAATCGTGGCCTTTATATATTTTTAGATGAAAAAATATATGATGAAAGTGAACTAACAGAATCTTTTCTAGCTAATCGTACTAGTTTTGTTAGCAAAAAATCTGAAGTCAATCCTCTCCTTGAAGATAAGATTAAACAAGTAGGGATTTATGGTTTTGCTATTAGTGGCAACAAACAAATTTATAGTGTACGTGGTTTAAATAGTGTGTATTCTAAATTATTTACCATTGCTAACGTTAAAGATTTTCTTTCTTCAAAAAAAGAAATAGATAAAGCTCAAAATTTTTATACAAATGGCTTTAGCGAATCCTACATTCAAAAAAGTCTACAAAAAGCCTTTGCTCTTTCAGGTACAAAAAACGACCGACAAGCCATCATAGAAAAGAAAAAGCAACTGATTAATCAAGTATTAAACAACTACCAACCAACTATTGATTCGATGTCAGAACAAGCACCTAAAACATTAGCTATTATTCAGCAGAATAAACATTTCATTGAAGCTATCATTCAGCATTTTGAAACAGAGTATCCCAGTGAGATAAAAACAATTCGGTTGAATATCATTGTATCTAACGAGTGTGATTTAACGACTTTAAAAGATGAAAGTTATCTTTATTTTTCCTATAGTCTATTTGCAGGGACACCTGGTATTTACCATAATCAAACCGCTTACTTTTATTCAGCCATCTCTGCTAATCATAATGAATCAAAGAAAATGATGTACTTAAATCGTACAGGTGCTCCAAATATCGGTCACGATATGCTATATGAACAAAAGTTGGATAAAAATATTAGTCTTTATTTATTTATTAGAGCGTTAGCCCAAAGCACTAAAAATCCTATCAAAACTTTTTATGTAAAAGATAATCAACTACTTTTAACCCCTAGCATTGGTTCTTTAAGATATAAAGTTTTAGAAGATAAAAAAGCTTACTTTATTACAGAATGTTCTATTTTAAACGAATGGAATCCTAAAGGTTATCGTCCCCTTGACTTTAGCTTTAACTATTATAATAACAAAATAAACGTAACAGACTACCAGCAACTGGCTAATATAATTTTTTTTGGTAGTAAAGAAAAACATGTTCCTAATCAGCTATATGTAAATAAAGAAAAAAAAGATGATAACAGCACAATCAAAAATAAATATTTTGAAGGAAACAAGTTAAGTCCTGAATCTGAAAAAATTTATAATTTGATAAAATCTGTTGGAGCATTTGATCAGTCAACTGATGTACTCTATTCCATCTTTTTCAATTTAAGAAAAGATCTTTTATTAAATTCTCGTTATGAAACTTTATCGAAAAGTGAGTCATTAGATATCTACGCTAATATGACAAATTTTTGGGATAGTTTAATTCAATATCACCGTCCAACTATGCCCAAAAACATTGATTTACGATGTATTCATAATGATGAAGAATATCTTGTAGCCCTTGTTCAACTTCATTTGCGTCTATTTGATGCTGTTATCACACACACACAAAGTAACACACTCGACAACTCATCTAAGCTAATTAACCAATTAATCAAAAAAACACGATATTCTTTGTTGCTCAATAGTTTAATTCAATATAAAGAACAATATCAATTTGTCTTTATTGAACTTGAACAAGACTATATTAACCAGAAACAAAAAGCAATGGATTTACAGCAAACCGAAGCAAATAGTATTGATCCTAACCTAAGAAAAGCGTTACAAAAAAAATATAAAACCATGACAAAAAGTGAGATGATTGCAGATAAAGAATATTTTGCTTGTTGCATTAAACATCTCAAAAAGTACCAACCAAAACAAGCTGTCATTCCAAACCAAGAAGATATTATTTATGCCCTACTACAACAAAATGTTTCTATTAAATATAAAACAAGTAAGGAGAATACACATGACAATGAAAAAAAATAATTCTACAGGATTTATTGGTGTTATTACCAATATGGCTTCTTTTAACAATGAAGTAGGTGACAATGCAGGTAGTCGAAGAACATCAAAAGGGGATTTTTATGCCACACATTACAAAATGAAATGGTTAATTAGAGATTACTTTGCAAGATTAAATGGTAATAAATCTGTACTAGTTAAATCAAGTGCTTATAAACATGACAAAACAGGTAATTTGGCGGTTAGAACCCTTGAACAACGAATCAAATATCTATTTGATTTAGATGACGACGATTTTAAAAATTTAACTTCCATTGATTTACTCAACTTAGTATTATCAAAAAAAGATGTTAAAAATTTCGGTGTAGCACTGCCTATTGATAAAAAACAAGTCAAAGTAACAGGAGTGACTCAATTAAGCTATGCTATAAATAATTATAAAGAAACCGAAGAACAAATTATTCAAATAAATGGTGCGTATTCTACCAAAGAAGGCAATTTACAAGCCACTTTAGGACGTCGTAAATTTCTAGATTTTGCTAACTACATCTATAATTTTACTGTTCAACCTAATATGCTTTCTAAAAATGTTTTAGGTGTTGAAGTAGAACCCTATACATTAGCTGATTATAACTGGTTTAAAAAAGGTGCCTTGAGGGCTGCACAAACCAATCAATCTAGTTCAACAGGTAGTTATGTAGGATACGGAATGTTTATTGAGTTGAAAGAAAATGAAGATCTAATTCAGCCTAACTTTAACCACTACATTTCAACCACTAAAAAAAATGATGTTTATCTCATCGATTTTACTTTATTAGCTAATTACCTAGCTCAAAACGAACAAGCAATTCATAGTATAGAACTTTATCTTGCTCAAAATATTCAATTAGAATTTATTGGACTGGATGCCTTAGAAAAAAATGGAGTAGAAATTAAAGATATGGCTGAAGCTAGAAAAATTAATATAGAGGAGTAAAAACTAATGAGAGTTCTGACATTTAATTTAAGTGGTGATTTAGCCTGTTTTAAGCAAGCCACAAGCTTTGATATGTCTACCGAATTAATTTTGACTTATGACATTATACCTATAACTGTTTTAAAAGGAATCATTGGAGCTGTTTTAGGTTATAAAGGACTAGCAGATGCTTACAAAAATCATAGACAACCAGAATATATAGATAAACTAAAAAATGTAGGTATTGGAATTCAACCTGTTCGATTAGGTACTAAGTTTACTCAACAAATAACTAATACAACAGGTTTTGCTAATGAGGGAGCTTTACCAAAAACTACAGTAGGAATAGGTCAAACTGCTATCATTAAACAAGAAATTTTAGCAGATATTAGTTATGATATATATCTAACAGATGAATTTGATGATTTTGATAAACTTTACCATAAATTAATGAGCAAACAAACTGCATTCCCCATTGTTTTAGGAAGAAAAGGTTTCTCTGCTCAAATTTCTAATGTTCAGTGTTTAGATACTACTATAGTTAAGGGATTCAGTGGCAACCTAAATTCCATTGGACTATACAATCTTGTTCAAACCAATAAAAACACTCTTTTTAGCACTCAGAGAGAAACTTATCAATATATTTTAGAACTGCCTGTCACATATAATGACTTAATGATGTACGAGTTTGAACCTGTTTACTATTCTGATGCTAATATTACATATGATGGAGAAGTTTTAAAAGATACAGCAATTGCCATAATTAGATAAACTAAAAAACTTTCAAGTTAGAAATTTGTGCTAACTTGAAGGTTTTTTACTGACTACTAAACTTCTCTTTTTATTTCATAAAATCATCTTTTATTGATTCTTATATTAAATAAACCTAGTTCTTTATTACAATTTAAATTTAATCTTGTTTTTTCATTTATATAGGTTTATATTAAAAATAAGTTATGAAACAACTAAGTTTTATCATAACGACTAGTAGATAAAATCTGGGAGGAAATTTAATGACTAACAAAATGAAAACCTTATCATATATCGAACCTGGAAAAATTGACGTACTTGAAAAAGATATTCCAAAATTATCTGCAGACACAGATGCAATTGTCAGACTTGTTAAAACAACTATTTGTGGAACAGATCTTCATATCATTGCTGGACATACACCTGAAGTACCTGAAGGACTAACGCTTGGTCATGAAGGTGTTGGTGTTATTGAACAAATTGGTGACTCAGTTAACAACTTTAAAGTTGGTGACAAAGTTATTATCTCTTGTATTACAGCTTGCGGTCACTGCGATTATTGTAAACGTCAAATGTATTCACACTGTGCTGATGGCGGTTGGAATCTAGGACATTTAATTGATGGGACACAGGCAGAATACGTTCGCATTCATCATGCTGATAATAGTTTGTATCATATTCCTAAAAATATTACCGATGAAGGAGCTGTGATGCTAAGTGACATCTTACCGACTGGTTTTGAAATTGGCGTCTTAGATGGTCACGTTCAACCTGGTCAAACTATTGCCTTAGTCGGCGCAGGTCCTGTTGGATTATCTGCTTTACTAACTGCGCAATTCTTTTCACCTGCTACTATTATTGTTATGGATTTAGATGATAACAGACTCCAAGTAGCTAAAGAATTTGGGGCAACTCATGTCATTAATTCAGCTAATAAAGAAGATGCCATTAAACAAATAATGGAAATTACAAATAACGTTGGAGTAGATGTTGCTATGGAAGCGGTTGGCTATCCAACTACTTTTGACTTATGTCAACAAATTATCGCTCCAGGAGGACATATTTCTAATTTAGGAGTTCACGGAGAACCTGTTACTTTTGAATTAAATAAATTATGGATTAAGAACATCTCCTTATCAACTGGCTTAGTTAACACTTCTAGTACGCCAATGCTTTTAAAAACAGTTAATGCAGGCAAACTTGAGCCAAATGAGTTAATTACTCATCATTTTAATTTTAATCAAATTCTGGAAGCTTATGATATTTTCAAACATGCAGATGATAATAAAGCGTTAAAACTTATTATTTCTTTTGATGAAGTCTAGGTACCACTAACATTAGCTTGTTATTTTTATACTAAAAAGAAGAGAGGCTGGCCCAAGGGCTAGTCTCTCTTCTTTTGTTGTAAATTATTTACTTAAAATGCTTCATCAAACAAAGCAATAATATCTTCTACATTACCTTTACGTGGGTTACTGAAAGCATTTCCGTCTTTAAGAGCATTTTCTGCCATTAATTGGAAATCTTCACGTTTAACACCCATTTCTTCTAATGTTGCAGGAATACCTACATCTGTTGCTAATTGACGCATTGCATCAATTGCTTTATCTGCAGCATCACGTACAGATAAACCCTCAATATTTTCACCCATAAATTCTGCAATATCAGCAAAACGTTGAGGATTAGAAACAATGTTAAATTTCTCAACAGTTGGTAATAAAATAGCATTTGCCACACCGTGAGCCATATCATATTGTCCACCTAATTGGTGAGCCATTGCGTGAACATAGCCTAAATTAGCATTGTTAAATGCCATACCAGCTAATAATGAAGCGTTAGCCATGTTAGTACGTGCTTCAATGTTTTCACCATTAGCTACTGCTTGACGTAAGTTAGTACTAATTAATTTAATTGCTTGAATAGCAACTGCGTCTGTGACAGGGTTAGCATCTTTAGAAACATAAGACTCAATAGCATGAGTTAAAGCATCCATACCTGTTGCAGCTGTTAATCCAGCAGGAACACCTAACATAAGTAATGGATCATTAATAGATACTAATGGCACATTGCGCCAGCTAACGATAACAAATTTTAAGTGAGTTTCTGTGTTAGTTAACACACAGTGACGTGTTACCTCACTTGCTGTACCAGCTGTTGTATTAACTGCAACAATTGGAGGTAGAGCATTCGTTAATGTTTCAATTCCAGCTAATTCAGTTAAAGGCTGTGTATGGCTGATTGCAATAGCAATTCCTTTACCACAGTCATGAGCAGAGCCTCCACCTACTGTGATAACTCCATCACATTTTTCAGCTTCATACATTTCTTTTCCTTCTAAACAGTTGGCAATTTTAGGGTTAGGTTCTACGCCATCGTAAATAGCGTACTCAATGCCACTTGCTTTTAAGGAAGCTTCTACTTGTTTAACAGGTCCATTTTCTAAATTTTTTAAAAATGAATCAGTAACAATTAAAGGTTTTTTAACATTTAAAATTTTAACTCGTTCACCTGTTACCTCAACAGATCCTGGTCCAAAAAAGTTAACACTTGGTAAAAGATAATCATAATAACGCATCATATTCTTCCTTCCTATCTATCTAATCTAATTTAGTATAAAATCATCCTTGTTATTGTTAATCGGCTAATTTAGCAAAAAGATTGTTAACCTTTTAACAATTTAAATTATAGACCGTTTATCTAAAAAAATTAACGGACATATTTGCGAATGTGTCCGTTTTTCTTTGTGAATACCCTCTTTTTATAAAAATAAAAAACATCTAATTTAAGCCCTTACATAATTGCTTTTATCATCTTTTCATCTTAGTGTATATTTATCCTACTAAAGAGATAGCTTCAATGAGAAATTAGTTATTTTTTTCACGTTATCAAGTATAATAAAAAGTATCTAAAAGAAGATAAACAATGATAGGAGCTTATTATATATGTATTCACAAACTAAAAAGATTATTGACACCCAATTAAATCATAACTATCCAGGTGTTTCTTATGCTATATTTGACCAACAAAAATGGTGCCCTCACTTTGCGGGCTATCAGCAACTTATCCCAACTCCTGAGCTAGTCACGAAGCATACTATTTTTGATATAGCTTCTTTAACTAAAGTAGTTTGTACCACCACTGTTTTGCTACAACTACTAGAAACAAATGATATTGACTTAGAAAAAAGTATTCATTTTTATCTGCCAGATATAAAAGCTGATTCCGTTACATTAAGACATTTATTAACCCATACTTCGATGATTCAGGGATTTATCCCTAACCGAGATAGTCTTTCCCAACCTGACCTAATGACGGCTCTTAAACAACTAACTCCGTCTCCTTTAATAGGCAAACAAGTACAGTACTCAGATACCAACTTTATTTGGCTAGGGTTTTTATTAGAAAAACTATTTCAACAAGACTTATTTTCGATTTTTCAAAAACAAGTATTAGACCCTTTGGAAATGACTCACAGCTTTTTTAATCTTCCTCCTACTAGCTTACCTCTTGTAGCTGCTACGGAACAACATAGCAACAGAGGGGTAATCAAAGGCGAAGTACACGACCCTAAAGCCTTTGTTTTAAAACAACACTGCGGTAGTGCTGGTCTTTTTTCATCTTTAACTGATCTCATGCTATTTACTAATATGCTTTTAAAAAATGGCCAAAGTCCTTCTGGAAAAACGTTTCTAAAAGAAAAAACTATTCAGTTACTGACACAAGATCATACTCCTTCTCGCACTTTAGGGCGGTCTTTAGGTTGGGATTTACTACGCTATGAAAATCGGACCTTTTTATATCATACTGGCTATACAGGTACCTTTTTATTGGTAGATCCCTTTAATCAGCAGTCCTTTATTTTTTTATCCAATGCTCTTCATCCAACTAACCACAGACAAGCTTACCTAGCAAGTCGCAAACTTTTGCTTGAAACTTACCTACATGAAATCTAAAAAAAGACTAAGCGAAAAATATTTTTCGCTTAGTCTTTACTTATAATTATTACTTAAAAATTAACTTATTCTTCTTCGTCTTCTTCATATTCAGAACAAAAATCATGAACATAAACTTGTTTTAAAGGACGACACTGTTTCAAATTAACTACATCCATCATAAAAGGAACATGTTCCATTTTCACATCACTATACTCTAAACCAAACCATTTTGCAGGAGAAACTGCAATAGATTTCAAGAAAAACTTAGCTTGTAAAATCATTTTTTCAACTGTTTTTAACCCTGTTCCTCTTGCTAGTTCTTCACGGATTAATACAAAACAAAAATCGCCAACTTCTCTATTAGGAATAATCGTGTAACGTTGCGGTTGTTTAGGTAATTTTCCTTGTTCCATTAACTCATTAACTATTTGGCGTAAATATAAGTTAATATTTTGGCTTCGTCTAAATCCTAATCGCAATTGAACGTTCACAATGCAATCTGTTCCCATCATATCAACATGATATTCACCAGTAAAAGGCTCATCAGTCACTAGTACGTTAACGAACCAATATACTTTTGCCCGTTTAGGTTTTTTATCTAAAATAGAATAAAGAATTTCTTTTCCAATTAAGTGACCTTTTAAATTGCTTGTTAAAAAGACAACATTAGTTTGATAAAGAGGAACAGATTTATCTTCTTTTAAGGCAATTAGCTGATCCATATAATCATAAAGAGAGACTTTTTGCGATTCTCTTTCTTCGATGATAGAACCTTGTTCCCAAATAATCATGACAAATAAAATCGCTAATGCCATAAATACCGCAACAAAACCACCGTGGAAAAATTTAGTCGCACTGGAAATAAAGAAAATAGTTTCAATAGAACCAAAGAAGATAAACATCAGAAAAGCTAAAATCTTTGGTACTTGTTTTTCTAATAAATAAAACAGTAATAAAATAGTTGTCATCAACATAGTTACTGTAATGGCTAATCCATAAGCCGACTCCATTCTAGTAGAAGTTCGGAAGAAAAACACAATGCCTATACACAAAACAAACAATAACCAGTTAACAGCTGGTATATATAATTGGCCTTTTTGATTCGTTGGGTAAACAATTTTAAGTCTAGGAAGTAATTTTAATTTGATTGCTTCAGAAACTAAGGTATACGAACCAGAAATCAAAGCTTGAGATGCAATCACTGCAGCTACTGTGGCAAATGCTACCCCTATAACAGACAATGATTTTGGCATCATTCTAAAAAATGGATTTAATAACTCAACTTGTTGATAGTAGGGATTATCTTTAATAGCAATAATCCAAGCTGCTTGACCAAAGTAATTACAAATCAAACATAATTTAATGTAAGGCCAGCTTCCTAAAATATTTTGACGGCCAACATGACCCATATCAGAATACAATGCTTCAGCCCCAGTAGTGGCTAAGAACACACTTCCTAAAATAAAAATACCTGCTTTATTTTCAGGACTCATTAAAAGATGAATAGCATAATAAGGATTTAAAGCTTTAATCACTGCAGGGTTGCCGATAAAATTATAAAGACCAATCCCTCCGATAAAAGTAAACCATGCTAACATAACTGGGCCAAAAGCACGACCAACACTTTCTGTCCCAAATTTTTGAATAATAAACAACACACAGATAATAGCTATGGTAATGACAATAATGACATTTTGATTTTCACCAAATAAATCGTAAAACATAGGGATTCCTCTTAACCCTTCAATAGCTGTTGTAATAGTAACAGCCGGGGTTAATACGCCGTCTGCTAACAAGGCAGCTCCACCAATCATAGCTGGTATGATCAAATATTTACTCATTTTTTTAACTAGCGTATATAAAGAAAAAATACCACCTTCACCGTGGTTATCTGCTCGTAAAGCAATCAGCACATATTTAACTGTAGTAAGTAACGTTAATGTCCATACAATCAGCGAAACAGCTCCAATAATAAAGTCTTCCGATACATGAGCAAGACCACCATTCCCTTCAATAATTGCCTTCATTACATATAAGGGACTTGTTCCAATATCTCCGTACACAACCCCCATTGCCACTAAGGCACCGCCAATACTAAACGTATCAATTCGACGACTTAATGCTTTTTTTTCCAATTTTCTTCCTCCTTAGTCATCTCGTTTTAATAAGATAACCCTTCAATTCTTTTTCTCTAAAATAATGAAAATAATTGTACTTCTTTCAAATCCAACAGAGCAAATTATATGCTTTTTTAGTTAAATGTCAATGTAATTTTTTACAGATTATTTTTTCTTTTTTTGATTATTTTATACAGTTTATTTATCCATTTTTTTAACTATTTAAACTTCGTATAAACTATGAAAAAATCATTAGTTATCTGAACTATCTATGTTAAAATAAAGTTAACTTTATTATTGAACTCTCATTAAAGGAGCTTTTCAACATGAAATCATCTGATAAAACTGCACAAACTTTTTTAACTGCTTGTTGTGCTTTCTTTTGCCCAATTGTTATTATGGTGTTGTGTTATTTTTCTATCGGTATTTTTCCAGGTAGTCAGCGTTCTATATTAGCTAGTGATGCTTTCTCTCAATTTGCAAATTTTCATGCTAGTTTTCATAATATGCTAAAAGGAGAACAAAGTATTTTTTATACTTGGTCAGGTTCTTTAGGTCTAAATTATCTCTCATTGATTGCTTATTATTTAGGAGGTATTTTTACCCCACTTGTTTTCTTTTTTCCAAATGAGCAAATCCCTGATACCTTATATTTTCTAACCTTACTGAAAATTGGCTCTGCTAGCTTATCTTTTTGGTACTTTTCTAAAAAAACTTATCAAATCCCTAGTTTCGGCCATATTTTTTTAGCAGTAAGCTACTCACTAATGTCCTTTATTACCGCTCATTCTGAATTAATTATGTGGCTAGATACATTTGTTTGGCTGCCTTTAATCATACTAGGTATTCATCGGTTAATGGATCAGCATAAACCAGGACTTTTATTTGTAAGCTATGTTTTCTTATTTGTTAGTAATTTTTATTTTGGTTTCATGGTCGGTGTTTTTTCACTTCTTTACTTTCTAGCACGAACGGTATCCGACTGGCAAGTATATAAAAAAAAGATAGTTCCTTATTTTCTCACGAGTTTTTTAGCTGGTGGAAGTGCTATGTTTATTATTCTTCCTACTTATTTTGATTTAAAATTTAACGGAGAACAATTAGATACCTTGAATTGGATCAAAACTGAAGGCACTAGTTGGCTAGATTTGATAGCTAAACAATTTATTGGTGCTTATGATACCACTAAATACGGTTCTGTACCATTTATTTATGTCGGTTTACTCCCTCTTATCTTAATGTTTACTGCTTTTTTATCTAAAAAAATTAAGCGAAAATTAAAGCTAAGTTGGATAGTTCTTTTTACTTGTCTGATTGCAAGTTTTTACATTGAACCTTTCAATTTGTTTTGGCATGGGTTCCATTCACCTAATATGTTTTTATTTCGTTATAGCTTTTTATTTTCTTTTTTAGTGATCTTAATAGCTGGCTACGGTTTAGAAACCATTGCTAAAAAACATCACTTTCAACCTATTTATCTAGTATCTAGTATCTTAATCCTTACTTTTTTAGGGGTATATTTCCTAAAACCTCATCAAAGCTATCCTTACTTAAATAAAACAACTCTTGCTTTATCCTGTTTATTTGTTTGTATCTATGCTCTCGTTTTTATGCTATATGAAGGGGTGTTTCATAAATCAAGAAAAAGGAATTTCTCTAAGATATGTGTGTTACTTTTTATCTGTGTTTCTTTAGAAGCGGGTATGAATACTTACTATATGCTATCCGGTATTTTAGCAGATTGGAATTACGCCTCTCGCTCTCTTTTTACCCAGCCTTACCCAGATATTGTTAAAAATTTAAAGACTAGCGAAAATCATAGTCAACCCAATGAATTTTTCCGAGTAGAAAACCTAGAACCTGTTTCTTCCAATGATAGTTTTACTTATCAATATAGTGGCGTTAGTTTATTTTCCTCTATTCGAAACAGAAATAGTAATCAACTACTAAATGACTTAGGGTTTCCTTCCCGAAAAAGTCAATTAAATATTCGCTATCAACATAATACCTTGGTGATGGATTCTTTATTAGGTATTCAGTACAAACTAAGTCAATCACCTTTAAATACTTATCAATTTTCTCAATTAGAGCAAACAGATAGCTACCGCTTGTATCATAATCCTTTAGCCTTAGACCTTGGTATGCTCACTACCCAAGCAATCAAACAAGTGCCTATTGAAAAAAATCAAATGCTGATGAATCAACAAAATATATTGAATCAATTAGCACAAAAACAGCAAGCCTTGTTTACTAAAAAAGAGCCAAGTTTGGTTAACACAACCAATGCCTATTTACAAAGAAATCAGAAAGAATGGCGTTTCTTTGAAAAAAAAGCTAATCACCCACAAGTGCTAAGCTTAAAAACGACTATCCCAAAAGGCAAACAAGCTTATGTTGCCATCTACCCCAAAGATTTTTCTAAAGTTTCTAACACAAATCTGACAGTCAAAGCCCTAGGACAATCATCAGAAGGACGCTTAGATTTAATGGGTTCTTATTACGATTTAGGCTATTTTTCTGAAGAAACACCTTTATCTTTTCAATTAGAATTTTACGGAGAAAATCATTTTGAAATAGAACCGCCTAAAATTATTTTGTTAGACACTAAAAATTATGAACAACAAATTAAGCACATCCAAGCCAAAACTATTAAAACAAACGTTAAACAGAATCAAGTAACTTTTGATTATCAAACTGAAGAAGATAAGCCAGTGATTTTTACAACAATCCCCTATGACTTAGGTTGGCAAGTAAAAATTGATCAAAAAAAAGCAACTGTTCAAGATTTTCATAAAGGATTTATCTTACTAGATGTTCCTAGTGGTAAACATACTGTGACTCTAACTTTTTATCCCTATGGCATCAAATTAGGAGCTAGTATTAGCTTACTCAGTATAGGACTTTTTCTCTTTCTCTATAAATACAAATCCTCCTTGTTTTGACGAATGTGTTAAAAAAAGTTATCATATAAACGTAGGGTAAACGAATGTGAGCCAACAAAAAATTTTCAAGGAGGATAACCATATGTTTAATTTAATCCCTAACAGAAAAGATTTATTAGATTTAGCAGATAATTTTTTAGATGAGTTTCCACCTAGTTCATTAGCTATACAACATTTCCCTGTAGATATTAAAGAAAATAATACCCAGTACGAAATAAAAGCAGACTTACCTGGTTATGAAAAATCAGATATTTCTCTATCTTATCAAAATGAATTTTTAACTATTTCCGCAGAAAAAGAAAAAGAGTCTGAAGAAATGGAAGATACTGGTTATTTCATCTGTAAAGAACGGCTAAAACGCAGTGTGAAACGTCAATTTTTATTACAAAATGTAGATTCAGAAAAGATTACCGCAGCCTTTGACAAAGGGGTTTTAACTGTCCAACTTCCTAAAATAGAACCAGATGATATTGAAAAAAAACAAATTCCTATTCAATAAATTCAATAAATACAAACAAGCACAAAGATAGAGCTAGTTATCTTTGTGCTTGTTTATTATCATAATTGATTTCAGGCGTTTTTTTCTTTAATAAATAGTCTAAACAGCCAAATAAGATTAAACCTACTAAACTCAAAATTAAAATCCCCGCATACATCATTGGATAATCCATTCTAAGCCAAGCATCCATAATAAAGTATCCCATTCCATATTCTGTTCCATAATTTTCAGCAAAAAATAAAACAGAAAAAGCAATCCCTAAAGACACTCTCAACGTGCTAATAATACCGAAAAAAATAGCTGGCCATGTGATTTGTTTAAATCGCTCAAAAGAATTAGCTCCCATACATAAATAAACTTGATAATAGGTTTCAGGAATAGAAATAATCGCATCCCGAATAGATAAAATCATTTGAGGTAAGATAATCGTGATAATAAGAGCAATCTTAGACCCTTCTCCTAAACCTAAAAATAACATGAGTAAAGGAAGTAAAGCTAATTTAGGAATCGGATAGGTTAAATAAATTAACGGATCTAGTAATTTATTCCAAAAAGGAAATGTCCCCATTAACCACCCTAGCAATAATCCTGTTATTAAAGAAATTCCTAACCCTATGCCAATTCGTTTTAAACTAAAGAAAATATGCCAACCTAATTGATTAGAAAAAGCAGTAGGCAAACATTGATATACCACCTTGGGAGAAGGTAATAACTCTTTATTTACCCAAAGGCTTAACCCATACCACAGTAAATGAAAAACAATTAACGCAGCAATTAAAGACTTATAACTATGTTTATTAATAACCTTTCAGCTCCTCTCTTAAATCATTGACTCGCTGAAAATAATCCACGGATTGTTGTAAAGTAAACAACTCTTCCTCTGTTCGGTAGCTCTTTCTTAAACCTTTTTCTCTAGTTATGACCTGACCTGGTGAACCTTTAAATACTAAAACTTCATCTCCTAAGATCAAAGCTTCTTCAATATCATGAGTAATAAAAAAGGTTAAGGGTTTACTTTTATGCCACATAGTTTGAAATAATTGTTGCATTTCTCTTCGAGTAAAAGCATCTAACGCAGAAAATGGTTCATCCATTAATAACAAATCACTTTCCAGCATAAAAGCCCTAGCCAGTGCTACTCGTTGTTTTTGTCCTCCACTTAACTGTTTGGGATAAGCATCTCTTACCTCAGTTAAAAACACATCTTCTAAACATGTTGCTACTTTTTTTTGATCAGCTAAGGTTAATCTTTTTTTCCGTTGACCAACAGTTAAGCTTTCCTGAACCGCTTTTCTCACAGTTTGCCAAGGTAGTAACCCGTAGTCTTGAGGAACATAGCCAATTTTTAAATCTCTAGGTCGGTACTCAGCCTGTTGCCAATAAATAGACCCTTGATTAGGCTGAATAAAGCCAGCTAATACTTTAAGTAAGGTTGTCTTTCCTGTTCCAGATGGTCCTAAGATAGTATAAACTTGATGCTCTGAGAAGTTTTCGGTCACGTGATCCAAGACACATTTACCAGATAAATGGACTGATACTTTCTCAAAACTAAGAATTGGTTTATTTTGAATAGTCATAAATAACATCTTCAGCAGTAATATCTTTTTTCAATAAGCCAGCTTTTTTAGACCATTGAAAAGCATCTGTCACATCTTTTTCTTTAACAGAAGCTAAATGACCATAATCTGGAATTTCAATTTTATCTTGTAGTTCTGATGGAAAACCAACATTTTTAACAAATAAATCTAAATACTCTGCTTTATCATGATTTTTTACATAATCTGCGCCCTCATTATAGGCAGTGATTAAGCCAGTTATTCCTTGTTTTTTTTGCTCTAAAACATTTTTAGGAAAACCAATAGCAAAGGTTTCAACTCCAATATCTTTTGTAGATTGTAAAACATGCATTCCCTGTGCTTTAGCAATTGTTGTAAAAGGTTCTGGTAAAATAGCACCGTCCACTTTATCGTTTTTAAGCATTTCTAAACGAGTAGGAACTTGAGGGATTTCTGTCACTGTAATATCGGACATTTGTAGATTATCATGCTGTAACATTTGATCAACTGCATAGGCTGTAGCAGTTTTTTTAGAAAAAGTCACTTGTTTACCTTTTAAATCTGATAATTTTTGAATAGCTGGATCTTTTACAACTAAATCAAATTGATCATAAGGAACACCAATTACTTTAACATCTAACCCACCTTGTTGATAAATAGCTACACCAACTAAATCTGTAATTACACCATCTACTTCTCCAGCTTGTAAAGCCGCGTCTCGGTCTAAGGGGTTTTTAAAAACTTTCAGTGATAAGTCCACGCCATTCTTTTGATCAAACCCTTCTTTTTGTGCTAATAAAAAGGGAATATTATCCGTTGAAGGCATAACTCCTAATTTTATTTTAGTTACTTGATCAGTCTTAGTCGGTTTAGCTTCCTTTTTTGACTGATTATTTTTAGGTTGACAAGCCACTAGTAAACTAATGGCCATTGCTGCCATCAACCCGATAAATATTTTTTTCTTCATGTTAACTTTCCCTACTTTCATTAAACTAATTATAATTATCATTACCCAAACATTGTAGTATAAAAATAAATAATATGACAATACTTTGTTTCATCTTTTTTACTATTTTTTTCTTTTGAAATAAAAAAAGAAAAAGACTAACCTTAGCCTTTTTCTTCTTCAATAACTGCTTCCACTGGTCGCATTGTCCGTTTTCTTTGTCGGTTAATAAGTCGGTATAGTTGCCAAAATAAAAAAATAAATCGGTTATGAGATCCGTAAGCTAAATAACGCTTAAACCAAGTCGGATGAAATTGTTGTTTAAATTGATACAAGCATTTAAAAGACTCTAGAGGAGAACTATATTCATAAATAGTATTAATCAACCGTTCTTTTAAAATAGCCTCTGAGGCGTTTCCTACTTGAGAGAAAGGCACTAACCCTAAATTAAATAAAGTATAGCCTTGCTGGTAGTAAGTAGACATCACTTGATCAATTATATAAGTATCTAGCTCTTTCGGTAAAGTCCCGTCATGACAAATCATATCATACCCGACCATCTCATTAGACATTGGATACATTAAAATACAAGCCTTAAATTGTCCCTCACGATTATAAACAGCACCAATCGTATGTTTATCTAAATAAGTTTGACCAAACCGCTCATCTAATAGGAATACAAATTCCTCCTGATTTTGTAAAGAGTGTCGTAAAACGTCTTTTACTTCTTCCGTTAAACCTGGTCTATGAGGAGGTGTATGTAAAATAAACCGGTAACCTTGTTCTTCTAATAGCTCTTTTCGTTGTTCTTTGCCTTTCAAATAGGCTAAGTCTTTTTGCAATGTAGCTAGTGGAACACAGCCTTCCTCACCAATTTTAATAAAAGTATAACCTAAATCATGTAACAATAAAGCATACTTATCAGTAATGCTATAAAAAACTAATTGGAAACCTTGCTCATCTGCATGATGATAGAAAGCCTCTGTCGCTTCTTTAAAAAGGTTTAACTTACCAACTGGATCTCCTAAAACAAAGGCTTTGTTTCCTCTTATTTCAAACGTAAACATAACTTTATCTTCATTTTTATTTTGATAAAAGTAATGCCGTTTATTTTCTAGCCTACCAAAATGACTTAAATGAGTATTAGGATAAGTGACTAACATATGATCCACCCGTGACTTGTCATAACTAATCCCTGGATAAGTTTCAATCCCTAAGTATTGATATAAGACTAGAATCGTAATAGCCGCTAAAATTAACCCTGCTAGCCCTGCAATCCAAACATCTTCTGAAGGGAAAAGTAAAAACTTAGCTGGAGCTGAACCGTGCTCTATTTTACTGCTAGCATAATATCCTACAATGGTGTACAAAATAAATAAAACTCCGTATAAAATACCATCAAATGTCAAAGACTCTAGCGAAAAAACCAATTGTGTTCGGTAAAACTCATTTCGAGATAAATAAACTGCCCCTATCAAAATAACATAAAAAATTAACAGTTTTATAGAAACAGTATGGGTAATAGTATTAAATAAACAAAAAGTTAACACAATAATAGTTGGTAGATAAGCTTTTTTTACTCGATTAGCAACCCCTCTAGCTAAGCCTAGTAATAAAAATCCCATCATCATATTTAAAGTCTGATCTAAAAAATCAAAAGAAAAAGGCAATAATTTTCTAAATAAAGTACTCATTGTAGATAGATTAGGCACAGTTGATAATAGCACCATCATAATTCCTGCAAAATAAACCATACAAACTAATACTAAATGAGCCAACCGTTGAGATAGAATTTTAGGTAATCCATTAAAAAATTCATTAATCTTTGCACTTGTTTGATGGATAAATGCCCCTATTCCTGTTAAAAAAGGAATAACGTAGTAAAAAATTCGGTAATAAAGAAGCCAAGCTAAGGCAACACTTTTACCTACTCCTACTTGATTAAGGCCTAATATCATCAGCACATCAAAGGTTCCCATACCCCCTGGCACCATGGAAATCATCCCAATAAATGTAGAGGCTACAAAAAGAGGATAAACTTCTAATAAATTAACTGGTACATCTAAACCTTTACCAATTAATAAAAAGACAGATAATGCTCCCACCCATTGACCAAATGAACCTAGTACTAGTTTTAATACTCTTTTTAAAGGAAAATCTTTAAATAGAGTTTGTCCTTTAATTTGAGTTATCATAATCAATAAAGGAGTATACATTCCTCCTCCTAGTAACCATACCCAGTACCGACGATAAGGATTAGCAGAACGAATTAAAAAAACATCTAAAAATGTCAATAAGCATAAAACTGATAGACCAGAAATTAAAAATAAAGCTACTTTTGAAACAGTCGCAATTAATTTTTTATTACTGGCACCTTTTCCGTAAAATTTAGCTCGTAAAGTAGCCCCTATTACCCCACCAAAACCAGCTAAGTTATTAATAGTGTTAGTCGTCCAAGCTGATTTAAACAACTCATTTCGAGGCAAATGGGGTTTTTGATGCTCTTCTAATACTTCCACTGTTACCCAGTCATATACTAACATAGGTAAAACAGCTATTAACCCAGCTAAACTCATCCAAAGTAAGGTTTGTTTTTTCTGCGTGGATAAAACAGCTTCCAACTCTTCCCAAGTCATCCCTTGCAAAATATGAGTCATCTGATTAATAACAAAAAGTAATACAGACGCTATAAATAAAAACTTTAGCCATTTACTATGAATTTTTAACCAAGAAAGCATTTTTTTCATTCGAGATTTCATAAATGTCTTCGCTCCATTAATTAATTAAATAGTTATTTATTATTTTAATCATACAATTTTTTCCAACAAACGTCCATGTTAACTCAGTAAAAGATGACAAAGCTTAATCATACCTTTAAAATAAGAGTAACCATACTTATTTAAATTAAAGGAGAATGTCTTATGAAAATCGGTTTTATCGGTGGAGGAAACATGGCTACAGCCATTATCCAAGGAATCATTTCAAGTCAACTTATACCTGCTGACAACATTTGGGTGTCTACTAAAACCAATCGCTGTAAAGAACTAGAAAACCTCTATCACATTCACGCTGCCAAGTCTAATCTAGAGCTAGCTGCTCAGGTGGATTTTATTGTCCTAGCAGTTAAACCACATATTGTTCCTGTTGTGTTAAAAGAAATTACTCCGATACTTGAACAAAAAAGAGTCTTACTCATTTCTATTGCCGCTGGCCTTTCTCTAGAAAACTTACAAAATTTAACTTTAACACTAAAGGAAGAACCTATTATCCGAGTCATGCCGAATATGAACGTTGGGATTGGACAAGGTGTTTCTGCTATTTGTTCTAACAGTCAAGTCACTGAAACAGAAGAACAACAAGTGATTGGTTTGTTTAAAACAGTAGGGAGCACCTACCTAATCCCTGAAAAAGACTTTCGGATTTTTACCGCTATTGCTGGCTGCTCTCCTGCTTATACCTATCTTTATATCGATTCACTGGCTAGAGCGGGTGTTAAGCATGGACTATCAAAAGATGTTGCTACACAAATCGCCGCAGAAGCCGTTTTAGGAAGTGCCGATATGATTACTAAAAGTAATGACTCGCCTTGGGACTTAATTGACCGAGTATGTTCACCTGGCGGAACAACTATTGAAGGTTTATTAACTTTACAAGAAGATAAATTTACCTCAGCCATTGTCCGTGCCTTAGATGCTACCATTGAAAAAGATCAAAAAATGGAGCTAGATAATTAAGAAACTCTCCCACCCTCTTAGCCTAAACATTGGTTAAGAGGGGTTTTAGCTAGCTATTTGTTTCAGAGCATTGGTTAAAAAAGTTTAACAAACCACCTAGAATAACATTCTGGATGCCAATCATCCCAATAAAATTGAGAGGAATTTTTTTTAAATAAACGAATTTTTTCTGGACTAGTCCAAGCGTTTGGCAACTGATTTAATTGTGCTTTTCTTTCTATTTTTTGATTTTTTTTAGCACTTTGACGGATAAAATGGTCATAGCAATGAGTAGGTTTAGCATCTAACCTTATATGTTCTCCGTTATTTTTAATTCCATAATTAAAAGATTCAGTGTTTAACAGCTGCTTTTGCATAGCTATTTGTTCTATCTTAGTTGGATATTTTTTAACATAATAAGCATAGTCACTAATGACTAGACCATTTGTCCCTCGCTCTAAAATATTCCATTGACTAACAAAATTTCCATATCGGTCAATAATAAATTCTGAATGAAAATTAGGAGTGAGTCTTTTTTTATTTAATTTTTTTCCTTCGTAGTACTGACGAAAAGTCGTTGTAACAGGGTATTTATTATGATAACGAGCAGGCTCTCGTAACATTTTTTCTCCGTCTAACTCGCTACACACATAGGCTTTTAAAGCTTCTTCATCATTTTTATGACCTGTTTTATAGAATTTCCTGACATAACGTATATTTCGTTCATCAAAATATATCCGTAGTTGGTGAAGAATGGGATCAGTTAAAGAAGGTTCATTTTGGTATAGCTCTCTAACCCAAGCTGCTACTAGCTCATAAAATACGCTGTGAGGAGGGATATTTATATCTAATTGTAAAGGACCTGTTAATTGTAAAAAAAAGCAAGAATCTAACTTGGCGCCTAAATGAGTATGAACTACAAGCTTCAATTTTTCATCAGTAGAAAGAGAAGACGCTTGTAACAACTGGATATAAGAAGCTGACCCGACTTGTAGCAAATCAAAAAAAGAGGCCTGACCTGTTTCAATCAGTTCTTTTCCTCGGCTAATTGCTAAAGCATCCCAACCTAATTTTTGCCATAACTTTTCCATATTCTAAAACTTCCTTTGACTAGTTATTACTTTATTATCTCATGTTTTGACTTAATCACAAAGAAAAAAACAGATACAATAAGCATCTGTTTTTACTAATTATTTTCCTAATAAACCATCGTGAATAGTTTGAATATTCCATTTTAGCATCTTGTAATAGCTATCCCCAGGTTTTCCTTTTTTATCAATAGAATCTGTATAAATTTTATCATAAATAGGAATACCTGTTTCTTTTGAGACACTTTCCATACTACGAGGATCCACACTTGTTTCTACAAATAAAGAGTTGACATCACTTGCTTTCACTTTATCAATGATTTGACTCATTTGATCCGGTGTCCCTTGACTTTCAGTATTGATTTCCCAAATATAGGCTGCTTTAACATTATAAGCTTTTGAAAAATATTTAAAAGCTCCTTCACTAGTTACAAGTAACCGTTTATTTTCTGGAATTTCTGAAAAATCTTGTTTAGCTTTTTTATCTAAACTTTCTAGTTGTTTTAAATAAGCTGCTCCGTTACTCTCATAACTGGCTTTATGTTCTGGATCTTTCTTTATTAAAACTTCTTGAATATTTTCTACATATTTCATCCCATTTTGAATATCTAACCAAGCATGAGGGTCTTGCTCCGTTTCTTGTCCTTTACTCGTTAGATACATCGGTTTTACTTGTTTACTTGTAACAAAATAATCTTTGTCTTCTTCCTTATGAGCGGTTTCCATTAGTTTAACAAACCAACCGTTACCACCTGTTTCTAAGTTTAACCCGTTATAGAAAATAATATCTGCATCTGTTGATTTTTCAATATCTTCTGGTAGTGGTTCATATTCATGAGGATCTGTCCCAACTGGAACAATACTGTGAACAGAAACATGTTCTTTTCCTACTTGTTTAACCATATCTGCCAAAATAGAGTTAGTAGCAACAACTTGAACTTTCTGATCCTCTTCAGATTTTCCTTCCTTTTGTGGTTGAGCAGAACAGGCTGCTAGTAAACCTACTGACATTAAGGCTAATAAGCCTAACTTAAACTTCTTCATTCATAACTCCTCCTTTATTTCTAAACAATAAGCCTTTGATTGGTGAAAATAAAAAGGCAAGTAAAAAGAAACAGGCTGCTGTTAAAACAATAGTAGCTCCTGATGGGTAATTAAAGGTATAACTGAAAAACAATCCTAATACCGAACTAACTACACCAATGATTGAGCTAATTATAATCATATGTGTTAGTTTGTTGGTTAATAAATAACCTGTAGCTGCAGGAGTGATCAATAATGCCACTACTAAGACTGTCCCAATTGTTTGGAGAGAAGTCACTGCAACAAGAGTCAAAGCAAACATTAACCCATAATGGATTAATTTAACATTTAAGCCATAAGCTGCTGCCATTGTTGGATCAAAGGAGCTGACAACTAACTCTTTGTAAAACAGTAAAATAAAAATTAACACAGAGACAGCTACAACTGCTGTCATGATAATATCACTTTGTCTAACCGCTAACACATTACCAAATAAAATATGATTTAAATCAGTAGAACTTTGGGCTCGGCTGATTAAGACAATTCCTAAAGCAAAGAATGAGCTAAAAACAATCCCGATAGATGTGTCACTTTTTAACGGACTTTTTTGTTCCACAAATCCAATCAAAGTGGCAGCTAATAAACCAAAAATAGAGGCACCAATAATATAATTAGCTCCTAGCATATAAGAAACTGCTACCCCTGGTAATACAGCATGAGAAATAGCATCTCCCATTAGAGACATTCCTCTTAAAATAATAAACGAGCCAATAACACCTGAGATTAATCCCACGATAACACTAGTGATTAAGGCATTTTGTAAAAATTCATACTTAATTAATCCTTGAATAAAATTCATAACCATTAGTCACTCACCCCTTTGATTACAATATCTCCCATGGTACTTCCGTAAGCTTTACGCATATTTTCTGTAGTAAAACTTTGAGAAATTGGACCACTTGCTACTAATTCTCGGTTTAAAATAATTAGTTCATCAAAATACTCCACAACTTTATGTAAATCGTGATGAACAATCATGATTAGTTTTCCCATATTTTTAAGTTCTTTTAACAAATCAATGATCACTTTTTCGCTAGTCATATCAATCCCTACAAAAGGCTCATCTAAAAAGATAATGTCTGCATCTTGTGCTAGAGCTCTTGCAATAAATACCCGTTGTAATTGACCACCAGATAATTCACCGATTTGCCGCTTAGAGAACTCAGTCATTTGAACTTTCTCAAGACTTTCAGCAACTTTTTGCCATTCTTTTTTTCTAGGTCGTCTAAATAACCCTAATTTAGGATAAGTCCCTAATAAGACTACTTCTTCTACTGTAATAGGAAAAGTTAAATCAATCGCACTTCTTTGCTCCACATACGCAATATTTTTACGTAAAGACTTAATATCTTGCTCTCCCATTGTTACTTGGCCACTATCTCGCTTAACTAATTCCATAATTCCTTTTAGCAAAGTAGATTTTCCCGCACCATTTGGGCCAATAATTCCTGTGATTGCTCCAGGTTGAACGGTTAAATTAATATGTTGAATAGCAGGTTTTCCCTGATAAGAAACAGAAAGATTGTTCACTTGAATTGGTTCAAGTTGCATACTTGTTGAGGTAGAAACATCGTCTACTTCCATTACATGTTGATTCATCATTTGATTACCTCCTTAGTTTTAGGTATGCCTAAACTTTAATTAAAGTTTAGCATAACAAGTTAATTAGGTCAAGTAAATGAGAGTTATTTTCAATTACCCACATTCATCATAATATAAAAAAAGGCATTACGACAGCGTAATACCTTCTCTTGGACTGGATTTTTTTATGAATAAAATGTATTTATTTTTTGTCCTGTATAAATAGACTGGTTTTTATTGATTGCAAAAGAAACGGTTAAAGTAAGTAACAAATAAGGCAAAATACCTGGACCAAACACTTCGACACCAATAAATAGTGGGCCTAAATAAGTATTGGTTGCTGCTGCAAAGACACTACTATAGCCAAGTGCTGCTAAAAAAGGGGTAGGTAACCCTAGCCAAGTTCCCAAAAGAAAACCAAAAGAAGCACCAATTGAAAAAAGCGGCGTTACTTCCCCTCCTTGAAAACCGGCAGCTAAAGTTAGAATCGTTAAAAGTAACTTTAATAGCCAATCCGTAGAATAGATAGTGCCATGATTGAAACTTTCACTAATTAAATGAGTTCCTAATCCACTATATCTACCATAATATAGACTAGCTAAAAGAAGCGCAGTCCCTGCCCCCATAATTAGGATCCGTTTAGTTGGATTTGGAAAAGTCACTTTTGCCCACTGCTTAGCTTTAAGCAATAAATTAGAAAACAACCAACCAATTATCCCAAATAAAAGTCCTGCTAAGCAAAGTTTTAAGAATAATGAACTATTCCATTTAGGCAAACTGTGAATAGGTGCTACAAATTTTTCTAATCCTAAAAAATGAGTCACTTTGGCTGAAATAAATGAAGCTAATAAAGCATAAGGTAAGACTTCATAAATTAATTTTCCTACATATAAAACTTCTAAAGCAAAAAAAGTCGCAGCAATCGGCGTTTGGAATAAACCAGCAAACCCTGCTGCCATTCCGATTACCAACCAATAGCTTGTCTCCCCCTCTTTTTGTCTAATTCGACTGACAAACTGACCAATTGTTCCACCAAGCTGAACTGCCACCCCTTCTCTTCCTGCACTTCCACCAAATAAATGGGTTAACCAAGTACTTACTATCGAAAAAGGAATTAGGAGAAGAGAGATACTCTTTCGTTCTCTGTGCCCTACTTCAAAAATCAAGCCCATTCCCTTTGTAACCTCTTGGGAGAAAGTCTTTCCTAGCCAAATAATAACCAGTCCTGCTAAAGGCAACCAGGGAAGGAGCCATAAAATATGTTGCTCTCTAAAACTAGATAGATAAAGTAGCCCCTGGCCAAATATAAAATCAATCGTACCTATCATTCCCCCTATTAGACTTGTCCAGAATAATTTACTCAGGATATTTTTTACCTCATTCATCTGTGTTAGCATTTTATTCTCCTTTCTTTAATCAAAAAAAGTCTACAACAAAAAAACTTGTTGTAGACGTCATTAGCTTTAGGCAGTTCGACTTAAAAGTCTGGGAGATCATCATTCCCACTTAAAATTTATCTATTTAATTGAATCAATTAATTATAACATATAACAAACAAAAAAAGACTAGCACAAAAAAATCACTCAACAAAAATTGAGTGATTTTTTTGAAATTATTTAATTAAGGCTTATAGATATGGGTTTAAAATATCAGTTAATTGGTCTTTACGGTGAACCCCTACCATTGTTTTAACTGCTTCACCATCTTTAAATACCATCATAGTTGGAATACTCATAATACCAAAACGTCCAGCTACTTCAGGATTTTCGTCAACGTTTAATTTAGCCACTGTTAGAGAACCTTCTAATTCTCCAGCTAAGTCGTCTAAAATAGGTCCTTGCATACGACATGGACCGCACCATGGTGCCCAAAAGTCCACTAAGACTAACCCTTCTTTCATTTCTTGTTCAAATGTTTTATCTGTTACTTCGATAACTGCCATTTGTTATTTCCTCCTTCATTCTTCTACTTAAGTTCTTAAATTGATTATAGCAAAGGAAATTCAAATTGGAAATTTTAAAGTCTGTACATATTTACACAATCATTTAAATTCCACAATAGTTGCCCCAGATCCGCCTTGATTATAAGGAGCTAAAGCAAATTTTTTCACCCGAGGATGTTTTTTCAAATAATCTGTAATCCCTTGTCTAAGAGCGCCTGTTCCTTTACCGTGAACAATGGTCACTTGTGAGTAGCCAGCTAAAATAGCATCGTCTAAATACTGATCCACTTCATGAATAGCATCATCAAAACGACGACCACGTAAATCTAGTTGAGAAGAAACTCTTGGCGTAGATGTTCTCACAGTAGTGATCACTTGTTTCGGTTCTTCTTTATTTTCAGTTGATTTGACTAACTGGTTCTCTTTAATATTCATCTTTAAAATACCTAACTGAACTAACCATTCATTTTTAGGTAATTTTTCTATTAGAGTGCCATACTGACCAAAACTTTCTACCAGAACTTCATCTCCTGGTTTCAATACTTTCTTTTCTTTTGCTTTTTTCAACACTTTATTGGTTTTTAGTCGTTCTTCTTCTTGATATAGACCACGAATTTTAGATTTAGCTTCAATCAGTTCATGTTCTTTAACATGACCACTTTGGCTACCACTAGCTAGTTGCATATTACGAATGTCAGCAATAATCTTTTCTGCTTTTGTTTCAGCCTCTTCTACTATCTCGTTGGCTGCCCGTTTAGCTTTTGCTAATTCTGTTTCTCGTTCTTCAAAGAAAAATTCATAAGCAGCTTTTAGGTCTTCATATAATGATTCAGATTCTTCTACAAAATGACGGACCTCTAAATATTCTGTTTCAGCCATCTTTCTACGACTTTCTAAATCTGCAATCATTTCATTTAAATCTTGGCTTTCTTCATCAATTAAACTTTTAGACGCTTCGATCACATGGTTTTCTAACCCTAATCGTCTAGAGATTTCAAAAGCATTACTTCGCCCAGGAACCCCAATTAACAGTTTATAAGTTGGACTAAGGGTATCTACATTAAATTCCATACTAGCATTAATAGTACCAGGACGATTGTAGCCGTAAATTTTCAACTCAGGGTAGTGAGTAGTTGCTACTACATAAGCTCCCTTAGCGGCTACGTCATCTAAAATAGAAATTGCCAAAGCTGCTCCTTCTTGAGGATCTGTTCCAGCTCCTAATTCATCAAATAAGACTAAACTTTTATCATCTACTTGTCTTAAAATATCGACAATGTTAGTCATGTGAGAGGAGAAAGTACTTAAATTTTGTTCAATAGATTGCTCGTCTCCAATATCTGCAAAAATTTCTTGGAAAATTCCTATTTGGCTATCTTCCTTAACAGTTAAAGGCAATCCTGATTGTCCCATAAGCTGCATAAGTCCTAAAGTTTTAAGGGTAATAGTTTTCCCACCAGTATTTGGGCCAGTTATGACAATAGTTTGATAGTTCTCACCAATCGTAATGTCATTAGCAACTACTAAGTCAGCATCAATTAACGGATGTCTTGCTGATTTTAAGAAAAGAGCATTTGTTTCGCTAATATGAGGAACCGTTGCCTTTAAAGCTTTACCAAATTCTGCTTTGGCCTCAATAAAATCTAGATGGCCAATTACCCTAGCATTATGTAAAATTTCCCGATAATGAGGCGCTAATTCATTAGATAAGTTAGCTAATATACGTTCAACTTCTTGTCTTTCAGCAATTTGGTGTTGTCTTAACCGGTTGTTTAAGTCCACAATCTGTCTGGGTTCAATAAACAAAGTTTGTCCTGACGCACTTTGATCATGGACTACTCCGCCAAACACCCCTTTATATTCAGCTTTAACGGGAATAACATATCGTTCATTTCGCATAGTAACTAGACTATCGCTTAAATATTTAGCTTGTTTTCCTTTAATCATTTGATCTAACTGTTCACGAATGGTTTGCTCTGTCCGGCGAATTTGCTGTCTAATCCCTCTTAACTCAGGAGAAGCCTCATCAGTAACTCGACCATCTTCTTCAACAGACACTTTAATTGTTCTAGTCAGTTGAGGAAGTATTTCTAATTGATCAACCCAATAATATAATCTTGTTACTTCTAATTGTTCTTCTTTCAGCTCATCAAAGAAACGATTTAATTCTAATGCAGTTTGTAGTACTCGACCAACTTGAGCAATTTCTAGTCCGTTTAGCATAGCTCCTATCTCAATCCGTTTCATATGAGGCTTAATGTTAGATACTTTCGGAATAGGGATGCCTCCCTTTAGCCTAAGAATGTCAAACCCATCTTTTGTTTCCTCTAACCACTGAGTAACTTGATCAAAATCACAACTAGGAGTTAAATTTTTAACTTCCTCTTCTCCTAAAGCAGTCCTAATAGACTGTAATAATAATTGTTTAATTTTTTGAAATTCAAGTGTTTCTAGTATTTTTTTATTCAATCATCTACACCTTTGCTTTCTCTAATAGAAAAGCTGAACTAAAAACGTTCAGCTCAGAATCTTGTTATAATGCAGCTGTTACGAACCAATCATACAATTGATGCGACAAATAAGGGGTCTGTTTTACCATAAATTGGGCTAAGCTACTTTGCTGAAACAATTGCTGAATACCAGCAGAAGGTATCATTGATAAGACAAATAAACATAAAAAGATCCCTGTATATACCACTAAAAAACTTAGCAAACCACCTAATCCAGTATTAACTTGTCTAATAACTGGGAAAAAAGTCAGTCGGTAACAAACCATTCCTACAAATCGAGTAATAAGCCATCCTAATGTTTGAATAGTGATAAAAGCTACTCCTAAATAAAACGCTTCGTCCATCCTAAAAAGAATCTTATCGCTAAAAAAGAGAAGATGACTATCAATAGACGGAGACGGATAAGGCACTAATAACTCTAACTGTTTAGCCCAAGCCTCATAATTAAGTTTAGCTACTATAAAAGATAAACTATACCCTACTGTATAAACTCCCTGTAATACTAATCCTCGTCTAGCTCCTGTATAAAAACCAAAAGCTAATAACCCAATAATCAATAAATTTAACATCGCTCTATCCTTTTTCTTCTAGCGTTTCAGCTTCTTCTTTGGCCTCACTTAAATGACTTTCTTGAATCTTTTCTAACGCTTGTTGATTTTTTATTTTTTGCACTTCTACTGGATCGACTTCTTTTTGGTTATCATCTAACAAATCGGTTTCCAGTAGTTCCAATCGTTTTAATTTACGCCGTAAAAAGTTGATTTCTTTTTTTTGCTCATCCACTTTTTCTAATTTAATTTTATATTCTTCTATCAGTCTATCATAAACAAGTAACTGTTCCTGTTTAGTTACTTGGTCTGAAATAGCATTGATTGCTAGTAAAACTGCAGCCTGTTCTAAATTAACAGAAGATAACCGTTTAATTTCTTCTAACTGTCTGTTAGCAATTTCTGTCACAACATCCATATGTTCCTTTGTTTCATTACCAATAATTGTATAGCTTTCACCTGCTATATTGGCTTTATATCTGTTCTTATATTCTCCCACGATATAAACCTCCAAAATCTTCCCATGTTTTTAACCTTTTTACATTATAAAATAGATTATTTTAATTTACAAACTTATTAGCAAAAAGAAAAAGCACCTAGTCACTAACTAGATGCTTTATTTAATTTTAGATAAATAACGATACACACTAGATTCTGACATATCTATTCGTTTTGCTACCTCTGCTACCCCACCTTTTAACAGAAAGACACCTTTTTCATTTAAATCTGAAATAATTTTTTCTTTTTCTTCAATACTTAATAAACAATGAGTCAAATCGTAATGTTCTAAGACTTCATCGATTAAAGACTTCATTAATTCATCTAAGTTTTGACCTAATTTTTCGCCCTTATGAGAGATATTTAACGTGTTTTCCATTTCTTCTGTGGATAAACAAATCATATCATCAATCATCTGACGCATATTCATTAAATCTGACACTAACACGTTAATACAAAGTAAGCCAATTAACTCATCTTGTTCATTTTTTATGTAGTAACTAGATGATCGACACATTTTACCATCTACTGTATAAGAAGGATAATTAGTTTCTGCAGGATCAGTTTCATATTTTTTACTTTGAATTTGCTTTAATGCCATATCCGTCAAAGGTCCGCCAATAGACCGTTGACTTAAATTACCAGCTAAAGCAACTATCGAAGAATCTGGTTGTCTAATATCATGTAATAAAACCTCGCTATTTGGCCCTAATACTTGATGTAAAAAGGGAACCAATCCTTTATAGTATGAAAATACTTGTTCATGACTCATCTTCTTATCTCCATTCGTTATTTTATATATTAGCATGTTTCTTGTTAAAAAGTTTTTATCATCAAAAATAAAAAGATTATTGACAACTATATGATACCTTTTACAATTGATTTTGGCAATAAGTAGTAGTTTTTTATTTCTTAATAATAATTTTTTATCATATTTTTTTGTATTTGTTATTTTAATGAAACATTTTCATAAAATTTTCTATAAAAGAAATGAATAAAAAGAAGCCTTTTATTGGCTTCTTTTTATTCATCTTCTATTTTAAATATTCCAATTTAAAACACGCCACTTATCTGGTTGATAATCTAATAACGTATAATTTCCTTGATCTAGTTGAATATCCCAAAAAGAATAATTAGGAAACCACTCTGATAAAAGAAGACGAATCACTCCTAAATGGAGAACAAAAACATAAACAGCTTCTGGTTCAGTTGGTTCTACTAAGTAAGAAGCTATGCCAGTTAATACCCGTTGCTTAAAAGAAGAGAATGGCTCAACTGTTGCTGGGGTATAGCCTAAAGGATCTTCTAGCCAAGCTTGCCAGTCATCTTTATAACACGCTTCAATTTGATTGGCAGTTTTTCCTTCCCAATTGCCAAACCCTTTTTCATTTAAAGAAGAATTTGCCTCCTGGGTATAAGTAGGAAAAATCAAACTAGCGGTTTCTTTTGTTCGGACTAACTGGCTAGTTATCAATCTGTCTGGGTGACAACTAGCTAATTTAGTTGCAAGTTGTCTAGCTTGATCTTGTCCAGTTTGATTAATGGATACATCTAAACGCCCGTAAAAACATTTTTTAGCATTGTAGTCTGTTTCACCATGTCTTATTAAGATGATTTTCATAGAAGACCTCGACTATACAAACTGCTAAGAACAACTAAATAGATTACTTGGGCAATAGGTGAGCCTGCTCCCATAGTATCTCCGTTTAACCCGCCTACTTTTTGATAAACCATTTTTCTGTATAACCAAATAACACCAGCAATCACTAAATAAATAATCAACCCTTGCCAGTGAAATAAAACTAATAAGCAAATAAGTCCAGTTATTTGAGCTACCCAAATACTTTTAGAAGAAACACCTATAAAAGCATTACCAGAACCTGTTTCTGAGGCACCTTTGTAAGTAGCTTGATAAAATAATATTGTGATAGCCATTTTACCTACCACATTTAAGCCGATAACGATGAATACTGCTTCAGACAACAATAAACCTGCATGGGTCATGTTTACAAAAGCTAATATGCAAATAGCATAATAAAAAATTAAACTAAGTACACCATTACTTCCAATTCGACTATCTTTCATGATTTCTAACATTCTATCTGGCTGACGGGAAGAAAATAAGCCATCAGTCATATCAGCTAGAGCATCTAAATGAAAGCCACCTGTTAATAAAACATCTAATAACAAAATCATTACCCAGGCTAAATTTAAATCCATAACCATCGATAATAAAAAAAACACACCAGCTTCGATTAAACTAACTAATAAACCAAAGAAAGAAAAATAAGCTACCCCTTGTTTCATCTTATCAAGAGGATCATCAATGGGAATAGGAATAGGGATACGGGTAAAAAACTGAAAATATAAAATTAATGCTTGAATCATTTAATTTTAACCGGGATGCTAGCAACAACTAAATATACCTCATCCGCTTCCTTTCCTAAATATTGGTTCATTCGGCCATAAATATCGCGAAACCATCTTGTAAAGCTGTTTTCAGGAACAATTCCTAGGCCCACTTCGTTAGTTACAATCACAAAATCTCCTGCTATATCTCGCCGAACAACTTTTAAGATTTCTTGCCATTCTTTTAGTAAGCGCATCTCTATACCTTGTTTTTCTTCTTCTGTTAAGGTTTGAATGATTTTGTCGATTTTAGCATAATCTTGACCATGTTGTTCTGTCATCATTTGATAAAAACAATTTAAGGTTAAAAGTGTAGCACAATCCAACAAATACCCATCAAACCCAGTTGCTTGAGCTAGATAGTCTGCTACTTGCCAATATCCTTCTTCAGTATGCCAACTATGCGGCCTTTTTTGTTGATGTAATAAAATACGATGGTGGTTTTCTGGATCATCCACATTAGCACTATTAGTAGCTAAATAACACACTGTCTTTTTTTCCTTCAATAAAGATTCAGAAAAATCCGACTTGCCACTTCTTGCACCACCCGTTACTAATACAACTTTTCCCATACAATCAACTTCCTTTATTCACTCTTACTTGGCATAAAATGTGCCAATTTTTTTAATATTAGGATATTTTTCTTGAAATTGCTCAGTTGCTGCTTGTTTGACTACTACCAAGACTACTGTAGCTGGACCAGCTGATTTTTGACTAGGAACACTTGGTTCTAAGGTTAACTTTAACTGATTTTCTTTTGCTAATAAATTCCCTTCATAGCCAATTCCTTTAGATCCTACAGGTAATAAGTCAATCACCCAGTCTTCTGCTCTTAATTGTCGAACTTCTTCATAGGAACAAAGATCAGAAAGATGACTAACAACTTCATTTCCTACATAAGGCTCTCCTAATTGAAACAACCCATCTAAATGAGAAATTGTAGGAGAAACTAAAGGCTCTGATACTTCTCCCACAACAGTTAAACCAATACTTGAAGTATAGGTAGTCATGTTTTCTTCGGTACTGCCGTTAAGAGGTAAATGAGCTAAATTAGCTTTACTTAGTTCAGACTGAACTCCTTGTAACATACTTTTACCAGTTGGATTATATTCATTTCCAATAACATCTACTACTGTGATAGGTTTAGCCCCTACACACAGCAATTCTAATAATGGCACTCGTACACAACAAGCCGCCATAATATCAGGAGTCACTTTAACTTGATCATAAGGTTTCATGCCTAACCCTGCACTACTATCACAAGCAATGACTAGTTGCTTGTGATCAGTGAGTGGCAAAACAGTTAAATCTCGGTATCTTGTTTTATTTTCCATAAACAATTCCTTGTTCAGTTAACTTAGCAAACACTCTGTCAAAGGCTTGAATGGTTGCTTCAATATCTTGTTCTGTATGAGCTGTCGACATGAAACCTGTTTCAAATTGAGATGGAGCTAAATAAATTCCCTCTTCTAATAATTCACGGTAAACGTGAGCAAAGTATTGTTGATCACTTGCTTTAGATTGTTCAAAGTTATTAACTGGTTGATCATTGAAGAAATATCCCCACATAGTTCCACGGCAAGTTGTTTGAATAGGTACTTGATACTTAGCTGCAGCTTGGTCAATTCCAGCTACTAATTTTTTAGCTAAAGCATTCATATACTCATAGTCTTCCCGAGTTAATTGTTCTAAAGTTGCAATCCCTGCTGCCATAGCTAGTGGATTACCTGAAAGTGTACCAGCTTGGTAAATAGAACCGTCTGGAGCAATGTGTTTCATATATTGACGTTTACCACCAAATACAGCAGCTGGTAATCCTCCACCCACTACTTTACCTAAAGTCGTTAAATCTGGTACAACTCCATATAAACCTTGAGCTGAATCATAATCACATCTAAAGCCTGTCATTACTTCATCAAAAATAAATAAAGCTCCGTGTTCTTCTGTTAATTTTCTAATTCCTTGAATAAATTCTGGTTGAGCAGGAACCATTCCCATATTTCCAGCAATAGGTTCGATAATAACGGCTGCAATCTCATCTGGATAGCGTTTAAAAACATCTTGAACTGCTTGTAAATTGTTGTATTCCACACTTAATGTTTGTTTAATTAAATCCTTTGGTACGCCAGGAGAGTCCTCTAATTCAAATGTTGCAACCCCTGAACCTGCATTCACTAAGAAAGAATCACTATGACCATGATAACAGCCTTTAAACTTCACAAATTTTTCTCTACCAGTTACTCCTCGTGCCAATCTAATAGCACTCATAGTTGCTTCTGTACCAGAGTTAACCATACGCATTTCTTCCATTGAAGGCACTCGTTTTTGAATTAATTCTGCTAACCGTGTTTCAAGAGGAGACGGAGCACCAAAACTGGTTCCTTTAACGGCTGTTTTAGTTACAGCTTCAATCACTTTGTCTTGCGCATGGCCTAAAATCATAGGTCCCCATGATAAAACGTAGTCAATGTATTGATTACCGTCAATGTCATATAAATAAGCGCCCTTAGCATGATCAATAAAAGGAGGGGTACTTCCTACTGAACGAAACGCTCTAACTGGACTATTCACTCCACCTGGAAAATACTCTTTCGCCTTTTCAAAGGCTTTTTGTGATTGTTCTGTTTGTCTCATTACTGTTGACCTCCATGTATCATGTTAGCTACATCTTTAGCAAAGTAAGTAATAATTAAATCTGCTCCTGCTCGTTTCATGCCAACTAAAGTTTCTTCTATCACACGTTTTTCATCAATCCAACCATTTTGGGCTGCAGCTTTAACCATTGAATATTCACCACTAACGTTATAGCAAACAATTGGTGCATTCGTATAATGTTTAGCTTCGTTTACCACATCTAAAAAGGCCATACTTGGTTTAATAATAAACATATCTGCCCCTTCTTCAATATCACTTACTAATTCCCGCATCGCTTCACGGCTATTAGCTGGATCCATTTGATAAGTTTTACGGTTACCAAATTTAGGTGTGCTATCTGCCGCTTCTCTAAATGGGCCATAAAAACTAGACGCGTATTTCACTGCATAAGACATAATTGGTACTTCTGAAAAACCTGCTTCATTTAATGCTTCACGAATAGTTAAAACAAACCCATCCATAGCATTAGATGGGGCAATAATATCTGCTCCGGCTTTAGCTTGACTAACAGCTGTTTGAGCCAATAATTTTAAAGAAGCATCATTATCAACATCTTGATGTTTAATCACTCCACAATGTCCATGACTAGTATATTCACACATACATGTATCTGCTACGACTAATAATTCTGGATGATTTTTTTTAACTAAACGAGTGGCTTGTTGAATAATTCCTTCATCATTATAAGCCCCTGTTCCTTCTTCATCTTTATGAGCAGGAATCCCAAATAAAATAATTGCTTTAATCCCTAAAGCAACGACTTCATCTAATTCTTTCGCAAAATCTGGCAAAGTGTACTGATAAATGCCAGGCATAGAAGTAATTTCTTCTGTTTGACCTTCTTCTTTTACAAACATAGGGTAAATCAAATCATCCAAACTTAAATGATTTTCTCTTACTAAATCTCTCATATAGTCAGAAGAACGTAATCTTCTGTGACGTTTAAATGTTTCCATTGCTTTCTATCTCCTTTATAAATCCTTTAAATAGGTGCGGCATATCATAGATATCTGCTTGATAAAACACCGAAAAACCATCCTGTTGAATGGCTTTTGTGCTGATTGGTCCAATCGAAAGAATTTTCAATTGATTTAGGGAACAGCCTAACAATTGAACGCGTTGATAAAAATGATGCCAAGCTGATGGACTAGCAATAATTAAATAAGTTAATTGCTGATCTAGCAAGATATCATCTAATAATTCTTCTGATTTTTTAGGAAAAATCGTATCATAAATAGGTATCTGATATACTTTATGACCTTCTTGTTCTAGTTTATCCTTAATCACCCTTCGAGACAACCGACTATTAAGTAGAAGTATCTGCTCTTTTTCTTTATGACCTGCCAACCACTCCTCAACCATTCCCTCCGAATAAGCTGCTGAGGGCTGAAAATCAACCGTTAAGCCTTGACTAACTAATGCCTGCGTCGTTTTATCCCCAATCGAAGCGATTTTACAATTTTCAGGTAAGCAAGTTAGGTCAGTAAATTTGACTGCATTGACACTGGTAAAAAAGACCCAATCTATCTTCTGCCACTGATTTTTATCATAAGTGACTGGTAATCCCACTGTTTGAATTAAAGGAATATCTATTACTTCTATTTTGTGTTGAAATAAACAGTCTTTAATCTTCTTTGGACAGGGTTGTTGTCTCGTGTAAAGTAGTTTTTCTAACATGTTCTTGACACTCCTGGATAACCCTTTCAGCCCCTTGTTCTTTTAAAAGGTTAGCTAATAATTGACCTGCTAAAATAGGGTTTTTATCTGTTACAGTTTCATGCAAATATTCTGTTCCATTGTAACTAGTAATAACACCTGCTAAACGTACCTCTCCTGTTTCTAATTGCTCAGCATATGCTCCAATCGGAAATGTACAACTGCCGTCCATCATTCGTAGAAAAGAACGCTCAGCATCTACTTCTGCACGAGTTTTCTTATCTTCTATTTCAGTTAAAATAGATAAAAGACTAGCATCTTCTTTCCGACATTCTAAGGCTAAAGCGCCTTGACCAATTGAAGGCAAACAAGTGGTTGCAGGTAATACCTCATAATTTAACTGAGTCTCTTGTTCTAAAAATCCCATACGAGTTAAACCAGCACAGGCTAAAACAATCGCATCATAAGGACCTTCATATAATTTTTTAATCCGTGTGTCAATGTTTCCTCTAATAGGGATAATTTCTAAATCAGGACGAACTTTTAAAAGTTGAGCTTGTCTTCTTAAACTACTCGTTCCAACTTTAGCTCCTAATGGTAACTTTTTAAGCGTCATCTTTTCTTCTTTAAACAACAAACAATCTAGGGGATTTTCTCTTTTTAACACAGCTCCAATAGTTAAGTCGTTTGGAATGATTGTAGGTAAATCTTTTAAGCTATGAATAGCTAAATCAATATTTCCTTGACTAAGCTGATATTCAATTTCTTTAACAAAAGCTCCTTGTCCCCCAATCGAAGCTAAACTATGATGAGCTAGTCGATCACCTTTTGTTGTAATTTCAACTAATTCTACTTCTAACTTAGGAAACTTATTCTGAATAAATGCTACTGCTTGTTTCGTTTGAGTAACGGCTAACTTGCTTCCCCGGGTTCCTACTTTGATTTTCATTTTTTATACAATCCTCTGTTTCTTTGTTTTCTTCTACTCCAAAAATCCGCTGAATTAACTGGATATCGTAAGCAGCATTTTCTTCAATAGATAACTCTTTTATTTCTTTAATTGGTGTTCTAAGTGATTGATTCACTATACTTTTCATATGTTTACGGATAATTTTAACTTCTCGAGTTGTTAAATCTGGCAACTTGTTCATTAAGCTAGTCATCGCAGCTTCTTCTGCTTCTAATGTTTTTTCCCGCAAACGTTTAATGACTGGGATAATCCCTAATTGTTTTTCCCACTCTTTAAAGTCTGATACAGCTATATCCACATCTTGATTAATTAAAGCTAATATTTCAGCTCTTTCTTCATTATGTTTTTGAATCAATTGATTCACTTGATCCATATCATAAAGTGTAATGCCCTCAATTAGTCGGCAATGAGGATTGATATTACGTGGAACTCCTAAGTCAATATACAAGGCTTTCACAGTCTCATTTGCATAAGAAAGTACAAGATCTTGTTTGGTAATAAAAGGGTCTTTAACAGAAATAGCACTAATAACAATATCTGCCTCTGGTACTTTCTTATAAAAATCTGACAAAGGAAAAACATGTAAGGGTTGATCCGTATATTGTTGTAGTTTAAGAGCTTTGTCTACAGTTCGGTTAAAGATACTTATTTGACCAATATTGAAATTCTCACTATTTTTAACCACCAACTCACTCATCTCACCTGCCCCTAAAATGAATAAATGTTTATCCGATAAATCAGTTAATTCATTTTCTGCAATTTGCATGGCAGATTGACTTAAAGAAGCTGAACGGTCATTAATTTTATACACAGTATGCATTTTTTTAGAAAAAGCAATCACGTCATTGAATAATTTATTAAAAATTGTCCCAGTCGTTTGACTTTCTCTTGCCACTTGAAAACTGGTTTTTAATTGTCCTAAAATTTGAGTTTCCCCAATAACTGTAGAGTCAAGACCACAGCCTAACCGGTAACAATGATAGAGAACTCCTTCTTCTTCTTTGTACTCTAAGTAAGGTTCTATCATTTCCATAGGCAATTCGAAGAAATCGGCTAGAAATCGTTTGATATAATACTTACCAGTATGAAGTTGATCTACCACTGCATAAATTTCTGTGCGATTGCATGTTGTTAGAATCACATTTTCTAAAATACTTTTTGTTTCATTTAATTTAACATTAGCCCCAGTCAAATCTTGGGAAAAGAAAGATGTTTTTTCTCTTAATTTGACAGGTGTATGTTTATAAGTCAATCCTACATAAAGGATATGCATTCTTTACACCTCATTTTGTTCTTTTAACCATATTTCTAATTGTTTCCGAGTTTGTTTAGCTCTAGACGGAGAAACACCATTGGTTGAAATTCCAATGCTTAAACCATCATAATCAAGCACTGCCATATTATAAAAATCCGCTACTTCTTTATTACTTACTACATTAACCCACTGAGTAGGAGAGGCATCTAATTGAATTTGCTCATTAATCTCGTTATCATCCACACAAGCAAAAATCAAACAAGCTTCTAGTAAGTCAGTGGGTTGATACGTTCTAGGAACCCAGTTAATAGTAGCCAGATCAATACTAGGATCTAAACTTGGACTCACTACTGTAACACGTGCTTCACTTCGAACTAAGCCTTTAATTTTCCGTGCTGCTACTTTTCCGCCACCAATCACTACAACTGGTTTATTTTTTAGATTTAGAATGACTGGATACATGTCGGTCTCTTTTCCTTTTCTTATTAGTAAACACTTCTGCACTATTTTGATAAAAAATTTCTTCTTCAGAAGACAACACATTGATTAAGCGTGCTAATGCAAAAAAGTAATCGGATAAACGGTTTAAATAACTTAAAACTAAAGGATTGATTTCTGCTTCTGTATCCATTAGAGCTACCACACATCGCTCTGCTCGTCTAGCTATACAGCGAGCTACATGTAAGGTACTAGCCACTCTTGTGCCACCTGGTAAAATAAACCGAGTAATTTCTGGTGTTTTGTCCCAATACTCATCAATTCTTTCTTCTAAAAAGTCAATTTCAGCTTGAATTACTTTGTAAGGTTGTTGGCTATCGTTTAATTTAGCTAAATCACTGCCACAATCAAATACAACTTGTTGAACTTTTAAAAGTTCTTCTCTAAAAGGATCTTCCTGATCCATAAAAGATACAGCCAAACCAATCATAGAACAAAGCTCATCTGTTGTTCCGTAACTTTCCACTCTTAAATCACTTTTTCTAACCCGAGTTCCTCCAACTAAACCGGTTGACCCAGCATCTCCTGATCGTGTATATATTTTCATTTTTTTCATCTCCTTTTTATTCTGAAATAATCTGATAAATTTTAGTCATATCAACATTTTCTCTAATTAAATCGGCTAACTTATCATATTCTTTTGCTTTATATTCCTTGTAAGGCATAGCAACTTCCTCAATAGGGGACAATCCTTTTGATAGACGGATGTTATTCAAGAAATTACGTCGCCACCGACTTGAATCAAATACTCCATGTAGATAGGTTCCAATAACCTTGCCATCTTCACTTACTGCTCCGTCTAATCGGCTATCAGAAACACCATTAGTTTCAACGATTTCACAAAAAGCTTTATCTCCTACTCTCTCTGTTTTTCCCATATGAATTTCGTAACCTTCTAATTCTAATGTCGGATCACTAAGAGAATGAGCTGTTACTTGAGTCGTTGTTTTCACTTCTTGAAATTCAGTTTCTACTTGTAATAGACCAAGACCTGAAAGAGTTCCTCTTGTGGATTCAATCTTTAACGGATCCTTTAATGTCTGACCAAGTAACTGGTACCCTCCACAAATTCCTAACACATAACTTCCTTGTTGACGAACTCGGTGGATTTCTTTTTCTAGACCACTTTCTTTTAAAAAGATTCGGTCCTCTAAAGTATTTTTACTACCAGGAATAATTAACAAATCAGGATTTCCCACAGCATCCCCTGGGAAAATATAACGCACAGATACATCTGGCTCAAGCTCTAAACTCTTAAAGTCAGTAAAATTCGATAGCTTAGTTAACGAAACAATTGCCACATCTAAGTCTTTACTCACATCTACTTGTCGGTTAACATTTTTCAGCGCTACACTGTCTTCATCTTCAATATCAAACTGACCATAAGGAATTACCCCAACAACTGGCACATGAGTCAATTCTTCAATCATCTCTAACCCAGGTAACAATAAAGCTTTGTCTCCGCGAAACTTATTAATAATAATGCCTTTTACTCGTTTTCGATCTGCTTCTTCTAACAAAGCAATCGTACCGTAAATCGCCGCAAAAACGCCGCCTTTGTCAATATCTGCCACTAAAATAACTGGTGCATCCGCCAATTTAGCCATTCCCATATTAGCGATATCTCTTGAATTTAGATTAATCTCGGCTGGACTCCCTGCCCCTTCAATTACAACTACGTCATTTTCAGCAGCTAAGTCGTCATAAAGGTCTTTTATTTTATTAGCCAAAGTTGGTTTAAATTCATGATAGTCGACTGCATCCATAGTAGCTAAAACTTCTCCGTTAAAAATAACTTGAGATTTTCTATCAGAGCTAGGTTTTAATAGCACTGGATTCATTCGAACATCTGGTTCGCAGTTAGCAGCTTCAGCCTGAAATACTTGTGCTCTCCCCATTTCAAATCCTTCTCTAGTAATATAAGAATTTAATGCCATGTTTTGAGATTTAAACGGAACTACTTTTAAGCCATCTTGATTAAAAATACGACAAAGTCCTGCTACAATCACACTTTTACCAGCATCAGATGCTGTCCCTTGTACCATAATACTTTTACCCATAATGCTTTCCTCCAGTAGCTACTTGCTTAGAAAATTCTGCTTCATCTTGATATAAGGGTAAACCAAGTTGTTGATGGATTTTAACTAACCAAGGTTGCTCTAACTTAGCATCTAACAATAGATTTTTTTCCAAGAAAACTTGTTGTTTTGTTCCCTCTAATATAAGATTTCCTTCTTTTAACACATAAAAATATTGACAAATATCATACATTAAATCCATATCATGACTAGAGAGAATAACTTTTTTTCCTTCTGAAATCAATCGTTTAATGATATGAATCATATGACTACGACCTGCAGGATCAAGGCCAGCTGTAGGTTCATCTAATAAAATCCATTCTGTTTCTAAGACTAGTACACTAGCAATGGCCACCCGTTTCTTTTGTCCATAACTTAAATATTGAATTGTTTTTTTACGTAAGTGCTGAATGTCTAATAAATCAAAAGCCACATCTAGTCGCTTGGCTATTTCTTCTTCAGCTATTCCCAAGTTTCTTAAAGCAAAAGCCACATCATCTTCGACAATCGTGTAAAAAATTTGTTGGTCAGGTTCTTGAAAAACAATGCCCACTTTTTGTCTGAAACGAAATAGTTCTTTTTTACTATATCCTAGTTTTTTATCTCCAAATATAATTTTCCCTTTAGAGGGTTTTAATAGTCCTACTAAAGTTAAAAATAAAGTTGATTTGCCTGAGCCATTAGCACCTAAAATTCCAATCGGATGATGATTGTCTAAATCCAAGGTGATATTATGTAAAATTTCTTCTTGACTGTCATAGCCCACACACATTTTCTCTACTTTAAACATCGTACATAAACCTTCTTTCTAACTTAATGTAAGGGAAAATCACCTTGAAAATACTTCATCTCAAGGGAAACTACCATTTTTTCATACCGATCAAAACTTTGAACAAATAATACTTTTAAAAGCAACCCAAAGGAGTGATAGCTAGTTTTTAACGTTCTAAAACCGTAACGCATTTGCTGAGCATGATAGATGTTGGCTGTTTCTTCTATTAAAATGAAAATAAACCGATACATTAACATCGTAATTTCTATTAAGACACTTGGTAAGCGACATTTTTTTAATAATAATAGCATTTGGTTAAATGGAACACTAACTGAAAAAAGGAATGTGCAAGCTAAACACCCTATTGCTCTAAAAAATAAAGAATAAGCCATTGGTAAGGCTTCTTGATTAAGCCCCATATATTTGCCAAATACAGATACAGATACTAATAAATTAGTATCTGTATCTGTTACTGAAAAAATAATCGTAATAAAGCTAATTAAGATAAAAGGAAGAGGTAACAATATCCATTTAACGTAACGCTTAATAGTTATATTTGCAGTATAGATGGTTACTACTGCTAAAATGGCAAATAAAGTAGCTTGTATCAAAGGAGTTCCTTGAAACATTAAAATCAAAAGAACTAAGTAAGCAATTCCCTTTATTTCTGGTGCCACATTAACCAATTTGCTTTGATAAGCAATTCGATCAATTGATAACATCTTTGTTTTTACCTTTATAGTAGCCAATGATATAAGCAATAATTCCTACACCAATACTTCCTTGCAAGGTGAATAATAAACTTTCAATTTCTCCACTTTTTGGTTCTAAAAAAGCATCAAACCATGGTTCGTAACTTGGAGAAATACTTGTAATCATTTCTTCTGCTGCATCATCTGACCCACCAAATTCTCCTTGAGGTTTGATCATTAATGCCCCAATCACCAATATAATAATAGCAACTAACATAATAAGATTTGCTTTTGTTTTATTTGTTTTCATTATTGTAAAAGTCCTCCTTCAACTTTCATGCTTGAAGTTAATAAGTTATAAGTAATCACTGTTAAAAGACCTTCAGCAATACCAATTGGAATTTGAGTTAATAAGAAAATTCCCATAAATTTAGTAATAGATCCTACCATACCTGTAGCTGGATCTGGGAATACAATACCTAATTGAATAGATGTTGTTAAATAAGTAGCTAAGTCAGCAATAAACGCACACATAAATAGACTAACTGCATCACTTGCATTCATTTTTTTCATTAATTTATAAATACCATATCCAACGAAAGGTCCTACTACTGCCATTGAAAAAGCGTTAGCGCCTAAAGTAGTAATACCACCATGAGCTAAAAATAGAGCTTGGAATAATAAACAAATAGTTCCTAACACACTAATCACAGCTGGTCCAAAAAAAGTTGTTCCCAAACCAACACCTGTTGGATGTGAAGTAGATCCTGTTACAGATGGAATTTTTAAAGCAGATAAAATAAAGATAAACGCACCACTTAAAGCTAGTAACACTTTATTTTGTTTGTTTTCTTTCACAATGCGTTTAACACTCATTAACCCATAAATAAAGAAAGGTAAGAAAGCGATGTACCAAAAAATACACCAACCCATTGGTAAAAATCCTTCCATAATATGCATAGCATAAGCTTTCTTAGGTAACATTAATGTGGTTAAAAGAATTCCTGCCACACCTAATTGCATTAATTTTGTTATTAATTTTTTCACTAGACTCTCTCCTTAAAACTTTCTTGTGTTTTATAAACGATAATTGTTGAATAATAAGATATTTTTTGACTAGGATCTAATTCAGATAATCCTTTTGTCACTACTTCATTTTCCATTGAAGCATTACTAATTAAAACTGCTTGATCTAATAAATTTTCTTTAGTTAACAAAGCCATTATTTTCTCTAAATGAGGGGCTGCTTTCATAATCACAATCGTAGAAAAATCTGTTAAAGCTTGAGAAATTAATTCGTCAGAAGCAGTAGATGGTACCACTGCATAGCTTTCATCATCCATAACAAGTGGAATTTGTAGTGAGTTAGACATTTGACAAAAAGAAGAAATACCTGGAATAGTTTCCGTTTCGATTTGATCTTTTAATCGATTAAGTAAGTAGCTATAAGTGCTATAAACCATTGGATCTCCTAAAGTAATAAATCCTACTTTCTTACCTGCCTTAACTTCTTCTAAAATTTCATTTGCAATAGCATCCCAGGCTTGTTCTTTGACTGACCAATCTTTCACCATAGGAAAATGACGTTGTTTCACAACTAAATCTTCTCTAACATAAGGACTAACAATACTTAACGCCAAACTTTTAGTTCCTTTTTTAGGCTCAGGTGTATATAAACAATCAATTTCTTGTAATACTTTTTGCCCTTTAATTGTCAATAAATCAGAATCTCCAGGACCTGTTCCTATGCCAAAAAATTTACCTACTCCCATATTAGTTGCCTCTTTCTATTGCTTGTTCAGCATGCTCTAAAAACATTTGTTGAATGCTTGTAAATTCACCCATTCCTTGTAAAACAGGTGTCACTTCAAAACCTTCTTGTTGTAATTGAGATTTCCAAGAATCTGGTTCATTTGAAGCCATATCATTGGTTGCATGATCACCTGCAACTAGCATAAGTGGGTACAACCAAACTTTTTCGATTTTATCTTGTTTCAATCGGTCCATAATTCGACCAATCCCAGGATAACTTTCAACAGCACAAACATAAATAGGCTCATCTAATACTAAATGATCCAAACAAGCATATGCGGTAAAAGCAGAATGCTGAGTGCCATGTCCCATTAAAACAATAGCTTCTCCAGGTTGTTTATCTTGTTTTAATTCTTTTAACCAATCTACAACACCTAAATAGTCTTCAAAACTAGTCAAAAGTGGTTTTCCAATTTGAATCACATTAAAATCTTTTTCATAACGCTTAGCTTGTTCTACTGCTTTAAAATACTCACTGCCATTAATAATATGTAAAGGCTGCATGTAAACTTCTTCGTATCCCGCTTGTTTCAATTGTTTCATTAATTGATTAACAGTCGGAACAACCAAGCCTTCTTGCTGTTTGATTTTTTTAATAACCATATTAGATGTAAATGCTCGGTAAACATCATACTCTTTAAAATGCTCACTCATTTTGTTTTCTACAGCTTCAATGGTTTTTTGTCGTGTTTCTGGGTAGCTAGTTCCAAAGCTAACCACGATTAGTGCTTTTTTCATTTGTTTACCTCCTTTATTATTTTTTCGATAACACTAGCTAATGTTTTTTCAGCTGTGTATATGACAGGAATTCCTTGTGCTTCAAACACTTGTCCAGTAATGCTTCCCATTACCACAATTTTTTTATCTGCTAAATCTGTTAACTCTCGAGGATTTAGCTCGTTAATAAATAACTTAGCCCCTTTAGAGTTAGGGAAAAAGAGAATATCTGGTTCTTGCCAACTTGCTTCATCTAAATGAAGTAGTCGTTCTTCATGAGTAGTCCAAATGTTTGGGACCTTTTTATCTAAGCCATCAAAAACCTCAGTCATTTCTTTACTACCGATTACTTGAGTATCAGCTAGTAAATTATCTGATGTTTCTGACAAAAACTCTTCGATTGTGGCATAACGCTCTGTTGGTAAAATACCTTGCTCGTTTAATCGTTTTTCTGTATGATGACCTACTGTTAAAAACAAAGTCTGACTAAAATAACGCCAGTCTTTTTCTTCCTGAATCATTTGTTTAACAAAATAATCAATACTAGTAGGGTTAGTAAAAAGAATTCGACCTTCAGCATTATAACTTTTATTTGTCTCAGCTAAATAGCTAACTTCTACAGGCTTAGAAAACTCGTGCACTGTTGCTCCTTGGTCAATTAATTGATGATACATCACTTTTTGATGGGTATAGGGCATCCCTACACTTTTACCAAATAAGGGACGTTCTTCGATAAATTTTAATTCATCTCGTAAACTAACTACTCCCCCCATAACAATCAAGCTAGGAGAACTCATACCTGCTTCTGTGGCTACTTCGTAGATATTAGCCAACGTTCCTGTGACAGTTCGTTGTTCTTTTCGAGTTGCCCATTGAACAATTCCTACAGGTGTTTTAGCATCTTTGCCATTCTCTAATAGATGATTTGTTATCGTTTCTAACTCACTCATCCCCATTAAAAATACAAGTGTGCCTTCCATTTTAGCTAGCATTTGCCAATCTAGTTCACTATCTTTTGATTTTAAATGCCCTGTTACCACATGAAAGCTTGAAGCAAAATCTCGGTGGGTAATAGGAATACCTGCATAAGCTAAACCGCCAATAGCAGAAGTTACACCAGGAATAACTTCAAAATCAATCCCTTGCTGTCTTAACGAAATGCCTTCTTCTCCGCCACGACCAAATACATAAGGATCCCCACTTTTCAGACGAACAATTTTTTGAGCCTCGTTTGCTTTAGCAATCATTAACTGCTCAATTTCTCCTTGAGGAATAGGGTGATGATTAGGCTTTTTCCCAACATCAATTAATTCACAGCCTTCCTTACAAAAATTAAGCAAGTTAGGGTTAACTAATCTGTCATAAAAAACAACATCTGCTTCCTTTAATTTTCGTAAGGCCTTAACGGTTAATAATTCTGGTTCACCAGGGCCAGCACCTATTAATGTTACAGTTCCTTTCATTCTTACAATCCTCCACAGTATGCCACTACATCGCTAGTTTTTTGAAAAATTAATGGATACTCTATTTTTTCACGTTTAATCACAATACAAGGAATATTTAATTCCTGACAAGCTTCTATTTTTTCTTTTAAACCACCAGCAGGACCACTTTCCTTAGTAATCATGACACTGGCTTGTTCTTTTTTTATCAGCTCTTTATTTAAGTCTTTTGAAAAAGGTCCCCGCATTCCTTGAATTTGATGAGCTTTAAAACCTAAATTTTCAACAGATGTGATGACTGAAATAGTTGGTAAAACTCGGGCAACCAAGCGGTCCATAGGTAAGAGACTAGCAAATTCACCTAAAGTTTTACTGCCAGTTGTTAAATAAATCGTACCTGGTATCTTTTTAGCAATTTGACAAGCTTCATCAATAGAATCAACTGGTAGGGTATTATCCAACGTTGAGCTAGGTCGTTCAAAGCGAATATAGGGAATAGCTGCTTTCTGACAAGCAGCCATGGCTGTTTTAGACGCAATCGTTGCAAAAGGGTGGGTTCCGTCAATCAGTAAGGTTACTTGATTAGCTAAAATATATTGACACATAGCCTGTTCATCCATTCGTCCCTCAATCACATGCGAAACTTTCTCTTTGGTCAGTCGATACCCGTAATCAGTTGCTACAGAGACTACCACTGAAAAACCAGCCTGCTCTAATTGAACTGCTAAGTCAGTTCCATCAGAAGTCCCACCTAACAATAAGATCATACAGTATATCCTCTTGGGGTAATCATTCGACCGTTAGAAACATACGTATCTTTATTCCCAATAATGACGATTGTGGTCATATTAACAAGAGTTTCATCTAACTCTTCAATGGTAGTGACAATGACTTGTTCTTTACTTCGTCCCACATCTTTAGCAATTCCGACCACTGTTTGTTTGTCTTTATATTGAGACATAATATCTAATGCTTTTCTCAAGTGATGAGGACGTCCCTTACTTCGTGGATTGTATAAGCAAATGACAAAATCTGCTTCAGAAGCTGCATGAAGTCGTTTTTCAATCACTGGCCATGGCGTCATTAAATCACTTAAACTAATATGACAAAAATCATTCATTAAAGGAGCACCTAAAATTGCAGCTCCTCCTAAACTAGCTGTTACACCAGGAATCACTCTTACTTCTAACTCTTTTTCTTGACTAGAAATTAATTCTAAAATTAATCCTGCCATTCCGTAAACCCCAGCGTCACCGCTTGAGATTACCGCTACATTTTTTCCTGTCATTGCTATATCAATAGCTTTTTGACAACGATCAATCTCTTGTTTCATTCCTGTACAAACAATTTCTTTTCCTTCAGTTAACTCTTGAACTAATCTCATATAAGTAACATAACCTACGATAGTCTCACAACTTTTAATAGCTTCTTGTGCTTCAAAGGTCATTTGTTCTTGACCACCAGGGCCTAATCCTACTACGTATAACATCTTGTCAATCCTTTCCTAGTGCAAAAGTCACCCCACGATTAGCATATCGCTCAGTCAATACCTGACCATGACTAGCTAAATCTGCAGCTGACAATGCAACGTTTCCTACCCCAACGATTGATTTAACAAAATCTGATTGAGGGTATTTTTCTGAAACAGGCAATAATTCTTCTTTTGTATAAGTTTCAAAAGGAACAGCTAAGTGTGTCGCTAACTTTATTATGCCTGCTTCATTTTTTTTAAGATCAATACTAACTATTTTTTGAATACTTTTCTGATGAATATGGTGAAGGTTACAAAACTGAGTAAATTCTTCTAAGATAAGGGAAAAAGAAGTGTCTTTTTTAGCCCCCATTCCTAATACAAAACATTTAGGAACAACTTGAACAGCATGGGAAACTAGTGAGTCGATTTGATAAGGAGAAACAATGATGACTGCCTCATATTGTGATAAATCTTCCTCTAAATGGTTGATCACCGTCAAGCCTCTAGTATCTTTTACCCAACTTCCTTCTTGATAAATAGCCACAGGTCGATGATTAGCTAATAAACCGTTGATCCATACCGTTACCTGTTTAAACTGATCATAGGAGCCATTGATTTGTTTAGCTAAACTATCAATCGCTGTAACATTTTGCACATCTGTAGCTGTCGTAATCACCGCAGTACAGCCTATATGCTTCTCTAACAGCCTAGCCAGTTCATTACCTCCACCAATATGACCTGATAATAAACTAATAGCAAATTGACCTAACTCATCCATAACAATCACGCCAGGATCTTGCCGTTTGTCCTTTAATAACGGGGCAATACTTCTAACGACAATTCCTGTTGCCATAATACAAATTAGCCCTTCATAAGCTGAAAATAGTTCAGGCATGCTAGTAGTAAATCGACCACTAGGAAATTCTTTTTTATCTGATTGTTGAATTTTTTTAGAACCATATAAATCAATTTCCATAGAAGAATCCACTTGTTGTAATGTTGTTCGAACCTGTTGACCTGTTAAAAAGGCTGTTTCAGTCAAAGTTATAATCGCTATCTTTTTCATTAATCTTCCTTAGCGTCTCGGTAACCATGTTTAAAGTGGGAATCATATAATTTAGAATAATAAAATTCTTGACCTAAGAAATCCCCCACCATAATTAAAGCTGTTTTAGTAATACCTGCTTCTTGTACTTTTTCAGCAATATTAGCTAATGTGCCAATAACTTTCTTTTCTTCAGGCCAAGTCGCTTTGTAAATAACTGCTACAGGAGTTTCTTCAGGATAACCTCCTTTAGTCAACTCTCTTACTACTTGATCAATCGAATGAATAGATAAGAAAATAACCATTGAAGTTTGGTGTTGTGCATATGATCGAATGCTTTCTTTAGAAGGAACTGGAGTTCTTCCTGCCATTCTGGTAATAATCACACTTTGAGATACTTCAGGCACAGTATATTCCACACCTAAACTAGAAGCTGCTCCAAGGAAAGAACTAACTCCTGGTGTACACGTAAAATCTAAATCACGTTTTTTCATTTCTTCTGTTTGTTCTCTAATAGATCCGTAAATAGAAAAGTCTCCTGTTTGTAGACGGACAACTTCTTTTCCTTCTTTAACACCTTTTTCCATAGCCTCGATAATTTCTTCTAAAGACATACTTGCACTGTCATAAATTTCGCAATCTTCTGAACAATACTTTAATAGTTCTGGATTAACTAGGGAGCCTGCATAAATGACCACCCCTGCTTCTTGTAATAACCGGTATCCCTTTAATGTAATTAAATCTGGATCACCAGGTCCTGCTCCTACAAAGTGTACATGTGCCATTTATTTAACCTCTTTCTTTGCTTCAATAATTGTGACTGGATTAATTGGTTTATAGTAATGCCCTTTACCTAATCCTGTTAACTTGCCAATTTGAACTTGAACTGCTTCATAAGAGATTTCGTGCTGTTCAAACCATTCAAATGCAGCAAAGGCATTTTCTTGTAATATAAAATTTAAAACTAAACGGCCACCTGGGATTAGATGGTTAAAACTCCAAACTAAAATATCTTCCAGATTTCCACCACTACCGCCAATAAAAATAGCATCATATTCTTCCTCTAAAGAAATAGGGGCTTTCCCTTGAATAATACGTAAATTATCTGTTTTAAATTTGTCTTTATTTTGCTGAATTAAATCGACAGCTTTTTCTTTTTCTTCAATAGCTGTGACTTCTAAATCTTTATATAATAAACTAGCTTCAATAGAAATACTCCCTGTACCTGCTCCGACATCTAATAGACGGTGGGCTTTTTCTAGTTGTAACTTTCCAAGACTAATCGTTCTGACTTCTTCTTTAGTCATTGGAACTTTCCCTCTTATAAAACACTCATCTTTCATCTAACATCACCACCACATTCATTCCATATTCTTTTTGTAATACTTGATTAGCCTGGGTAAAACTAATGATTTCAGTTGGATAACTTAAATTTTCACCAATAATCATTTGTTTATTTTTACCTCGCTTTAACATTTCTTGAGCCAATTCATATGGGCCAAGTTTGTCATCAGTAACCATCGCAACTTTAGGTAAACTCGCTAATAAATCTAGGTCAGGTTGTTTACCGTGACTACTAGTTAAATAGCAATCATTCATAGAAATTTGTGCTTGGCTAAATAAATATTGGATAGAGCTAATACCTGAAAAAATTTGAACTTGGTCAGAGGGAAAACTGCGACTAACCCAATTGCCAATACCGTAAAGCATTGGATCTCCAGAAGCTAACAAACTAACCATTAAACCTGTATGAGTTTGTAAATAATCTTTTAGCTCTTGAAACTTTTTAGGTAAAATCATTTTTTCTCCAACAAATTCTTTTGGAACTAATTCAAGCTGCCGACAACTCCCTACAACAACATCAGATGCTAGTAAGGCATGCAAACTGGCAGGTAAGAGAAAATCCCCTTCACCAGGACCGATTCCTATCACATTTATCATTGCCATTCCTCCATTAATTCAGCTACTGGCCGAGTTGAAGCTAAATAACCTCGTTTCGATGAAAAAAGGACTACATCAATCGCAACTTCAGGCTCTCCGTACTTCAATAAACGACTAGATCGTTGCTGAATTTTATCAGCAATAATTTGATAAACTTGTTCATAGCCAAGTTCTTCTATAATATCTCCTGCAGATTCTGTTGTTTTACACTCTTCAATCCGTTTTAAATCTGGAACAGGCATTCCAAGCAAAGCCAAATTAGCGATAAGTGTTTCAGTTCTAGCATCTGCATCTTTACTATGAGTTGAAAAAATACCCGCTGCAATTTTAATAAATTTGCCTAAGTGACCGACCATTAAAATTTTTGTAAAGCCGATACGCTGTACTTCTTTTAACACGTAACCTACAAAGTTACTCATAGAAACAATTTTATCAGAGGGAATATGAAGCTCATTTACAGCAAAATCTTCCCCGTAATTTCCTGGACTTAATACCACACTAGTTAATCCTTGTTTATGTTTCATCTCTAGTTCAATCGTAATCGCACTTTTCCAGCTTTCTTCTGACATAGGTGTGACAATACCCGTTGTGCCTAAAATAGAAATACCTCCGACAATACCTAAATGACCATTCATGGTCTGTTTAGCAATTTGTTCGCCTTCAGGTGCAAACACAATCACCTCTGCTCCGTTATTTGGACCAATAATCTGTCTCACACTGGTTTCAATCATTTGACGAGGGGTTGGATTAATAGCCGCAAAGCCAACTGGTTCTAACAAACCTTCTTGGGTAACTCGGCCAATGCCTACACCACCGTCAATTAAAATATCTGGTGTAGAAAGCTTTTTAACAGTGACATAAATTAACATGCCATGAGTAGCATCTGCATCATCCCCACCATCTTTTCGAACACTAGCTGTCGCACTTTCCTCATCTCTTTCCAAAGTTTCGATAGGAATATGTAAGGTAATATCATTTGGTGTAGTAATATTAACTGACTCATGTTCTTCATCATGAAATAATAACAAAGCTGCTGCTGTAGCTGCCGCTGTAGCACAACTACCTGTTGTATAGCCTTTTCTTAATTTTTTACCGTTATGATACACATAGCCTTGTTCCATTGTTAACGAACTCCAGGCATTTGATATAAAATAGCATTCACAATCGCCGCTGCAACGTTACTTCCGCCTTTTCGGCCCCGTGCTACAATAGCAGGAATATCACTGGTATATAAAGCTTCTTTGGACTCTGCTGCACCTACAAACCCTACAGGAACACCAATCACAGCTGAAGCATGCAACTTATGTTCTTCTGTCATCTCTAACAATTTAAAAATAGCTGTAGGAGCATTGCCAATCACAAATAATTTAGCTCCTTCTTTTCTACTAGCTACTTCAATTCCTGCCATTGAGCGAGTTATTCCTTTTTCTTTAGCAATGTTGATAACTTCTGGATCTCGAATGTAACATTCGTATCCTATTCCAAGCTTATCCAATGCCCGTTTATTAATTCCACTTAATGCCATTGTAGTATCTGTAAAAATCGTTCCTTTTTGTTCCATAAATGTTTGGATATGACTTAACACATCATGAGTAAATTGCAAGTTGTCTAAATAATCAAAATCAGCACTTGTATGAATTGCACGTTTCACAATCATTTCTTCAGCCTTTGAATTAAATGTATAATCAGGTCTCGTTTCTTCTATAATTTGTTGAATAATACGAAAACTTTCTTCTTCGATTCCCATTGGATTTTTATTGTAAGCCATGTTTGTCCCTCTTTCATCTTTATCTCATTATCCATAACCATTTCAAAGCACTTAAACAAACCAAACTTACTAAAGATGTAACAAACAGTAAGTGATTCATTCGGATAATATCTTGGGCATCAGCTGGCCTTAAATCATCTCCAATAAAAGGTTTACTTACTTCTACTCCATGATAAACATGGCTACCTCCTAGTTGAATGCCTAAAGCTCCTGCCGCTACTGCTTCTGAATAGCCACTATTTGGACTTTTATGATTCAAACGATCTCGCCAACCTATTGTTAAGGCTTGACGACTATCTAATCTTAATAACCAACTACCGATTATCATAAAAAACATCGTTAAACGAGCTGGAATAAAATTCCACCAATCATCCATTTTAGCTGAAACCAACCCTACTTCTTTATACTTAGGTGTGACGTAGCCTACCATGGAATCTAATGTGTTCACTGCTTTATAGCTCATTGCCAAAACAGGACCCCCTATTAATAAAAAAAATAGCGGAGCAACAACACCATCTGCTGTATTTTCCGCAACTGTTTCAATCGTTGCATGAATAATTTCTTCTTCAGTTAATTGAGACGTTTCTCGCCCTACTATCATACCTACTTGTTGTCTCGCATCTTCTAAAGAGCCAGTTGTTAAGGTTTGATAAATTTTTTCCCCTTCAACTGCTAAACTCTTAGTCGCTAAAGTGGTATAACTTATATAAACTATTACGGCTATTTGAACCCCTTTATGAATAAAACCTGCAAGCCAGATAACTAGCCAAGTAACAATAGCAGTTAGTCCAACCGTTGTTATGAACAACAAGCCGCCTCTTATTTTCTTTTGCTTAGCAGTTAAGTCTGTTTGACTTAGCCATTTTTTTTGAAAAAAACTGATATAATTGCCAATTAATTTAACTGGATGGGGCCAAGTATATGGATCTCCTAAAATTAAATCTAAGACCCAAGCAAGCCCTGCACTTATTATTCCTATCATTGTTTACGTTCCTTTTGAATAGTCTGTAACATATTTTCAACAAAATAAGGTTGTTGATAAAAGTGTAAATGAAGATAACTAGCAAATGTATTTTTCTTATGATAACCACCACGCCAAGTAGCAATTTGTTGATTATCTCTTTTTTTAATCATTTCCATACTTGTTGGTTCACTCGTTTCAAAAACTGAATGATGAAATTCATGTCCGTATAACTTGTCTCCAGTTTGACCTAACAAAGTATCTTCTTCTAAAACTCCATAACAATAACCAAAGCGTTTCAATCTATCGGTCATATGACTAATTCCGTCAAAAACACCTACCATTGGATAACTTTTCTCAGCTACTTCAAGAGATCGACCTAAATACATCAAGCCACCACATTCTGCTAAAATAAAAGCCCCTGCTTCATGCTTTTTCAGCAATTGCTCTCTAATAGCCTGATTATCTGCTAACTCTTTAGCAAACTCTTCTGGATAACCGCCTCCTAAGTAGTACAAATCTGCTTCAGGTAATGTTATATCCTTTAGAGGACTAAACTCACGTAACTTAACCCCATATTTTTTTAGTAACTCTAAATTATCTGGGTAATAAAAGTGAAAAGCAGCATCATTGGCATAAGCCACTGTTATTTCTGAAAAATCAGGATAAATAGGTTCTTCATAGATAACTACTTCATCTTGAAGAGAATCTAAAATCCCATCTAAGTCAACAGTTTCTTCTAAACGAGTAGCTACTAATGAAATTTTATCTAGTACATCTGCTAACTCCCTGTCAGGAACTAAACCTAGCTGACGAGAAGGTAATGACAAACTAGTATCTTTTTTTAAGTAACCAAAGACTTTTGCTGTCGTATAAGTTTCAATAGCTGTTTTTATCAGTTGGTAGTGGTTAAGAGAGGCAACATTATTAACGATGACTCCTAAAATATCTAAATCACTATCAAACTCTAAAAAACCTTTAACTACTGCAGCAACAGAAGTTGAAGCAGATTTACCGTCCACCACTAGTAATACTGGACAAGCTAGCTGCTTAGCTACTCCTGCACTTGAACAATAATCTTTACTAATACCAAAGCCATCGAATAATCCCATGACTCCTTCAATCACTGCTATATCAGCCAAATGAGCTTCTTTCTTAAATAATTGATTCAATGTTTCTTTTTCTTGAACTAAAAACATATCTAAGTTTCTAGAGGCTAATTCTGTCACTCGTGTATGGTATTCTGTGTCTACATAATCTGGTCCCACTTTATAAGGTTGAACCTTTAACCCTCTATCAATCAAAGCTTTCAATAACCCAAGAGTAATGGTTGTTTTACCTGAGCCACTAGATGTGCCGGCTACCATTATTTTTTTCATAACACTTCAATCCTCCAAACTATTCACTGCTAGATGTGCTCCTTCATAACAAGTCGTCAAACAAGTTGTTCGAGGATAAACATGGTTTAATCCTTTTAATCTGACTAAAGTTTGCAAAGGTTGCAGTAAACCTAAATGTTCAAACATTAGCCCTACTACAGTTCCGCTATGAGCCACATTAATACCTAACAAAGGAAATTCTTCTTTCAACTCTAACAGTTGTTCAAATTTCGGTTTCTTTAAAATATTTTGATTAAGTTTAGCGCTTTCTGTAGCGGCTTTTCCTAGTAACGACAGACTTTGCGTTTGAACTGCTTGATCATATACTTCAAAGACTTGCTGAAAAGAATGACGTTGTTCGTAAAACAAAGTATCAGTTTGAATACCGTGAAATTCTTCTGTCACTAAGGTTTCACTTGGTTCTAGCATCAACACATAAAATTTAGGTCGCCAACCACTGCTTAACTGACAATGTCCAGAATTTTGAGCAAAAAGGGTTAGACTAGGAAATAGTAAACTGTCAGTAGCTTCTATCTCTAAACAAATTTGTAGTAGCAAATCAAAGGGTAACTTTTTTTGGAAATAAGCAGCTAAAGCTGTTACCGTCGCAGCTATATCTGCTGTACTGCTAGATAACCCTTTTGCTTCAGGCAACTCACTTTCCTTCTTAATATTAAGGTGGTTAAGTTGTTCTAAGGGAATTGATAAATACTGACAAGTTAATTGTGCTGCCTGTTTCATCTTAGGTTGCCAATCATGTTGATTACCATTTACTTGATCTTCTATGGTAATCGTTGTATAACGATTGACACCGTAGCTCACTAACTTAGATGTTTGACCTAAAAATCCTTGAATTAATTCTCCACATGAACCAGGACATTTAGCAATCACTTTTTTCATGAACAATCTCCTGTATCGCTTTAACCAATCCTTTATTTTCTTCATGTGTCCTCACAGCAATTCGGTAATAAGTTTCCTTTAGACCTTTAAAAGTTTCACACGTTCTAATTAAGTAACCATTAGAAATTAACTCAAGTCTTAAATCAACATTGCCTAGCCATTTAAAAAATAAAAAATTAGTGTCACTTGGATACATTTCTATAGTTGAAATAGTAGATAATTCTTTTATTAGATAACGTCGCTGTTCTTTGACATAGCTTAGTGATTCTTCTAAATACTCTTTATCTTGTAAAGCTACTTGCCCAGCTAAAGATGCTAAAGTATTAATATGCCAAGGAGGACAAGTTTTATTTAACTGATCAATAACTAGTTCATTACTAGTTAACAAATAACCTAATCTTAAACCAGGGATAGCAAATATTTTAGTCAATGAACGAACAATGTACAGCTGGGAATATTGGTCTAAATAATCCGCTAATGAGCACTCTTCATCTATTATAAAATCCATAAAAGCTTCATCCATCACAAGTAATATATTAGCTTGTTGACAAAAATCAAGTAAACGTAAGCTGTCTTCTTTTGCTAATACTTGTCCTGTTGGATTATTAGGATTACACAAACAAATACTATCCACCTGAGCAAGTTTAGCTTGTTCTATAAACTGCTCAATGGATAGGTTAAATTGATTGTCCTCTAGTGAATAGTAACTAAACTCTGTACCTGTTTGAGAAAAAGCTGATTCGTATTCTGAAAAAGTAGGTGCTAGAACTAACATTTTTTGAGTTTCTAGTACTTGGGGCAAACTATAAATGATTTCAGCTGCCCCATTTCCTACAAAAACTTGAGAAGCTAAACAATTATGGTACTGACTAATCGCTTCCGTTAATTCTCGGTAGCGAATGTCAGGATAATGTTTTAATTGATCGATATTTTGAATAATAGCTTGTTTAATACTTTCAGGGATACCTAACGGATTAATGTTGGCACTAAAATCAATAATGTCTTGTGTAGCTAATCCATACTGTTCAGCTATTTCTAAAATATTCCCACCATGCTGCATAAATATTCACCAATTCCTTATGTTTAATTATGTGTTGTCATCAATTGTTTAAATTTTTTTGGTAACATCACATAGACAATTTCTGTTAAAAATAGATTGGCTACTGTTCCAATTGTCAATGGAACAAATAAACCATAAACTGCTTTTCCAATCATTGGATATAGTAGTAATAAATCTAGTGGCACATTAATAATGTAGGCAACAAGTAGTGAAACAATCACTGAAGTTAACGTGCCTTCTTTCCAATTACAACGAATCCAACCGTATGAAAACATACAAGCAGCCATCAAAGTTGCAATAATTAAATGAATAGGAAGAGTTAAAGCAAAGCCAGATAAAGCAGCAGATACCATATGTCCAAAAAAGCCAATGACTGCACCTGATACTGGACCTAAAATAATCGCTCCTAAAAACGCAGGGAAAGAATCTAATGCGATAGATCCTAATACTTTAAAATTAGCACCTACAATACACATAGCAATTAATAAAGCTTTTAACGTTAAATTATTTGTTCTTTTTGACATAATACTCCTCCTATAATTTATATTGAAATAATGGGTATAAAAAAACAGCATAGAATATTGGCTTTGAAAAGGCTAACATTCTATACTGTAAAGACATTTATCCTATAAATGATGAAACACTTATTTGGTAAATCTATCACAATAAAAACAATCTTCCCAATCCAATTATTTTATTTGGCTAGTTAGCATAGATATCCTGACTTAACTTCATCCTACTTTCTCGCCTTCCCTAAATTAAACTAAGTGGCTTGCTGAGATTTCGTCCGTCTTACAGTAGAAAGGGGCTGCTGAGGATTCTCACCTCATTCCCTATCCTAACTTGACTATTTAATTATGTGCTCATTATAGTCAAAATATAAATAAAAACACAGTAGTTAAACTAAAGTAACCAATATTTTATTAGGTTATAAATTTGTGAAAACAAAATCTTATTAAACAGATATGTTTTCACACCCCATTATTTTGAGTAACTAATAAAAGTTATTTTTTTTATAACTTTTTATATAAAAATGTATAAAGAAGCAACTTATTATCTTCTTAACCAATAGAATTAAGTTACTACCTCACATATTATAAGCTTTTCATAACTTAGATAATAAAACTTATATGCATATCTTTCATTTTATTTTGTTATGTTGTTTAATTTAAAGGCTCTAAACTTTGTACTTTTCTTTCTTTTATCTCTTTATTCTAATTTATTAACTGAGCAAAATATTACTAATCATAAAAATCCTAACAAAACAAAAAAGTATTAGTCAGAAACTTGTTTTATAAAAGATTTTTTCTTATATATCTAGTAAAAGGAGCTAGAGCTTCTCTTTTTTGCATTCTCACTCATGGTAGTTAGTGACCATTTTACAAAGGAGAAAAAAATTATTTAGCTAATAGTTAAAAAGGACGAGAACTTTATCAAAAAAAATATAGCTAACGGATTAATCCGTTAGCTATATTTGTTAACCTTCTTGTTCTTCTACGAAAGCATTGAAAACTTCTTCAATCATATCCCATTCTTCATCGCTTTCAATATTTCGAAGGTCACCTTCTTTACCAGATTCTCCTTCAATATATTCATACGCTAAAAGTTCTACTTCTGTTTCATCTTCATCTTCTGCTGCTCCAGCTGGGAAAAGTAAAACATATTGTTTATTAGCAAAATCTTCTTCCCCATCAATAGTTAACAGAATTTCATAAAGAGATTCAGTTCCGTTTTCATCTACTAATGTAATGTATTCATGTTTGTGCTCGTGATCATGATGATCGTGTTCGTGTGCCATATTTATTCCTCTTTTCTTTAAGTGTTTGTTAGTAAGCTTTTCTATCTAAATAATTTTGAAGTATCATCACTGCAGCTAATTTATCAATCACTTTTTTACGTTTACTACGAGATGTATTCGCTTGCTCAATCAACATTCTTTCAGCTTGAACAGTGGTTAAACGCTCGTCTTGATACTCTACTGATAAGTGAAAAAGTTCTTCCAGCTGTTTCCCGTACTCTAAAGACGCTTCTGCTCGTGGACCAATTGTATTATTCATATTTTTAGGCAAACCCACTACAATTTTATCTACTTTATACTGATTAATCAACTCTTCTAAACGATCAAAACCAAAATATTGATTTTGTTCATCTATAGGAATAATTTCAATGCCTTGTGCAGTCCATCCTAATGGATCACTTATGGCAACACCAACCGTTTTGGAGCCTACATCTAATCCTAAAATTCTCATAATTGCTCCTGTCCTTGGTCAGATAAATAACTTTTAACAAGTTCTTCCATTATTTCATCTCTTTCATGACGACGAATTAAATTACGAGCATCTTTGTAACGTGGAATATATGCTGGGTCTCCAGATAATAAATAACCAACAATTTGATTAATTGGGTTATAACCTTTTTCCTCAAGGGCGTTATAGACAATGGTTAATGTCTCTTTGACTGCTTGTTTATGAAAATCATCAAATTCAAAGCGAACTGTTTCATCTGTAAAGCTCATTATCTCCACCTCTTTTCTTTTGTTATGTGCTATTCATTCTACTAAAAATAACCAGAAAGAACAACTCTCAAGCTGTTTTTATAAAAACGCTTTGCCCACTTCTGTATCATCAGGTAACTCTAAAATTCCCCGTTTAGCCGGAGCGTTAGGCAGATGTAATTCTCTAGCAGAACAAATCATCCCATAACTTTCTACACCTCTTAGTGTTCCAGGCCAAATCATCATACCATCTGGCATCATGGCACCTGGTTTAGCTACGACTACTTTTAAGCCAGCTTCTATATTAGGGGCTCCGCAAACAATTTGTAAGGTTTCACCTTTCCCTACTTCTGTTTGGGTAATAGATAAATGATCAGAGTCTGGGTGTGGTTCACATGATTTAACATAACCAGTTACAATTTTAGGCTCTGTATCCATTGGAATAGTTTCTGAAAATCCTTGTTTTCCTAGATACTCATTAATTTTTTCTAACTGTTTATCTGATAACTTAATTTGACCATTTCCATTAATTTCTCCAACCAATTGACTAGCATTAAAAATATTCCAACTGACAGTCCGCTTGAATTCCTCAGTAAAAATACGAACCGCTGCTTCTTTCTTATCAATTTGAACATTTTCTTCTTTAGGATTATCTAAAATAAATAATAAAGTATCCCCTACTGCCTCTTTATTATAACAAACTATCATAACTATCTCCTTCTAAAAAGGTTTTATAACCTTCTACTATCTTTCATCTTTTTTTGCATCAACGACTACTGGGCGCACAATGAGAACATCACAAGCCGCATTTCTAATTACATAAGAGCTAACACTTCCCATTACAAATCGCTCCACTGCATTTAGACCTGATTGACCAACCATCATTAAATCTACCTGATATTTTTCAGGTAAATCATGAGCCATTACTGTTTTAGGTGAACCAAAAGCTAAAACTGTTTCACTTTTTGTAACACCTGCAGCTTCTGCCCGTTGTTTGTATCTGTTTAGCAATTCCTTAGAACGATCTGTTTCTATTTGAATCATATCTCCTTGGTTAAAGGTGTATCCCATATTTTCAAATAAATGGTTTTCAAGGACATGGGCAATAATAATCGTTGCTTGGTTACGTCGTGCTACTGCTACTGCTTTGTCAAAAGCTTGATCAGCTTGTTCACTACCATCAACCCCGACTAGTATGGTTTGATACTCTTGTGTTTCCATCATTGCTATCTACCCTTTCTTTTATAATTCTTCTAAAAATTTAACTACCTCTTCTTTTGTTTTACGTGCTTTATTAACCAATCTACCTACTTCTTTCCCTTGGTTGGTTACAATAAAACTTGGAATACCAAAAATATTCCACTCAGCGCATAAATCAATGAACTCATCTCTATCTACCTGAACAAATCGATAATTAGGAAAAGCAGCTTCTATTTCTGGCATGACAGGTTTAATATACACACAATCACCGCACCAGTCAGCAGTGAAGAAAAATACAGTTGGTTCTCCTTCTATATAAGAAGCTAATTCTTCATAAGTTTTAGGAATAATCATTTAGTTACCCACCTTACTTTCTATTTTCCGTAAATAATGTCATTAATTTTTTCTGGAGTTAATGTTTCTAAAATGGCTAAAACCATTGATTTAGCTGCTTCATAGTCAGAAATATTAAACATGGTTTGATGCGTATGGATATATCGGCCAGGCACACCGATAACAGCACTTGGAATACCGTCACGAGTAATGTGGGCTGCTCCTGCATCTGTTCCACCTTGAGAAACAAAGTATTGATGATTGATGTCTTTTTCTTCGGCTAAGTCTACTACAAATTCACGCATACGACGTAACATCACCATACCTGGATCGAAAATTCTCACTAAGAATCCTTCACCTAAATGAGCAAATGTATCTTTTTTACCTTCTAAATCATTAGCAGGAGAACAATCTACTGCAAAGAATAAATCTGGGTTAAATTTATGCGTAGATACTTTAGCTCCTCGTAAGCCAACTTCTTCTTGAACATTCGCTCCTACAACTAAATTAAAAGGTAGATCCATGTCTTTAATTTCTTCTAAGACCTCTAAAATAACTGTACAGCCATAACGATTGTCCCAAGCCTTACAAATAATATTTTTTCCATTAGCTGTTTTAACTGTTTCAGAAACTGGAACAATACTATCTCCTGGTCTGACACCATATTTTTCTGCTTCTTCTTTTGACTCAAAGCCAGCATCAAATAAAATGTCTGTTACAGATACATTTTTATTACCATCTTTGCCTCTTAATAAATGAGGAGGAACTGAAGAAGAAATGACTGGATAATTTCCTTTTTTGGTTTGTAAAGTAAAGCGTTGAGCAGAAACCACATAAGGATTCCATCCCCCTAAAGGCTGAATACGTAGTAAACCATTCTCTTGAATTTGTGTTACCATAAAGCCAACTTCATCCATATGAGAAGCTAACATAACAGTTGGGGCATCAGGATTCTTACTTTTTTTAATTCCAAATACGCCACCTAGTCCATCAAATTCAATTTTATCCACATAGGGACTTAATTCTTCTTTCATGATAGTTCGAACATTGTCTTCAAACCCACTAACTCCTTGAGCCTCTGTTAACCTTTTAATAAGTTGAAACGTTTTTTCTTCCATGTTTTCCTCCTATAAATGTTCAGTCTTTGTTATGAATCATCACTTCTCTTATTATACCTTATAACTTTACAATTTTCATAGACTCAATTGCTTAAGATAGAAAAACTCTTATTTTTTATTAAATTCCTTGACTTATCCTTCTACAGATTAAGCAGTTTTTTTAATCTTATGGTACAATTAAAGAAGAAAAGTAACAGAAGGGAGTTTTCTTTATGGCTAAACAAGAGCAACCCTTTTCGACTGGTTTGTTAATCGGCATAGGAGTAGGTCTTTTAAGTGGTACCCTTGTCCATCAACTCTATCAGCGAAAAAAAACTTTAAATCCTAATGACATTCTTAACACCGTTAAACAAGCCTTTTTAAAAGAAGGGCCTATTGAAGGTTCTTGGATTGAATTTTCAAAAAAACCATACCGTCAATTTGCTATTGAAACGAAAATATATGTTGGTGGTATCACCCGAAAAGAAGACCAAGAATTAGTTCAATATGAATTCCTAGCAGATGCTTATACAGGAACTATTATCGACTTATATCGAATCTAAAAGACTTTCTAGGAAGTCTTTTTTTTTAATGTATTTTCATTAAACGTGTTATAATTATTATAAGGAAATAATTTTTATTTATTTCTTATTATATTATAAAAGAAAAGAAGGGACTAGTTATGTCAATTAAGAAAGTTGTTGTCGCAGGTAGTGGTGTTTTAGGAAGTCAGATTGCCTTTCAAGTTGCTTATTCTGGTTTTGATGTTACCATTTACGATATTAACCAACAAGCTATTGAAAGCGCTAAACTAAAAGTAAATCATTTGAAAGAAGTGTACAACAAAGAGTTTGCTGATGAAGCTCCTAAAAAAATGCCAGCTGTCCTTAGCCGAATTGATTATCAAACAGATTTAAAATTAGCAGTTCATGATGCAGATTTAGTTATTGAAGCTATTCCTGAAGTCATTGATATTAAAACTAACTTTTATCACCAACTTGCTGAAGTCGCTCCAGAAAAAACTATTTTCGCTACTAACTCTTCTACCCTACTACCTAGTCAATTTGCTGCTGCAACTGGTCGACCAGATAAATTTTTAGCTCTTCACTTTGCAAATGAAATTTGGCATAATATCACAGCTGAAATTATGGCCCAACCTCAAACTGATCCAAAGATTTTTGACCAAATTACTCAGTTTGCTAAAGATATCGGTATGGTTGCTATTCCCATAAAAAAAGAACAATCTGGTTATGTTCTGAACTCTTTACTTGTTCCGCTATTAAATTCAGCCTTAGTTCTTTGGGTGAAAGATGTTGCTGATCCTCAAATCATTGATAAAACATGGATGATTGCTACTGGATCCCCTAGAGGCCCTTTTGCTATCTTAGACGTAGTTGGTATTCAAACAGCCTATAATATTTTACAAATTCAAGTAACCCAAGGCGGACCAAATACTGACATACTAGCTATTATTAGTCAGAAACTAAAAGAAAATTACTTAGATAAAGGCTATCTTGGTGAATCCAGTGGCCAAGGTTTTTATACCTATCCTAATCCAAGTTACGCAGCTGAAGACTTTTTAAAACATTAATCAAAAAAACTGTTAAGTAGCTAATTCATACTTAACAGTTTTTTATTATTTGTTAGGAAAACAAGCTTCTACTCGGTAGATTGGTTGTCCTTTTTTAGAAAACTTTTCTTCATACTCTGTCATAATATTTCCTTCAAAATCACTTTGATGTAAATCTAACCAAACTTGATTCAAAATCAGACCATATTGGGAAAAGCTAGCAAGAGAATACTCAAATAAACCTCTATTATCTGTTTTAAAATGAATCTGACCATTTGGTTTTAAAATTTGTTCATATAATTTTAAAAAGTTTTCGTGAGTTAGTCGTCTTTTTGCATGTCGGGTTTTAGGCCAAGGATCAGAGAAATTTAGATAAACTTGAGAAACTTCTCCTTTATCAAAAATTTCAGTTAAGTGTTGTCCATCAACTAAAATAAGTTGTAAATTCGGTAACTGTTCTTCAAGCAATTTATCTAAAGCCATAACAAGGACATTCATTTGTAATTCGATTCCAATATAATTAATCTCTGGATGTGCTTTAGCCATTTCTGTAATAAATCGACCTTTACCTGTTCCTACCTCAATGTGTAAAGGTTGATTTTTTTCAAATCTTTGTTGCCACTTACCATGCCACTCAGTTGGGTTTGTTGCCACATATTGTGGATTTTCTTCAATTCTATCTTTTGCCCAAGGTTTATTTCTTACTCTCATCATCTAACTCCTTTATTTTTTCCATTAAAAAGCTCTCTGCAGGCAGAGAGCAATTCTAGTTTCCATCAAAATTTGTATAAATTTCTTTTAGCATAATTAATTCACGGTTCATTTGTTGATAATCCCGGTACAAAAAATGCTTTTTAATTCGCAATAAATAATCAATACCACTGTACCAGTAAATTTTATTTAGTAAATCATCGGTTAACTCAATTCCATATAGCTTTAACCAATTCTCCCACTCAGAAAAAGGAACATAGCGACCTAAAACAATCCCTAAATCCGAGGCTGGATCCGCTAATTTAGTTGAATCCCAATCTACTAAATATAAGCGACCTTCCGTAGATAATAGCCAATTGGTGTGGACTGGATCTCCGTGACAAGCTCTCAACTCATTAGTGCTTGGTATATGATCCTCTAAATATCTAAATACTTGAAGTAAATAAGTATTGTGTTTTAAATCTTGTGGTAATTGTCTAGCGTATTCCGACAAAAAATCGAAAGCTTGCTGCTCTTTTCCACCTACTCTATATAACATCTTCTTTAAAGAATCAGATGTGTGTAAATGCTGTAATGTCTCCACTACATCTAAACGTTTACCCACTTCAACTGGAGTAAGCAATTGCCCATCTAACCATTCTTGAGCAATTAAAATATCTCCATCCCCTGTTCGTTTTGTCCACATCAATTTGGGAGCAATACCTTCTCTTGATAAGACTGCTAAAAACGGAGAAGAGTTTCGCTTAATAAAAACTTTTTCCGAATCCTTCACTCCCATAAAGGTTTGACCAGTATCTCCTTCGATTGGTTGGAGAGACCATCTTTTATCAAATTGAAAATGTGTACTCATAATTCTCCACCTATCTTTACTGAGAAACATGCTAACTTTCATTTTATAGCCCACTCAATTATCCGTCAAGGTTGTCTTTAATCTGTTTATTTCCAATTATTTCTTTGCGATTTTTCGCAACCGTTTAGGAATATACCAAACAACCATTACTCCAGTTTCTAAGCACAAAACAGCTAATTGAATACCTAGTTCTATCTTAAATGAATTAGTTAGTAACAAAACTATACTATACACGATAGTCACCCCTACAAGCAACCCTAAAATCAGTTGTTTCACTGCTTTTTCTTTTTGCAAAAGAGAGATAGGATAAAGTTGGGTTAACAACATATAGTCGTATTGATTATATAAAGGAACTAATTGAAAGCCAATTAAGTAGATAAATAAGCATCCAACAGCTAACTGAATCGGCCATTCTTGAATAAATCCTATTAACACGCTACCAATTAGCGTTAATCTCAAAAATAACCCACTATATTCTGTTCCCCGTAAAAAACTTCTCATATATAGATATAGATAGGTGTTTTTTTGCTGATAAGGTAACTTAGCTAACAAAGGATCTAAATATTTACGACGTCTAACTTGCGTACTAATTCCTGGTACATCTGTAAATAAATTAATCAATTGATAAATCCGTTTAAGTCTTCCTTGTTCTTTTAAAATCAATAAATCCCAATCTAGTAAGTGAGCTTGTTTCTGTTTATTCATATCTTGCAAACAAATATAGTAAAAAACGCCACTTAAACCAAGGCCTACAATAGGGGAAATGTAGCTATTAATCACTAAAATAATCCCACTAAACAAACTCCAAATCAGTAATTTTTTAGTCTGTTGTTTATCTATTCCTTGTAAAAAAGACAAACCTAAAATTACTAGTTGACTCGCTTTTAGTAACCACAAACACGCTACTGCTAATAAAAAGTCAATAAAGGTTGCTTGTTCTGTCGCAATTAACATTGGCATAAAAACACCTTGTACAATCAGAAGACAAACAAATGGAAAAAAAAGCGTATATTGATAAGCTTTTTTCAAATATTGTTCTTTCATTTCAGTTTCTTTAGGAAGTAGAAAAACACGGTCTGCTTCTTTAAGATAGGTGGCAAATCGTCCTATCCACAGACAAGCAAAACTTATGATAATTACTAGCCACTTTCCTAACCAAAAGTCAGGGGTTAACGTTTTAACAAACGCTCCGTAATAGTAGCCAAAACCTCCTAATAAAAAAATAAGAACAAGAACAATATGATCATTTAGCACATACTTTAAATACTTAAACATTTGCTTTTGATAGCTCTGTAAACGATTCTTAAAAAATAGTTCCATTACTCCTCACCAACCTTTGACTCCTCAGTCAGTTTCAGATAAATGTCATCTAAAGAAGCAGTGGGCAATTTAAATTCTGTTTGTAAAACAGCTAGCGGCCCTTCTGCCCTAACACTGCCTTCATGTAAAAATACAAAGCGATCACAAAATTTTTCAGCTGTGGTCAAAATATGGGTAGACATTAAAATCGCCGCACCTTGTTCTTTTTTTTCATTCATTAAATATAACAACACATTGATAGCTAAAGGATCTAACCCTAAAAATGGCTCATCGATAATATAAATGGCTGGTTCTACTAAAAAGGCACAAACAATCATAACTTTTTGTTTCATTCCTTTTGAAAAATGAGAAGGAAACCAGTCTAATTTATTTTCTAAACGAAATAAAGTTAATAATTTTTCAGCTCGTTTAAAGGCTTCTTCTTTTGGAATATCATAAGCCATCGCAGTCACTTCAATATGCTCTCTTAGAGTCAACTCTTCATATAGAATAGGCGCTTCTGGAATATAGCCAATTTGCTTTCTATAAGTGTCTGGATGACTATGTAGTGTCTCTTGATTAATCTTAATGTCACCTTTCATAGGTGTTAATAAACCAATGATATGTTTAATAGTGGTACTTTTTCCTGCACCATTTAACCCAATTAATCCTACAATTTCACCCGGTTTAACTTGAAAAGTCACGTCTTTTAAAACAGGTAGATGACTATAGCCACCTGTTACGTGTTCAATTGATAATGTCATCTTTTTTCCTCCATCTTTTCATGCACTTATTATATCATATTATTCAAAAACCTTAATGATAAGCTTTGACTTTTACCTACACTCTATCTTATGATAATTATGATAACTATAGTAACTTTAATATTTATGGAGGTTGAGATTATGACAGATTGTATTTTTTGTCGACTTATCAATAAAGAAATTCCAAGTTATAAAGTCTACGAAGATGAAAAAGTTTGTGCTTTTTTAGATTTAACCCAAGTAACGAAAGGACATACCCTAATCGTCCCTAAACAACATGTACAAGATATTTTTGAGTACGATGAAACACTGGCAGCTGATGTATTTAGCCGAATTCCTAAGATTGCTAGAGCACTAGAAGCAGCCTTTCCTGATATGGCTGGACTAAACATGATTAATAACAACAAAGAGTTAGCCTATCAATCAGTTTTTCATTCTCACATTCATTTAATTCCTCGCTATACTAAAGATGATGATTTTAGTATGCAGTTTTTAAATAATCATGGAAAAGATATGTCTGAAGAAGAGCTAGAGTCTATTGCAACTCAAATTCGAGAAAAGGTTGATGCCTAATGTTACTTAAACAATTTACTAAAGGGCTTTTAGTTGGAAGTGTTATCGGCAGTGTTAGTGGGTTAGTGCTTGCACCTAGAAGTGGCAAAGATACCAAAAAAAAGCTGACGAAAGACTTAGATGAAGCAAGCCAATTAACCATGGATTTAACTCAAAGTCTTAATAAATTTTATTTTTCTGTCAACCAATTAAAAGAAACTTCTGAAATGATTCTTCCAGAAGTTATCGAAGATTTAGAAGCAACGTTTAACACCTTTCGCTTTCAAACTGAACCCAGAATGAAACAAATAGCCACCCAAGTAGAAGTTATTTCTCAACAAGTTCATGACCTAGAGCAGTCTTCATAAAAAAACATTAAATTTTTAATAAATCCAAAGAAAGCTTCTGAGATTTGTCCTCATTTGGGTTTTGTTACCTGTATGATTATGGTATAGTAATTAAGTGAGTTCGTTATAACTAAATATATATAATAGTAAGGAGTTCTACAATGAAGAAAAACAAATTTGCTCTAGCATTTATTACTGTTGCCTCTGTTTTCACACTGGCTGCATGCTCTAGTGATAACCCAGATATCGTCACTATGAAAGGTGGCAAAATTACTGTTCATGACTTTTATGATGAAGTTAAAACAGATCCAAATGTTCAAAGCAACCTTCGCAATATGATTGTATTTAAAGTAGCTGAACAAAATTACGGAGACAAAGTTTCCAAAGAAAAAGTTGACAAAGAATACAAAAAAATGAAAGATCAATTCGGTGATGACTTTGAGTTACAATTAAAACAAAATGGTATGACTGAGGCATCATATAAAGACCAAATGAAAAAATCATTAGCTTTTCAAGAAATGATCAAGTCACATGTAAAAATCACTGATAAAGATCTTAAACGTGTATGGGCTAGTTACCAACCTAAAGTAACTGTTCAATTAATTTCAACAGATAAAGAAGATAAAGCTAAAGAAGCACTTGATAAAATTAAAAGTGGGGAAAATTTTGCTAAACTAGCCAAAACAGTCTCAACTGACGCTTCTAGCAAAGATGGCGGAAAATTATCATTTGATTCAACTAACTACACTTTACCTGACGAAGTTAAACAAGCTGCGTATAAACTAAAAGACGGTGAAGTTTCTGAAGTTATCTCAGTTGATAATCAACAAACTGGTGAAAAAGTAAATTACGTAGTAAAAATGGTGAAAAATCAAGCCAAAGGTAATGATATGAAACCATTTAAGAAAGAATTAACTAAGATTGCTAAAGACGAAAAAATGAACGATCAACAATTTACTATGGATGTTATTAGTAAAGAGTTGAAAAAAGCCGATGTCAAAATTGAAGATGACGCTATGAAATCAGTATTAGCTGGCTTTATCCAAGAAGATACTACTTCATCTAAGAAAAAAGATTCTAAATCTTCTACTACTAAAGACACTGATAAAACAAAAGATAGCAAAAAAGACACTAAAAAATAAGATGAAACAAAAAGCGAAAGAACTGTTTTCAGTTCCTTCGCTTTTTTCTTTAGCTATTTGGTAAGTAAAAATTTCGGTTATCTAATCCAAAAATTCGTTCTGTATATTCTCCTGGTTTCACTTGTTTAAAAGCTTGTTGCATCATTTGCATAGATGCATCTAAATGATCAATGTGATGTAACACTTCCGCCTCCATTATTTTAGGTCTAACAGGAGAACCGTATTCTAATAAACCGTGATGAGCTAACACCATATGTTTTAACACTAAGACATCTTCTAAACGGTCATCTAAACCTAATTGTTGACAAGCTTTTGTAATTTCTTCATCTACCATTACAATGTGTCCTAATAAATTACCGGCTAAAGTATACTCAGTCGAAACTGGCCCTGTTAATTCAAAAACTTTACCTAAATCATGAAGCACAATACCTGCATAAAGTAATCCTTTATTTAATTCTGGATATTCTTTACAAATACTTTCCCCTAAACGCATCATGGACAGAGTATGAAAAGCTAAACCACCTGCATAGGCATGGTGATGACGTTTGGCAGCTGGAAATTGAAAAAAAGCTTCTCGATGCTCTCTTAAAATATATCTTACAATCCGTTGCCAAGTTGAATTAGTAATATCAAACAGACGCTGATTGAATTCTGCTTCCATTTCTTCAGTAGACAATGGGGCTCTTACCATATAAAGCTCTGGCTGGTAAGGTTCTGTGTTTGTTGCTAACCGCAAATGAGTAATTTTGATTTGCGGCATGTTTTGATATAACTCTCTTTTACCAGTAAGGTATACAACCTTGCCTGCTTGAAAACGATCGATTTCATCTGGGCTAGCATCCCAAAATTTACCATCTATCGTTCCTGATTTATCTTGAAAAGTAAACGCAATAAATTTTTTACCATTTTTAGCTACTCTAACTTCTGCTGTTCTTAGTAGAACAAACATATCAAAAGTTTCATTAACTTCTAACTCACATAACTTCTTCATGAATCTATTATTCCTCTCTTAACTTACAATGAAAAAATGGGATGATTATGCTCACGACAATACTCAATAAAGGCTTGATCTGAAGACATGCAAATAATTGGCTGCTCCAAACTAACCTTAGTGAGTAACTGGAAGAGATTTCCCTTTCTTCTATCATCATAGTTTAACCAACCATCGTCAATAATCAATGGAAATACACAATAAGCTTGTTGCAATATGATAAAGGCCATTCTTAAACTAATATACAACTGGTCTCTTGTCCCTGTTGACAGTTCACCTAATTGATAGGACTGATTTTCTGAACCTAAAATAACCAATTTTCCTTCTTTTAGCTGAATATCTTTATATCTATTATCTGTTAACTGAGCAAAGTACTCACAAGTTTTTTCTAAAAGACTTGGCAATTGTTGATCTGATAAAAAGTCTAAAATATCTTGAATGACTAAACTGCCAATGCGGTATTGTCCCCAGGTCAAAGCTAATTCTTCTAATTTACTTTGAATGTTAGATTTTTCTTGATATAACCGAGGCAATTTACCATCTGCTTCCATATTACCGATTGTAAATAAAACGCCTTGAAGTTGTTTTTCATAAGAATCACGGTGTCTACGACTATTTTCTATTCCTTCATTCAATTGACGTTCAGACTCTTTTAGGCCTTCTTGTGTATATACTTCGTTTAAATCAAATATAGGTTCTAAAGATTGTCTTAGTTCTTTTTCTCTTGCTACTTGTATTTTAAGTTCCTGACTACGATGTAACAAAACAGGAATATCTTCTACTTCACTTAAATTAAACAATGTTATTCGTTCGACTAATTGTGCTTCTAGATCAGCTTTTCGTTTTTGAATATCTCGCAACATTTGATACCACTGCTCTTCACCCAATTTTTGTGCTTCAGCTAATCGTTTCGCTTCCATTTCTTCCACATAATCAGCTAAGGCTTGATATAAAGTAGAAATATTGGGTTCTGATGAAACAGGGAGCCACTCCTTCATAAATTGAATCCGACTAATATCCGATTCTTGTTCTAAATTCAATCGGGTTATTTCTTCTGTTAGCTCTTCTACTTTTTCCAAGTGTTTTTTCAATTGATCTCTTAGTGGCAGCTCGGCTAGCCAATCTCGTAAACTTTTCTGAATAGAGAACTGATAACTTTCAGCTAATTGTTGTTTGAAAACGTCCATCTCTTTTTGTCGTTCCTGATAGTTAGCAATTTTATCCGCTAATTTATCCACTCTATCAGATACTTCTTGATATTGTTTTGCTATAACTTTTTGTTTTTTCTTTTGTTCTTGTAAATAATAAGCAACACCTACAGCAATCAACGAGATAAAACCAATGGCTATTCCCAGTATGAAATGTTTTTTAAGCATCAATAATAAAGTAATGCCTGCTCCTAAAATTGCTCCAATAGGTAAACCATTACCTATTTTAAACCAGTCTTTTTCCAACTTTTCATTTTCAAGAGCTTCTTGTTTTTCCATCTCTTGATCAAACAAGTTTTCAGTAGCTGTTTGTTGCTGCATCAGTTCATTTTCAGTCAGACTCCATTGCTGAATCTGAGTGACTTCTTGAATATTTGGATAAAAAGCTAGCCTAGCATCTTTTATTTGTAAATCTTGTTGTAGCTGATCACAAAACGCTATTTGTTCATTTTTCTGTTGGGCTAATCGTTTTAAAGAGTCCTCTCGCTTCTCCACATCAATTCGACGAGCTAGTGCTTCTTGACAGGCTTCTTGATGCTCTAAATAAAAAGTATAAGCCGGAGTAATATCACTGTCTTTGATGTAAGCTTGTTCATTTAAATAATCTAGCTCTTGTTGTTTAGTGAACGTATATTGACCATAAATTTTTTCAATATCTTTTAAATCATGAGAAAAAAGCCGAGGCTCTTCTTGTTCAAGCTCTAATTTTAATTTTTGCCACTCATCATAGTGTTCCCAAAAAACTAATTGTTGATTTAATTGATCCCTTTGCGTTTTTTGAGCTAACATATGGTTCTTTTCTTGCTCAATCAATTGTTCTAAATTAAGCTGCTCCCCAACTTTTTCCTGATAAGCCGCTTCATCAGCTTCTTTTTCTTCAATCAATTCTTGAATACGACTATACTCTTCTAAATAATTATTTAACTCAGGTTTAACCCCATTTGGTTTGTAAATATTACCTTGCTCTTTTTCAAAAGACTCTTTCAAGTCCATCATTTTTCGGCTACCTGATAAACCAATTGACAAGAGAAATTTTTGCAAGTCTTCTTCTTGTAATTGATTGATTTTATATAATTCTTCCTGCTGTAATGAATACATTTCATCAAACAGCTCTACTGTTAAGGGAGATAATAACTGATTAAGAAAGACCTCATCTCCTATTTCTTCATGAGTCTGATTGTACACTACCGCTTTTCCTTGTCGTTCTTGTTTAAATCGTTCAATCACCACTTCGCCAAACGCTTCCGTTCTTACCCGAATTCGACCGCCAAAAGCTCCACCAGCTAACGGGGTATAATCATGGCGCTTACTTCTTTTAGAAGGAAAGCCAAAAAAGATGGTTCTGATAAAGTTGTATAAAGTTGTTTTTCCTATTCCATTATCTCCGTAGATAGCTTGAAGCTGACTATCAATCGGGATAGTAACCTCTTTTAGACAGCCAAATTGAACGACTTCTAATTCTAAAATTTGCAACCTTAGTCCCCACCTTTCGTTTGAAATTCAACTTCTAAAAAGTCTTTTGACTGGTCTAATAGTGCTTCTTTAAACGAAGTGTTTTCATGAAGTAATGTATACAAAATAGGTTGTTTATATAGCGGATCTAAAGCTTTATCTTCCATGTCTTGTTGTTCATAAGCTTGTAAAAATTGGTGAAGTAGTTGTTTATCTAAAAAACCAAAGGCTGATTGATTATCTTTTATAACCGTTTCATTGATTAATTGATAAACCCAAACTTGTTGTTTAAAACTTTGATAACTTTCTTGTTGTAAATATCTTAAAATGTCTTGCTGCTCATACTCTGTCAAGCTATACTCTGGAGAAGATTCTAAAGTTATTTCGATAAAATATGTATGACTTAAATCTGTAATTTGTTCTAAAATTGCATCAAATAACTCTTTTAAAATAACTTGTTTTGGAATATTGTCCTCTGTTAGCTGATAGTTTATTCGTTTCCACTCCACAAAAGGAAAAGATTTCCACTCAAGCTGTTTTTGTTGACCTGTAAACTCTATTAAAGCCGCATAATAACACTGTTGTTCTTTTTTTGTGTGTCCAATAGGAGCCCCTGGATAAACAACTAAAGGATCCTCTCCAACAACTTTTCGTTGATGAATATGCCCTAATGCCCAATAATCATAATTTTTCTCTTTTAGTTCACCTAAAGTAAAAGGAGCGTAACGATTATTTTCACTTGTACCAAGTTCTCCGTGGTAACAACCTATATGGTAGTCCACATGAGAAAAACGCTTAGGAAACTTAGTTGCTTGGTGTTGTTCTATCCAACGATTTTCATAAGAAAATGCTGAAATAGCCACAGTTTCTTGATTACGTGTTGTTAACACCAAAGTTTCTACTGTTTCTGATTTCCAAACATTGACATTTTTAGGAAAGGGAAACCAGTAACGATTGGTATCATAATAATCGTGATTTCCAAATGTTAAAACAACTTGTATCTGTTCTTTTTCTAATCTTTTCATTTCTTCTATAAATAAATGTTGGGTATAGATAGGAATTCTAGGCTGATGAAAAATATCTCCTACTAATAGCAACAAATCAACTTGTTCTTTAATTGCTTCATCAATAATAGCCGAAAAAACCTGAAAGTTTTTTTGACTAAGTTTTAAAGAAAACTCTTCAGGTAACTCCCCTAAACCTTCAAAAGGACGATCCAAGTGTAAATCGGCTACATGTATGCATTTCATTTTGTTCACCTCTTTCCCTCTAATTTTACCACAAAAAAAAAAGAATAGAAAAATAGCTCAGAAAAATTCCGAGCTATTTTTATTCTTTTAGTTTAAATGCTTAATTTTCGTATAACTCTTGGATAGGTTTCATAATAATACTATTTAAATCATTAATATATGTACTTAATGCTTGTTCTTTATCCATCAATGCCATAATTAAATCAGAAGTTTGAATTTTTTCCACAACTAGTTGCATGTTGGTTGCATCTTCTTCAGTAATTTCTTCCCCTTGCATTTGTTTTTGTTGCAAAGTCATTTGAGTTTCTTGAAATTCTTTAAATAAACGAGCAGCTTCCTCATCAGCTTTCATTGCTTCAACAGCTGCTTTCAATTCTAAAAACATAGGTAGTTCGCGAATATCTTTCTCTAATTGATTGGCAGTATCATAAATATTTCCCATTAGTCCATCTTCCTTTCTTTGTTATCTAAATCATTGTAACATTAAAAAATGTCCTTGCCTAGCGTTTAACTAAAGCAGTTATTTTACCACTGTATTCCAAAGATCAGACAATGTATCATTCAATACATCTGCCCCTTCTTTCAACTTTTCACCCCAGTAACCTGCTCCTTCTTTTACACTACTACCTAACTTGTCTACAGCTTCTTTCAATGCATCGGTTTGCTCTGACAATGGAGGAGTCGTCTGTTGGCTAGCATTTTCAACATTAAAAGGAGTTTGAGGCGACACATCTAAAATTCTTTGGGCTTCATCTTTAAATAATTGAGACACTCCCTGGCCACTAGTGTTATCTAAATAATGAATATCACTGCTCTTATCAAATCCCATCCAAGTGGCAATCACCACATCTGGAGTGTAACCAATAATCCACTGATCTTTGGCTTTGCCTTCAGCATTGACACTTTCAGTTGTTCCTGTTTTTCCAGCTATTGGATGACCATAAGGCTGAGCATTGATCCCTGTTCCGTTAGTAAATACTCCTTGTAACATGCTTGTCATTTCTTTAGCCACTTCTGGAGTAGTCACTTGAACTGTTTTTGCTTCTTCTTGATTAACTAAGACTTTGCCTGTTTCATCAACAATTTTTCTAATAAAGTGTGGCGTTTTCTTTTTACCTTCATTAGCAAAAACTGTATAGGCACTGGCCATTTTTAAAGGAGAAGTCCCATGAGTCATTCCTCCTAAAACTAAACCAGGATAACGATCCTTTTCATCTAATTTTATGCCAAATTTTTCTACTTTTTTAAAGCCGCGATCCATGCCGATTTCGTTAAATAACCAAACGGCAGAGGCATTTAAACTTTCAGCAACCGCTTGATACATAGGAACTTCTCCTCGGTAATATTTATCGACATTCTCTACTTGATAAAAATCTAGCGGACCATCTTTTAATAAATCTGTTGATTTCCAACCTGCCTCTAAAGCCGGAGTATAAACAGCTAGTGGTTTCATCGTCGAACCTGGAGATATTGCCCCATTAGTTGCTCGGTTAAATTCTTGGTTTCCTCGTCCACCAACGACAGCTAATACCCCTCCAGTTTTTGGATCAATAGCAACCGATGCCCCTTGAACCATTTCTCCGTCTGAAGCATTAGGTGGGAATAAACTATCATTTGCAAATGAAGTCTGCATACCTTGTTGGTAAGTTTGATCTAACGTCGTATAGATTTTATAACCTCGGTTCAAGATAACTTCATCATCAATATCATACCGTTCTTTGGCTTCTTCAATAACTGATTTGAAGAAGTCTGGATATTGATTTAATTGATTGTTGTTCACATAGTTATCCGTCAAATAAAGTTTTTCACCTTGTAATCGTTTAGCTTCATTTTCATCTAACTTAGCATTATCTACCATTAATTGTAGAACTGTATCTCTTCTATTTAATGCATTATCCATATGATCAATCGGATTGTAAATACTTGGCCCCTTTAACATTCCTGCTAAAACCGCTGCTTCATCAATTGTTACTTGACTTGCACTTTTACCAAAGTATTTATGAGAAGCATCTTCCACTCCCCAAACCCCATTACCAAAATAGGACTTATTCAAATACATCTCTAAAATTTCATCTTTATTATATTTTTTTTCAATTTCAATTGCTAAAAACAACTCTTTGGCTTTTCTTTGAAGGGTTTGGTCCAAACTAAGATAAGCATTTTTAGCTAATTGTTGCGTTAAAGTACTTCCCCCTCCTGTAATATGTCCATGTTTTAAAATACCTAAAAATGCCCGAGCTATCCCTCTAATATCAAATCCTTTATGAGTATAAAACCGTCTATCTTCTGTAGAAATAACTGCGTCTTTAATATGTTGAGAAATTTGATCACTAGATACAAATGTCCCTTTTTCACTAGAAAGAACCCCAGCTTTATCTCCATCTTTATCATAAACAATAGAAGTTTCTGCCAAGCCAACTTTTAACGTTTTAACATTGGCACTTTTAGCAATATAAAATAAGTAAATACTAGTAATTAAGACTACTACAAGACCTAATAGCAACAAAACTTTATTAACTTGATACTTTTTCCAAATCCGTTTTCTTTCTACTCGAAATTTTGCTAAATACGGCTTTATAAAAAGCCAAGCTTGTTTTAATGCTTCTAAAATTTTTTGGCTTATTTTTTTTATATCCATAAAATCTCCTTCTTCTTTACAACTTAATTGCTTATTAAGTTTATCATATCTAATTCCTAAGTAAATTAGGCTAAAGTCTGAATCCCTAGATTAATCTCACTTATCTTAGCATGAACTTCTTAATAAAATATGTTACAATTCATAAGAATTCCATAATTTTATGAAAAGAGGTATCCCCTTGGAATATACAATTACCTTGCCAGAAAACTTTAAAACTTGTGACATTAAAACTCTTTTAGAGAAAGAATGGCTAGTCCCAAGAAAAGTTAGACATTTTCTTAGAATGCGAAAAAACATTCAAGTTAATGGTGAAACAAAAATGTTCCATGAACTTGTTTATCCACTTGATCAGTTAACTTTAACCTTTGAAGATAGTGACTATCAGCTACCGACTATTCAATTAGGAAAAGCAAAGTTGATTACCCCACTTTATGAAGATGAACATTTCATTATTGTTAATAAGCCTTATGGTATGAAAACACACCCCAATCAGCCTGATGAAACTAATACTCTCTTAAATCATTTAGCTGCTTACTTAGCTCCTAAAAAACAAAATCCCTATGTGGTACATCGTTTGGATAAGGAAACTAGTGGAGCTATTCTTTTTGCTAAAAACCCTTTTATTTTGCCAATTTTAGGCCGTTTACTAGAACAAAAAGAGATTAAAAGAACTTATCAAGCTATCGTAAAGGGCTCATTCTCTTCTTCTCAATTAACGATTGAAAAGAAGATTGGCCGCCATCGTCAAGATAGACGAAAACGTGTAGTCGATGAAAGACATGGACAAGTTGCGATCACCCATGTTACCGTTATGGAACAATTGGCTCACACCAGTCACGTTGAATGTCAATTAGATACTGGCCGCACTCACCAAATCAGAGTTCATTTAGCTAGTTTAGGCCATCCAGTTTTAGGAGACCCTTTGTATCATCCACAACCTAGCCAAGGCGCAGATCGTTTAATGCTCCATGCCAAATCTCTTGAATTGATCCATCCCTTTACTCAACAAAGAATTTATGTAGAAGCACAACCGTTATTGTGGTAAATACAACAAAAAACCTATGACTTGTATCATCAGATGGACAAAGTCATAGGTTTTTTTATTCTAATTAAGTTAAATGGAAGTTAATACTTCTGTTAATTTATCTGTATTAAGAAAATCATAGCTTTCAAAAAAGGTGGCTAACTTTTGAAAAACTAGTTGATTTTTATTTGCTTCATCATTTTCTACTTGTAAAACAAGTAAAGGCTCATGCAAACTCATTCTTAATAAAAACCAACCCATGCCATAATCGCCTGTAAAGTTAACTCGAATACCTTCCTCGTTTTCAGGGTCTATGACAAAATCATCTGTTGCATTAACAAATGAAGCTAACTCTTCAATCACTTTTTCCCCTTCTTCACGGTAGTTATCTGTTACAATGTTAAACCGAACCTCTTTAGCTTCAGCAGGTTGTTTCAATGTCGCAATCAAGTCCCCTAAAGTTTTGCCTTCTTCTCTTAATTTAGGTAGTAACATTAAAATTTTAGCAATGACATAGGCACCATCATCTAAGAAATAATTTTCTTTAAAAGCTGCATGTCCGCTAGTTTCAATAGATAATTCAGTTGGAATTCCCTTTTGATTTAATTCGATACCTTTATTAATCACATTACGGTAACCACATAAATAACGAACTTGTTTTCCTCCTAAGGACTCAATAAACGTCTTCAAATGACTAGAAGTAGGAGAATTGGTTACAATGGTGGAACCTGGATATTCTGTTAGTACAATTTGAGCTAAGACAGCAATTAAATTATTTCGGTTAATACTTTGACCTGTTTGATCTACTACAGCAGCTCGGTCTACATCTGTATCAAAAATAACTCCTAAATCTGCTTGTTGGTCTAAAACTGCTTGTCTAATACTTGCCATTGCTTCTTTATTATCAGGATTTGGAATGTGATTTGGAAAATGGCCATCTGGCTCCAAAAATTGACTACCTGTTGTGTTTGCTCCTAGTGCTTCTAGGACTTCTTTAGCAAAGAACCCTCCTGCCCCATTTCCAGCATCTACTACAATATGAAAACCAGTTAAAGGAGTGTCACCTGAACCAATTCCTTGACGTATTTTTTCAACTAAGTCTTGGGCATATCTAGGAATTAATTCTCTTGTTTCTACTGATCCTTCAGAAGAAGCACTCGGAATAGTTTCCATGCTATAGGTTAAAATTTGTTCAATGTCTTCATGCTCAGCTCCACCTTGTTTAGTGAAAAGTTTTATTCCATTATAATAATAAGGTAAATGACTAGCAGTAATCATAATAGAAGCATCACACTGATAATCCTCAAACTGAGTAGCCATAAACATAGCTGGTGTTGTAGACAATCCTACATCAATAATGTGAACCCCTTGTGTTAATAACCCTTTAATAAGCCCTTGTTTTAATGTATCTGCTGATAAACGACTATCATGACCAATTCCAATGGTTAGAGGGCCTTGTAATTGTTTATCTACTTGTAGCCACTTCACTAAACCCTTGGCAATTTTTTCTGCTTCATTTTCAGTCAAATTAGCCTGATTATTTTCTGTTGAAATCGCAATACCTCGAATATCTGATCCATTTTGTAACGCTCTCATTTTGTTAATTCCTCCTTATAAATATGTATGAATAAATTCATACAATTCTTGCGCTTTTTCTTCATTGTGAGCAATAAGAACCACTGTATCTTTTCCAGCCAATGTTCCTGCTATTTCTGTTAAAGACATATCATCTAAAATAGCGGCTACTCGGTCAGCTGAGCCTAAAATAGTATGCAAAATCACCATAAACTGCACTCTCTCTATTTTTAAAATAGCTTCTTGAATGACTTCTTTTAAGCGAGTTTCCGAAAAAGGAGAGTGATCTTCTGGTAACAGATAAATAACATTTCCATCTTCATCGTGAGACTTAATAATTCCTAGCTCACGAATATCTCTTGAAACAGTAGCTTGGGTAGCTGTAATGTCTTTTTGATGTAAAAAATTCAGCAACTCTTCTTGCGTACTAATAGGATGTTGTTGAATGACTTCTTTTATATAAGTTTGTCGCTCACTTTTTTTCACCGCATTCATCCTCTCTATTCTTTGTTTCAGTATAACAAACTTTCAATTAAATAATAAAGCTTCCTTCTATAATTTTAATAAATTCATAGCCTGTCTGCAAATCCATTAGTATTTTCCCTTAATTTTTGCTATAATGACAAATGAGTTTTATTCAGTTCACGAATAAAAAATACGCAGAATATTCGTCTACCTTTGGGTCAGACGTTTCTTTATGTCACGTTAATAAATTAATCGGAGGTTTCCCCATGAACGAAAAAGAATTTGTAACCCTTGCGTTACATAATGTTTTAAATGAATACTTAACACCTGAACAGATCAGTCCTTTATTAGAAAAGCCTAAATCAGCAGATCACGGAGATTTAGCTTTTCCAGCTTTCTCTTTAGCAAAAGTGATGAGAAAAGCACCTCAATTGATTGCCAAAGATATTGCTGAAGCTTTAGATGCTAATGCGTTTGAAAAAATAGAAGTAGTTGGTCCTTATATTAATTTCTTTTTAAATAAAGGAAATGTAAGTGCTAAAACATTAACAGCTATTTTATCTGATGAAAATCATTACGGAGATGCTCATATAACAGGTAACACTAATGTTCCTATTGACATGTCTTCACCTAACATAGCTAAGCCAATGTCAATGGGACATTTACGTAGTACAGTAATTGGGAATGCTTTAGCTAATATTTTAACTAAAATCGGCTACACACCGATTAAAATTAACTATATTGGAGACTGGGGCACACAGTTTGGTAAACTAATTGTTGCCTATAAAAAATGGGGTTCTGAAGAAGCTGTCCAAGCTAACCCTATTCAAGAGCTACTTCGTTTATATGTTGACTTCCACGAAGAAGCTGAAAAAGATCCATCACTTGAAGATGAAGGACGTTTCTGGTTTAAAAAATTAGAAGATGGAGACGAAGAAGCTACTCATCTTTGGAAATGGTTTAGAGAAGAGTCCTTAAAAGAATTTCAACGTATTTATGATATTCTTGGGGTAGAATTTGATTCTTATAATGGTGAATCTTTCTATAATGATAAGATGGATGCAGCTATTCAATTACTCGAAGAAAAAAATCTATTAAAAACAGACCAAGGTGCTGAAATTGTAGATTTAGAAAAATATCAATTAAATCCTGCTTTAATTCGTAAATCAGATGGTGCGACACTGTATATCACTCGCGACCTTGCATCTGCTTTATATCGGAAAAAAGAATACAATTTTGCTCAAGCTTTATATGTAGTAGGTAACGAGCAATCCATTCATTTCAAACAATTAAAAGCTGTTTTAACAGAATTAGGTTGTGACTGGGCAAAAGATATTCATCATGTACCTTTTGGCTTAATCACAAAAGATGGTAAAAAACTTTCCACTCGTAAAGGTAAAATTGTTTTATTAGAAAAAGTTCTAGCAGAAGCAACAACTTTAGCTAAACAACAAATCGAAGAGAAAAATCCATCACTAGAAAATAAAGACTTAGTAGCCAAACAAGTAGGCGTAGGCGCTGTTATTTTCCATGACTTAAAAAATGACCGCATGAACAATTTCGACTTTTCTTTAGAAGAAGTTGTCCGTTTTGAAGGAGAAACTGGCCCATACGTACAATACACTCATGCCCGTTGTTCTTCTATTTTACGTAAAACAAATTGGCAAAAAAATACAGACCAATTAGAATTAAATGATTCAGATAGTTGGGAAGTTATCAAATTATTGAAAGATTTTCCTGAAACGGTTAAACGTGCTGCAGATAAATTTGAACCTTCGATCATCGCTAAACATGCTATTCAATTAGCCCAAGCATTCAATAAATATTATGCTCATGTCAAAATTGTCAATGATGACTCTGAACAAAATGCTCGACTAGCCTTAGTTTATGCTGTTAAAACGATCCTAGCTGAAGATTTACGATTATTAGGAATAGAAGCACCTGAAGAGATGTAAACAAAAAAGGCCACCAAATTGGTGGTCTTTTTGTTTACCTTTTTAAAAGTCATTTATAACTGATCAAATTTAACATATTGACTAATCCCATACATAATGGGAGCTGACAAAGTCATAATGATAAATTCACTTAAGGCAGTTGTTCCATAAGTTGGCCAAAATGGTAAATCAATCGCTAAATGAAGCATACAAGCAATTAATGCCATACTTATTGTAAAAAAGAAAATATTAAGGGCTAAACGTTTTTTAACATCAGAAACATAGCGACTTAATACAGCAGTCAAACTTAAAGCAATCAAAGTTTGAGCTCCTCCAAATACAATATCCAACCAGCCAAACTCAGAAAAAAGTAGATTATAAATTACTACTCCTCCGAAAACTCCCCACATTAGCTTTTTATTAAATACTACTAAATGATTAAGGCTTTCAGATATCCGAAATTGGATAGGACCTTGGGCAACTGGTGAAACTACAATCGTTAAAGCTAAATACATCGCTGCAATAACACCATTTTGAATTAATAACTTTGTTTTTTTATTTGTCATATTATACCTCCTCCTAGTTTTGTTGACGCGGGATGGTTGATGAACCGCGTGATGTTTTTTTATGTCTTCATCCAAAGACGCCCAACAATGAATTATAGAGGAATTCTCTTTGAAATTCAAGCATCTTTTGTTTAACCTGATAATCAGCACTTTTATCATGGTTTTTTTATCAATATTTGGTATAATATTAATTTGTGAAAGGAGCATCCGATGACACATTTAGAGTTATTTTTTATCATAAATAAAAAAGCTGGTAGTGGCAATGGTGAACAAGCAGCAGATGTCGTACTGAAGTGGCTTGTTGAACATCACATTTCCTACCAAGCAAAAATTACTAATTATCAAGGTCATGCTATTGAACTGACACAACAATTAAAACAAACACATTTAAAACCCTGGTCAGACTCTGATACAACAAAAAAATTTCCTCTATTAGTAGTAATTGGTGGCGACGGTACTCTCCACGAAGTTGTGAATGCTTTAGGAGATGAAACAGATATCCCAGTAGGTTATATTCCTTCTGGTTCTGGCAATGATTTTGCAAGAGGAGTCCAATTAACAAGAGATCCCATAGAAGCTTTACAGCAAATATTATCCGTTAAACAGCCACAACCTTTTACAGTAGTTCACTATTTAGAGCAAATCAAACAAGAAGAAGGTTTATTTACTAACAATTTAGGCATTGGTCTAGATGCTAACATCGTTGCTACTGCCAATGCATCTAAATCGAAAAAAAATTTAAATCGTTATCATTTAGGCTCTCTTTCTTATCTATTAGCTGCTATGCATGTTATGTTTAAACAAAAAGGGTTCCCTATTCTGGTAGAAGTCAACGGTGAAACTAAATCCTTTAACCAAGCTTACTTATGTACAACTACTAATCATCCTTATTTCGGCGGAGGTTTGGCGATTGCACCTAATGCTAGTCCTAAAGAAGCTTGTATGGAACTAATTATTGTAGAAAGAATCAACCTATTTAAAATTATTCACTTAGCATTCCTACTTTTACGCCAAAAACATTTAAACTCTAAACACGTTCACCACTATAAAAGTTCTCAAATTCGAATTGTTTCCACTACACCTCAATTTGGACAAGCCGACGGTGAAGTTATTAGTCCTAGAGCTTTTGACATCTCTTTTTCAGTTCGAGAACGACTTTTTTGGTTATAAGTATAAATAGTACCTGTTATTTTTCTAAAAACCCCCTAACTATCAATAGCTAGGGGGTTTTACACTTATTTACAAGACATAAAATCAAAAGGAGTTTTTCCCTCCATACCAATCATAGGGTCAACTACCCTTTGTTTAATCAGCTCTATCGTTAAATAGTCTGGTAATGCTTCACTTTCTTCCACATGAAACTCATCCACCGTCTCATCAAATAGAGAAATTTCTTTTGTTTCAGGTAATGGCTCTTTTCTTTTTTTTTCCTTCAATTTAGGTGTTTCTTTTAGTTGCTGTTGCAATTCTTGGGTTAGCTGATGGGTTAGTTCACCTGCTGTACTCGATATAATCCGCTGAACTAAGGTAGTTTTTCTCTCTGTGCCTAAATTGTTCACACATAGCGAAAAAGCCTGTTCTTCTCCTAATAAAATTAAAATATCTTTACTTCTTGTAATAGCTGTATACAATAAATTCCTTTGTAGCATACGCTGAAAAGACATTACCATTGGGACAATCACCATTTTAAATTCACTGCCTTGGGATTTATGAATTGAACAACAATAAGATAAAGTCAATTGACTCCATTCATTGCGAGGATAAACAATCTCAACCTCATCAAAACGAACTGTTAACTCATCTACCTTACTTTCATTTTCCTTACCTAAACTAATCCCAGTAATTTCTCCCATATCTCCGTTAAACACATTTGATTCCGGGTTATTAACCAACTGTAACACTTTATCTCCAATTCGATATACCTGTTTATTCCAAGTAACTTCTTTCCTAGTACCATCTTCATTAGGATTAAAAATATTTTGTAGCATAATATTCAATCGGTCAATCCCCGCAGGTCCTCGGTACATTGGTGCCAAAACTTGAATATCTTTTGCTTCAAAACCTTTTTCTTTTGCTCTAGTTACAATTTGTCTAATCACTGGTTCAATTTGATAGGCTTGACATTCAAAGTAAGATCTATCCGGTTTGTTCTGAGTAAAATCTACTGGAAGCTGACCTTCTATTATTGAGTGAGCTAAAGAAATTATCGTTGAATCGGTTCCTTGTCTATAAATATCTACTAACTCACATTTAGGAATAGTTGGAATGGTTAACAAATCATGAAGAACTTGTCCTGGTCCTACAGAAGGCAATTGGTCTTTATCTCCAACTAAAATAACTTGCATGTTAGTTGGAATGGCTTTTAAAAGTGTATTAGCTAACCAAGTATCCACCATAGACATTTCATCCACGATTAATAGGCTACCATCTAAATCATTCGCAACCGCCTCTGGATTCTTCTCTCGTCCTGTCAAACCTAATAGACGATGAATAGTCCCTGATGGCAATTGAGTGGTTTCATTCATCCGTTTAGCTGCTCTGCCAGTTGGTGCTGCTAATAAGATAGGAAAAAGATCATTGGTATAATCATCTAAATCAAGAGATAAACCATTCAATTCAGCAAACAACATCACTAAGCCGTTGATCACTGTTGTTTTTCCTGTTCCAGGTCCGCCAGTTAAAATGAATAACGGAGATTTAATGGCTTCTTTAATCGCCAACAACTGAGAAGGACCATACTTGATACCTTCTCTTTTTTGAATCGCTTTAAGAGCTTGTTCTACTTCTTTTTCCTCATAATTAATTTCTTTTTTTCGTTCTAATAAACGCTGAATTTGACTAGCAATTCCCCATTCTGCATAAAATAAAGAATTGTCATATAATTTTGTTTCTTCTTGTTGAATTTTTTCTTGCTGAACCAACTCGATAATCTGATCTGCCACCAATTCAGGTAGGATTTCAACAGGACGACTCCCTTCAAGAGTCTGAATAGTTTCCACTAGTAGTTGGTCCGCTTCTACATAAGTGTCTCCTGCCAGAATGCTTAATTGGAACAACTCATGTAGAATGCCTGCTTGAATTCGTCTAGGTGAAGTCGCCTCATAGCCTAATTGCTCAGCTAATTGATCTGCTCGTTTAAACCCAATCCCTTCAATATCCTCGGTTAACTGATACGGATTTTCTCTCAAGACTTCTAATGTTTTTTCCTGGTAATGCTGATAAATCGACAAGGATAACTGATTACCAAAGCCATAACTATTTAACTGAAGAACGATTTGTTCCATCCCATAATTCAGTCTTATTTTCTCTGTTAACATCTGCCTTTTTTTAGGTGTTAATCCCTTAACTTCCTTCAATCTTTCAGGTTGTTCTACAATAATATCAATTGCTTCAGAGCCTAGGGCATCTAAAATATTCTCTGCTGTTTTTTTACCAATGCCTGGAAATTGATCACTAGACAAGTAAGCTACTAGCCCACTTTTAGTTGTAGGCTTTTCTTGTTGATAAGTTTCAGATTGAAACTGTAAGCCGTATCTAGGGTGCTCAACTATATGTCCCTTAAATTGATACAAATCATTTTCTTGTAAATCTCCAAAATTACCAGTTACTACAATTTCATTTTCTAAATAGCCTGTATTAGTATCTAAAACATTTACCAACACAACTTTATAAAAGTTGGTAGGATTTTGAAAGAAAATAGCTAAGACCTTTCCTACAATATAACATTCCTTTAACTCTTCGCTGTTTTCCATTGCCTCACCTACTTCTCTTCTTATATAAATTATTTATAAATCTACCGAATTTATTTGTTTCACTGCTAAAAAGGAATCATCGTTCCATGTTTCTAGGTTAAAAGGCGGATACTGACGCCCTTTTGTCTCCAAAACAGATAGGGTGTTATTCCCTAATCCTCCCATTTTACGTGCATCTTTCAAAGGTGCTCCTGCTAACATTTGAATACATCCTGTTAGTGTAGTCCCGTGACTGACAAATAAAAGAGGGCCTTTCTCTGCTTTATTCACTGCCTCTATTATAAAATCCATACTTCTTTTCATGACATCTTGATAGCTCTCACCATTAAAAGCAGTTGGATCATATAAATCAGGCTGATAACGTAGATGGTCCAATTCTTTATCATATACCTGACGAGCTTCGCTTATTTTAACTCCTTCTAAACTCCCTAAACCAATCTCACGTAAATCATCGGTAAACTGTATGGTAGGAGTATGTTTTAAATGACTTATAATTCCTTCAGCTGTATCTTTGGCCCTTTTTTGAGGACTGGCATAAACCGCTTCAAACGAAATATCTTTTAAATGTTTGCCTAACTGATCAATAGCCAAATAGCTTTCTTCAAGTAATGGGGAATCCCCTTGGTAACCTTGAAATCTTTTTTCTTCATTCCAACGAGTTTTTCCATGTCTTGTAAAATAAAGTTTCATTTAAATCTCCTCACTTTTACTTTTTAGCGACTTTAGTCTAGTTTATCATGTTCATAGTGATGCGTTAACTCTAAATTAGGAAAATTTTGTTGTTTTAATGCTTCATAAATCATAATAGCTGCAGTATTAGATAAATTTAAAGAACGAACATGTTCATCATTCATTGGCATTCTAATACATTTTTCTTCGTTTTGACGCATAAACTCTTCTGGTAAGCCAGTAGTTTCTTTACCAAATAGAAAATAATGATTCTTGCCATCATTATAATCCACATCACTATAGACTTGATGAGCAAATTTAGAAATCAAATGAAGCTCTCCGTCCACTTTATCTAAAAACGCTTCTAGATTAGGATAGTAGCGAATATCTACAGCATTCCAATAGTCTAAACCTGCTCGTTTTAAGTGCTTGTCATCAGTTGAAAATCCTAGTGGTTCAATCAGATGTAATGGTGTGTTCGTTGCGGCACAGGTTCTTGAAATATTTCCTGTATTCGCTGGAATAACTGGTTCAAATAGTACGATATGATTCATTTTTTTAGCCTCCGTTGCTAAATTATTCTATCTTGATTAATTTTGGACAAAAAAAAGAACGTATCAACTCGGTGTCTAAGCACGGCGAGTCGTTACGTTAGTGAAGCCTCCTTCATTAACTTTTATCAGAACAGGAATCTGAGAAAAACCAACGAAAAATTGCTTTAATGACACTATAACAAAGGCTTCATACTTTTGCAACACTTTTACCAAAAAATTTTCATTTTTTCATAATAAAGCGTTTTTTTCATTATTTTTTTCCTTTACCTGCCAATAAACGGACATCTACCGTTAAATAATCTAATTCCGCTTCATCAAGTAACGTCTCCATGTCACAAGTTGCTCCCCAATGCATAGGTGACATTTTCAAGGCAGCTTGTTGATGGGTTTTAGGGATACTAAACTGATAAGTAATCCGCTGATCATGTACTAAGTTCATCTCTTGTGAAAATTTCTCTCTTACTAAAGCATTAGAATAATGCTGTTTCTCTGGCTGATCTTTGAAAAACACTTCTCTTAATTCTTTTAAATAAAATTCTTCGGGAATAATTTTTAACACACAGCCATCTTCTGTTAACACTCGTTGAAATTCTTCATAATGACTTGGAGAAAAAATATTCAAAAGACAATCTACTTGCTGGTTATCAAAAGGTAAATGAGTTAAATCTGCTACACAGAAAAAAGCATCCAAATCATGCTGAGTTGCTAATTGAATACCATCTTTAGATAAATCAAACCCAATGTTAGTTCCTTCTAACCCCATGTCCATTAACTGTTTTAAGAAACTTCCTTCACCGCACCCTACATCTACTGTAACTGGATTAGCTGTTTCAGGTAAATGTTGATAAATAACTTTTAACATAGGTTCATACAATCCTAGCTCAATCATTTTCTGTCTATCCTTTAGCATTTCTTCATTATAATCTGTCTGAACCTGATGAGACAAGAAATAAACAGTGCCTTTTTTCGATAGATTAAATCGATGATTATTCTCACATACTAAACTATAATCAGTTGGATAATTAAATTTTTGCTGACAAACTGGGCAAGCAAAAACATGATAATTTTTTTCTAAAAATGTCAATGCTTTATCTATTTTTTTTTGACGCATATTCTTCTCCTTTTAAACTAAATGAGATAATTTTCTTTTATTTTCATCTAAATAAGTTAATCCTATCAAATTTTAACATAGCTTTTCATTTAACTCTATGCCTTCCTAGATATCTTCTCCAATAAAATCTCAAATTCTGCCTATTCTTTATGATACAATAAATGACATAATAAGTTAAAAGGAGCTACATATATGCTATTAAAAGAATTTTGTGCAGAAAATTTTGAACATGTTCCAGCTGCTATCGAAAAAGGAGCTAAACGAATTGAACTATGTGATAACCTAGCTGTAGGTGGCACTACAGTTAGTCTAGGTGTAATGGAAACTACGGTGGAATATTGTCATGAAAAAGACATTCCAGTCATGGCTATTATTCGCCCTAGAGCAGGTCATTTTGTTTATTCTGATACTGAGCTAAAAATTATGACACGCGATATTTTTGAAGCAAAAAAGGCTCAAGTTGACGGAGTAGTCTTAGGTTGTTTAACCCAAGATGGTTGGATTGATGAAGAAGCAATGGAAGAACTACTAGACATTGCCAACGGTTTACAAATAACCTTTCATATGGCTTTTGATGCTATTCCCTTAGCTAAACAAAAAGAAGCGATTGATTGGTTAGTTGACCATCAAGTTGACCGAATTTTAACTCACGGTGGTCCTAGTGGCACTCCTATTGAAGATAATTTCGCTCACCTACAAGAATTGATTGCCTATGCTAATCATCGGCTAATTATTTTACCTGGTGGTGGTATTACTTCTGAAAATGCGACATTAGTTAGTGAGACCTTAAACGTCCACGAAGTCCATGGAACAAAAATTGTTTAGTTAGATAAAGAAACCCACCTAGCTCTGTTTATTGAGTCAGGTGGGTTCTGTTTATTTAACTAATAAAGTAGCGCATAAATAAACTAGCAATATTAAAATAAATCAAAACACTAGTCAAATCACTAAGTGTTGTAATAAATGGACCGCTTGCTACTGCAGGATCAAATCCTAATTTATCCATTAACATAGGAATCAAACTACCAGCTAAATTAGCTACTGTAATAGCACACAGCATAGCCATGCCAATCACAAAACCTAACATAAAATTATGTTTCCAGATACCTACAATAATGAAAATAGTCAAGCCTGTAATAGCTCCAGTTACAAGTCCTGTTAATAATTCACTGAGAATCATTCTAAAAAAATTATTTCCTTTTTCATTTTGAACAGCTAAACGCCTAACTGCTACTGCTAATGACTGAGTCCCAGCATTTCCAGCTGTTCCCGTGATTAAAGAAATAAAAACAGCTAACACACTAGCTTCACTAACTAAGGCTTCATATTGTCCAATTAAGGTGGCTGTAGACATTCCTAGAAATAATAAGGTTATTAACCAAGGCAAGCGTTTAGAAGCTGCCTTTATTGGGTGTTCGCTGGCTTCGTCTACATCTACCCCTGCTAATCCTGAATAATCGCTCGTTGCTTCTTCGTCGATTACATCAATAATATCATCTACTGTTACAATCCCTAATAAATGATCGTCATAATCTGTTACTGGAATTGCTAAGAAGTCATAATCTTTAATCATTCTTGCAACATCAGATTGTTCATCACCAACTTTTACAGAAATAACTCGCTCATTCATCACATCAAAAATCAATTCATCTTCATCATGTACAATCAAATCTCTTAAAGAAATAACTCCTACTAAATGGTTAAAATCATCTACAACGAACACATAATAGATTGTCTCTGCCACTAAAGCTTCGGTTTTTAGTAAATACATCGCTGAACGAATAGTTTGGTTGGCCACAATCGAAACATATTCAGTTGTCATTATAGCCCCAGCAGTTTCATCTTCATAATGAAGTAACGCTTTAATTTCTTTTACATCTTCATGATTCATAAGACTTAAATACTTAGCTATTTCTGTTTTATCTAGCTGTTTTAAGATATCTACTGCGTTATCCGTATACATTTCAGATAGCATATCTGAAACATATTGAGGACGCATCTCTTCCAAATACTCAGGCATTTCTTCTGTTTCTTCTTCTAAAACATCAAAAATATCCCCCATTTCCTTTGGAGAAAGATAGGTATAAATTTGTTGTCTTTCTTCTTCATCTAAAGACACATAAAAAAGACCTTGCTCGTATAAATGTAGATCTAACAATTCATTTCTAAACTCTTGGAGTTGTTCATTTTTTAATCGTTGATGTAGTAGTTTATATTGTTCTTCTATTGGATCGATATGTTCACTCATTTTCATTCCTCCGTTTAAGCTCAGTCTGCTCGTCAATGACTTTGATCATATCTTGTGGTAAAGGGGCTGTTAATGTCAGCATTTCTTTAGTAAAAGGATGAGTAAAACTTAACTTTTCACAATGCAATGCTTGACGCTTAATTCCTAAATCCATGTTGCCATGATATAGCTCATCTCCTAGCAAAGGACAACCAATTCCTTCAAAATGAACACGAATTTGATGAGTTCTACCAGTATGTAGTCTGATGTCTACTAAAGAACACATTGGATAGCTTGTCTTTAGCCAGTATTCTGTTTGCGCAGATAATCCCTGTTCTCCTATTTGTCTTTTCAAAATAGAGGTAGTATCTCTTTCAATAGGTAGTGTAATCATCTCATGAGAAGCTAACTGATCATGATTTCCTCCCACCAGTGCTACATATTTTTTAAGAACTTGCTTGTTTCTTAATTGTTGATCTAGTAAAGCATGAGCAAAGCCATGTTTAGCAAATAACATCAAACCTGAAGTATCTCTATCTAAGCGTGTCACAATATGAACCACTTTATTAGGATAGTTTTTCTCCATAATATAATGTTTTACCCGATTAGCCATTGTTCCATTAGGATGAAACTGAGCAGGAATAGATGCCACCTGAATTGGTTTATTCACCACTAAAAAATGCTCATCTTCATAAATAATTTCTAGAGGCTGGTTATCTTGTAATAAGGTTTCATGTTCTTCTTCATCTGGAATAGTCACTTCTAGTAAGTCACCTTTTTTTAGACTATATAAAACATTCTCTTCTTTACCATTAACAGCGATACGTCCTCCTTGAAACTTGACTTTGGCTAACAATCCTTTAGACAACCCAACTTCTTTAACAAATTTTTTTATTGTTTTCGGCTCATTTTCTTGGTAATTCCACGTAAAAATCATGATTCAACCTCGTCATCCTCACATTTTCTAATAAAGGCATCTTTTACTCGTCTCCAAAAATGAGTGTGTCGATAAGAAGCAAACTGAATACGCTCTTTAGCCACCTTTAAAGTGACTTGTTTCACATCTTTATCTTGAAAATTAAGTTGATCAATACCAATAAAATAATCATCTGCCTCTTCTAAGACCAGCCTTACCCATTCATCACTTGCGATAATCATTGGTGAACCTAGCGTTCGGTAAACTCGGTTGTTTAAAGAAGCGAATTCTGTTAACTGAAGAGCATTCACTCTTGGATGAATAACTGCTCCTCCAATACTTTTATTGTAACCTGTTGATCCAGTAGGGGTAGCTACGGTTAAGCCGTCCCCTCGGAATCGTTCAAATTTTTCTTCCTTAATATAAACGTCTGCTACCATTGTTTGATTAATTCGTCGCACACTGCACTCATTTAGTGCTAAAAAGTGTTGGTCTGGTTTTGAATGAAACTCAATCGTCACATCTAATAATGGGTAAGTAACACTATGCCCAACATCTTCTGTTAAACTTTTGACAAGCTCTTTCACTTCATAGTCACGCCAATCTGTATAAAAACCTAAATGTCCTGTGTGAATACCCACAAACTGAACACGGTCCAACTGATGAATGTACTGATGAAAAGCGGATAATAATGTGCCGTCTCCACCAACTGAAATGACAATATCAGGTTGGGCTTGATCTTGTTCAATCCCAGCCGCCGCTAATTCTTGTTCTAATTGAGCCATTGCTTTTTGCGACTTTTCTGAATGATTGGTCACTAAGGCTACTTTCATAATAGTTATCATCCTTTACTTGCTTTTCCCTGTTGTGACTCCTCTTCATTAAGTTTTGACAACAAGGGTGAATTAACTGCTTCTATATGATGGGCTCCTTTGCCATGTGAAAATAAATGTTGGGCTTCTTGAATTTCTTCCCGAATTTTAGACATTTCTGCATCTAGCTGATGAGCTGCTTCTGAGGCATTTTTTAAACGATCATTAATTTTCTCAGGAAATTCCCCTTGATATTTATAATTTAACGAATGCTCAATAGTTGCCCAAAAATTCATAGCTAAGGTCCGAATTTGAATTTCTGCTAAAATTTTCTTTTCACCATCAATTAATTGAACTGGATACTCTACAATTAAATGATAAGAGCGGTACCCACTTTCTTTTCTATTAGAAATATAATCTCTTTCTTGGATCACTTTTAAATCATTTCGTAACCGAATTAGACGAACTACTTCGTAAATATCGTCAACAAATTGACACATAATTCTTAAACCAGCAATGTCTTGCATTTCCCTTTCGATTTTAGATTCAGGAATACCTCTTAGCTGACACTTTAACTGAATACTGTGTATAGGTTTAACTCGTCCTGTCACAAATTCAATCGGTGTATGTAAATTTTGATCGCGATATTGTTGTCTAATTCCTTTTAGTTTTACTTTTAATTCTGATACAACTTGTTCGTAGGGTGCTAAAAACAGTTCCCAATCTTGCATAAACCTAACCCCTTTTAACTCTCACTCTAATTTTAAACACATACCATTTTAGCATAAAACAAATAAGAACTCATATCAAGAAGAATAAATGAGAATACAATGAAAGAATTAGCTTTTCATTTGACGAAATCTAAAAAAAAAGAGAAACTATTAACGCAATAGAACGGAAAGGGGCTTAACTAGCGTTATGCACGAAGAAATTGAAATCGAATATAAAAGCTTGTTAACTAAAGAAGAATTTGACAATCTAGTCAAAAAATATCTACCAGAAGCTAGTTCGCATCACACCCAAACAAATGTTTATTGGGATACAAGTACTCACCAACTTCAATCTGGAGAAACTGCTTTAAGAATTCGCTTATTGGAACAAGCAGCAGAAGTTACTTTAAAAGAACCTGTCACAGATGGTTTATGGGAAACAACTGAAAAAATATCTCTAGCTAAAGCTAAAGAAGCCATTCAAAATCAAACTTTTCCTGCTTTGGATAATTTTAAAGACAAGTTAGCTCACAAGTATCATCTTTCTTTGAAGGAGTTACAAATAATTGGACAACTTACCACTACTCGCATAGAAATTCCTATCACAAAAGATGCTTTATTGGTTCTAGATGAAAGTTGGTATCATGGCCATCATGACTTCGAATTAGAAATGGAAGTTTCCAATGCTCAAACGGGCCGTCTTTTCTTTCTAGACTTTTTAACACAAAATCAACTAATATATCGACCAGCAGCTAATAAAATTGCTCGAGCTATTTTAGCTCAAAAAGAGCAATAGTTCATTTTATTTCATTATTTGTGAAATTTCTGATACTCTATAGGTAGAGATTAGAAGTTTTAATTATAATAGATAGGGGGGAATAATGAAATGATTGAAATTTATTTGTTTATGCACCCTCTTTGTAAAAGATGTCTAGCTGCTGAAAAACGTATGCTTGATTTGTTTGCTCAAGAAAATCAAGATATTAAACTCCATATGGTTCCATTACTTAATTTAAGGAGTTTTCAACAATTTTTAGAGTTAAAAATCATGGACACAAAAGACATGAAAGCTCGCAATGAATTGTTCGATGTTTCTTATTCAATTGCACTTGATTATAAATCCTTACAATTGCAAGGCAAAAAGAAAGCACGAAAATTCTTAATTCTTTTACAAGAAGCCGTTACGCAAAACATCGGTAATTATTCACAAACTTTAGTTCAAGATTCTGTTTTAGCTGTTAAAGGAGATTTGGATATGTTTTATGCAGATCGTTACTCTAACACTGTCAGAGAAGCCTTTTTAGATGATCAAATTGTGGCAAAAGAAATGGGCGTCACTGCTAAACCTGCTGTCGTTGTTTTCAACTACGAATGTGACAGAGATTTTGGCGTTTTGATTGAAGAACATCCGTCTAATGATGTCTTAAAAGAATTGTTACGGACAGATTCAACTAGCTGTGCCCTTCATTTTGACACTAACCACGACCAACATCATTTTATTAATAAAGAAGAATTTCATTTATACAAATAAACCTCCGAAAATTTCGGAGGTTTATTTTTTATTAGTATTTTTATTAGAGATAGAGAATTAAATTAAGCTAAACCTAAATCTGTTACAATCTTTTCAAACTCATTTAAGCGTGCTTCAAAGACTTTCATCGCTTCTTCAATATAAACAGCTTGTGTCATATCTACTCCAGCTTTTTTCATCACTTCTATTGGATAATCACTGTTTCCTGCTTTTAAGTAATTTAAATAGTGATCTAAAGCTCCTGCCTCTTGTTTCACAATTTTATTAGATAAAGCAGAGGCTGCTGAAAAGCCAGTTGCATATTGATAAACATAATAATTGTAATAAAAATGAGGAATCCGAGACCACTCTAGAGCAATTTCTGGATCTTTTGCAACAGCTGGTCCATAATATTTAGCATTTAAATCCCCGTAATATTGATTTAAATATTCTGCAGTTAAAGGAACTCCCTTAGCATCTTCTGTATGAATAAAATGCTCAAATTCAGCAAATTGAGTCTGACGGAAAATAGTTCCTTTAAAACCATCTAAATAACGATTTAATACATAAGCTCGCACTTTAGGATCTTTTTCAGTAGCTAATAAGTGCTCTGTTAAAATATTCTCATTGGTAGTAGAAGCAATTTCTGCTAAGAAAATAGAATAATCCCCGTACACATAAGGTTGGTTGTGACGAGTAAAGTAACTATGGACACTGTGTCCCATCTCATGCACTAACGTATAAAGTTGATCCAAACTATCATGCCAATTAAGTAGAATGTAAGGAACTGTATCATAACACCCTGATGAGTAAGCCCCACTTCTTTTTCCTTGATTTTCTACTACATCAATCCATCGGTCGCTAAAAGCTTCTTCCACAATAGCCATGTACTCTTGTCCTAATGGTTGTAAAGCAATTTTAGCCTTTTCTTTGGCTTCTGAATAAGAGTAACGAATAGGTGCTTCACCTAAAATCGGAGTATACATGTCATACATATGCAAAGTATCTACACCTAATAATTTTTTCCGTAAAGCCACATAACGATGTAACAAAGGTAAATGCTTATCTACCACTTGTAACAAAGTATCATAAACCGCTTCTGGAATATGATTATTTGCTAATGAAGCTTCTCTAGCTGATTGATAATGACGGGTTTTAGCCAAGTAGTTATGCATTTTAACATGACTACCTAAAGTGGTAGCGAATGTATTTTGAAACTGATCATACACACTATAGAACTGTTTAAAAGTTTCTTCTCGAACTTGACGGTTTGTACTTTCTAGTAATTGTCCGTATAGTCCGTGAGATAATCTAACCTCTTCCCCTTCTTCATTTTTAACAATTGGAAAAGTTAAATCAGCGTTAGACATGATTCCATAAGTTTTACTAGATGCTCCAAATATTTCTCCAGCACCTGCTAATAAGGCTTCCTCTTGTTCACTTAACACGTGAGGACGCTCAGCCACAATTCCTTCTACCATGTGGCGATATACTTCTAGTTTAGGTTCTTCTTCAAAGTATCCCCATATTTGTTCATCACTTAATGATAACAGTTCTGGTTCAAACCATGACACAGCTTCACTAACTTTCGCCACTAAAGTACTAGCTTGACTGTTCATTCCTTGATAAGTTGTATTACTTGTATCTTGATCATTTTTTAAATGAGAATAAGTATAAATTTTTTCTAGTTTTCTTGATAATTCTAGAATAAACTCCATCCCTTGTAAAAAATGTTTAGCGCCTTTTTTTAACGTTCCTTGGTAATCCTTTGCTTGTAATAACTCTTGCGACACTTGTTTTAAGTCTGCTTGAAAGTCTTCGTCTGATGCATAGATTTTAGTTAAATCCCAAGTACTTTCTACTGCTAATTCAGATCGCTTTGGTAATGTTTTCGCTGACATATATGAGTAAACTCCCTTCAAATTTTCATCTACTTTTTATAATAGCATACTTGCTAAGGGATTTGGTCGCTGAAGGTCCGAACTTTGTATTTTATTAATGAGTTGTTCTTTTAAAAGATCATTTACTTGTTTATTTAACAAATATTGATATCTTTCTGCATTGAACAAAATTCTATTATTCATTTGTCGAATAACTTGAATGTCTATTAAAAAAGTCAGATACTCGCCAAATTCATCAATGAATTGCTTATTTGTTGCTAAAGAAAAAAGGGTTTGTTTTTGATATTCTAAAGATAAAAAATGAAGACTTTCTAACATATCTACTTGTTTTCTCTCTTGTAATGTTGTGAGAAACAACCATCTTAAATAATAAATTAAACCGATTTCTCCAGGTATTCTCACAATAGGTAAATAACAAATAATAGGTAAATTTAATAGATTGCCTTGCTTCAAATAACAGTATTCTTGAATTTTTAACACCTTAACCTGTTTTTTATTTAAACTTTGACTAAGATATCGGTAACAGCTGTTTAATTCGTCCCTCACTCGGTAATGATAACAACTAGTTACTTTTAACTGTTCTACTTGAGTCACAATCTCATAGACAGAATACTTCTTTAAATACCACCACTTCACTTGATAATGGCTCGTTAAAAAAGTTTCTTCAATATGATAAACCAAACCTAGTTGCTGCTTAGTAGTATCTAATATCCAGTAATAGCTACCTAATCCTTTGGAGAACAAAAAAAATCGCTTCTCACCATTCCGCCATTTTTTCCTGTTCGCTGGAAAATACCTACTCCCTAAAAGCCATATAGGTGTTACCTGTTCTTTCAACTGATAATCCAACGTTCGTTTTTGATAGGAGTTTTCGTCTAAAGGACTGCATTGAAACTCTAAAGCTAAAGAAGAAACAAACACATCGGCTCGTTGATTACTTTTAGGAAAATAACGTTCTAGTTCACATGTCTTTCCGTATCTTACTAAATTTTCAATGAGTAATTTTTTTCCTTCTAAATGTTCTGCGGTTTCTCCTTCACTACTAATACTGCAGTTTAAGCTTTTATGGGCAAAATGAGCACGTTTATAGGATCCACTTTTTAAAATTACTTGGTTATAGCACACTGGACAGTAAAATTTTAATCCTTTCAACTGTTGAATTTCTTCTTTTCTCTTATTCCATAAAGAAATATGTTGTTTTTTCTCATCAATTGCTACCAACATCATTGTCACCTGATTTCTTCCCTTAATCTCTACACTCTTTAATTCGTCAACTGGCGTTAATCCCACGAAAAAAAAAGCCTAAAATGGTCAAAACCACTTTAGACTTTTAACTGGTTATTTTGTTTTAAATCCACACTTTAGCGATTAAATAGCCACAAAATAGTAAAGAGATAAACCACATCGGCTTAGAAACTTCTTTTCCTTTACCAGTAAATAGTTTTACTAAAGGATAACTAACAAAGCCAAATGCTAATCCATCAGAAATACTCATAGAAAAAGCCATCATGACAATCATCAGAAATGCAGGGAACCATTCGCTGAAATCACGAAAGTCAATAGCTTGTAAATTAGACATCATCAGACACCCAGTAATAATAATGACAGGGGCTAAAGCTGAGCTTGGAATAAATGATAATAAAGGAATCATAAAGATAGAAGCAATAAAACAAAGTCCGACTACAACTGCTGTTAAACCACTTCGTCCACCTTCTTGAATTCCTGTAGAACTTTCTGCTGCAGGAATGGTTGGACTTGTTCCAAACAAACTAGATAAAATCATAATAATCCCATTAATGCGGTAAACTTTTCTAAATTCATCCTGTGTTAAATGAGGAAGTAACCCATTAAATAAGCCCATTGACTCAAAAATTAAAATCATTGCTAATGAGAAGGTCCCTAAAATAAATTCAGTCGATAAGGCATTAGAAAAATCTAACTGTCCGACAATACTTGGATAGTCTTTTAACATTTTTAAAGAAAAAGCACTAGCTTCTCTAGGAATAATTTTAAACACATTGGAAACAATCGTTGTGACAATAATAGCAATAAAAAAACTACCTTGAATTTTTTTCAAAAATAAAAATAACGTAAAAATAAGTGAGGCTAAAGTCAATAATAAAGCAGGAGAACTAAAAGAATTAAGGGTCATAAAGGTGTGTTCACCTTTTATAATAATTTCTCCCTTTTCAAGACCTACTAAAGATAAAAATATCCCAATTCCTACTGTAATACCGTGTTTCAAACTGTCTGGAACATGTTCAATCAACACTTCCGTTAAAGGAGTAAAAGCCACAATTAAATACAAACAACTAGCTGCAAAGCTTACAGCTAAAGCTTCTTGCCAACTTAACCCTAAAGAAATAACTAAGGTATAAGTAAAAAAGGAATTAACTCCCATTCCTGTAGTTAACACAATCGGAACCTTTCCAAAAAAGCCAATCACTAAACAACCTAAAATGGAAATAAAAATAGTTCCAAAAACACTTAATTCTGGTGGTAAACCTGCCTCTCCTAAAATAACCGAATTAACAATAATTACATAAGAAATGGCGAAAAATGATGTTAATCCTGCTAATATTTCTTTTTTTACATCTACCTGTTGCAATTGTTTATGCACGTAATCCTCTCCTTCTTCATTTTAATTCACAAAAAAAGTATAGAAGGGTAGCATAATCCCACCCACCTATACATTTAGCATGATTCTTATGAAGTTGTCATAAATATAGGTACATAATACCATTACTAAAATCTTTTTGCAACCGAATACTTATCCTAAGAATAATCGAATAAATAGAATAGCTGCAATCACTTGAATCGTACCGATTGTCCCTCCAAGTGCCAATGCTTTTGGTCCTTCTTTGATTAAATCTTTAAACTTAACTCGCATACCAATTCCTGCTAAAGCAATAATTTCAAACTGACTACTAATTTGTTTAGCAGCTATTGAAATAATGTTTGGAATAGGTAATAAGGTTATAGCTAATGAACAAACAAAAAATACTTTAATAAACCAAGGTATCCCTACTGAGGTTCCCTTTTTATTTTCAGCTGATCTTTTAAATAAAGGACCTGTTTCTTCTGTGTTCATCTTAGAAAAAACTAATGCAACCACCACTAAAAAAATAATTCGTACAATTTTAAAGATAGTAGCATATTGAGTCACTTCATCATTAACTAACTTAGCAGAAGCAATCACTTGTCCAATTGATTGCAGTACCCCACCTATCAAAGCACTTGTATGCAAAGTTTCATGATGGTACAACCAACCTGTTAACAGTGGCAGTAATACCATTAAAATCGTACCTGTTAAGTTTACTACAGTGATAGAGATGCCTTTATCTTTATCCTCTGCTCCAACAACAGGACTGACTGTGCCAATCGCAGAAGAACCACAAACTGCATTCCCTGCTCCCATAAGAAGGGAAAATTTTCGACTAAAGCCAAATAGACGCCCTAAATAATAAGCGCAAGTAATCGTTAATGTCATTTGACAAGCAATAAATAAAATGCCAGATACCCCTACACCGAACACTTCTTGAATATTTAAGGTCAAACCAGTTAGGGCTATAGAATACTCTAACAGTTTACTTTCAGAAAATTTTACCCCTTTGTTTAAACTTTCCCTATTTAACAATGTATTTCCTAATAAAATACCAAGTAAAATAGCAAAAAGAGCTCCACCTATTTGAGGAAAGATATGTCCGATTTGCTGGGCAACTAATGCAATCACTAAACAGGCTAAAAACCCTTTGATTCTTTCTACTACAAATTGTTTCATGTTATTCATCACCTAACTTTTATCTCTTTTTCAATTATAAGAATAACATCTTTTTACCATAAGCAAAAATTATATATTATAATAGAAGTATTACATAAACTTATAGATAAAAGGATGGAGTATTCTTATGTTAGACGATTTACATCAAACTTTCTTAATGGTCTGTCAAGAAAAAAGTTACACCCAAGCAGCTAAACGCTTATATATATCACAGCCTGCAGTCTCTCAACATATTCAAAAACTAGAAGAACATTATCAAACTCAACTGTTCACTTATCAACACCGCAAGCTAACCTTAACTTCTAAAGGAACAGAACTTTATACTGCGCTTATTAAGATCCAAGGTCAAATTACCCAAGTTCAACATCAAATGGCTTTAAAAGAAACTCAACCTAGTCAACTTCGACTTGCTTCTACTCTCTCTATTAGTGACTCTTTTCTCCCTAATATTTTAACTTGCCTATCTCAACACTATCCTTCAGCTAATTTAAGCTGTTATGTTGAAAACACTACCCAGATTTTAACTAAACTGATTCACGGAGAGATCGATTTTGCCTTTGTTGAGGGGAATTTTCCTAAAAGTGACTTTGCCTATCAAATATTAAGTTCTGAAAAATATATTCCTATCGCATCTAGTCACGCTTCATTTTCTTCGAAAAAAAGCTATGAGTTAGCTGATTTATACCCTTTTCCCTTAATTACTCGTGAACCAGGTTCTGGTACTCGTCATATTTTAGACAATGTTTTACATGAATCTAACAGCACAGTCTACGATTTTAAAAGAGTTTTTGAAATCAGTAATATCCAGACCATAAAATCACTAGTCAAAGCTAATCAAGGGATATCTTTTATTTATCAAACCGTCGTGTTAGATGAGCTAAAAAAAGGAGAACTTATCCAAATTCCCTTAAACCAAATTCAAGCTAATCATAATTTTTACTTTATCTATTTAAAAGATAGTATTTTTGAATCTCACTATTTACACTTATTTCAGATGATAAAAAACCACCTAAAGAAAGATTAGGTGGTTTTTATTTCTTAGTCTTCCTGTTCAACTTCTAAAACTTCTCCTGTTTGGGCATTAATTTTAACAGAAGTATCTTTCAATCCGTTTTTAACTGTTACCTCCCAGTAAGTTATTCCTAACTTTTGTTCCAATTCCCATTCATCAGCTTGTCCCTTACCTACTTCTTTTTCAGCTATTTCTGAAATTTCAGTCAAACTTTTTAACTCAGTCACATCTATTTTTTCTTGTTGTCTTTTTTGCCCATCACGTTCATCTGTATCTAAAGCTTCTTCTTTTTCAGTATCAACTTTTTTAGTTTCTCCATCAACTTTTACTGTGTACTCTTTAATATCATCAACGCCCTCAATTTTATACTGAATTTTTCCAAAAGAGTTGTCTAATTCCAATTTTATAATATCAGAATTTGGGTAAGTCTTTTGGTATAAATCAATTGCCTCAGATACAGTCACTTCACCTTTTCCATTATCCTGTGTTATATTTTGCTCAGTCACTACATCACTTGGTTTTTCGGCTTGATTTGATTTATTTTGACAAGCGGTTAATAGACAAGTTGCGCTAATGAGTAGGATACTTGTACATAATAATTGCTTAACCGACTTCATAATATCCCCCTTTTATCTTTTTAAACTTATTATACCATAACTCTCTTATATGTATATCTAGAGCTATTTATTTTTAAAAAAGAGCAAAAAAAAGAAAGGCTTAAAAAGCCCTTCTTTTTTACATCATGCCCCCACCCATCATTGATGGATCCATAGCTGGAGCTGCCCCTTCTTTTTCTGGTTGATCAGCAATAACTGCTTCAGTTGTTAAAATAAGTGAAGCAACACTTGCTGCATTTTGTAAAGCAGAACGAGTTACTTTAGTTGGATCAACAATTCCTGCTTCAATCATATCTACCCATTCATCAGTAGCTGCATTAAATCCAATGCCAGTTTCTTCATGTTTCATACGTTCTACAACAACAGAACCTTCTTTTCCAGCATTTTTTGCAATTTGACGAATTGGTTCTTCTAATGCACGAATTACAATGTTCACGCCTGTTAATTCGTCACCGACAACTTTTTCAGTTAACTCTGAAACTTTTGGTAAAACATTGATTAAAGCTGTTCCACCACCGGCTACAATACCTTCTTCTACTGCAGCACGAGTTGCGTTTAAAGCATCTTCAATTCGTAATTTTAATTCTTTCATTTCAGTTTCAGTCGCTGCGCCGACTTTTACAACTGCTACACCACCAGCTAATTTAGCTAGACGTTCTTGTAATTTTTCACGGTCAAAATCTGAAGTTGCTTCAGCAATTTGTGAACGGATTAAAGATACTCGCTCTTCGATTCCTTTAGAATCTCCGCCACCTTCAACAATTGTTGTATTATCTTTATCAACGACTACTTTGCTAGCAGTTCCTAAAGAGTCAATAGTGGCATCTTTAAGCTCTAAACCTAAATCTTCTGTAATAACTGTTCCACCAGTTAATACTGCAATATCTTCAAGCATTGCTTTACGTCGGTCACCAAATCCTGGTGCTTTAACTGCAACCACGTTAAATGTTCCACGAATTTTATTTAATACAAGAGTTGGTAATGCTTCACCATCTACGTCATCAGCAATAATTAATAGTGGTTTACCTTGTTGTAAAATTTGTTCTAATAGTGGTAAGATGTCTTGGATATTTGAGATTTTCTTATCGGTAATTAGGATATATGGATTTTCTAAAACAGCTTCCATTTTATCATTGTCTGTTACCATATATTGAGATAAATACCCACGATCAAATTGCATACCTTCTACTACATCTAATCCAGTATCAATTCCTTTAGATTCTTCAATAGTAATAACACCGTCTTTACCCACTTTTTCCATCGCATCAGAAACAAGTTGACCGATATGATCTGAACCTGAAGAAACTGCTGCAACTTGGGCAATAGCATCTTTTGATTCGATTTTTTTGGAAATTGCTTTTAATTCTTCCACAGCTGAGCGAGTAGCTTGTTCAATACCACGACGGATACCAATTGGGCTAGCACCTGCTGTAACATTTTTAATTCCTTCACGTACAATAGCTTGAGTTAAAACAGTAGCAGTTGTTGTACCATCACCTGCAATATCATTGGTTTTAGAAGCAACTTCTGATACTAATTTAGCTCCCATATTTTCAAAATGATCTTCTAATTCAATTTCTTTGGCAATTGTTACACCATCATTAGTAATTAACGGAGAACCATATGCTTTTTCTAATACAACATTACGTCCTTTAGGTCCTAAAGTTACTTTAACCACATCTGCTAAAGTATCCACTCCTTTAACCATAGCTGCACGTGCATCTACTGAAAATTTAATATCTTTTGCCATTTTTTGGTCACCTCATTAAATATTTTCTTTCTTGTAAATATCACTTAGTATGTTTCATTCATTTATTCTACAATTGCGATAATGTCTTTTTCATGGACGATTAAATAATCGTTACCGTCATGCTTAACATCAGAGCCTGCATATTTTTCAAATAAAACAGTATCTCCAACTTTGACTGACATCGGAATGTTTTGACCATTGTCTAAAACCCGACCATCTCCGGTTGCAACCACTTTACCTGTTTGTGGTTTTTCTTGAGAAGCTGAAGTCAACACTAAACCGCCTGCTGTTACTTCTTCCTCTTTTGCTACATCAATAATGACACGATCTCCTAATGGTTTTAACAACTTAAATCCCTCCATCTTTTTTCTTTCAATTGGATTAGCAATTAGCACTCATCTATGCTAAGTGCTAACCTACTCTTCTATCATACTCATTATTCTTTTTTTTTGCAACAATTATGAGCAGATATTTCAAAATTTTCGAGTTAATCTTTATTCTATGGTATAATTCCCTCAATAAGTTTTTTAAGAGGTGAAATTATGACATTAGCGCAAAACTTTAAATATACTTTAATAGCCTATTTGATTGCTTTTTTAAGTCCATCATTGGTTATTTTCTTTTCAAAAGATCCTAAAGTATTAATTCAAGCTAATACTATTATTTACATTTTAGGGGCAGTAGCATTAATTTTTATTAACACTCGCCTTACAGAGAAACCCTTGGTGGAAAGAAGAAAAAATTCTTCTTGGGTTCAAATCATCTCTTGGGGAGTTATCGGCATTTTTATTACTATTTTTTCTCAAGGAGTAGCTAATTTAATCGAACAAAGTCTATTAGGTACTGAAGCGGCTTCCGCTAATACTCAACATATTGTCACATTAGCTAAGCAATACCCTTTGTTTCTCTTAGCAGTATCTGTTGGAGGACCTATTATGGAAGAGTTAGTCTTTAGACGGGCCTTTATTGGTTGGTTAGATAAATATACCAATGTTTGGTTTGCAGCTGTTTTAAGTGCCTGTTTATTTGCAGTCGCCCACATGGATGGTCATTTTTTAGTCTATTTTACTATGGGAATTGTTTTGTTTGCTTTATATGAACACACAGGTAGTATTTGGACTTCTTCTATTGCTCATTGTGCCATGAACTTGCTAGTTGTCCTTACCCAAATGTTTTTTGTGCCTTAATCAAAAATAAGCCTTCTATTATCGTAATTGATTAATAGAAGGCTTATTTTTTTATTGTTTTTCAGTTGTATAATGATTTAAGAAATAAATCAATGTTTGTAGTTCATTAGTCAAATCAACACTTTGAACTTGCACAGCTTGAGGGGTAGTTAACCGAACTGGAGTAAAGTTCATAATACCTTTAATCCCTGCTTCAATCAGTTGATTAGTTGTATCTTGAGCTACTGCAGCTGGCACAGTTAAAATAGCAATTTCAATTTGTTGTTGTTCGATTTGTTCCGCCATATCCTCAATAGGATAAACAGGAATGCCATCAACAATTCTTCCGACTAAGTCTTCTTTTACATCAAAAGCAGCACTAATCCGAATGTTATTATTTTGATGAAAACCATATTTAAGTAAAGCATTACCTAGATTTCCTACTCCTATCAATGCTACACTAGTCAATCGGTCCTCACTAAGTGTCTTACCAAAAAAATCAAGTAAACTTTCTACATCGTATCCATAGCCACGTTTTCCTAATTCACCAAAATATGAAAAATCTCGACGAATCGTTGCACTATCCACCTTTACAGCTTCACTTAACTCGGTTGAAGAGACTTTTTTCTTACCAGAATCAAGTAGGACTTTTAAGTAGCGATAATATAGCGGAAGTCTTTTAGCTGTCGCTTTAGGAATCACTTGGTTTTTCATTTGTTTCCTCCTTCTATATTTCCATCTAATAAATTGTAGTAGCAAATAAATTCACAATAGTATAATACCAGTTACCGCTTATAAAAAGCAATTTTCTTGGCTTGATTGTGAACTATTTGCTAATAAAGGGGGAAAAACTTAAATCTTAATCTCATTATCTATTTTTTTCTTTCTTTTCTATGCCTTTACCTTGATAGCATTCTTACCAGTTAATTGTTTGTTTATCTTCTGTAAACATAGATTTTACTGATAACATGTGTTAAATTGTTTTAGAGATGTTGCAATTTGTCTGAAAAAAATAATAACTAATAATGACTGATGGATAAAACTATCAGACGATAAGTGAGGATTTAAAATGATATTGTTACAAGCTAATCAAATTGCTCGCTTTTTTGGAGCAGAAGTTTTATTTGAACAACTATATATGGAAATTCAAGATAATAGCCGAATTGCTTTAGTCGGCCGTAATGGGGCTGGAAAGTCTACTTTATTAAAAATAATTGCTGAAATTGAAACACCTGATGCTGGCCATATTTCTAAAACGAAAGATTTAACGATAGGTTATTTAGATCAACATACTGGACTAGATTCTGAAGAAACCGTTTGGAATGAACTCCTAAAATCTTTTGAAGAGACTTTAATTATGGAAAAAAGATTACATAGCTTAGAGTTACTCATTGCTGATCCTGATACCTTAGCTGATCCTAAGCGTTATGAACAAGTTTTAAAAGAATACGATCAGTTGCAACATGATTTTCAACAAATTAACGGCTATGGATATGAGGCAGAAATTAAATCTATTCTAAATGGCTTTCACTTTGATGAAACTTATTATACTCGGCCAATCAATAGCTTGTCTGGCGGTCAAAAAACTCGCCTTGCTTTAGCTAAGCTATTACTAGAACGCCCCAATTTACTTATTTTAGATGAACCTACTAACCACTTAGACATTGAAACCCTTACTTGGTTAGAAACCTATTTACAAAATTACCGAGGAGCTCTATTGATGGTCTCTCATGACCGTTACTTCTTAGATAAAATCGTCACAGAAGTCTATGAACTAAGCCGACATAAATTACATCACTATAAAGGAAATTATAGCTTCTATTTGGAAGAAAAAGCAGAGCGCTTAACAAGAGCCTGGAAAGAATATGATAAACAACAAGACCAAATCCAGAAATTAGAAGATTTTGTGGCCAAAAACATTGTCCGAGCAAGCACAACTAAACGGGCACAAAGCCGCAGAAAACAGCTAGAAAAAATGGATAGAATTGAAAAACCTTTAGGGGATGAAAAATCGGCTAAATTTCAATTTAAAACGAGCAAACAATCTGGCAATGTCGTCCTACAAGTAGAAGGATCAAGTATCGGCTACACCTCTGATGTTGTATTGTCCAAGCCTGTCGATTTAGATATTCGCAAACAAGAAGCTATTGCCTTAGTAGGACCTAATGGGGTTGGGAAGTCCACCTTATTAAAATCAATCATGGGAGATATTCCTTTTTTAGAAGGACAAGCTAAACTGGGAACAAATGTATCTATTGGCTATTACGACCAAGAGCAAGCTGACCTCCACTCTACTAAAACTGTTTTAAGCGAGTTGTGGGATGAACACCCTACCACCCCTGAAAAAGACATTCGCTCTATTTTAGGAAGTTTCCTTTTTACAGGAGATGACGTTCAAAAAACTGTGCCACTTCTTAGCGGTGGAGAAAAAGCGCGACTAGCTCTAGCTAAATTATCCATGAATCAAGATAATTTTTTAATTTTGGATGAGCCAACCAACCACCTAGATATTGATAGTAAGGAAGTTTTAGAAAATGCCTTAATCGAATTTGACGGTACTATTCTGTTTGTTTCCCATGACCGTTACTTTATCAACAGAATTGCTACAAAAGTGGTGGAATTAACACCAGAAGGTAGCACTATGTACTTAGGCGATTATGATTATTTCGTTGAAAAGAAAAAAGAAACAGCTCTACTGGAAGAGCTAACTAAACAAGAAACAACCAAACAAGATGTTCCAACCGTTTCAAACAAATCAGATTTTCAACAATCCAAAGATTTCCAAAGACAACTTAGACAATTGAGTCGCCGGATTGAAGCAATCGAAAATAGGCTACAAGAAATCGAACAAGAAATCGAGCAACTGCAGCTTAACATGACAGAGCCTACTGTGTTAAATGACCATGTTGCTTTAATTGAATTAGATCAAAAAGTTTCGCAATTAGAAACCGAGCAACTAACTTTAATGGAAGAATGGGAAGAAAAAAGTTTAGAGTTAGAAGAAATGAATACTTAAACATAAAAAACTGACTGATTAACCCTTCATGTATCATGTTAAGGTCAATCGGTCAGTTTTTTAAATTAATGCCAATTTTTGACTAATTCTTGAATTTCTCCGTAAATAGCTAAAGCTTCTTCTTTATCTTCAGCATTAGCTCCACTTGCTAAAGGATGTCCTCCGCCGTGATGGGCTTTTGCAATCTGATTAATGGCAGGTCCTTTAGATCTTAAACGCACTCTAAAGAAGCCTTCTAGTTGTTCCACAAAAATTCCCCAGGCAATAATGTCTTCTACCTTACCAGGTAAAGAAATTAAAGCAGCTGTCTCAGCATCTGTCACTCCGTATTGAGTTAAAATACTTTGTGGTAAAAAGACCATACAAGCACCATTTTCATCAGCTTTCATCTCTTGTAATACGTAACCAGCTAACTTGGCTACTTTAAAACTAATTTCATCTATTTGTCTATTTAGTTTACTAGCATCAAATTGATACGCTACTAATTCACTGGCAACTTGTAAAGTATGACTAGTTGTTGATGGGTATAAAAAGCGACCAGTATCTCCAACAATTCCCGCATACAATAATCTAGCTGCTTCATCTGTCATCACTAAGTCATTTTCATTTGCTTTATAGAAGTCATAAATCACTTCACTCGAACTACTAGCGTCAGTATTCACCCAAGAAAGATCCCCATAAGGCTCATCATCTGGATGGTGATCCATCTTAATTAGAAAAGCACCTTGATCATAACGATTATCACTAATTCTAGGAGCATTAGCTGTATCTGTTACAATAACCAAAGCATCTTGATATACTTCATCCTCAACTGTCTTCATTTCAGTTAAGTAACTTAAATCCCCAACTGGACCTCCTACTTGATAAATCTTTTTATCAGGAAAAGAGGCAGTTAAAATTTCAGCTAGTCCGCCTTGAGAACCTAGGGCATCTGGATCAGGACGTTGATGACGGTGAATAATAATAGTAGAATGTTCTTGAATTTTTTTTAAAATTTCTTTTTCAATCCTCATATGACTCTCCTTACATTTTTTCCATTAATTGACATAATACAATGGCTTTACCTACAATGGTATTCTCTAAATAGACTTCAATATCTAATTTAGCAGACCGACGACCAATTTCTAAAATTCGTGGTCTAATTTCCAACTCGCTATCAATTTGAATTAAACGAAATGAATGTAAATTGACTTGTTCAATCATGACACTCCGTCTTTGGTTAATATACATCGTTTTTTCTGTCACATCACTAATGACTTCGCTTAACACCCCTAAAGAAACAGTTCCCATACTACTAACCATTTGAGGCGTTACTGTAAAGTAAAATTTCAAATCAGAACCTTGTTGTTCCAAGTGAATCTCTTCTGATATTTGATCTGAAAAAGTGTTGGCTACTTGTGGTTGACGTTGAGCAATTTGCATAGCTTTCATCACATCTTGACGAGAAATAATCCCAATTAACGATAAATCATCTGTTACTACCGGCATCATTTCCAATCCATCCCAAACCATAATATGTCCTGCACTTGCCACACTCATATGCTCTTTTGCCATAATTGGATCTTTTGTCATAACTTTATCCAAAGTTTGAGTCAATTCTTTCCCAATAATATCTTTTGCTGTCACAATTCCTAATACTCGCATATTTTTATTTACAATAGGAAAACGAGAATGAGTCGTAGTGTCTGATAGTGTTTGGTAATCTTGAATAGTTTCTGTATTAAGTAAGTAACATGTACTTTCTAACGGAGTAATAATATCTTCTACAATCATAATATCTTTTTTGATTAACTGATCACTCATGGCACGATTAATCATCGTTGCCACAGTGAAGGTATCATAAGTAGTCCGAATGACTGGCATTCCTACTTGATTAGCCAATTCTTTGATAGTTTCAGATGTATCAAATCCACCAGTGATTAAAACAGCACTTTCTTTTTCAAGCGCTAATCGCTGAGCTTCTTCACGGTTTCCTACAATGGTTAAACAATCTTTTGAAATATAGCGATCCATTGCATCTACTCGCATTGCCCCAATAATAAACTTGCTTAAAGGTTTATCTAAACCAGATACACCTCCAAGTACTTCTCCCTCAATAATTTTTACAATTTCACCAAAGGTTAGTTTTTGAATATGATTTTTTAATTTTCTCTCAATTCGAATAGTTCCCACTCGTTGAATCGTAGAAACTAATCCTTCATTTTCAGCATCTTTAATTGCTCGGTAAGCTGTCCCTTCACTTACCTCTAATGTTTTCGCAATTCCACGTACAGAGATTTTCTCTCCAACAGGTAAGGTTTCAATGTACGATAGAATTTTATCATGTTTGGTTGCCATACCTAAACTCTCCTCTAATTAACAATATAACAGGTACAATTTTCGTTTCAATCTGTTCACACTTATTATAACTGTTTTTATACAAAAGAACAAAAAGAACGGACTGTAATAGTATAACAGTTTATTTTTAATAATAATACAGAAAAAAAGAAAAGTTCTCAATATAATTGAGAACTTTCTTTAATTTATCGGTGACTTGTTTCCATAATAACTGGTAAAATAACTGGTCTCCGTTTAGTTTGCTCAAATAAATATTTGCTTAAAGCTTCTCGAATTTCTTGTTTTAGCTTACTCCACTCAAAATCTTTAGACTGAAGATTTGCTTCTACAATCCCTTCTACAATTGTAGCACTTTCTTTTAGTAAATCTTTACTTTCTTTCACATAGACAAACCCTCTAGAAGAAATTTTAGGTTTAGAAACAATACGTTTTTCTTTTCGGTTGATTGTTGTCACAACAATAAATACCCCGTCTTCTGAAAGCATTTTTCTGTCTCGTAACACAATACTACCAATGTCTCCCACACCAATTCCATCTACTAAGATGTTATCAGCTTCTGTACTACCTGCTACGTGCATATTGCCTTGATGATATTCTAAAATATCTCCCCGACCTGTTAGGTAGATATCTTTATAAGATAAACCTAAGTCATGAGCTAAATCTGCATGAGCAGCTAACATTCTGTACTCTCCTTGAACTGGTACAAAATATTTTGGTTTCATTAAACGTAACATCAATTTCAAATCATTAGGATTAGCATGCCCAGATACTCTAAAATTATCAGAAATAGATTTTACTGTCCCACCTGCACGGTAAACTTTATCTTCTGCTTGAGCGACTGCTGTTTCCATTGCAATTGAAGGAGTGGTGGTAATGTAAACTAAATCTCCCTCTTGAATATTTAACGTTTTATGTCGGCCAATTGCCATTTTTTCAAGAGCTTTAATTGGTTCTCCCATTCGACCTGTTTCTAAAATAAGTAATTCTTCTGGAGCTGTTTTCTTCATTTGTTTTGTTGAAATAATTAAATCTTCACTAGGTAATTGTAATTTTCCTAATTTCATAGCTGTGCGGATAATCCGCTCCAAATCTTGTCCAGTTAATACAACTTTTCGATTAGCTCGATCTGCTGCATCTAACACTTGTTGAATTCGTTGGATATTACTAGCTACACTCGCTACAATAATCCGACCATCCCAATAATTCAGTGTATCATAAACTTCTTCAGCAATTTCTTTTTCAGAAACTACTTGTACAGGATTTTCTGCATTGGAAGAGTCACTTAAAAGAGCTAAGACTCCATCATTTCCAATTTCTGCTAAACGAGATAAATCTGTTTGATACATAGGGATAGCACTATGGTCAAACTTGAAATCTCCCGTATAAACAATACTGCCCTCTTTAGTTTTAATCACCACTCCTACAGAATCTGGAATAGTATGAGTTGTTCTAAAGAAACTAATGGTAGATTGTTCAAAATCAATTTCAGTAAATTCATCAATCACATGAAAATCTTTAAAATACTTAGAGCTATTATAATCTTCCACGTATAACTTAGCTAGTTCAATCGTTAATTCTGTTCCAAAAACAGGGACGTTGATTTCTTCTAATAAATAAGGAAGTGCTCCAATCGCATCTGCATGGCCATGAGTTAAAAAGATTCCTGCGATTTTTTCTTTGTTTTCAAATAAATAAGTAAAGTCTGGAATCACAATGTCAATACCTAATAAATCATTTTCTGGATACTTAAGTCCACAATCTAATACATAAATTTCATCATCTACTTCCACTACATAAAGGTTTTTTCCGTTTTCACGAACTCCTCCTAGTGGAATTATTTTAATATTTGCCAATATTTATCACCTCTAAATGTTTGTTTGTTTCTTGTACACAATCTAGGTACACCATTATATCTATTTATCTAAACAAAAAGGACTTAAAACCCCTCTCAACTTTTTAACTCATTTTTAAATACCCTGTACTGTCTTTATAAAAGAGAAAAAGAGAAGGTGGTTTCGCGGTCGAAATCTGTTGGTTACCATTAGATATAACATCCCAATTAAAAATCAGCTTGTCCTCTAAGAAACTCTTCTTTATTTTAACATATTCTTTCTGAAATATCTCACAAATAAACTTAAAGCTACTAAAAAAGCCAAGAGGGAACTATCCCTCTTGGCTAAACTGTGCTTGATATAATTGATAGTACATTCCTTTTAACGCCATTAAACTATCATGAGTACCCATTTCTTTAATCCCGTGATCAGCCACAACAACGATTCTAGTAGCATCTTTAATAGTTGCAAATCGGTGAGCAATAATTAAGGTAGTTCTATCTTTGGATAAAGCTTGTAATGATTCTTGAATAACTTGCTCTGTTTCAGTATCTAAAGCAGAAGTAGCTTCATCTAAAATTAAAATAGGCGGATTTTTAAGGAAAATTCTAGCAATGGATACTCGTTGTTTTTGGCCACCTGACAATTTAACTCCTCGTTCTCCAATGATAGTATCCAGTCCTTCCGGCATTTCAGACACAACTTGATCTAAGTGAGCTAACCTAACAGCTTCTAAAACTTGCTCATCTGTTGCGGTTAAATTTCCGTAGCGTATATTTTCCCGAATCGTCCCTGGAAATAGGAACACATCTTGTTGAACAACTCCAATATGATGTCTTAAAGACTGAAGGGTTACATCCTGAATGTCGTATTGATCAATATAAATATTTCCCTGATCTACTTCATAAAAGCGTGGCAACAAATTACACAAAGTAGTTTTTCCTGCTCCACTTGGTCCTACAAAGGCAATGGTTTCCCCAGCAGGAATGGTTAAAGACACATTGTTTAATACTTCAGTTCCATCATCATAAGCAAAGGAAACCTGATCATAAACAATGTTCCCGTTAACATTTAGCATATCTTCTGCTTTTTTAGCATCTTGAATACTTGGTTCTTTATCAATTTCTTCAATAAACCGTCTAAAACCTGCTATTCCTTTTGGATAACTTTCAATCATATTGTTAACTTTTTCAATTGGACGAACAAAAACATTAGATAGTAAAATAAATCCCACAAATTCTCCGTAAGTAATTTCTCCTCGAATGCTATAATAAGCACCAAAAATCAATGCAAACAAACTAATCAAACGGATAAATAAATAATTGTAAGCAGAACTTACTCCCATCACTTGATAGAATTTAATTTTAGATTGTCGGTACATATTATTTAGTTCTTTAAAACGACGAGTTTCAAACTCTTCATTCCCAAAAGCTTGAATGACACGAATACCACTGACATTGGCTTCAATCCCTGCATTAAACTCTCCTAAATTTTGGTAAATATCAGTATTAACTTTGGTCATTTTTTTGTTAAAAAAGACTAAGGCTAAGGTGATAAATGGAATTAATACAATGGTAGCTAAAGCTAATTTAACATGAATTCGTAACATTAAAACAAAAGCACCTGTCAAAGTCATCAAGGTAATAAATACATCTTCTGGTCCATGATGGGCTACCTCTGAAATTTCAAACAAATCAGTGGTTAACCGGCTCATTAATTTACCTGTTTTTTGTTCATCGTAATAGCTAAAAGATTGCTTTTGTAGATGTTCATATAAATCTTGCCGCATATCTGTTTCGATATTAACCCCTAACCGGTGACCTAAGGCGACCACAATATATTGCAGTCCTGTATTGACCACATAAAAAAATAATAAAGATAAACAGGCTACCACAATTAACCGCCAATTTTCTTGAGGTAAAATAGTATCAATCACTTGATTAACCACAATAGGAAATGCTAATTCCAAAATAGCGGCAATAGTAGCACAGCTAAAGTCTAAAAGAAATAATTTTTTATAGGGCTTATAATAATTAAAAAATCTTTTGAGCATGCAAACCTTCTCTCCTTTTTAAAACGCTATTATTTATTTATGATATACTGAATGAGTCTAAAAAGAAAGGAAGAGTTATTTATGATTAAAGGAATTATTTGGGACGTAGACGATACACTTTACGATCAACTACTCCCTTTTCAATCTGCCGTTAAGCAGACATTTCCAGAGATTTATCCTCATCTCCCTATGGACGCTTTTTATAAACAATTTCGCCACAATAGCGATGCTGTCTTTTTTAAACAAGTCAGCGGGGAATGGAGTCTAGAATATATGCGCCAATACCGGATTCAACAAACCTTACTAGACTTTAACTATCCTAAGATCTCACTAGAAACTGCCCAAGTTTTTCAGGAACATTATCAATATGAATTAGATCATATTGAATTAATGCCAGCTATCCGTAGCTTACTAGACTTGTTAGCTAAAACCTCGCTGCAACTAGGAGTGATTACTAACGGACCTAGTGACCATCAACATAAAAAAATTAAACAATTATCCCTTTCAAAATGGATCCCCACTTCTCAGATAATTGTTTCCGGTGATGTTCAAACGGAAAAACCTGGTGCTAGTATTTTTAAACAAATGGAAATACGAACAGGTCTAAAGGAAGGGGAACTACTTTATATTGGCGATAGTTTTGCCAATGATGTAGTAGGAGCTAATCAAGCAAATTGGTCGGTTTTATGGTTTAATCACCGACATCATTCTCCTTTAGATCTAGAATTATCCTATACAGAAATTCTATCGGTAGACGAACTGGTGAACTACCTTCACCAACATCATCTTAGCTAATGATTAATAAAAAAGATTAAGATAACATAATAGATTATCTTAATCTTTTTTATTGGCGTTAAATTAATTGATACTTTATTCGGCTTTGACCTTGTCCGTCACTAATTACTTGTAATTGTTGGGGTATTCGCTGTTTTAGCTCTTGAACGTGACTAATTATTCCAATCATCTTACCCTGTCCTTCAATAGATTCTAGTGCTTCCATAGCTGTTTCTAATGACTCGCTATCTAATGATCCAAATCCTTCATCAATAAATAAAGCATCAATTTTAACACTTCCTGACTGCATTTGGATAACATCTGCTAGAGAAAGTGATAAAGCCAAAGCAGCAATAAAGCTTTCTCCTCCAGATAAAGTATGAATATTCCTAATTCCTCCTAAGTTGTCATCATATACATTTAACTCTAAGCCTGAAGCTTTTTTATAAGAACCGGATTCTTTGTTTAATTGAAAACTATAACGACCATGCGTTAACTGCATAAATCGGTTATTAGCTAAACGTAAAACTTCGTTGAAATAGGTTTGTAAAACAAATCGTTCAAGACTTACTTTAGACTGACTCCCATCTCCATTAGCTACTTCTGAAAGTTGGTTTAAAGCAGCTAGTGTGTCCCATTGTTCTTTTAATTCATGATACGTTTGACTAACCCACTGATATGCTTGCTGACAATCTTTCAGTTCATATTTTAAATTAGTCAATTCTTCTTGCATTTGTGCGAGTTCTGTTTCACACATGTTTAATTGGGCTTGTTCTTCATCTTTGTCAGGTTGCTCTTCTACTTTTAATTCTTCTTTTAACTGTTTTTGCCTAATAAGTGTTTGCATTTGTTTCTCTTTAAAATCTTCAATCTCTTGTGTTAATTCAGCAATCTCTTCTGGTTTAACCATTTGTTCTACTAGTTGATCAAAACTATCTTCATAAGGACTTTTTTGGATTTTTTCTGTTATTTTTTCTTCAATTTCTCTTTGAAGTTGATTTATTTTTTCCAGTTGCTGAGTGATATGTTTTTGCTCAATTTGAATTGAAATTAACTGTTGACTAATCTTTTCTTTCTCTTCTTGGGCTTCTTTCAACAGCCTGTTTCCTTCTTCAATGGTATCTTTCAGCGACTCTTTGACCTGATTTAAATCTTGTTCGATAAAACTTGGATCTACATACTGAAACAAAGTAGATACTTTTGCTTCTAGTGCTGACACTTCTTGTTTACTTTCCTGAACTTCCTCAGACAAGCGAATTTTTTCTTCATTCTTTTCTTCAATTTTTTCCTCTAGCTGAATTAACTTTTCTTCTTGTTCTGCAATTTCCGCTAACTTGTCCTTCACATTTTCTTCTTCTAAAGAGTAAGTAGCTAGATTATCCTTTAACACAGCTAATAGTTGGTCATTAGAATTTAGTTGCGGCAAGCTAGCTAACTCTTTAGGGACCTTTATTTGCTTTTCCAGCTCAAGTTGGTGTAACTTAGCTAATTCGGTTTGCTGTCCTTCTAATCCTATGCTTTTTTCAGTAGTAACTTTTGCTACTTGTTGGTTTAAGTCAAGAAAGGTTTTTTCTGCTTCTTCTTTTTGTTTTTCAAGAGTTTGGACTTGATTTAATGTCCAATTTTCTTCTTGGTTTTGTTTTTTCGGATGGTCTAATGATCCACAAACTGGACAAGGTTGATTAGCTTCTAATAATAAAGCCAAGCGCGTTCCTTGTATATCCTGCCACTGCTGTTTAGTTTGATCATAATTTATCCTAGCTTGTTCCTTGTCTTCAAATAGTTGCTCTAATGCCTTGGTCAAATCTGCTAAGTATTTTTTACTGTCTTCGATTTTTTGTTCCTGACAAGCAAGTTGAGTAATCAATTGATTAAACTCTTCGTACTGCTTAATTTTTGTTTGCCAATCTACTAATTGTTTTGAGTAATCATCTTTCAACTGAATCATCTGGTTCAGTTGATGCTTTTGCTCGGCACTTTTTTCTAAGGACTGGGAAACTATTTCTATCTGTTCCACTTGCCGTTCTAATTGTTCTTTCTTTTCAATTTCTTGTTGTTTTAGCCTACGATACTCGTCAATTTTGGGAATCATCTCTTCTAGTTTAACTAGCTGTTGCTTTGCCTGTTCAATTTTATCTGTATTTTTATGGCAAGTAGCTAGTCGTTGTTGATTATCAGCCTGTTCTTCGATTTTTTTACTTTCTTCTTGGCGATTAGTAGCTATTCTTGTTAATAGCTGTTGTTTTTCTCCTTCGTTTTCCTTCCATTTCTCTAGTTGAGGTTGACAACTTAATAACCAGTTAAGTTTGTTTAGCTCTTCTTTTTTAGCTAGAATATAAGGTTCTTCCTCCTGTAGTTTAGCTGATACTTCTAGTTCTTGTTGCCATTTAAAAAATAACTGTTCTTGCTGTTCTTTTTCTTGCAACGCCTTGCTTAGTCGTTGTTGTTCTTCGGTTTTTTTCTCGATTTTTTGACTAGAACAAGCCACACCTTGTTGTCTGTGCTGGATTTCTAAGTCTAACAACTCTAATCTAGCTTCCACACTCTCATCTAGTTCAAACTGAGTAAGTTGCTCTTTTGACCAAGGAATTTCACTCCATTTAGCCGTAATTTGCTTACTAGTTTGCTCCAATCCTTGTTGATAATTTTTCTTTAATTCTTTCAGTTGACTGGCCCATTCTTTATAAAAAGCTGTGTGAAATAACTTCCTTAAAATTCCTTCTTTTTCATCACTAGAGGCATTTAAAAATTTACGAAAATCTCCTTGGGGTAATAGAATAAGTTGAGTAAATTGATTCACATCTACTTTTAAAATATCTTCTATTTGTGTTTCTACTTCTGTTTTTTTAATCCATTGATTTATTTCACAACCAGACTTATCTAATTGGGTTAAAGAAACTTTAGAAGGACGTAGAGTAGTTCCCTCCCCTTTTTTCTTAGCTAACTCTTGTTCCGGCTCTCTTACCACCTGATAGGTAAAATTGTCATGAGTGAAGGTTAAAGAAACACGGGTAATCTCTTTTACTGTGGCAAAATTAGACCGCATATCTTTCCCTTCACGTAAATTACCACTTGTTTTTCCGTATAAAGCATAACAGATTCCATCAAAAATACTCGTTTTTCCTGATCCTGTTTTTCCTGTAATTAAAAATAGCGGCAACTCATCAAACTGATCAAATCTAATTTGTTCATGCTGATAAGGGCCAAAATTTTCTAATACTAATTTAATTGGCTTCATACTTGTTCTCTCCTTGCTGCTTGTGTCATTGCCAGACTCTCTTTTAACCAATTAACTTGTTCTTCTGTCAATTCATCCTCTGTAATCTGTTTAAAGTATGTAGTAAATAATTCTAACGGATCTAACTCTTGTAGTTTTTGACTCATTTGACTCGCTTCGTTTTCTCTACAATCTCGGCCGTAAGCTCGGTCAAGTTGAATGATATGTGGATAAATTTTTCTAAGTTCTGTCATAACATTAGGAATGACCTTAGTATCCGTTAAAGATATGGCTAAATAATTATCTCGTTTAATTTGTTCATAATACTCTTTTGACATAAGCTCTTGAAAAGAAGCAGTTATTTGTTGCAAATCTGCTAGTGGTTCAACTTTTCTAAATGTTGTTGTCACTTGTTTATCTTCCAGAGAAACAATCCAAACCCCTTTTTCATCAGAAACTTCAGAAACTGAATATTTTAACAATGAACCACTGTATTTAACTCTTGAGTGACTTAAAGCTTGTTTAGAATGAAGATGGCCCAAAGCAACATAATCAAAAGACTCAGCCAGTAAATCTAGAGAGATAGCGTCTAACCCACCAACTGTTACTTTTGTTTCTGAATCTGTTTTTTGTCCCCCTGCTACAAAGAAGTGGGTCACTAACAGATGTTGTTTGTCTGGCTTCATCTCTTTTTTCATCTCTTCTACCAAACGAGTGACGCCTTGTTGAATTGTCTTAATTTTCTCGTCTTGAAATAGTTGTCTAGCTTCAAAAGGTTCAAAATAAGGCAGTAAAAAAACTTGAGTATCTGCTAATTCGATTGGCTTGGTTGCCTCCAGCAAATTAGTTTTTAGATAAAAATTAGAATACTGGTACCATTCACTCCCTGTTCCTAAACGTTCCCCACTATCATGATTGCCTGCAATAGCAAAAATAGGAAAGGTTTCTTTTAAGTTTAATTCAATAAACATTTGATTTAAGGTTTCCACTGCGTCAACACTAGGTAACCCTCTATCATATAAATCGCCTGCAATAATAATCCCGTCTACTTCTTCTTCTTTAGCTATTTGAAGGAGTTGCTTAAAAACGTGGTTTTGCTGCTCTAACAAATCAAAGCCATTTAACTTTTTACCAATATGCCAATCAGCTGTATGTAAAAATTTCATCGTATCACTCCTTTTTATTCCCTAACAAAAAGAAACAGTAATCATCTACTGTTTCTCTTTTTTAGGCGCTGGAATATATTTAAATGTTGGATCAATTTCTTTATCTAATTGGTCAAAAGCTGTCGTCATTCTTCTTTCGACTTCATCTAATCCTGCTTTATCCATTCGTTTAATATCGGTAACGTCGATTGGATCTCCAAATCTAATAGTTATTTTTTGTCGTTTTAAAAAGTCTTTAAAAGTCAAAGGACCTTGATAGACAGCGGGCACAAGAGGAACTTTAGCCATTTTTGCGATTAAAGCAGCTCCGCCTTTTAACTCTTCTGAATGTCTTGTACCACTTGGAAACATAATTAAACTTAACTCACTATTTTTCAATAATTTAACAGGCTTTTTAATGACACTAGGACCTGGATTATTACGATCCACTGGAAACGCATGAGCATGAACTAAAATCCAACGTAAAACAGGTCGTTTAAATAATTCCTCTTTAGCCATAAAAGAAAATTCTTTTGGGCTGGCTGCTAAGGCAAAATAAATCGGATCCCACCAAGTTCTGTGAGGCCCAACTAAAATATAATTAGTGTCTTGGGGTAGCTTTTCTTTTTGTTCATAGCTAGCTTTTCCATTTAAAAGCCATACAACAAAGCGAGCTACTTGTCTAATAAATCTAAAAAACATTCTCTTTCCTCCAGTTTTGCTTTATCTCTTTCAGTATGCCTAAAAATAATTTGAGATGCAAGTTTTTCTTTTTCTTTTCTAACTCCATGATATAATAATTGAGATCAAATCAAAAGGAGATAATTATATGTCCGTTGTTTTATATGAAAATGAACGTATTGACCAACTTTACTCAGAAGGTGTGCAAATTATCCAAAGTCAAGAAGTTTTTTCTTTTTCTCTTGATGCGGTGCTATTAGCTCATTTTACTAATGTTCCTAAATCCGGAAAAATTGTTGATTTATGTGCCGGAAACGGAGCCATCGGTTTATTTTTAAGTCAAAAAACCCAAGCTAAAATTACTGGTATTGAAATCCAAGAAAGATTAGCAGATATGGCCAGACGTAGTGTCGCCTTAAATCAGCTAACAGAACAAATGGATATCCTAACTTTGCCTTTACAACAAGGAAAACAAGTAATTCCTGCTGACTCAGTAGACCTTGTTACTTGTAACCCTCCCTACTTTAAAGAACTACCTACTAGCACTAAAAATCCCAATCCTCATCTAGCCATAGCTCGTCATGAAATTGAGACAACCTTAGAAGAAGTCATTAAAGAAGCAAGTAGACAACTTAAAATGATGGGAAAATTTTCAATGGTCCATCGACCAGATCGCTTATTAGAAATTATTGACTTAATGAACCGTTATAAAATTGCTCCAAAACGAATTCAATTTGTCTACCCTAAACAACACAAAGAAGCCAATATTTTACTAATTGAGGGCATTCGTCATGGTAAAAAAGAGGGACTAAAAATTTTACCACCTTTATATGTTTACGGTGAAGACAATCAGTATCTACCTGAGGTGAAACAAATTTTATATGGAAACTAAACATTATTTTTATGTGTTAGCATGTGCTGATCAAACTTTTTATGGTGGTTACACCACAGATCCTAAAAGACGTTTGGCAGAACACAATTCAGGCAAAGGAGCAAAGTATACTCGGCTAAAGTCAAGACGACCGGCTGAGATGATTTATTGTGAGGCATTTGACACAAGAAGTGCTGCCACTAAAGCTGAATATGCTTTTAAGCAACTTACACGAGCTAAAAAGGAACTATTTTTAACGAATAACCAACAAAAAAACCAGATGAAGCTCTCCTAACCTTGGAGACTACCATCTGGTTCTTTTGTTTAATCTAAAACTTGACCAATTATACTACATACCTGGATCATAAAAATTCCCTAAAATTTGCACATTATCTGCAATACTAACAAAGGCTTTAGGGTCTGATTCCATCATTGCTTCTTCAAACACATGTAACTCAAACCTAGTAATAACCGTTAATAAAACTGTTTTTTCACCGTGATCGTAAGCTCCCTCGGCATCATGGATGATCGTAATCCCTCGACGCAAACGCTCTTGAACACTTTCAATCACTTTGTCTGGTTCCTTGGTAATAATCATTACCTGCAATTTTTGTTGTTTGGTAAAAACGGCATCCGTTACTTTACCACTTACAAAGAAAGACAACACACTATAAAAAGCATAGGGCCAACCAAACAAATAACCTGCAGTTAAAGCAATACTTCCATTAACAATAATAGCAATCGAGCCAACTGTTCGACCAGTTAACTTTCTAATCGTAATGGAAACAATATCTAACCCACCTGAAGATATACCATTCTTCAAAGCAAAACCAATCCCAAAACCGTTTACTGCCCCACCAAATACTGCACAAATAATAGGGTCAGTTGTTAAGGGGGTCACTGGCATTAGTTGGATAGCAATTGTGGTTAAAGTAACTGTCACCGCTGTAAAAATGGTGAACTTTTTACTGATTTGCTTCCAAGCTAAAATAAACAAAGGAAAATTTAACAAGTAATAAATAATCGAAACAGGAGGTTCTGACCCAGTCATTCTTTCCATAACGGACGTCACAATTTGGGCAATCCCTGTTACTCCACTTGCATAAATATTTCCCGGTCGCCAAAAAACATTTAAAGCCACTGATGCAATGATTGCATAAAGAACAGCTACAGTACTTTTTTTCGTGTACTCATTGTTAACCAGTTGTAACTTCTCTCTTATCTCTTTCATTTTATTAAGTGAGTCGCTCCTCTACTTTTAGTCACTCCCATTATAACGATAAGCCCTATATAAATAAAGAGCAATCCTGGAAGATTGCTCTTTATTGTGTAAATTTTAATTATTCTACAATGTTTAAATCTAAATCTTCTAATTGTTGCGAAGAAACTGTACCTGGTGCTGCAGTTAATGGATCCATTGCACGACCATTTTTAGGGAAAGCAATCACTTCTCGGATATTGTCTTTACCTGCTAAAATCATAACAAATCGGTCTAAACCAAGAGCTAAACCGCCATGAGGTGGGAAACCATAATCTAGAGCTTCCATTAAAAAGCCAAACTGAGCTTCTGCTGATTCTTGAGTAAATCCTAAAGCTTTAAACATTTTCTCTTGAACATCTCGTTCATAAATTCTAAGAGAACCTCCACCAATTTCATAACCATTTAATACAACATCATAAGCTTGAGCATGAACTTGGTCTGGTGCTGTTTCTAGTAAATCAATTTGATCTGCTTTTGGCATAGTAAATGGATGGTGAGCTGCCACGTAGCGATCTGCTTCTTCATCGTATTCAAATAGTGGCCAATCAACCACCCATAAGAAATTAAATTTAGTTGTATCAATTAAATCTAATTCTTTTGCTAAACGAGTTCGTAAACCACCTAATGAATCAGCAACAACACTTGCTTTATCAGCACAGAATAAAATTAAATCACCACTTTTAGCTCCTGTTTTTTCTAAAAGTGCTTCAGAAATTTCGCCTAAGAATTTAGCAATTGGTCCTTTCACGCCATCTTCTTCTACTTTTACCCAAGCTAAACCTTTCGCTCCAAATTGGGCAGCATAAGTACCTAAATGATCAATATCTTTACGAGAATACTGACTAGCTGCTCCTTCTGCTACAATGACTTTAACTTGTCCACCATTTTCAATCGCTTGAGTAAATACTTTAAATCCAGCATCTTTTACCACATCACTCACATCGATTAATTCCATGCCGTAGCGAGTATCTGGTTTATCACTACCAAAACGTTCCATCGCTTCTTGATAGCTCATACGTGGAAACGGAGTAGGAATGTCTAATCCTTTCGTTTCTTTCATGACTTTAGCTAACATGTTTTCTGTGTAAGTTTGAATTTCTTCAGCTGTTAAGAAAGAGGTTTCTAAGTCCACTTGAGTAAATTCTGGTTGACGGTCTCCACGTAAATCTTCATCTCGGAAACAGCGAACAATTTGATAGTAACGATCAATCCCTGCTCCCATTAATAACTGTTTATGAATTTGAGGAGACTGTGGTAAAGCATAAAAATGACCTTTATGGACCCTAGAAGGAACTAAATAATCACGAGCACCTTCTGGAGTTGATTTTCCTAAATAAGGTGTTTCAATGTCCATAAAACCATTGTCATCTAAATAATGACGAATAGAACGGGTAACAGCGTGGCGAAGTTTTAAATTTTGAAACATTTCTTGACGTCTTAAATCAATGTAACGATACTTCATCCGAGTATCATCATTCACATTCGAAGCTTCCTCAATAGTGAACGGAGTTGTTTTAGCTTCATTTAAAATAGTGATTGCTTCAGCCATAATTTCAAATTGCCCTGTTTTCATTTGTTTATTGACAACAGAAGCATCACGTAACACAACTTTCCCTGTAATTTCTATTACATATTCTGATCGGCATTTATCTGCCACTTTCCAAGCTTCTTCACTGTGCTCAGGATTAAAGACTACTTGAACATAGCCTTCTCTATCTCTTAAGTCGATAAAAATTAAATTACCTAAATCTCGGCGCTTTTGCACCCAACCTTTTAAAGTAATCTGTTGATCTAATACTTTTTCTGAAACTTCTCCACAATACATTGTACGCTGTGACATAATAACTTTTCTCCCTCTTTCATTCCTAAATCTATCTGCTTTTAGTCTACTGTTTTAGTAAAGAATTTATATCTTGATATAACTCGGTAAATGGAACTGTTTGTTGTTCCCCTGTTCCCATATGTTTAATTTGGGCCACTTGTTTGTCTAGCTCGTCTTCTCCAATAGTTATCACAAAAGAGGCTTGTTGTTTATTAGCTGACTTAAACTGAGCTTTAGCACTTCGGTTCATGTAATCTCGGTCAGCTGAATAACCTAATTTTCTTAAATGACTCACTAATTTTAACGTCGCTCCATTAGTCCTGTCCCCAATTCCGACTACATAGACATCTAGTGGTTGACTAGTTGGAATAGTAATTCCTTCTGCTTCTAACGTAATAATAGCTCTTTCCATTCCTAATGCAAAACCAATGCCGCCAACATCTGGTCCACCTAGCTCTTCCACTAAGCCATTATAACGGCCACCAGCACAGACTGTTGTGATTGCTCCTTGAAATCCTGGTGCAGCACTCATAATCTCAAAGATCGTATGGTTATAGTAGTCAAGACCTCGAACCATGCGGTGATCAATCGTATAAGAGATATCTAATTCATCTAATAATTCACGAACTTGATTAAAATAAGCACTAGAACTTTCATTTAAATAATCTAAAATAGAAGGGGCATTTAAAACAATTTCTTTATCTTGCTCCTCTTTACTATCTAAAACACGTAACGGATTTTCGTGTAGACGACGTTTAGAGTCCTCGCTTAACTGATTTTCAAAGGGCTCTAAATAGTCAATCAAGGCTTGACGATAAGTAGCCCGACTTTCTTTATCTCCTAAAGAGTTAATCACTAACTCTAAATGTTTAACGCCTAATGATTGATAAAATTCCATTGCCATCATAATCGTTTCCACATCAACTGCAGGATTATCACTTCCAAAAACTTCTACCCCAATTTGGTGAAATTGACGCATACGTCCTGCTTGAGGTCTTTCATAACGAAACATAGGTCCCATATAAAAGGTTTTATAAGGTTTTTGATATTCTGGTCCAAATAATTTATGTTCAACAAATGCTCGAACAGTCGGCGCAGTTCCTTCTGGTCGTAAAGTAACGTGACGGTCCCCTTTATCATAAAAATCATACATTTCCTTAGAAACAATATCTGTTGTATCCCCAACACTTCGCGCAATCACTTCATAATGTTCAAAAATTGGCGTACGAATTTCATGAAATTGGTAACGACCAAATAATTCTCTTGCTGTTTTTTCTAGAAATTGCCATTTTTCAACTTCGCCTGGTAAAATATCTTGGGTGCCTTTTGGTTTTTGATATTTCATAACTGTTCCTCTCCTTTTTTGTAATAAAAAAAGCCCTTGTAACATTATACAAGGGCGAATTATCTACGCGGTACCACCTAAATTTGAAAGAGTAATTTTCTCTTTCGACTCTAACGATTAACGCTCGTCACGGAGTAGCTTTTTACTACTCATCTCCAGAGTGTCTTTCCCTAAAGAGATGTTGAAGTTTTCTCAGCCCTTGAAACTTCTCTCTTGAAACATCTAACTAGTTTAGTTACTTTTCTCTTTCATTGATTCACTATATTTATTATGTATTATTTACACGTTACTAAAATTTTCTATAATTGTCAAGTCTCATTCAATTTTAATCTAATCCAAAAAACGAAAGAGAGACTACTTTCTTTTTTAAAATTTTGCTATAATGAGAACAGCTTGTTTTTAAAAGTGAGGAAAATTTATGAAAAATAGTTTTATGAAAGGCAATAAACTTCGATTAATTAGTTTAAATATCATTATTATTTTAATGGTTATATTTTCCTTGCTTAGTTTAGGAAAATATAAAGTTGTGACTGTTGATCCAATAGCTATGAACGTCAGAACTGGTCCAAGTATTGACTTTGACATTCAGTCACAGGTTAAAAAAGGAGATAAGTTAACGATTTTAGAAGAGAAAAATCACTGGTACCGAGTTAAATTTAACGATAATGACACAGGCTGGGTAGCTAGTTGGTTAGTTTCAAACAAAGAAACCAGCCCTGCTACTAATATCGCAGCAAAAATTAACACACCTAAAACCAATCTTAGGGAAGATCCTACAACTGAAAGTAAAAAAATTGCCACCCTAGATAAACAAACCAAGGTAACGATTACCAAAGAGCAACATGGCTGGTCTTATGTAACCGTTGATAACAAAGAAGGTTGGGTTTTTTCTCAATTACTTAATGTAGAAAATAATAAACAACAAGAAAAAGATCTAAGTTCTGAAACTTTATTCGCAAGACAAGATGGAACCAAAATTCGGACAGAACCCTCAATTGACAGCCAGGTATTAACTACTCTCGGTCGCGGAGAAAAAATTCATTTTCTAGAAAATGATGGCGACTGGTATCAAGTTAAAACAGCGAACGGACAAAAAGGTTATGTCGCTAATTGGGTAGTCAGTTTTGGCAAACCGAATAAACATAATAAAATCACGTCTATTGCTGAAACAACTATTGTCCTAGATCCAGGACATGGTGGATATGATGCTGGCTCTTTAAGTAATGACGAGCGGATTTATGAAAAAAATGTCACCTTAAAAACAGCACTAGCCGTTGAAAAAGAGTTAAAATCATTAGGTGCCAATGTCATTATGACTAGACGAGATGACTCATTTATTTCTCTGTCAGGTATTGCTGGAAAAAGTAACCGAGCAAAAGCTGATGTATTTATTAGTTTCCATTTCGACTCAAGTCAACATCCAAATGAGGCATCTGGAACAACTACTTACTACTATAATGAAAAAGATATTCCTTTAGCAGAAACAGTCAACAGCCATATCAAACAAGAACTTCCTCTAACAAACCGAGGAACAGAATTTGGAGACTATCAAGTTTTAAGAGATAATCATCAACCAGCACTTCTGTTAGAATTAGGTTATATGAATAACGATGGAGATGCCTACCTTATTAATAGCAAAGATTATCAGAAAAAAGTAGCACTTGCTGTTAAAAATGCCTTGATGGATTATTTTGAATAAACTTTAACAAAAAGGTCTACTTCAAGTAATTAATTACTTGAAGTAGACCTTTTCTTTGTTTCACTTTATTTGTAATCAGTATCTAAAACAATCGTTACTGGACCATCATTAATTAAAGACACTTCCATATGAGCGCCAAACTGTCCTTCATACACCGGAATTCCTTTTTCTCTAAGTCCTTCATTTAAGTATAAATAAAGCTCATTAGCCTCTTCTGGCTTAGCAGCTCGAGTAAAACTTGGCCGGTTTCCTTTTTTTGTGTTAGCCAATAAGGTAAATTGCGAAATAGATAATATTTCTCCTTTAACATCTGCAATGGATAAATTCATCTTATCCTCTTCATCTTCAAAGATACGCATTTGACTAATTTTTTTAATCAAATAATCTGCTTCTTCTTTTGTATCTCCTTCTTTAACACCAACTAAAAGCATTAATCCTTGTGGAATACTAGAAAGCACTTGATTATCCACTGATACACTTGCTTGACTAACTTTTTGAACCACAATTTTCATGTTGCTATCATCCTTTATCTCTCATTCTCTTAACCGTTTGTCCGACGCACACTATAAACATCTGGGACACTTTTAATTTTATCCACAATTCTTTCTAAATGGGATAAATTTTGAATACTTACTGTCATTAAAATGGTAGCTGTTTTATTTTTATTCGGTCTTGCTTCTACTCGTAATAAATTATTAGTAAATGCATTAACAACTTGCAACACATCATTTAATAAACCAGAACGATCTGCTCCGTAAACTTCTAACTCTGCATTATAAGTTTGTTGACCTACAGCTGCAGTGTCTTCCCATTCAACTTCTATTAGTCGTTCACTAATAGCTTGATTATTTATCATATTGGGACAGTCTTTTCGGTGAATAGAAATTCCTCGACCTTTGGTAATATAGCCAATAATATCGTCTCCAGGAACAGGATTACAACAACGACTGATTCGAATTAACAAGTTGTCTACTCCTTGAATGACCACGCCACCTTCATGACGAACTTTCATTTTTTCTGGTTCTTTCTTAACAGGCTGATTGATCATCTCTTCGACTTCTTGTTTTTTTCGTTCAACTTCTAATTCTCGGCGCTTTTTCTCTGTTAAACGATTAGCAATCATCTTAGCATTAACTTCGCCATAACCAATTCCAGCATATAAATCTTCTTCTGTTTGATAGCTAAACCGATCTAATATTTCCGAAATTTTTTCTTTATTCATAAATTCTTTTGGTTGGAAACTCATCTCTAACAACTGTTTTTCTAACAGTTCTTTTCCTTTATCCAAATTCATTTCTCGGTCTTTATCTTTAAAGAAACGTTTAATTTTATTTCGTGCTTTAGACGTAGCTACCATATTAACCCAGTCACGACTTGGCCCAAATGAGTTAGGAGAAGTCAACACCTCAATAATGTCCCCATTTTTAAGCTTATAATCAAGAGGAACCATCTTGCCATTGACTTTTGCTCCAGTTGTTTTATTCCCAATTTCTGTATGAATGCTATAAGCAAAGTCTAAAGGACAACTGCCTTTTGGTAGCTCTGTTACATCCCCTTTAGGAGTAAACACGTAGACCTTATCTCCAAAAATATCCCCTTTGACACTTTCCATAAAATCGGAAGCATCATAAGATTCTGCTTGTAATTCAAGTATTTCCCTAAACCAACCAAGCTGACGATTATCCTCATCTTCTTTAGCGGATTTACCTTCTTTATAAGCCCAGTGTGCCGCTACCCCAAATTCAGCAATTTCGTGCATTTCTTGAGTTCTAATTTGGATTTCCACTGGATTGCCTTTAGGACCAATCACTGTTGTATGAAGAGATTGATACATATTGGCTTTAGGCATAGCAATATAGTCTTTAAATCTACCTGGCATAGGTTTCCATTTCGTATGAATGGCACCTAAAACACCGTAACAATCCTTAATGGTACTAACAATCACTCGAATCGCTAACAAGTCATAAATTTCTTCAAACTCTTTTTTTTGATCTTTCATTTTACGATAAATCGAATAAATGTGCTTAGGTCTACCGTAAATATCTGCTTCAATGGACAACTCTTCTGTCGCTTCTCTAATTTGACCAACCGTTTCATTAATGTAAGATTCCCGTTCATTTCGTTTAGAATTCATCAAATGAACAATTCGGTAATATTGCTGGGGATTTAAATAGCGTAAAGCCGTGTCTTCTAGTTCCCACTTAATTCGGCTCATCCCTAAACGATGAGCAAGTGGTGCATAAATTTCTAAAGTTTCTTGAGAGATACGCCGTTGTTTATCTGGACGTAAATGTTTCAATGTGCGCATATTATGCAATCTATCTGCTAGTTTTACCATAATAACTCGCAAATCTTGTGCCATAGCTAATAACATTTTACGGTGGTTTTCTGCCAATTGTTCTTCATGGGATTTATATTTAATTTTACCTAGCTTCGTTACACCATCAACAAGCATAGCTACATCTGGTCCAAATTCTTTATCTAAATCTTCTAACGTAACAGGTGTATCTTCTACCACATCATGTAAAAACCCAGTAGCAACTGTAAAAGGATCCATGTGTAAACTAGCTAGTATCCCAGCTACTTGAATAGGATGAACAATATAAGGCTCCCCAGATTTTCTCGTTTGCCCTTCATGAGCTGTTTTTGCAAATTCATAGGCTTTTTCAACAAATTTAGTATGTTCCTGACTCATATACTGCGAAACCATGTCAATGACTTCTCTACCAGTCAAATCTTTTTGTGTCGGCATACTACTCACTCCCTTACAAAAAAAAGCACTGACAATGAGTGCTTTTTCTTAAATTATGATGAAAATTATACCGTTAATTTCCATCCTTTTCAATACAACCCTTGTTTTTATGTACCTTTATTCTATCACATTAATTCTAATTGATAACTAATTGTACTTAATGCATATAAAGGAGCAGTTTCCGCTCTTAAAATTCGAGGTCCTAAACCACATCGCTTAGCCCCTAATTGTTCTAACTTTTCTATTTCACTTGGATGAAATCCTCCCTCTGGCCCAAAGATTAACAACAAGCTCTCAGTTGGTTGAATTTCTTGTAGGGTTTTAACTAATTGCTTGGTTTCTCCTTGTTTAGCAGATTCTTCATAGGCAATTAAGCAATGATCAAATTCATTTATCTGCTGATAAAGTTCAGTTGTTGCTAATAATAGTTGAACAGTAGGTTGAAGAGTGCGGTGACTTTGTTCTGCTGCTTCTTTAGCTATTTTTTCAAAACGTTGTTGTTTTTTTTGTAATTTTTTTTGATCCCATTTCACAACAGAAGTTTGACTAGGAAACCCTATAAATTGACAAGCGCCAAGTTCTGTTCCTTTTTGAATAATCCACTCGAGTTTATCTCCTTTTGGATAACCGCAAGCAATAGTCACTTCTACTGGTAATTCTTTTTCTTGATTTTCTTTTTGAACCTCTTTTAATTCCGCTTTTTCAGCTGTTACATGTGTAATTTCACCGACAATAGCTTGTTGATCCTGAAAAGCTAAGTAACAGCAATCTCCTACTTCCATACGCATCACATGAACCGCATGATGATAGTCTTCACCAATGAGGGAAAAACCTTGTTCTTTAGCCACTTCATAAGTTTCATTTAAAAAGTAACGTTGCATAAATTCTATTCCTCCAAAGCTGGTTTTTCAAAAATAAGTCCATACCAATCTGATTTTTGAAGTAATTCTTGTAAAACAAATCCTTGCTCAAGGGCATCAGCAACCACTTCTGCTTTTTTATCTTCAATAATACCTGATACAATCAGTACCCCTGTTTCTTTTAAAATCCGCCAAGCATCTGGGATTAATTTCAAAATAATATCTGCTAAAATATTAGCCACAACTACATCTGCTTTTAAATTTACACCAGTCAACAAATCATTAGCTGCCACTTTTACATCTTTTGCAACAGGGTTTAGTGCCATATTTTCTTCTGCAGCTTGAACTGCTACCTGATCTAAATCATAGGCATAAACCTCTTTAGCTCCAAAATGTTTACTAGCAATACTTAACACCCCTGAACCTGTACCAACATCCACTACAGTTTCTCCGCCTCTAAGTACCATCTCTAGTCCATGAAGACTTAAATAAGTCGTAGGATGAGTGCCAGTTCCAAATGCCATACCTGGATCTAAATAAATCACACGTTCATCTGAACGTGTTTGCTGATAAGACTCCCACTTAGGAACAATTGTTAAAAAGCGACTAATGGCAATCGGATGATAATACTTTTTCCAAGCTGTTTCCCAAGACTGTTCTTCTAGTACATTAGTTGTAATAACAGCTTCACCTATTTCTAAACCAAACTTAGGAAGTTCATAAACTTTTGTTTCAATTCCAGGTAACAATTCAGGTAAATACGTGGTTTCTGGGAAGTAAGCCATAACTAGAGCTCCTTCTTGGATAAAATCTAAGGATTCTTTATTAATTATTTCGCCTAATAAATCAGGTTGATAGTTTTCTAAATCTTTAGCATCTTCAATTGCGACGCCTGCTGCTCCTGCTTCCATTAAAATATTAGAAACAGCTTCTACTGCTTCACTTTCTGTTTTAATCGTTAACTGTGTCCACTTCATTTTTTATGCTCTCTTTCTAATATCTAGGATAAGGTAATAAAACATCTTCACCTTTTACCGTCGCAACTGTTTCCTCAAACTCTTTTTCATTCCAAACTAGTTCAAACACATCTTGTCCTTCATCTTGTAAAAAGTCTAATAAATCACTTTCACCTTCCACTAATACAGCTGCTAAATACTTAGCTAAACCTTTTAATGTATGACTAGACATGCCTTTTTTCTTGTCAAAAGAAATCACTGCTAAATAATCTTCTTCATCTATTGCATCAGTATCCCCTGCACACAATAATACACTGTCTTCAAATTCAATAATTTCTTCTTCAGAAACTATTCCTTCTAAGTCTTCCACTGTTACAGTCTGATTATTATGACCGTACAAAACAACTATCACTTCTACTAAATGTTTCTTAGTATCCCAGTCGATAGCAAAATCATACTCTCCTAATTCTTTTTCTAAGCAAGTTTCTAAATAATCTAACATTGTTTGTTTTTTCATTTTTTTAGCCTCATTCGTTGAATTTTAATTCATTTTATCATAGAATTGCTACTTTAGGCTCTCTTGGGAGCATAATTTCTTTCTTCAGATATGCTATACTACATTTGTATAGAAAGAAGGTGGAATTTTATGCAAAAACCTTTAGCTTATAGAATGCGTCCACAAAATTTAGATGAAGTAGTGGGACAAGAACATTTAATTGGTCCCGGAAAAATTATTCGCCGAATGGTAGAGGCTAGTATGCTTTCTTCCATGATTTTATACGGCCCACCTGGTATTGGAAAAACTAGCATTGCTAGTGCGATTGCTGGATCGACTTCTCTTGCTTTTAGAACATTAAACGCAGCTACAGATACTAAAAAAGATTTACAAATTGTGGCAGAAGAAGCAAAAATGAGCGGGGGTGTCATTTTACTTTTAGATGAAGTACATCGCTTAGATAAAACCAAACAAGACTTCTTGTTACCACATTTAGAAAGTGGACAAATTATTTTAATTGGTGCTACTACTGAAAATCCTTATATTAGTATCAACCCAGCTATTCGAAGTCGAACACAAATTTTTGAATTAACCCCCCTAACAGAAACCGCTATTCAAGAAGCACTTCAGGCGGCCTTACTAGATAAAAAAAGAGGACTAGGAACTTATGATGTTGAATTAGATGAACTAGCTCTCATTCACTTAGCCAATTCAACCAATGGAGATTTAAGAAGTGCCTTAAACGGATTAGAGTTAGCGGTAAAGTCTACCCCACCTGATGCCACAGGACAGATTCACCTAACTCTTCCTATTATAGAAGAATGCGTTCAGCGTAAATCATTGACCCATGACAAAAAAGGAGATGGCCATTATGATGTTATCTCTGCTTTTCAAAAATCTATTCGTGGTAGTGATGTAAATGCGGCCCTTCATTACATGGCTCGGTTAGTTGAAGCTGGCGATTTACAAAGTTTATGCAGACGTTTATTAGTGATTGCTTATGAGGATGTTGGCCTAGGTAATCCCAATGCAGCTAGCCGAACAGTTCAAGCAGTTATAGCTGCTGAAAAATTAGGTTTTCCAGAAGCATGTATTCCTTTAGCTCAAGCTGTGGTTGACCTGTGTTTATCACCTAAATCAAACTCAAGCTACCAAGCGTTAGATGCTGCTTTAGCAGATATTAGAGCAGGAAAAGCCGGCCCTATTCCTGCTCACTTAAAAGATGCCCATTTTAGTGGAGCGAAAACTTTAGGCCGTGGTCTTGATTATAAATATCCTCATGATTACCCAGGTTCCTGGATTAAACAACAATACTTACCAGATAATTTAAAAAATGCTCGCTACTATCAACCTAAATTAACCGGTAAATATGAACAAGCTCTTTCTCAACAATATGACCGATTAAATAATAGCTAAATTAAGATAAAACATGATTAGATAAAGTTGTAAGCGAATAAACATGACTATGTTTTCAATCTTCTTAATTGCTCATTATAAAAAACTATGGTACTATATAAGTGGGATATCTGTGATGTACGAGTTACTCCTTTAAGTGTTGACCGAACATATTATATTGATATTGGGATCCAACGAGTTTCATCAAAAGACAGGCCTTTTCACTTGGTAGTTTGCTGATAAAACAGAGGAGCCCACCTGCATATATCGCGGGATCAATACGCCAGAGTAACCAACGGCATCTACGGATACTACCCATTAGAATTAACCCTAAAGCAATTTGCATAAGCAAGTTGCTTTTTATACTATTATGAGGTGTTTTATGATTAGATTGTTGTTAGTTATTATTTTAATTATTCAAGGAATTACTTTTGGCTACCTATCCCAAAACAAAGAAAAGCTAAGTTATTTACTTAATCCTGAAAAAGAAGCTACTCTAAAACAATTATTTCAAACTTTTAGTCGCCTTAACATCATTTGTATGTTAATCGGATGTTTCTTTATTTGGATTAACCGAAAAGACACTTCACTAATGTATATCGCTTTAGTTTTAATCATGTCATCTGTTTTTAGTCTAAAATTATCTAAAAACATCCATTCAGACAAGTGAGAGGAGAAGATTTTTCATGCAACATTATCAAAAAATTTTAATCGCCGTTGATGGATCCGATCAGGCAGAAAAAGCATTTAAAAAAGCAGCTAATGTGGCGTTAAGAAATAAAGCTACTCTTTACATAGCTCATATTATTGATATGCGGGCATTTCAATCAGTAACATCTTTTGATGATGAAATGGCTGACCGAGCAACTGCGGTTGCCAAAAACACTCTAACTGACTATGAAAATTATGCTAAAAAATTAGGAGTAGAAGATATACAAACAGTAATCGAATACGGTGCTCCTAAAACATTGATTGCTAAACAGCTACCAACCCAGTACGGGATTGATTTAGTTATGATGGGAGCCACTGGTCTAAACGCTGTTGAAAGATTATTAATTGGTTCTGTATCTGAATATGTTATCAGGCACGCTCCTTGTGATGTTTTAGTGGTGCGAACAGACTTAGATAATACAACTCCATCCGCTTAAAAAAAGCCCTCAAGATTTTAATCTTGAGAGCTTTTTTTTAATTAAATGTAAAATAAATTTTCTGAAGCAAAAATAGGATCACAAGTAATATCGATTCCTAAACGTTTCAATGTCTGTTCATTATCTTTACCAATCATCACAGTGGAGTGTGCTTGGGCATCTTCTAATTTAGATAGTTGTTGATAAGCTAATTCAGCTGTTGGATTTGTTACCGCACTAATAGCTAAAGCAATTAAAATTTCATTGGCTGTTAAAGCTGTATTTTTACTATGTAATTGCTCTGTTTTCATTGCTTGAATTGTTTCTAAAATAACCGGTGATAAAAGTAATATTTCATCTGCAATATTCCCTAATTCCTTCACTGCATTCAAAATAACAGCTGCTCCAGAATCCATTAAAGCAGAGGTTTTACCAGTGATAGTCTTGCCATTAGGTAATTCTAAAGCCATTATCGATACTGGTTCGTTTGTTCCGGTTTGTTGTTTAATTTGCTCACTATAAGTACGAGCTGGCAAAACAGGTTCTCTGTCTTCTTTTTTCAGTCCCGCATCTTCCATAATAAGTCGCATCCGGTTAACAATATCTTCTTCAACTAATCCTTTTTTAAAATCTACTTCTGTTGCAAAACAACGACGAATAATTTCTTGTTTAGCAGCTTTTTGGACAACTTGATCATCAACAATTCCAAAACCAACTCGGTTAACTCCCATATCTGTAGGAGATTGATAAACTGCTTGATGTCCTGTAATCCGTTCAATAATACGTTTAATTACTGGAAATGTTTCTACATCACGGTTATAGTTAACAGCTACTTCATTGTAAGCTTCAAAATGAAAAGAATCAATCATGTTTACATCTTTCAAATCAACTGTAGCAGCCTCATAAGCAATATTAACTGGGTGTTTTAAGGGTAAATTCCACACAGGGAAAGTTTCAAACTTAGAATAACCTGCTTGAGTTCCTTGACGGTTTTCATGGTACAACTGGTTTAAGCAAGTCGCTAATTTACCACTTCCTCCACCAGGCCCGGTAACAACCACAATCGGTTTAGTAGTCGGAATATACTCATTTTTAGCAAAGCCGCCTTCTCCCATAATCAAATCCACATCTGAAGGATACCCTTCAATTAAACCATGTTTATACACTTTAATATTCCGGCGCTCTAACTTATTGATAAATAATTTAGTAGAAGGTTGACCTGTATAACGAGTAATAACCACACTATTTACCTCTAACCCATACTCTCGAAGTTCATCAATCAGGCGAAGAACATCCATATCATAAGTAATCCCTAAATCTCCTCGAACCTTATTTCGTTCAATATCTCCTGCATACACGCACATTAAAATTTCAGCTTGATCTTTTAGCTTTTGCAGCATTTTAATTTTAGAGTCTTCATCAAATCCCGGTAACACTCGTTTAGCATGCTTATCACCAATCAGTTTTCCTCCAAATTCCAAATACAATTTGTCATAGTGATTAACTCTTTCTAAAATATATTTTGATTGCTCTTCAATATATTTTTTTGAATCAAATCCGATTTTTTTCATTAGAAGACCTCCGCTACTTTTAAATTCCAACAAAAAACCACGTCACATCTAAATGCTCCATGGTTTTTTCACATCTTATTTATAATACCTGTTAACAAAAAAATAAGCAATATTATCTTTAACTTATCAAAAAAAAGAGTAGCAAGTATGCTACTCTTTAACTAAACTAGATTAGATTTCTTTTGTACAGAAATAGAAATCTTTACATTGGATTGTATCATCATTCATACGTTCTTCAGCACCTGCTTGTGTTTTAGCTGGAGGAACGATAACACGTTCACCTGGTTCCCAGTTAGCTGGAGTTGCAACAGCATGTTCATCAGATGTTTGTAATGCTTTAACAATACGTAATACTTCTGGAATATTACGGCCATTTGCTGATGGGTAGTAAATAATAGCACGAACAATTTGTTTGTCATCAATCACGAATACAGCACGTGATGTTTCAGTACTGCTTTCGCCAGGCATGATCATACCATATTTATTAGCTACATCCATAGTAATATCAGCAATTACTGGGAAAGTAATTTTTACATCAAAGTTCTTTTCAATGTTTCTTACCCAAGCAATATGTGATGGAACACTATCAATACTTAAACCAATTAATTCAGCATTTAATGCTGCTAAATCTTCGCTGATTCCTTGGAAAGCTACGAATTCAGTTGTACATACAGGTGTGAAATCTGATGGGTGTGAGAATAAAACAACCCATTTTCCTTCATAATCAGATAAGTTAATTTCACCATGTGTCGTTGGTGCTGTAAATTGTGGTGCTGGTGAACCAATACGTGGTAATGTTTGTTGTACGTTGTTTTCTTCTGTCATTAAAAAAACTCCTTTTTATTTTATTCACAGATGAGTGTAAACTCTTCTATGTTTTTTAATTTGAAATAAAAAACACTCTTAGAAAAAACAGCAAGCGTTTTAAATTAGTATTATTCTTATTTCATATCTATATTAACATAAGTTATATAAGTTGTCTTGCTTTTTACTCATAATTTTAAAATCAACTAGGTAATAACTATTATCAATTGCTTTTTATTCTATTTTGGTTATAAAATGTAAGTTACATGTTACTTTTTAGCTATTTTTTCTTTTATTTTTTGAATTAATTCTCTCCAAAGATAACGCAGTACATAAAGTAAACCTAAACTAAAACTCAGGTAAGCTATTCCTTTAAAAAAATAATTTGACGGCATTCTCGGTAGAAGTATACTACTTCCAATAATCAAGGCAACTAATAACAAGGTAACCATTATCTTTTGGGTTAAATATTGAAAATGTTTCCATAATTTTTCTTCTTTTTCTAACTGTACCGTTAAATGCAATTGCCCTCTGGCTAGAGTGCTAATCGCTTCAAACATCCGAATAGGGATTTTAGGCATCACTTTAATAAAAGCAAGCAAATCAAAAGCAGCTTTTTTTCCTTCTTTTCTCACATCAAATCGTTCGATTAACTTTTGCATAGCAAATGGTGTAGCCACATCCATCATAGATAAAGAAGGATGAAGCTGCTCAACAATACCTTCTAAGGTTAAAAAAGCTTTGACTAATAGCATAATTTCACTAGGTACTTGTAGTTGATGCTGATGACAAATTCTCATAATTTGATTAGAAATAAGCTGGAAATCCATATCTTGGACAGGCATATCATAATACGGTGCTAAAAATTCTTCTAAATCAAGAAAAAAACGACTGCGTTTCATTGGACCTAGTTGTTGACACAACTGAAGCAAAGCCATCCCAATCGTTTCACTATTTTTGGTATAAATAGCTATCACCACATTGGTCAGTTTATCTAACATCTCTTCTTGAATAGATCCCATCATGCCAAAATCAAGATAAACTAATTCATAATCTGACTTAGACTGATTAGATTGCCAAGTCGTCTCATAATGCCAGTCACCGACTTGCCCAATTCGCTTTCTTTTAGGCATTTTAGGTTGATTTAAAGGACGTGGTCTTGCAAAAAGATTACCAGGATGAGGATCCGCATGAAAAAAACCATCTTCAAACACTTGTTTAACAAAATTATCCAACAACACTTCCCCTAAGTATTGATTTCTATCTGCTAACTCTTTGGAGTATCTAGTAGCCTCTCTTTTTTCTTGGATGACTTGATTGATACTTGTTCCCTCCATAAACTCAGATACCACTACTTTACTAGTTGAATAGTCTGGATACATTTTAGGAGATCTAATAATATCCCATCCATTATTAAGTTGATAAAACTTTTGACCATTTTGAACTTCATTGTAGCCATTTAGCTCTAACTGAAAACTTTTTTTAACTTCTTGAATTAATAAACTAGGATGAATCACATCTGATTCTGGCACTGATTCTAACAAGGGAATAGCTTTTTCTAATAATGCGATATCCATTTGAATTTTTTTAGTGATATCTGGATGTTGTAACTTCACCACTACTTTCTGACCATTCTTTAAATAAGCCACATGAGTTTGTCCCATGGAAGCTGAAGCAATAGGGACTTCTTCAAAAGACTGAAACACTTCTAATAAAGGTTTTTGTAATTCTGATTCAAGTTCTGTTTGAACAGTTAAAAAATCATGAGTAACAGACCGTTCCTGTAAACGTTTTAGACCTTCTACAAAAGTTGGCTTAAAAATATCTGTTCTGACTGATAAAAATTGGCCAATTTTAACAAAACTAGGACCTAATTCTTCAAAAGCTAGGCAAACTTCTTCAGGATTTTTTTGTAAAATAAGGTGTTTGATTACATGATGTTGACTAAATGATTGGATGATTTGTTTTAGTCTTTGCCGTTCTTCTTTCGAAGTAATCTGTTGACTAATCTCCTCCCACCCTTCATACTCTTCCATCTAATTTGGCCTCCTTCAACTCATGTCTCTTTTCTTTTATTCTACCACATCCCTTTCAAATCTAAAGAATACCACTTATTTTATCCACTCAACAAAAAAAGCAACCACTCAGTAAGTGATTGCTTTAAGCCCCAATAATATCTAGAATTTCATTTTTGATTGTCAGATACTTATCATCCACTGAGACACGATGTCTTTCATCTGTCAAGGCTTGGTAAGTATAGTCTAGCTGATATTCTTTTTCAATTTTGCCTGGATTTTTCGACATCACCCACACTCGGTTACCTAAAGTCATGGCTTCATCAATATCATGGGTAATTAAAAATACTGTAGTTTTCTCTTCTTGCCATAAATCTCTCGTTAGTCCTTGCATGTTTAAACGAGTTAAAGCGTCTAAAGCGCCAAAAGGCTCATCCATTAAAATCATTTTTGGTTTATTAACCAGTGTTCTAGCAACTGCTACCCGTTGTTGCATTCCACCTGATAATTCAAAGGTATGAGCGTCTTTCACGTGCAGTAAGCCAACTTGTTCTAAGATACTTTCTGTTCTTTCTTTTATCATAGTAGGATTGACTTGTCTCATTTTTAACCCATATTCAATATTTTCTTGAACAGACATCCATGGGTATAAGGTAGAGTCTTGAAACACTACCCCTCGCTCCCAACTTGGTTGAGTAATAAGTTTATCTTCCATCTGACAGGTTCCTTTAGTCGGTTGAATAAAACCTGCTATCACTTTTAAAAGAGTACTTTTACCACAACCAGATGGTCCTAATACACAAATGAAATCTCCTTGATTAATTTGTTTATCAATTTGTTCAATCGCTGTCACAGGTCCTTTTTTAGAATCATAAACCACTGAAACTTGATTAATATCGATAAATGCTGGCTTAGTTATTGTCATCTTATTTCATCTCTTTCATGGCTTGTTCAATGTATAGAGGTTGGATAAATTGATTAATTTGTTCCATAGTTGGTTCTTGTTGAATCGTTTGTTGTTTATGTAAAAATGTGGCTGTTTGTGAAAAGACTTTAGCAAAATCTCCTGGTTCTTCACTAGTGCCTAAATATTTATCAGAAAGTAATTCCTCTCCAGTTAGCCAAAGTGTTCCTTCCATTTGTTTTAATGCCTCTGCTTTTGTAATGTCTAATTCTTTAGCGGCTAAATCAGCTGCGGTTTCTGCGTCTTTTCGGTAAAAATTTCCTCCTTCTAAGTTAGCTCTTAAAAAGTCACGAGTTAAGTCTGGATATTTTTCTAAAAAGCCATCTCGGCCTAGCGTGATATTCGCTGTAACATAGCCATCTTTAGCTAAATCAGCACTGGATAGTAAACTTGTGCCATCTTCAAGCAACTGGTCAAGAGTAGGTTGCCATGTATAAGCTGCGTCAATATCTCCTCGTTTCCAAGCAGCTACAATATCTAAGGTATTCATATCTAATAAAGTTACTTTATCTGTTAAATGATATTTTTCTAGTGTATTCAGCAAACTAAAGTGAGAAGTAGATGAAAAAGGTGTAGCTATTTTTTTGCCAGCTAACTGGTCCATTTGTTTAACTCCTGAAGCATTTCGTACCACTAACTGTTCATTTGTTCCAATCACTTCATTGATCCAAATAAGTTTAACAGGCAACTGATTTGCCAAAGCGACTACCCCATTTGTGTGTCCCATAGTAGCAAAATCAATACTCCCTGATGAAAAGGCCTTGTTAGCATCTACACCACTATCAAATACCACAAAATTAGTTTTAATTCCTTTTTCTTTAAAATACGGATCATAAAACTGTTTAGCTCTTGCTACAGTTTCATCATTTGGCACACGTAAAATACCAATATTTACTTCTTTAGGTTGTCCTGTTTTACTGGATGTTTCTTTCGTGCATCCTTGTAAAACGATGACTAGTAAACTAAGTGCAACTAGTAGTAACCACTTACTTTTATTTCTCTTTTTCATTAGTCCATTCCTTTCCAAAAGACAAGTTTTCTCTCTAACTTTTGCAAACCAAAATCAATTAAAATACCAGTTAATCCCATGATAATAATCCCAAAAAACATCACATTACTTTTTAAATATTTAGAGGCATCAATCACCATCCAGCCAATACCAGATGTTGCTGCTACCATTTCGGCTGCCACTAAGGTCGTGTATGACACACCTACTGCAGTTCTAATTCCGGTAAATATTTCAGGCAAACAAGCTGGCAAGATAATGGTTTTAAAAATCTGTTTACGGTTTGCTCCTAAAGTCTGAGCACTTAGAATGTAATTAGGATTAATTTTATTCGTTGCTGCTATACATGAGATATAAATAGGGGCAAATGCTGCTAAAAAAAGTAGCATAATTTTAGAAGCTTGACCAATTCCCATCCACATAACTAATAGCGTATAGTAAGCAAGCGGTGGAATAGGTCGATAAAATTGAACAAAAGAATCAATGACTGCATGGACTTTTTGCGAATAACCACTTAATAACCCTAAAGGAATTCCTAATATAATAGCAAAAAAAGTAGCGGAAATTAATCGGTAAAAACTCACACCTAAATGAGACCAGAAAGAAATGTTATTATAGCCATGTTTTATGATATCGATGCCTGTTAACACTACTTCTTTAGGGGCTGGTAAAATGACAGCAGGTATCAGTTCTATTTTAGTTACCGCAAACCATAAAATTAAAACCAACAACCAAATACTTAAGGTTATACCCTGATAGTTTTTCTTTTCTTTCATTTTTTTCTCCTAACTCATCATTAGCGAAAAACTCGCCTCCTAATGTTAGAAGGCGAGGTAGTCGCATAACCTAATTTTATAATAAATCGAAACGATAGTTGGTCACAATAGGTTCACGGCCAGTGGTTACATCATTAAAGTATTCATACATACATACTCCTAAGAATGAACCTACCATATTGTAAACATTTGTATATCCCATATTTCCTAAAGCACGCACCATGTTGTAGCTACGTTGACTAGATAAACAGTGAACATAAACAGGTCGATCAGTTGGAATTTCATCTAATCTATTTCTAAATTCACTTAATGGAATATTAACCGCTCCTTTAATGTGTCCTTCTTGGAATTCTGGACGTTCCCGAGCGTCGATGATACATGCACCTGACTCTACTAAACTACGAACTTGTGTCACAGGTACTTGTTTAAATTCTCCGTTTAACACATTTAAACCAACAAGAGCTGCAAAGTTCACTGCATCTTTTGGTGTCGCATACATAGGTGAATAAGCTAATTCTAAACTAGCTAAATCTTCTAATGTTCCACCTAAAGTAATAGCTGTAGCAATCACGTTAATACGTTTATCTGCATTTCCTAAACCAATAGCTTGCGCTCCCATAATCTTGCCTGAAGGAGTTGCATAAATTAATTTAAAGTAAATAGGTTTTGCATCTGGCATTAAACCAACTTTATCTTTTGGAATTACATAAGCAATATCATAAGCGATGCCTTCTGCTTGTAATTCTTTTTCATTCATACCAGTACAAGCAGCATTTAAATTGAAACATTGTACAACAGATGAACCAATAACACCGGGGTTGTGGTTAGTTCGACCATACATGTCGTCTGCTGCTGCACGAGCTTGCATTTGTGCAGGAAATGCCATAGTTAATTGAGTTCTTTTCTTCGTTAGCATGTGAGTCACTTCAATCGCATCACCCACTGCATAAACATGAGGTAAGTTAGTATGATAATTGTGGTCAACTTTAATTGCTCCACGTTCATTTAATTCAACCCCAATTTTTTTAGCTAAGCCAGTTTCTGGACGAACCCCAATTGCCATAATAACAACTTCAGCAGTCACTTCTTTACCAGAATTTAAGATAACTTTATCTGTTCCAACTGTTTTTAGAGCATCTTCTAAAATAAGCTCTACACCATGATCATGAATTTCTTTATGTAAAATTTGTGCCATATCGTAGTCAAATGGTGCCATAACTTGATTAGCAGCTTCAATAATTGTGACGTTTTTATCTGCTAAACGGAAGTTTTCAGCTACCTCTAATCCGATAAAGCCAGCTCCAATAACTGCAATGTTTTTCACATTATTGTCTTCAACAAAAGCCGCAATTTTTTTGATGTCTACAACATTACGAACAGTGAAAACATGTTGTTGATTGATTCCTTCAATTGATTGAGGAACAATTGGACTAGCACCTGGAGCTAACATTAACTCATCATAATGATCCGTTGAAAGTTCTCCTGTTAAAGTGTTTTTGATAGTAACTTCTTGTTTAGTAGCATCTACATCAACAACTTCTGAGTTAACGTGTGCTTCAATATTATATTGTTTTTTAAATTGTTCTGGTGACATTAAAACTAAGTTATCAGAATTTTCTACAATACCACTTAAATGGAAAGGAAGTGCACAGTTAGAAAAAGAAACGTGAGGACCTCTCTCAAACATAACAACTTCTGCAGATTCATCTAATCTTCTCACACGAGCTGCTGTTGAAGCTCCTCCAGCAACGCCGCCTACTACTAATACTCGTTTACTCATAACTAAATTCCTCCAATAATTATTTTTTATTTGGAATAATACATACTTTACCAGCGAAAGCTTTTAAGCCAACTATACCGCCTAGAGTTAACGCAATTAAGAATACCCAGCCTGATAGAGAGAAGTTTGTAATAGCTGAATATAGTGCTCCGATATTACATCCTTTGGCCATTCTAGAGCCAACTCCCATCATTAACCCACCTACTGCAAAGTATACCCCATCTTTTCCTTTAAATCTAAAATTAAACTTGAAGCGTCCTGCCAATAAGAAAGCAATCAATGAACCAAACACTAGCCCAATATTACGAATAGTTCCACCATCTTGTAATAAACCAGCATTGACTTTTTCTAAGATACTTTCAAAGGCTGGAGACTCAAAAGTCATTCCCAATTTTTGAAGAACATACACATCTAACACTGTAAAAGCAGAAGTAACTCCCCAAGCTTTTTGAGTGGTAATTAGAATAAAGATAGAGACAACAGATAATAAAATAGCTCCTGTTACAAAACTCCAACGTTCAATAAAGAATTTATGATAAGTTTCAAAACTTGTCCACTTAAATGCTTGTGCATCTTTTAGTGGTTGTTCAAATACTTCATAATCTGACTTAGGATCCGCATAGGTTCCTGCTTGTTTACGTTTGTCTTCGTAACGACGAGTTATCCAGTAAAGAACTCCTAGTAACACTAATGTAATGACAACAGCGCCAACAAATCCTACATAATCAGGTAAGTAGACTTGAAAGCCAACTTTACCTACAGAAGACTCATCGATCACATAACGTAACCAGTGTCCTGGTGCTGCACCTAAGACAAAGAAAGGCAAAGCAATAATTGCATGTCCTTCCCCTTCACCAAAGTCAGCTAAAGTTCCAGAAGCACAACCACCAGCTAACATCATTCCTACACCAAAAATAAACCCACCTAAAATAGTTGCAATATTAGTAAAGGCTACATTTTGAGTACCAGGGATAATTGCTTCCCCTTCTTTAGCAACCATGGCTGTTACTGCTCCATTTGAAGCTGCAAACCATTGAATTCCTAAGGCTAAAAACATAGTAACAGCTAGCATTAAAATTAATGCTTTAGTTAGACTGCCTTCTCCTCTTACATAAATCCGTTTAACTCCACCAGCAAAACCAAATCTAGAACGAGTTAAAATATACCCTAACAAAACTCCTGCTAATAAATACATTGGCAAACTGGCCTTAGTTTGTCCTAAAGCATAACCTGCCCAAGCTAATATGGCGATTAAAATAACTCCTATAATGGGTTGTTGACTATTTAAGCCCATTTGTTCAAAGTTCTTTTTCATATTAAGCATCCTCTCTTATGATGTTTTATGCCGTCCATTTTTTAGCAAATTTGTTGCCAATAATGCCGCCACCGACTAAAGCGATTAAGAAAATCCAACCAGATAATGAGAAGTTAGCAATAGGAGTATATAAAGCCCCTACGTTACAACCATTAGATAAACGTGTTCCAAATCCCATAGTAATACCACCTAAAGCATATAATGCCGCTTCTTTACCAGTTAAGTGCATTTCAGACATAAAGGTGCGTTTAAATTGTCCAGAAGTTAATAAGAAAATTAACGTTCCAAATAAAATACCAAAGTTTTGCACACTAACGCCATTTTCTAATAAAGGATTAGCATAAAATTCAGGTGCCATTTTAGTGAAACTTGCTAAAGAATCAGCTGAAACACCAAACAACATTAAGAATTTTCCAAACCACATACCGTAAGGAGTAGAAGCACCCCAACCAGCTTTAGTTACGCCCATCATCACTGTAAAGATAATCGTTAAAATAACTGCTCCTTGTTTTAATGTCCAAGGAGAAACAAATAAATGATAGTAAGTTTTTTCACTTTTCACTGTAAAGTTTTCTACATCTACAGTTTCTTTATTATCTTGCATTTTTTCAGAAAGGACTCCGTGATAAGTATTCGCTTGACGGCGTTTTTTTTCGTATAAATAAGATAGTGCCACTACAATTAAAGCAAAAATTCCTGTTAAAATAAGGGCACCTAGATAACCATTTGTTCCATCATTTTTAAACCAGTCAGGTAAAAACACACCATTTGTTCCTAAAGCTTTACCTGTTTCAGATGTAAATAATGAATGAATGATCCAGCCTTGAGAGTTTTGAACAGGATAGCCTAAAAAGACTCCCATACAAAAGAATATTAAAGTCACACCTGCACGAGGTAAGGCAGTGATTAAATCTGTTAACACACCAGAGGCACAACAAGATGAAAAGGCCATACCAAATCCGAATAAAATACCACCTAAAATTAATCCTAAGTTAATGGGATTAACCCATAAATCAAATTGTGTGGCATCTGCTAAGAAGAAATAACCTGTTGAAGCTAGCGCAGTTAAAAAGAATAATAGCATTAACGTTCTCATTAATTTTGTAGAACCAGTATTATACGCTCGGTTAACACTTCCAGCAAAACCTGTATAGGCTCTAGATAGTGTATAACCTAAACCTAAACCAAACAGTAACCGAATAAATAAAACATTAGAAGCTAGCATTGTTTTTCCAGCAATCAATAAAACAATTAATAAAATAAATCCAACAATATTTTCTTTTTTATTCATGAAGACTCTCCTTCCGTTTGTTTGTGTTTTCACGAACAAATTAATTATATAATAATTAGTGAATTTTTCAATGCTTTTACAAACTTTTCTTGAACTTTACCTGAAAACCACCATTAAACAGTTTACATTCAAGCACTTTTATAAATAACATAAAAAACAAGTGATTTATATGTGAAATTTATCCAAACAAGCTTTTATAAAAAATAACTTAGCTAAAATAAAATGATGAAAAAACTATCTTTATTCAAACATCCCTTATCAGGTCTTTAACTCCCTTAATTAGAATAACTATAATTACGTTTTTTTTTAGTCATATTTATAGAAGTAGTCTATTTTACTGTTTACCTGATTGACTCACTAACTCATGATTAAGAAACAAATTCTCTTGCATTGCTAAGTTTTTCCGCTTATTTAACCCTACTTTTAAAATAATTTCCTACCAAATAAAGAAAACGTTTACTTACTTAACCTGTGATATACTTGGTTAAAAAGGAGGACTTGCTGATGAAAATAATTGAAGGCTATATGCCTTATCTTGAGTATCAAACTTACTACCGTATCCTTCAACCAGACCACCCTGCTCACTCTAAAACACCAATTGTGTTACTTCACGGTGGCCCTGGGTCTACTCACAATTACTTTGAATTATTAGATGATTTAGCTTTAAACAACCGTCCTGTTATTATGTACGATCAATTAGGTTGCGGAAAATCTTTTGTGGAAAATCGACCAGATCTTTGGAAAGCTGAAACATGGATGAACGAATTAATTGCTTTAAGACATCACCTTAACTTAGACTCTATCCACTTACTAGGACAGTCTTGGGGAGGAATGTTGGCTATTCAATACTTGTGTGATTATCAACCTAAGGGAATTCAAAGTTTAATTTTGTCTAGCACCTTACCTGCGGCTATTATGTGGAAAGAAGAAACTCACCGCTTAATTCGTTTAATGGATGAAAAAGATCAACTAGCCATCCAACAAGCAGAAGCATCAGGAAACTTTACTGAGCCGAATTATTTAAAAGCAAATGAAAAATTTATGATTAGACATGCTGCCGACCTTCCTTCTGATAGTTCTCCTGAACCTTTACGCCGAAAAAAACAAAGTGGCGCAGCTTCTTACCTCACTGCTTGGGGACCAAATGAATATAATCCTACAGGAACTCTAGCTAATTGGGATTACCGAGATCAGCTAGATAAAATCAATGTGCCAACCTTAATTACTAGTGGGACAGATGACCTATGTACCCCGCTGATTGCCAAAACGATGTATGATTTAATCCCTAATAGTTCTTGGGAGCTTTTCCCTAAAAGCCGACATATGCCTTTTGTGGATGAAAATAGCACTTATTTATCTCAGTTAAATAAATGGCTAGATGATCATGAATAAATAAAAAAAAGAGGGGCTATTAACAGCCTCTCTTTTTATTCGTTATACTTATTAATCTTCATTAGGATCATCAATTGCATCTTGATGAGTTGGGTGAACAGTTCCAGGTAAGTGATCTGGTCCTGCATAAATCGTATATAATTTAAGTGGTTGATCACCTGTATTAATCACATTATGCCATGTGTCAGCTGGAACGAAAATAGCAAAATCATCTGCTACAGGTGCTTCAAAGGTCAAGTTGTCTTCACTAGGACCCATTTTACAAATACCTGTTCCTTGTTCTACACGTAAAAATTGATCAATACCTTCGTGAATTTCTAAACCAATGTCATCTCCTGGTTGAATAGTCATAACTGTTACTTGAAGTTTTTCACCTGTCCAAATAGTGGTTCTAAAATTTTCATTTTGAAGAGTCATTTCTTCGATATTTTCTACAACAGGTTGTTTCCCTCGATCTGAATAGTCAATTGTCATGTGTGAATACCTCCTAAGAATTCATTATTTAATTAATAAATTAAGTATACACGATTTCTAACTAAAAAGATAATAATTAGTATTATTTAATAATTATTCTAATCAACTAGATAGAAAACCAATTTTGGAGTAATTGTAAAATACAATAAGTCATACCGGCTGCAATAACTGGCCCTGCAGCAACTCCTTTTAATAACACTACTCCCATAATAGTTCCAAAGACTAAAGCAACGGTTATTTCGGGATTTTGTCCAATCAAACCTACACCTTTTGCAGATAATATAGCGACTAAAATACCGCAACCAATAGCTACCCAACCTGCTGGAGATTTAAAAGAATTGATTAAATCCTTTAATCCGATACTACCTGTAGCAATTGGTACTAAAATAGCTGCTGAGATAACAGTTACCCCTAAATTAATCCCTTTTGCAGAAAGATAGTCAAAAACTTTACCAGAAATAGGCAAAGCCTTCATAATTAAAATAAAAGCAGTAGCAATTAAAAGACTTTTATTTTTAGCAAGTGCTGCAATACCTAAAATAAGTAATAAAAAAAGCCAACTTTCCATGAGAACACCCTTTACTATATATATTCTAAATCTTCTTGTCTATTGTAAGCACAAATCTAGAAGTTCTCAACTAATTAACTTAATTTACCAACCACCTGAAAATCCTCCACCACCTGATGAACCTCCGCCAAAGGAAGAACCTCCTCCTGAGCCACCAATTGAGGAACTACCACTACTGTGATAATTAGACCAAATCAGACTTTGTAAGTAATAATTCCCTAACGTCATATTGGTCAAATCAGACAATGCCTGTTGTTTTTGGCTAGAATCGATTTCTTTACGTTTCTTTTCAGCAAAACGAAACGCTTTATTTAACTCAGTATCATCGAGAGTTATGGTATCTAAAACATGAGGACTAGACAAGTCTTTTCCTTTTAAAAAATAGTAAGTCATCAACGCAATTTCTAACTGATGATTGAGAGTATTTCTAAACTGAATGCCGTTTTGCATTAAAAACTGAGAACAAACCTGATGAATATAAGTCTGGTTTCGTTGAGAGATTCTAACTGCTAATTCATGTTTTTCAGTGACTTCTGTAAAGTAGGTCGTCACAGCTTGTGTTAGTTTATTTTTCTTAGTAAATGGATTAACTTTTAGAGGATACTCAAATGACTGAGCATTTTCTAATAAGGGAGTTAACCATGGATCTAAATGCTTTTGATCCATATAAATAGAAACGCTATAAGGAGCTTTTGTCTTAGCTTGACGCCAGTACTGTATCAAAGCATCTACAATCAAATATTGTCCTAGCCAGTTGCCCATTTCTTCCTGGTCTTTTAATAACTTGCTAGATCCACTTATTCTAATAAGTTGTCTAGCTAAATAGCTAGATAACTGAACTTGCTTATAGGCCCCTGATTTTTCATAGATAAAAACCTTCATATTTTTATCTATATATTCCTTTTGAAGTTGACCTTTAAGCTTTTGAACACGAAGTTGGTAAATTAGAAAAACAACCACAACCAAAGCAACTAAAAAGGCTAATACAGTAAACAGCAATTTAACTGCTTTAGCTTTCCGTTCTTTTTCTTGTATAACTGCCTGCTTAGAAGCATCGTAATTACCATAGCGGTCTAATACTACTCTTTCAATGTTTTGACTAATAGTCATGACAGCAGCTCCGTACTGCTCATCTTTTAACAACTCTACCGCTTCATCGTTAACGATATCTTCTTTCATACTATCGGTAATAACATCTTCTACACCGTAACCTGTTTCTAATCGATATTTATGATCTTCTATAGCAATAACAAATAAGAAACCATTGTCAAGATTTTTTTGTCCAATCCCTAATTTTTGAAACTTCTGTTCAGCATAATCTTCTATAGAATCATATCCCTCTAAATTAGGTAAAGTTACTACGACATATTGCGGTTTACCATCTAATGTACTAAATTTTTCTTCATTAATCTTTTTTATATAGTCTTTGTCTTGATCATTTAAGATATGTGCCTGATCTTCAACGAAAATATTAGAAGAAGCTGCTACACTACAGTTAGGAAAAATAATTATCAGTAAACCAGTCATCAATAACCCCATTATAACCAGTAGTTTTTGTTTTTGATAGATGGACTTTTTCATACTCACTCCACCTCCTAATCTACATTCTATGTACGTCTTAACTGTTTTAGATTATTTATCGTTAAAGTCTACTTGAGGTGCTTTTTCTGCCCCTTTATCCGCTTCAAAGTAGTCTTTTTTCTCAAATCCAGCTACGCCTGCAACCACGGATTTAGGAAATTTGCGTACAGACACATTATATTCTTTAACAGCTTGGTTATAACGATCTCTTTCAACTGAAATTCTGTTTTCTGTACCTTCTAATTGAGTCATCAAAGTTTTTACATTATCATTTGATTTAAGTTCTGGATAGTTTTCCATCACGACTAACAATCGAGAAAGAGCTCCTTCTAAATTATTGCTAGCCTCAGATACTTGTTTCACACCTTTAGCCCCAGACATTTGAGCACGTGCATCTGCTATTTCACCAAACACTTCTTTTTCTTGTTTCATGCTACCTTTTACAGAATTTACCAAATTAGGAATTAAATCATAACGACGTTGTAACTTGGATTCAACTTGTGCCCACTGTTTATCAACCTCAGCTTCTTTCGCAACAAATCCATTGTAAGTGACAACGCCATATAAAACGATTAAAAGTGCTACAATTCCTACAATTAAACCTGTTTTCTTTCCTTGTTTCATATCTTTTCCTCCTTTTAATTCATTAAAAAAGATAACAACATTCTGTTCTTTTTTAACAGTATAAGTCAGTCTGATTATTTCTACATCAGTCTAAAGTCTGAGAGAAAATAACTAGACTCTTATTTCTATTTTACATGAAACCTATCGGAAATAGCTAATTATATCCCTCTTGTTTAAACAGGTTTTCCTAACAAAAAACGTCTAAATCCATTATGAATTTAGACGTTTTGTTTATTTTATTTAATTTTTGTCACTTTTAGCTACAGCGTGCCCACCAAATTCATTGCGTAAAGCTGCTACCACCTTTCCACTAAAAGTATCTGGATACATCGAGCGGTAACGCATCATCAGTGCCATTGTGATAACGGGCGTAGGGACTTGAGTAGCTAAAGACTCTTCTACTGTCCATTTTCCTTCTCCTGATGAAAACATTTTTCCTTGAATTTCATCCAAATGTTCATCTTTTGAAAAGGCTGATTCCGTTAACTCCATTAACCATGACCGAATAACTGACCCATTATTCCAAACCCGAGCCACTTGTTCATAATCATAATCAAAAGGTCCATGCTCTAACACATCAAAGCCTTCTGCAATAGCTTGCATCATGCCGTATTCAATCCCATTATGTACCATTTTTAAATAATGACCGCTACCTACTGGTCCTGCATACAGGTAACCTTTTTCTACTGCCATATCTTGGAATAAAGGTTCAATTTGTTGGAAAACAGTAGCATCTCCACCAATCATAAAACAAGCTCCTTGCCGAGCCCCTTCTACTCCACCCGAAGTTCCTACATCAAAAAAGTGAATGCCTTGACTAGCTAAACGTCCCCCTCGTGCAACAGATTCTTTATAATTAGAATTTCCTCCGTCAATCAAAATAGAGCCAGCTGGTAATAATGCTTGCATTTTTTCGATAATTTGATCGGTTGGCTCACCACACGGCACCATAGACCAAACAATTTTTAATTCAGGTAGTGCTTCTACCATTGCCTCAACTGACTGAGTCAACTTAATATTAGCTTGATACTCTCCTTCAAGTTTTGGTTGTTTTAAATCATAAGCCACTACTTGATGACCATGATCGACTAAATTTTTAGCTAAGCTTAATCCCATTTTTCCTAAACCAACTAATCCTATTTGCATGTTATGTCCTCCTTAAAGACAACTGACGTCATACGATTTCCATGTATCATGATAGACATAGATTTTTGGAAAGTCAACCTAAAAAAGAGAAAGTTTTCACTTTCTCTTTCATTAAATATGTAATTTTTCTTTATTATATTGCAAATGTTGCAACATCTGATTTCTAGCTAAAACTGGATCATGATTTTTAATTCCCTCTAAAATACCTCGGTGGGTTTCAATCGTTTCTGTTTTCAAACTACGATCGGTTAAATTAACAAACAAGGAGACACCTGACTGAATAACTGGTAATAATAGTGGCACAACTAAATTCCCACTAGCCTTAGCAATGGCTTCATGAAATTCTATATCTTTTTGCGTATGATCTTCATCTGCTTTGATTAATGTTTCAATTTCTTGACTTAATTGGGTCAAACGTTGAATGTCTTCAGAAGTTGCTCGCTGAGCGGCTAATTCTGCCACTTTTGGCTCAATCATTAAACGAACTTCCATTAAATCTTTACTTAACTGGTGCTTATCTGATATATAAGCCAGTCCTAAAGGGTCCTCTGTTAAACCTGGTGTTTCTGTCACAAACGTCCCTTTTCCTCGTTTAATTTCCACCACATTGCGTGCTGCTAACAACTTAATAGCTTCACGAATTGTCCCACGACCAACCTCTAATGACTCTGCTAATTCGAATTCACTTGGAAGTTGGTCCTCTGGTTGATATTGTTCTGTTTTTATTAGTTCTTCGATTTCTTTTGCTACTGACTCAGAAAGTGAAGGTCTTTTTGCCATTATTCATTTCACCTACTTATACTCTAGTTTAATCATATTTAAAATCAGAAATAGTTTTATAAAATTGTTTTACTTGAACCTGACTGTAATTATTTTCTGATAAAAATGAATCAATAGGTTGTAAATTTCCTTGGTAGTCTGTTTTAAATATGGTTCTCTCTTTTTCTTGAAGTAAAACAAATTCAATCACGGTGTCTGGAATATGACAAATCATAGTTAACGGGCCTTTATCTGTTTCAAGTACTACCACCAATTGTAAAGGTTGAATCACCCCACACCTTGCATTGATAAACATATCTGGTCTTGTTTCTTCTAAATTTTCTAACCATTCTGTTAACATTCATTTCCTCCTCACGTTTTACCTTCTTTAGTATAACATGAAAAAAAGTCTAAAAAATCTATAATCTTTTAGACTTTTTCAACGATTAAATTTTACCTAAAGCTTTACCTAATGCAAAGACTACCATACAAATAATCAATGTATAGATAGCACAATACTTCATGGCTTGTTTCAAAATGTTTCCTTCTTCTCCAACTAGGCCAGTTGCCCCAGTTGCTACCGCAATACTTTGCGGAGAAATCATTTTACCTGCAGTAGCTCCTGCCATATTCGCTGCTGCTAACCAGAAAGGATCTACTTTCAAGCTATGAGCTGCTTGTACTTGCAGTTCACCAAACAACACGTTAGCAGAAGTATCACTCCCCGTTATAAAGGTACCTAAAGCTCCAATAATTGGGGCGATAAACGGATAGAACGAACCAGTCATCGTTACTAAACTAACTGCAATGATATCAATCATTCCGCTATATCCCATAACTTTTGATAGCCCTACAATCGATCCCACTGTAATCATGGTTTTACCCATTTGTTTGACTGTTTTACCTAGTATACCTAGGATTTGGCCAAAAGTTAATCCTTGAACTCTTCCACCAATAAACGTTGCTAACAAAATAAGTGTCCCTGGCGAAGTTAACCAAACAATGCTATAAGGTTTAGCACCTTCACCGATGTAAATCGGAAATTCTGTTCGAATGCTAGAAAGCGCTTGATTAATTACTGGGAATAAAGAAGAACTAAAGATAATAAAGATAAAGACTAAGATAAAAGGAATCCACGCTTTAATGCCATCTGATGTACTAACTTTTTCAGCAGATGCTTTTTCTTCCTCAGAAGACATTTTTTTAGCAATCAATACTGTTAAGAAAATACAAACAATTGATCCTACAATCGAAGGTAGTTCTGCACCTAAATATTTAGAGATAAACACTTGTGGAATAGCAAACGCCAAACCAGATACTAAAGTGATGCCAAAAACACCTTTAATAGATTTAAAGCCTTTGTCTTCCGTTAATGCTACTAAAATGAAAGGAATCAAAATAATTAAAATAAATAATTGAATAGATACGGTATAAGACAATTGTTTTACTTCTAAACCAGTCACTTGAGAAAGTGTGGCAACTGGTAACCCAATCGCTCCGAAAGCTGTTGGAGTGGTATTAGCAATTAAACAAATAACAGCTGCTTTAACTGGTGACATACCTAGTACAGCTAAAATGCTTGCTGGAATCGCTACAGCTGTTCCAAAACCTGCTACAGCCTCTAAAAAGCCACCTAAGCCCCAAGCAAGTAGTAACACTAAGATACGTAAGTCACTAGAAATTGATGTCAACATCTTCATAATGGTGTCCATACCACCAGATTCTTTACTTACGTTGTAAATAAAGACCGCTGCAATAATAACGTATACAATTGGCCAAATAGCCATGGTAATTCCTTCTAATGCTGCAGTAATACTATGCATAACTGGGAAACTAAAACCAACAATACTTAACACAATCGTAATTCCTAAACCAATCAAGCAGGCTAAGTCGCCACGCATTTTAAAAACGCCTAGCGACAAGATTAGCCATACAATAGGAATGATTGCTAAAAGAGTCTGTGCTACATCCATCTTTCATTCCTCCAATACCTTTTGTTTTATAAATCTTCTACTACAACATATACCACTTCAATTGGTCCATGCAAACCAACAACTAATTGCATCTCAATATCTCCAGAGTTAGACGGCCCTGATATAAAGTGGATAGCTGATCCTAATGTTTCACCTTTTGCTCGTTTTTCATGATAGAAATCGGCAGCTTGAGTGGAACGAGGCACTATTTTACTTTTAGGCACAATGGAAATATAGTGAGTAGGTAAAAAGTGTAAAGAACGGCCTTGGCCTGCATGGGTTTCAACCACAATCGAACCAGATTCAGCTAATAAAAACTCCGCAAATGCTACCGCAACGTTAGCTTCACTAGCTGTTTGAATGTTCTCTTCTCTGTAATCAGCACCTTTTTGCCAAAAAGCACGATCAAAATCAACAGAATGATTAGCATAGTCATTGGCATCAAACTGATTAAGTCCAACTTCTTTAAATCTATTATCAGTTGGTAGTAACACTTTACCGTTACCCCATTTGCCAATTAATTCATTGATAATTCCTTCTAAATCTGCTTGTTTTGTTTCAACAATATTTGTATGAATTTTTTTAACTCGCTCTTTGGCTACTTGTAATAATTCATCTTGGGTTTTACCACTTAATGTTTCGTGAGGTAATTGATTCATTGGCTCAAAAGGATGTGATTCAACTGGTTGGCGCTCAATTCCTAATTTTTCTGTTAAATTTTTCAAGAAATCTTCTCTATTTTGAATAAGTTCAGTCATTATTTATCACCTGCTTTTTGACGATTTTTATACCAACTTCTAAAGTTTTCAGAGCCTTTTGGTGGTCGTGGTAAATCTCTAACATCTGTCCAACCTTTGACCATACCTGGACCTTTGTCAATATAGCCACCGTAATCATACATATTTTCTACTGAAATATTTTTCTTCTTGCTTAGTGGAGCTGATCCAGCATGAGCGAATGTCATGGCAGATTTAAACATCCAAGGAGTAGAGGTTCCTTTTCCAATCACTTTCATTTGGAAGTCATCAAAGCCATGCTGCATGCCAAGTTCATTTGTCATAACTCGTCTATGTTCAATCAATAGCTCATGAAGAGGTATTTTAACAGGACAAGTTTCTGTGCAGGCACCGCATAAACTTGAAGCATAAGGTAATTCACCAAATTGTTTATAGCCACCTAACACTGGAGATAGCACTGCTCCAATTGGTCCTGGATAAATTGATCCATATCCATGTCCACCAATATGACGATAAACAGGACATACATTTAAACATGACCCACAGCGAATACATTGTAAAACTGATTGAAAGGCTGTACCTAAAGCATTGGAACGACCATTATCTAAAATAACTACATGAAAATCTTCTGGTCCATCTGACTCGTCTTCAGCTTTTTTACCAGCAAAGGTTACATAAGTTGTCAACGTTTGTCCCACAGCACTTCTAGCTAATAAGTTATCTAAAACTTCTGCTTCCTTCATGGTAGGAACAATTCTTTCCATTCCCATTAAAACGACTTGTGTTTTAGGAACACTGATGGTTAAGTCCGCATTTCCCTCGTTAGTATCTAAATTAATAATGCCACTATCTGCTACGGCAAAGTTACAACCAGTGATCCCCATATCTGCTTCTAAGAAGAATTTTCTCATAACCTCTCTCGCACAACGAGCTAAGTTAACTGGTTCATTATCTCCTTTGTAGCCTAATTTTTTCTCAAATACTTGACGAATTTGCTCTCTATTTTTATGAATACTTGGAAAAACGATATGAGAAGGTTCATCCCAATCATCCATTTGTAAAATAAATTCCGCTAAGTCTGTCTCCATTACGTTAACACCCTCAAGGTCTAACAACATTGGATCAATATCTACCTCTGTTGTCACCATTGACTTGGACTTAACAACTTTTTTAATTTGTTTTTCGATGATAAGGCGTTTGACATAATCTTGTGCTTCTTGTGCAGTTTGTGCGAAGAACACTTTCCCACCTTGCTTAGCTACATTATCACTAAATTGTTCTAAGTAATCAGGTAAATAAGCGATAGTATGTTGACGAATTTGTTCGCCTAACTCACGCCACTGTTCCCAGTTGCCTAATTCATCTCTAGCTCCTTCTCTTTTTTCCCATTGAGCATCTTGGGCTTTCGCCACAGCTTTTTGCATAAATACATCTTTTTCACTGTCTTTTAATCGCTCTAGTAATGGCTTTTCACTTGTTTTTAATCCCATGGTTACTTTCTCCTCCTATCCTTTAACGTTAATCTTTGGTGTATCCATACGAGCTAGGTCTACTTGATTGTTTAAGACTTCTGCAATGTGCATAATCTTAATTTTTTTGCCTTCTCGGTTTAACTTTCCGCCGATATTCATCAAACATCCCATGTCTGCACTAATCAAAATTTCAGCTCCGGTATCTACTACATCATTCATTTTTTCTGTTACCATTTGCTCAGAAATTTCAGGCATTTTAACAGAGAATGTTCCACCAAACCCACAACAGTTTTCAATGTGAGGAAGGGGAACCATTTCCAATCCTTTAACATGATCCAGCATAACAAAAGGAGCTTCCCTTTCGTCTAATAGACGAGTCATGTGACAAGAGCGGTGATAGGTTGCTTTAGCGTCTAGACTAGCTCCTACATTTTTTAGACCTAACACGCGGTATAAAAACTGACTGAACTCATAAGTCTTATTAGCTAATTCCACTGCTTTAGGATAATAAATAGGATCATCTTTCATAATTTCAGGATACTCACGCAACATGGCAACACATGAACCAGCAGAACCTACTACTACTTCTGCTCCTTCAAAAGCATCAATTTGGTTTCTAATAGCAGGTATACTCTCATCAACATACCCACTATTGTAAGTAGGCTGACCACAACACACCTGTTTGTCAGGAAATTCCGTTTCACATCCACACCGTTCTAACACTTCTACCATAGCTTTACCTACATCTGGAAACATTAAATCCACTACACAGGTTGAAAAGATACTTACTTTCATCTCAAAAATCCTCCTTGTATGTTTTAAAGAAATCACTTAATAAACGGAGCATATAACAACATAATAATTAAGAATAACTGCTAACTCAGTTTTTAAAATAAATATATATCAAAATGGCTTCGTTTATCATTTTTCTTTTTCACTAATTATAATTTTTACAATACAATAATTATTATAACAATCAACTATTCATGTTGCAATCGTTTTCTCAAAATATTTTTTGCTTTTTCCTTTATTGATAGGTGTTTTCTCTATATTTTTATAATTATCCATTTCAAACAAAACAATTTTTATATTTAAAATTATTTAAGATAAAAAAGATTGTGAATATATTTTCAAATATAACTAAAGTTTTAATAAAGATATAACCGAATAATTTATTCTGACATAAAACAAGTTTTTATTTTTTAAAAACATGTTTATTTATCCTTATCTTTATATAAAAAACTGGCTATATATTTATAATAAACCAATCTTAGTAAATAAAAAAATAATATCCTTTTTATAAACAAAAAAAAGAGTATAAAACAAGGTTTCACTTGTTTTATACTCTAAATCCCTTCATTTATTGAATCACTTTGTTAAAATTTAAAGCAGCTCCTATTAAATTAGCATCATTAAAAAATTCTGCTGCTCGAATATCTGGTTTAATTGTTGTGATCCCTTCTTTTTCTAATAACGTAAAGACCCGCTTAGTCAACTCTAAAGCCAAACCTTTTCTTTTAGACATACCTCCACCTAAAATAATCCGACTTGGATCTAGAGAAACTTGAATATTATAAAGTCCTTTAGCTAACGCATGATATAACTCATCTACATACTTTTGAGCTAATAAATCACCTTGATCTGCTAGAAGAAAAACTTGTTCCCCACTTACCTCTACTTGTTTCTCCTTTGAGTAACGTTTTCCTAAAGAAACGGCAGTACCATGTGTACTAAATATTTTATTTCCTTCTAATTTCATTAAACCAAACTCACCACTGAATAAGTGAGCTCCTTTATATAATTCTCGGTTAATAAAAAGAGAGCCGCCTACTCCTGTTCCAAGTACTAGAAAGGCTAAATGATCTACTCCTTGACCAGCTCCTACTTCTACTTCACAAATACCTGCACAATTAGCATCATTTTCAATAGTTATGGGTAAATCAAAAAAAGTTTCTAAATCTTTAAATATATCAAACCCATGAATGTAAGGAATAGCGCTAATTCCTTCAATAATAGACTCTTGAACATTAACGACTCCTGGCATACTAAAAGCAACTCCGACTACTTCACTAGTTTCTTTAAATTGATTTACTCGGACTGCTAATTCTTGTTTTAATTCCTCGTAAGTTTTAGGGGTAGGAAAAGAACCGGTTTGTTGCAATTTCTCTTGATCCCAAAGTCCATATTTTACCGCAGAACCTCCTAAATCAAATACTGCTAATGTCACTAAAATTCCTCCTCTTTTAGTTGTTGGGTCAAAGCTAACTCTTTAAACCACAAACCACTTTTTTTCAACTGACGTTCATATTGGTTCGCTAAATCCAATCGGTAAAAACCATAACGATTACGGTAACCATTTAACCAAGACCAGCAATCAATAAATGTCCATGTATGATACCCAAAACAATTACTTCCGGCTTCAATACCTTTATGTAACTGTAGTAAATGATCTTGCATAAATTCAATTCGGTAATCGTCTTGAATCATCCCAGTTTCGTCCATAAATCTTTCTTCATCTGCTACACCCATACCGTTTTCAGAAACAAACCAAGGTATATTATGATAGGTTTCTTTCATCATCATCGCCACGTCATATAAAGCTTCTGGATAAATTTCCCATCCTCGGTAAATATTCATTTTTTTATTAGGCCAATCGTATGGAGCATAAAAATCAGATGGCATACTAGCTGGGAATTGTGGATTTTCAGGGGCTTGAACTCGTCTTGGTTGATAATAATTCATCCCAATAAAATCTACTTTATTTTGAGCAATCCACTGTTGATCGAGCTCTTCTGTTACAGGGGTTAAGTGATGATCTTTCACTAATTCAATCAATTCATTAGGAATTTCTCCTAGTACTGCTGGGTCTAAAAAACTGCGGGTGTTCAACAAATCAGCTAAGTGTCCTGCTTTGACATCCTCACTATCTTGACTACGTGGATAACAAGGGGAAACATTTAAAATTATCCCCATTTTCCCTGGATAGCCACCGTCTTTAAATGCTTTGACTGCCATAGTATGGGCCATTAACGTATGATAACCCACTTGGACAGCTTTTTTAAAATCTACTATAGCTGGATAATGATACCCATATAGATAACCACATTCAATATGCACCATAGGCTCATTAAAGGTTGTCCACATAGGAACTAAATCTCCGAATAGTTCAAAAGCAGTTTTAGCATAATAAGCAAAGGCATCTACTGACTCTCTTACTTCCCAACCACCTTTTTCCATTAACCACCAAGGCATATCAAAATGAAAAAGGTTAGCTACCAATTGAATATCTTGTTTTTTTAATTCAGAAAAATAGTCTCGGTAAAAACGAACCGCTTCTTCATTCACCGTTTTTCCATCTGGAAGTAATCTAGTCCAAGAAATAGATGTTCTAAATGAATTCATCCCAATGTCTTTCATTCGCTGAACATCTTCACGGTACATCTCATACATATTAGACGTATTTTCTGGCCCTTGATTTTCGTTAAATTTTTCAGGGGCTAATTCGAACCATTTATCCCAAGTACTTGGACTTTTACCATTTTGAGTAGAATGACCTTCAGATTGCGGGGCAGACGTAGCTGCTCCCCATAAAAAATTAGTTGGAAATTGTTTCATGAGTAATTTCTCCTTTATCCTGTTATTTCAAAAAAACGCTATCATTTTATTTCATAGGGGGATCTATGCTATCTATCATACCGAAAAAAAGATAAATAACATAGACTTTTATAATTTATCAATCTAATTTTATTATACAGATTCTTAAACGACACGCCTATAGTCAGGTTATAGTTTTTTTAGGCTTTTTCTTTAGTTTATCTACTAATTACAAAACTTTATAAAAGATAGATGTAGCATAATTAACTTCAATCAAAAAAGCCAAGTGACTAAATTAGCACACTTGGCTTTTTACTAAAGACTTAATTCATAATGTGTAACAAAATGTTTAATAGCTGCTGCAAAATCTTTCACCACATGAGAAGATCTTTGTTGCACTTCTTTGGGGGCATGTGACATACAATAAGACAGGTCAGCTGTTTGAAACATATCTACATCATTACCTGAATCTCCAAAAGCAATAATCCGCTCATATCCAGGTTTAATCAAGTCAATTCCACTTGCTTTAGAAATATTTTTAGCAGTAATTTCAATGCGAGAACTACCAGATTTAAAAACTTCTAAGTTAGGAAAAGCTTGTTTTATTTGGTGATAATAAGCATCACATTCCGTTTTGTTAGGTCGAACGTTGACTTTGTAAATCTCTTTATTCTCTAACAAATGAAACGGATTATCCTGACAAATAAGTTCCATATTCCAAAGACTAGCAGGTTTTTCATGTTGAAAGTTTCCAATTCTTTTTTCACCATCTAGTGCATCAAAAATTAAACTTTCTCGTTTTAAATAGTCAAACACTCTCACTAAATCTTCTTTTGGAATAGTTTGTTTGAACATTAGAGTTTCTTTGTCTTGCACTAAAGCTCCATTAAAACCAATCCGATGAGAGACATCTAACTGATTTTGATCAATCACATAATCAATTTCTCGAATAGAACGACCAGTAGCAATAGCAAAATCACCAAAGGGCTGCAATTGTTCATAGGCAGAAAGATCTGGTTGACTAACAGCGACTGAATCCATGACAAAGGTTCCATCTAAATCTGTTACAAACAAATTATGCATGACTATTCCTCCAATCCAAGAATTTCTTGAATCTCCATTTTTAAAACGTTAGCATGAGATCCATAAATAGATTGCATTTGCATGCCGTTTTCTGCAAATCCCATAGCTTCTAAATCTTTAGTAATAGTTTCTGAATTAACTTTTTCTTTATCTTTTACATTGATTCTTAATCGGGTAATACAAGCATCTACTGCTTCAATATTAGCACCACCACCATGAGCTGCAATTAATGCTAGGGCTTGATCATGAGTAGGATTACCTGTAGAAGCTGTAGCTGGTTCTTCTTTACCAACAGATTGTGTTTTAAGACCATACTTACCACGAGCTTCTGTTTTACTTGCTAAGTGAACGTCTCCTTCTTCACGGCCTGGTGTTTTAAAATTGAATTTTAAAATCATTGCTTTGAAGACAAAGTAGTATAAGAAGAAGAATGGAATACCTACTAAGAATACTAACCACCAACGTGTTTTAGGTCCTTGAAGCACACCATAAATAACTAAGTTAATAAAACCATGTCCAGTTGGTGTTGCTACACCAGCACCTAACATGTGCATAACGAATAAAGCTGTCCCTGCTAAAATAGCATGAGCTGCATATAACATTGGAGCAACAAATAAGAAAGTAAACTCGATAGGTTCAGTAATACCTGTTAAGAAGGCTGTTCCTGCTGCTGCAAATAATAATGAACCAGCCATTTTACGTTTTTCAGGTTCAGCTGTTCGGTACATAGCAAAAGCAGCACCAGATAAACCAAACATGAAGTAAACAAATTTACCACCGTTGAAACGGGTAATAGATGGATCAATAGCTTTAATAGTTGGATCAGCTAAAGAAGCGATATAACCATTAATTGTTCCAGCTACTTGTTCCCCACCAATTGTCCAAACACCACCAAGTTCAGTTGTACGAACTGGCCAGTTTAAACCGTGATGTAGTCCAAATGGTAATAAAGCTCGCTCAATCACACCGTAAAGGAAAGTACCGATTGGCCCTGATTTCAAAATAAAGATGGATAAAGCACTAATTCCTGTTTGCACAATTGGCCAAACGAAGAATAAAACAATAGCTACACCTGACATAACTACAATAGTTACAATAGGTACAAAACGTGGTCCACTAAAGAAACCAATTAAAGTTGGCAATTGTTGTTTAACTGCCCACTTATGTACGAAATAAACTGTAATACCAACAATAATACCACCAAATACACTTAAATCCATTGTTTGGATTCCTAAAACTTTTGTTTGCATAGCGTTAGACATAGCAAGTTTTGCAGCGCCTTTTTCCATGCCAGTTGTATCGACTAACTTACCAGTTTGATCTAGTAAAAAGTTTAAAACATAATGAAGAACTATAAATCCTAATAAACCAGATAAAGCAGCAGAACCTTTTTCTCTTCTCGCTAACCCAACAGACACCCCAACAGCGAAAATGATTGGAAGGTTGTTAAATGCTGTATCTCCCAAAGTTATAAAAAATTTCATAATAAATTGAACGATTTGGTTGTTTAAAAATGGAAACATGTCAACCGTATTAGGATTACTAAATGCAGTCCCTATACCCTTGATGATACCTGCACCAGGTAAAACTGATACCGGTAACAAAAAAGATCGTCCGAATTGCTCAAAAGCGGATACAAATTTGTTTTTCTCTTTCATTATTTTCTCTCCTTTGTTTTAATTCATTTCACATTATAACTGCTTTTTTCCCTTTGTCCGCTTTTTACTCAAAACTTTCGAATTGAGGTTTTTTTTACTTTTTAAGAAGTTTTTTACTCTGATTAAGTAAATCGATTTATCCCTTATATTATCAAGCTAATACCTTTATTTTTTAACAAAAATAAGCTAAAATGTAGTTGTTTATTTTTTGTGAAGAGTAAAATTATAACAATATGTCTGTTTAAAGCAGACAATTAACGGAGTGATGCCATGTTTTTTGAAAATTTAAAACAAAATTATGATAAATTATCCAACGCTGAACAAGAAGTCATTGACTATTTAATGAAACAAGAACATATAGAATCATTGACTTTAAAAGCTATTAGACAAGATATTTTCATCTCTTCTTCTACTGTTATTCGTGCGTGTAAAAAATTAGGTTATGAAACTTACAACGACTTAAGGTATGACTTACGTCTTAGCAAAGATCTAGCTAACCGTCAAAATACTAAACAATTAACTTCTTTTGATCAAATGAAAGAACAACTAACAGTCGAATTTGAACGAACTATGTCTATTTTAGATCAACAAGACTTTGACTATTTTTCTCAATTAATCATTGAAGCAAGACGTGTATTTTGTGTTGGAATCGGTTCTAGTTATATGGCTATTTCTGATTTTAATCGAAAATTAAAATTAGTAGATATTTGGTCAAATGACTATTTTGAACAGCATAGTATTCAGCGTATACCTGATATTTCTACTAAAAATGATGTTATTATCGCCTTTTCTTTAGGTGGTTATAGTAAAGATGTTAATAATAGCCTTTTAAAAGCAAGAAAAAATGGCACAAAAATCTTAGGTTTTAATAGAAGCCTCTTTAGCTTACCGAATAGAGAAGATTTATCAAGATTACATTGAAACCAGTTCCTTAGAGGAGTTAATTCAAGCATTAGACCAGTTAAAAGGGATGATTAATCCTGAAAAAGT
>NZ_PXZH01000010.1 GCF_003950325.1 Vagococcus humatus
CTCTCAAAACTGAACAAAGAGACGAATGTGTAGTTTCCGTAATTTTCCTTAGAAAGGAGGTGATCCAGCCGCACCTTCCGATACGGCTACCTTGTTACGACTTCACCCCAATCATCCATCCCACCTTAGGCGGCTGGCTCCCGAAGGTTACCTCACCGACTTTGGGTGTTACAAACTCTCGTGGTGTGACGGGCGGTGTGTACAAGGCCCGGGAACGTATTCACCGCGGCGTTCTGATCCGCGATTACTAGCGATTCCGGCTTCATGTAGGCGAGTTGCAGCCTACAATCCGAACTGAGAACAGCTTTAAGAGATTAGCTTGACCTCGCGGTCTTGCAGCTCATTGTACTGTCCATTGTAGCACGTGTGTAGCCCAGGTCATAAGGGGCATGATGATTTGACGTCATCCCCACCTTCCTCCGGTTTGTCACCGGCAGTCTTGCTAGAGTGCCCAACTGAATGATGGCAACTAACAATAAGGGTTGCGCTCGTTGCGGGACTTAACCCAACATCTCACGACACGAGCTGACGACAACCATGCACCACCTGTCACTTTGTCCCCGAAGGGAAAGCTCTATCTCTAGAGTGGTCAAAGGATGTCAAGACCTGGTAAGGTTCTTCGCGTTGCTTCGAATTAAACCACATGCTCCACCGCTTGTGCGGGCCCCCGTCAATTCCTTTGAGTTTCAGCCTTGCGGCCGTACTCCCCAGGCGGAGTGCTTAATGCGTTAACTGCAGCACTGAAGGGTGGAAACCCTCCAACACTTAGCACTCATCGTTTACGGCGTGGACTACCAGGGTATCTAATCCTGTTTGCTCCCCACGCTTTCGAGCCTCAGCGTCAGTTACAGACCAGAGAGTCGCCTTCGCCACTGGTGTTCCTCCATATATCTACGCATTTCACCGCTACACATGGAATTCCACTCTCCTCTTCTGCACTCAAGTTCCCCAGTTTCCAATGACCCTCCCCGGTTAAGCCGGGGGCTTTCACATCAGACTTAAGAAACCGCCTGCGCTCGCTTTACGCCCAATAAATCCGGACAACGCTTGCCACCTACGTATTACCGCGGCTGCTGGCACGTAGTTAGCCGTGGCTTTCTGGTTAGATACCGTCAAGGGATAAACAGTTACTCTTATCCTTGTTCTTCTCTAACAACAGAGTTTTACGATCCGAAAACCTTCTTCACTCACGCGGCGTTGCTCGGTCAGACTTTCGTCCATTGCCGAAGATTCCCTACTGCTGCCTCCCGTAGGAGTCTGGGCCGTGTCTCAGTCCCAGTGTGGCCGATCACCCTCTCAGGTCGGCTATGCATCATGGCCTTGGTAGGCCGTTACCCTACCAACTAGCTAATGCAGCGCGGGCCCATCTATCAGTGACACCCGAAAGCGTCTTTCATGTCCAGACCATGTGGTCTAGATAATTATGCGGTATTAGCACCTGTTTCCAAGTGTTATCCCCCTCTGATAGGCAGGTTGCCCACGTGTTACTCACCCGTCCGCCACTCCTCTTCTTCCGGTGAGTGCAAGCACTCGGTGGAAGTAGAAGCGTTCGACTTGCATGTATTAGGCACGCCGCCAGCGTTCGTCCTGAGCCAGGATCAAACTCTCAATAAAAGTATGATAATGTCCGAAGACATTTAGCTCAATTTTGTTTGCTAGCGAATTGACTTCACTATAA